>NZ_JAAZQI010000011.1:0-277125 GCF_012275345.1 Rhizobium sp. SG570 | reverse complement strand
CAACCCGATACGACAAACGCGACGACAACTTCCTCGCATCCGTCCAGCTAGCCTCAATTCGAATTTGGCTCCGATCTTATGAGTCGGTCACCTAGAGCGTTTTGTTTCTTTACGCATTCCAGACGGAAAACCGCTTCGCACTTTTCCTGGAAATGCTCTAGTTCAATAGCGGCGTTACACGGAGTTGCCTATCAGCGCACCGACACCCGCGGTAACGGCCATCGCGATAGCACCCCAGAAAGCAACGCGGACTGTGGGTTTTACTATCTGGACGCCTCCAGCCCCAGCGCCAATGGCGCCCAGCAGCGCGAGAACGACAAGCGACACACCGAACACGGCGGGAACGAGTATATCCTTCGGGGCAAGCTATCCATTCGACGTCCTTTGCGCGGCTGCCGCCGCAGCTCACCGGCGTTTACTACCGCACCGCCGTTACGGCCTTGCGTCACGTTACTCCGTCCTACTGAAATGCATGGGCCGGCACACGGCAACAAGCTTTTTCGACCGACGGGACCGTTCCGACAGCTGACACTGTCCTCGGCCGTCCTGCGGGATAGTTCGGCGAGCAGAACATCGACGAGACGAACTGCACTCTCTTCCCATCCGGGGCGGATGATGGCCCCATCAATGTGCCACTTGTCGCCAAACCGACCGGCGGATCGCATGCGGATTTCTCCGGCAAAGTGCCGGCGGGATTTCTCCGCTCAGAGACACATAGTCTGGTGCGATCAGTCGGAAACCGATGGTAGCGATAAAGTGGATCACCCGCGGCTTGTGTCATGCTAAAAGATTCGCGCAGATCAATCGCCGACCTGATAACTTTACGATGCCCTTCGATACTTTGATCATTGCATCGTTCCCTGGAACAAGGCAGCATATTCTTCCTTGGCGCAGCAGCAGACCAATAGATTTTCGTATTTCTTCTAATCGCTACTTATTGCCGAGGGGTGCAGGGCAAAGGGGCTGACACCATAATGGTCACGCGTGCGCAGCAAATTGGCGTCGTTATCGGCCTGGCCTTCGTCACAGCATTGACGATCCTGCGGGCAAGCGATCCTCCGTTGCTAAGGCTCGCCCGCGATTTGACATTTGACCAGTATCAGCGCCTGGTGCCCCGGACCTTTGAGAACCAGCCTGTCCGGGTCATCGACATAGACGAAGCGTCACTGCGCGAGTTCGGTCAATGGCCTTGGCCGAGAAACCGGATTGCCGCTCTTGTGGACAGGCTTTCCGATATGGGCGCGTCGGCTATCGCTTTCGATATCCTCTTCGCCGAGCCCGACCGCCTGTCGCCTCGCAATGTCGTTCGCGATGTCACCGGCATTGATCCCTCACTGCTGGGCAAGCTACCGGACAACGATGAGATTTTTTCCCGATCGCTGTCGGGAAGGCCGATGGTGCTGGGTTTCGGCCTCTCCAACCAGGGAAACTATCTGCCATCGGTGAAGGCAGGCTTTGCCTATACCGGCGAAAGTCCATTCGGTGCGCCGCCCGCAATCAAGGCCGCGACGCCGCTGCAGCCGCAATTGGAAGCCAATGCCGCCGGACTCGGTCATATCAGCCTCAATCCGGGTGCATCATCGGCAGTGGTGCGCGCAGTTCCGCTTTTCCTCAGCGACGGCAAGCAGCTCTACCCCAATCTAGCGCTCGAAGCGCTCCGCGTCGCACAGGGGGCCTCCACCTACGTACTCGACGCCGCGCCGGACAGGCCGAATACATTGACCCGGGTCAAGATCGGGGATTTCGTGGTGCCGGTAACGGCGGCGGGAGAGCTGTGGCTCTATGTCAGCCCCGACACCACAAAGCGGTATATTTCGGCAAGCAAGGTACTCGCGACCGGAGACGCCTCCGCCGATATCAGAACCGCTATCGAAGGCAGTATCGTTTTCGTCGGAACCTCTGCTTCCGGGCTCCAGGATGTCCGCACGACGGCCCTTGGTGAAAACGTGCCGGGTGTCTCCATCCACGCGCAGATCGTCGAGCAGATCCTTTCAGGCCGCTTCCTTTCCCGGCCGGATTGGGCAGACGGGATGGAAATCCTGTCCATCGCCGTGTTGGGCGGCCTTCTGGTGATCCTCACCACCTTCGTCAATCCGGCCGTCGCACTTGCGTGCGGCCTGCTGATTACCTCTTTTGCCCTTGTGGCCTCCTGGCTTGCCTTCCTTTATGGGGGGCTTCTCTTCGACCCGCTGGCACCGATCGTCGCCGGATCGATCACGCATTTCGCTGCGACGGGATTCCGCTTTCTCGTGATCGATCGGGAACGGCGCGACGTGCGGCGAGCTTTCGGCCACTATCTCTCACCATCGCTGCTCCATCGCATCGAGCATACGCGCAATGCCCTGCGCCTTGGAGGAGACGAGCGCGAGCTGACCGTCATGTTCGTCGATGTGCGAAACTTCACCCAGATCAGCGAGGAGATGACACCGAGCGCCGTCGTCGCGTTTCTGAACACACTGCTCGATGCGCTGAGCCACCATGTCATCGTCAACGAAGGCACGCTCGACAAATTCATCGGAGACTCGATCATGGCCTTCTGGAACGCTCCCGTCGACGTCTCCGACCATGCCGGCAAGGCCGTACGTGCAGCCCTGGGCATGCGGGAAACGCTCGCCCGCCTCAACAACAGCGATGCATTCGGTTTCGGAGACGCGCGGCAGGTCGGAATAGGGATCGGCATACATACGGGGCTTGCATGCGTCGGCAATATGGGCGCCGAGACACGCTTCAACTACACCGCGGTCGGCGATGCCGTCAATATTGCCGCGCGTATCGAATCTACCTGCAAGGACATCAATTTCGACATTCTGGTATCCGAACCGACAGCACGCCTGCTGCCGGATTGCGCCCTGCTCGAGGCAGGAGCGTTGATGCTGAAGGGTAAGAGTATGCGAACCAAACTTTTTGCGGTGGTCGGTGATGCGCGCCTGGCAAAATCTGCTGATTTCGCCGAACTTGAGGCCATGCACAGGCGACTTGTCGCTGCCCTGCGAACACGGTCGACGAGCAGCCGCAAACTTGTCGGCGCCGCAAAACTCAAGGCGCAGGTCGTGACGACAGGACTGTTGCAGGAGTTTTACGGCCAGATTTCGCGCCGAGCCGGACACTTCGTCGACGAGCCCGCAGACAAGGCGGCCGATATCTAGCTGATTTGCAGCCGTCGTCCGCAATTCCGCCTGTGCTACCGACGGTGGTGCCCGCCGTCGTGATCGCCATGATCGCCGTCATGGCCATCGCTGTCTCGGTCGCCCGGATTGTGATCACCCCATCCGTGGTCGCCTCTGCCATGATGATGATCGTGATGATGATCGCCGTCATCGTCGTGCTTTTGCGGTTTGTCAGGCGTGCTTGGCGGATTTGGAACATTCGGCGTGCTGGGAGTTTCCTGCGGAGCAGCAGGCGCCTCGGTGCGTGGCGATTCCGGCGTGTGGGATACGCTGGGTGTATCGGGCTGTGCCGGAGCAGGATTGTTTGCCGGAACGCTGCGTGGAGATACGCCGTTGGGCCGATCTTTCATCGCCGTCGACAGACCGCAGTTGCCGCCAAAACCCATTCGTCCCGAAAGTTGTTGATCCCCGGACAGAAACGGCAAAGCTCGCTGGTTGCCGAGCGTCTTGAGAATGTCGCGGTTGACCCGGCGGGGATCGCTTATCTGACCATTGCGTTTAGCGACAACGCAGTCGCATTGCTGCTTCAACTGCCTGCAGCCACCCGCGCCGCAAAACTGTGCGGCGCCATTCAGAAGAACGACCGCCGTCGTGCCGTTAGCCCCAACATAAAAATCAAATACCGTCCCGCGCACCCCGATCGTTCCGGCGGGCGTCACGATTTGATACGCCGAAGAGTTTGAATGTCCGCTCATCCAGCGAAAAGTGCCCTTTGCGGCATTTATGGTAAGTTTTTTGACTGAGCCCGAGTCATCGAAAACGAATTTGTCGATGATAACCGACGAACCCGCTCCGACAGCCAGTCTCGTGCCGTCTCGAAATGTGAACTGCCCAAGGCCCGAAAGGGAGGTACGAATTTGCTCGTCCCGGTGGACGGGGTCGTCGACCGCCAGCGGACCGCCTGCGCCCGTAACTTCGGTATTAATCAGCACAGCCTGGCCGACCTTCTCGGCGGCGTTCGAAGACAACGGTGCGAGCAGCATGACGCTCAGCACAACGGTCGCGGCGTGGCGCAGATACAACATCCCACCCTCCAGGCTTATCTATGTTTTAGCATAGGCAATTCTGGAATGCTCATCATCCTTTCTGAGTATAAAGGGCGTAGACTGAGTTATTGCCAGATCGGCTTTGGCCAAAAATCGCGTGTATTTCACCGCTGGTATTCTCACTGAATCTTCTCGACGAACGGTCTACACACCCTATCCGATGGCGTGACATGCCAAAATTCTTCAGCAACGCCCGCCTGAGGAGACCTGTACTTAGCGTTTTGTCAGAACAGGGCATCAAAATTCCGATGTACCACTGATGACACTTTCTTCAATGATCCATATGCTCCCAGCGCCCTATAGGCCTTTCTTCGTTGAAGCAGATGTATCAAGCGAGAGTTCATGAGGGACCGATTTGCGAAAGCGATTTGCGCCGTCATGGAAATCGTCTCATGGATTGACCGGCACGGAAAGGATACGAGATGCGCGCGCCGTCAGGTTCTGTTACGGGACTTTGCTCCGCCTCCGCCACCATGTTCGCGGTAGGGATGGCGTTCCTTGGCTACTGGGGTGTGTATGAGCCCGGGCACTGGCGCAGCTTCGACTATGTCGTCGTGATTTTGGCGCTCATCGGATTTGCAGCGCTTGGCTCGGTGCCTTGGATTGTCACGACCCCTGTTGCCGAAGAGGGCGAGGAGAAGGTCGTAGCCGCCAGGCGAGCGTTGGCGCTGGGAGTCGTCTTGATCTGGCTGTCCGTTCTCGTCGCGGTATTTGCCTAGTCTCGGCCGCTGGTGCACGGATCGGGCCTTAAGGGGAATGGCGACCTTTGAAACGGCTGATTATGCAATCGACCCTACGACGGACGGATTTCGGGCGCGCGCAGTCAAGCATTCGGTTGAGGGCGGCGCAGCCGATGGCGATTTCGGTCTGCTCACCAGTCAGCGACCGTGCCCGCAGACGGCAACCGATGACGGACTTGTATCGCCCTATCGCCGTCTCGGGCAGCCAACGCTTTCCGTAGCCGCGGGAACCCTGCCATTTCATCTGGCCGCCTCTGCTGATAGCAGCGATATGCCGGTCCCTTTGTCCGACACGTCCGTCGTCGATTGGTTGACCACGTTGGCGCGAGGCGGAATGACGATGGCCGCCGCCCCGCTATCATCGATAACTGCGTCGTATGCCGGTTTTCCGTCATAGGCACCGTCGAACAGTAAATTGTCCGATCGGATTGCCAATCTGATCGAGTAGTGGCTCAACTTGAGAAACGTCACGGAATAATATTGATCTATTTCATAGTAAAAAATTCGAATTATTCTTAATTATATAATAAATTCAATATGCTCTATCATTTTAACCATCGAAAATTGCAATAAAATTGCACTGATGCGGTTCAATCGGCTATCTAAATTAAATCAGATCCAGACGAATAAATGGACAGATTGCAAACTTTTAGAATTCCCGGATAACGACACATTCCTTAAATATTAGTAAATTATAATCGGAAATTGAGACAATAATTTCCCGCCACGGATACATATAGGTGAAGACTATCAAGTCTTTTTTCCTGTGATCTTTGGTCGTTAGTTAAGTTTGTTGGGAGGGTTTGATGAACATCGCGTTCAAATCTACGACTTTGTCTCTGGAAAATACAGAAAGACGCACAATTCTTGTTGCAGGAGGCGCAGGGTTTCTTGGTTCGCACCTTTGCGACCACCTATTACATGCCGGTCACAAAGTCATTTGTGTAGATAATTTCTCGACCGGACGGATGGAAAATTTATGGCATCTGCTGCGCTTCGACACGTTTAGTTTCATCCGCCACGACATCATCTCGTCGTTCGATGTGCCGGTGGACGAGATCTACAATCTAGCCTGCCCGGCCTCGCCGCCGCACTATCAGGCAGACCCAATCCATACGATGAAAACATGCGTTTTCGGATCGCTGAATCTTCTGGAGCTCGCCGCGCGTCATCAAGCGCGGATATTCCAGGCTTCCACTTCGGAAGTCTATGGAGATCCGCAGGTGCACCCGCAACCGGAGAGTTACTGGGGTAACGTCAATTCCTTCGGTCCACGCTCCTGCTATGACGAAGGCAAGCGTTCTGCAGAGACGCTTTTCCGCGACTTTCACGTAAGGTATGGCGTCGATATCCGGATTGCGCGCATCTTCAATACCTATGGGCCGCGCATGCGCCCTGACGACGGCCGCGTTGTCTCCAATTTCATCGTCCAAGCCCTCAAGGGGCAGGATATTACCGTCTATGGCGACGGCTCGCAGACACGCTCCTTCTGCTACGTCGATGATCTGATCAAGGGCTTCGTCCGGTTGATGGGTGACCAGTCGGCTATTCATACCCCGGTCAATCTTGGCAATCCGGTCGAATTTACCGTGCGCGAGCTTGCCGAACAGATTGTCACGATGACGGGATCCTCGTCGAAAATTGTCTACAAGACACTGCCGATCGACGATCCCCGCCAGCGTCGCCCAGATATCACGGTTGCGAAACGGGAATTGGGCTGGGAGCCGTCGGTTGCGTTGACAGATGGCCTGAAGTCCACCGTTTCCTATTTCGAACGTCAACTGGTTCGGCCCAGCGGCGAGCTTGTCGAGGTTGCGTGATGTCCAGACGCAGAGTACTCGTTGTGGGTGGCGCCGGCTTCATCGGCAGCCACACCGCCAAGCTCCTGTACAAGCAAGGCTTCGAGCCGATTGTCTATGACAATCTTTCGACGGGCCATCTGTCGTCGGTGCGCTGGGGGCCTTTCATCGAGGGGGATATTCTCGACACGCAGTCTCTTGCCGAGACGATCGAGACCTATCGCCCTGTAGCGGTCATACATTTCGCTGCTTCGGCTTATGTCGGCGAGTCTGTCGAAAACCCGGCAAAATACTACGCTAACAACGTGAACGGCACGCATTCATTGCTGGAGGCCTGCCGGCGCGCGGGTGCGGACAAACTGATCTTTTCGTCGAGCTGCGCGGTCTACGGCACTCCTGATCATCTGCCGATCCGCGAATGCGAGACCAGGCGCCCGATAAATCCCTATGGCCGGACGAAGCTGATCGCGGAGCACATGCTCGCCGATTATTCGGCGGCTTATGGGCTGCACTATGTGGCGCTGCGCTACTTCAATGCTTCCGGAGCGGATCCGGAACGGGAACTCGGTGAATTGCATGATCCGGAGACACATCTCATCCCCCGCGCACTGCTGGCGGCATCCGGCTCCATCGACGTTCTTGAAGTTTACGGTGATGACTATAACACGCCAGATGGCACATGCATCCGCGATTACATTCATGTCGTCGATCTTGCGCGGGCCCATGTGCTGGCGGTTGAATATCTGCTGGCCGGCGGCGCCGACCTTGCCGTTAATCTGGGCACCGGACACGGAACCTCCATCAAGGAAATTGTGAATGCGATCGGACGCGTTTGCGGGCACCCGGTCCCTGTCGCAATGCGTGCCCGTCGGGCAGGCGATCCACCCGCACTTTATGCAGCTTCGGACCTTGCCGCCGAGAAGCTCGGCTTCCGGGCTCTCTATTCGGATATAGAGACGATCATTCGAACTGCTGCCCCCTTCTTCGGACTGGAGGTGCGGCAATGAACCCTTACAAGACACAGGTTCAAGTCCCGCAGGACGAACCCTTGATGACGCCGATCATGCAAGGCTATCGACGCGCCGAATATTTGGTCGGCGCCGCATTATGGGCTGCTGCGCTCGTCTATTTCTGGCGTTGGTGGTTCGAACCAGCACATTATGTGGACCTCTCCGGCTCCATTCTGGTGACACTGGTGTTGGCTTGGGTCACAATCATTCCCGCCTATTTTATCGTGGTATTCTATCGTGCCCGGAAGCCACACGGGCGCTTGCGCCTGCCCGCCGGCAGCCGCGTCGCCATGGTGGTGACGAAGGCACCATCGGAGCCTTTTGCCGTGGTGGCGCGGACTTTGCGCGCCATGCTGGAGCAAGAGGTGCCGCACGACACCTGGCTTGCCGACGAAGATCCTTCACCCGCGACGCTCGATTGGTGCCATAGGCATGGCGTTCATGTTTCCACCCGCAAGGGGCGTGAAGACTATCACCGTCAGACATGGCCGCGGCGCACCCGATGCAAGGAAGGCAACCTCGCCTTCTTCTACGATCATTACGGTTATGAAGGCTATGACTTCGTCGTCCAGCTCGATGCCGATCATGTGCCCGAACAAGGGTATCTTTTCCAGATGCTGCGCCCGTTCGCCGATCCGGCGGTCGGCTATGTGTCCGCGCCCAGCATTTGCGATTACAACGCACGGGAAAGCTGGTCGGCGCGTGGGCGCCTCTATGCGGAAGCCAGTATGCATGGATCGCTCCAGGCTGGATTCAATGGCGGGCTCTCGCCGCTATGCATCGGCTCGCACTATGCCATTCGCACCGTCGCCCTGCAGAACATCGGCGGCCTTGGCCCTGAACTGGCTGAGGATCATTCGACCACGCTGATGATGAATGCCCACGGCTGGCGCGGCGTTCATGCGCTCGATGCCATAGCCCATGGCGACGGTCCGCGCACCTTCGCCGATCTCATTACGCAAGAGTTCCAATGGTCGCGCAGCCTGATGATGATCTTGCTGCAATATTCGCCGAAGCTGATCGGACGACTGCCGCTGCGCCTCAAGGTCCAGTTCCTGTTTTCCCAGCTCTGGTATTCTCTTTTTTCGCTGTTCATGGGGCTGATGTTTATCCTGCCCGTGATTGCGCTTTTCCGCGGAAGGAGTTTCGTTGACGTCTCCTACCCCGGTTTTCTGCTGCACTTCGTACCGCAGTCGGTCCTGCTGATCCTGTTCGCCTATCGCTGGCGCAGCACCGGCACGTTCAGGCCGGTGGACGCCAAGATCCTCAGCTGGGAAATGACGCTGTTTCTGTTCGCCCGCTGGCCGTGGGCGCTCGCCGGAGGCCTGGCAGCCGTTCGCGACTGGGCAACGGGATCTTTCGTGGATTTTCGCGTCACGCCGAAGGGCACGTCCGAAGTTGATCCGCTGCCTCTGCGAATCCTGGCGGCTTACGGTCTGCTGTCGCTGATTTCCATCCTCCCGGTACTATCCGTCGCTACAGCGGAAGAAACCGGCGGCTTTTACATCTTCGCCACGCTGAATGCCGCCATCTACACGCTGCTCCTGCTCGTCATCATCCTACAGCACATGCGCGAAAACACCGTGTGCGTGAGCAGGCGTTTCTATCGTCCGGTGCTCGCCAGCAGTCTGCTCGCCCTGATCGCCTTGCCATGTGTGGGCACCATCGAACATGGCCATGACGGCATCCGGTCGCTGGCCTGGAATACGGACGGCTACATGCTGTTCGAAGATCGCTTCTCGGTAGCGGGCGCCGGAATCGGCGGACGCGGATTGCACAGGCTGACGTTCAATCCGCGCTGGCGGCTGAGCGACACCGACAACAACGGTTCATGAAAAGAAGGACGCCATTGGCGCGAACTCAGATGAAAATAGCTGTTATTGGAACTGGATATGTAGGCTTGGTCAGCGGCACATGCTTTGCCGAATGGGGCAACAATGTCGTCTGCATGGACAAGAACGCTCAAAAGATTGCCGGCCTCCGACAAGGCAGGATGCCGATCTATGAGCCCGGCCTCGACGACCTGGTCAAACGAAACTACGCCGCGGGACGGCTGGACTTCACCTGCGACCTGGCCGAAGCAGTCAAAGGAGCCGCCATCGTCTTCATAGCCGTCGGCACGCCGACACGCGCCGGTCACGAGGATGCCGATCTTTCCTTCGTCTATATGGCAGCGCGCGAGCTCGCGTCGCTCATTGCCGACGACACGGTTGTGGTGGTGAAATCGACGGTGCCTGTCGGAACCGGGGATGTGGTGCAGAGGATCATCGGCTCGGTCCGCAAGGCCGACACCTTCTCCATTGCCTCCAATCCGGAATTCCTGCGCGAAGGCGTCGCCGTCAGTGATTTCCTCGCACCGGATCGCGTCGTCATTGGTGTCGAAGACGAGCGGGCAGGCAAGCGCCTCATCGAACTGTATGAGAGCATGGTCACGCTACAGAATACGCCCGTTATCATCACCATGCGGCGCACTGCCGAACTGATCAAATATGCCGCGAACGCATTTCTGGCCACCAAGATCACTTTCATCAACGAGCTGGCCGATCTGTGCGAACAGGTGGGCAGCAATGTGAGCGACCTGGCGCTCGGCATGGGGCTCGACAAACGCATTGGCGCGAGCTTCCTCACAGCCGGGCCCGGCTATGGTGGCTCCTGCTTTCCGAAGGATACCCTGGCGCTTCTGCGGACGGCGGAGGATTACGGGGTAACACTTGGTATCGTAGAGGAAACCGTTGCTGCCAATGACGCACGCAAGCGGCGCATGGCGCTAAAGGTAGCAGAGGCATTTGGCGGAGACATAGACGGTCTGACCATCGCTGTCCTTGGCCTCACCTTCAAACCCGACACCGACGACATGCGTGATGCACCTTCGGTGCCGCTCATCGAAGCGCTGCAGCGTATGGGAGGCCGCATCCGGGCCTACGATCCCGTCGGCATCGAGAATGCTGCAAAGGTTCTCGACGGAGTCGACTTCTTTGAAGATCCCTATGAATGCGCATGGAATGCCGATGCTGCCGTCGTCGTGACGGAGTGGGAGACCATCAAGAAAATCGACCTGGTTCAGCTCAAACATCACCTGCGCCAGCCGGTCCTCATAGACCTGAGAAACGCCTTGGACGCGGACGCCGCCGAAGAACTCGGATTTCACATTTCGGCCGTGGGCCGGCCTGCCAGCACCGACGGCAGCCTACAGGAAATCGTCAAGCGACGAGACAGACAGCAGGCAGTCAAAACAGAAACGGTAGAGCTCGTCTCAATTGCAATGCGGGGGAAATAAGATGAAGCCATCAAACAACAAGACCACCTTTGCCCGTGTAACAGCGACGGCATTCGCTATCGCCATGGGAATTGCAGGGTGGAGCAATGCTACCGCCGCCGTTGCAGGCACAAAACTGCCTGAAGGTACAAGGCTCATGACGGCGTTCGAACTCTACACGCTCTATCGTGACAAAACCTGGCAGTGGCCCGATGGCGCCGGGCGAATGCAGAATACCGATCGCCGGTTTTCCGCCTGGGTCGACGGAACAGGAGGCCAATCCTGGGCTGAAGGTCGGTGGATCGTGACGGATACAGGCCTCTTGTGCTTCGAGGCGGCCTGGCATGCGACAAACGGCAAGTTTCCAGCCAAAACCTGCTTCATTCATCGAATTCAGGATGGGACTATCTACCAGAAGCGTGAGGCAGGCGGGGCCTGGTACGTGTTTCGCCACGCTGTAGCCAAACAAACCGATGAGGCGGCGAAATTAATCGCCGACGATCTGGTCTCGCAGCGACTAGAGGTGGTGAAAGCCACCTTAGACGCGCACAAGACCGAATAAGGAGGAGTCAATCCAATGAGAACCCTAACCAAACTAACGGCAGCTATGCTTGGCACCGTCGCGCTCTGCGGCGCAGTCTACGCGGCCGGCGATGTTCTTGACGCACGGGCCGAGAGCCTGTTCCACGACAAGAGGCCGATCATCACACCGCAATCGCTTGCTTCCGGTGCCTATGACCCAAATGGGGACTTTACCAATGACCCCGACCCCAAGATCGAGCATCTCTTCCTCCCTTGGGAGGATGTCGATCTCTCAACCCTGAGCACGGCAAATGACTATGCACGCAAGCGCGGCCGTTCATTGCTGATTACGGTTGAGCCCTGGTCCTGGGCCCGCGACTGGCGCGTGGCACCGGACGATCTTCTCAACGGAATTCTGGCGGGTCGCTACGATGCCAACATGGCAGCGATATGCTCCACGGCAGCCAAGCTCGACAGGCCCGTCACCATCCGCTGGGCTCAGGAAATGGATGAAAAGAACGG
Source organism: Rhizobium sp. SG570 (assembly GCF_012275345.1). Lineage (NCBI taxonomy): Bacteria > Pseudomonadati > Pseudomonadota > Alphaproteobacteria > Hyphomicrobiales > Rhizobiaceae > Rhizobium > Rhizobium sp. SG570. The sequence goes on along the minus strand of NZ_JAAZQI010000011.1, from coordinate 265,063 downwards.
GCAATTCACCTGGGCCTACTGGAAGCCGGACGGCTATATAAAAGCATATCGGCACGCCATCACCGTATGCCGCCAATATCTTCCGTCTGCCAAGTACATGTGGTCGCCAATGGGAAAAGAGGGGCTCGAAGCCTACTATCCCGGCAATCAATATGTTGATGTCATCGGGCTTTCGGTGTTCGGCTACCAACCGTTCGATCAACGCAAGCTCGGACGGGATTCGACGTTCGTGGAAGCAACCAAGCCCGGCTACAACCGCGTCAAGGCCTTCAAGAAGCCGATCGTTATTGCCGAGTTGGGTTATCAGGGAAATGAGGCCTATGTTCACGCATGGGCTGAGGAAGCCGCCAAACCGCACGCCGAATTTCCCGACCTGACAGCAGTCGTCTATTTCAACGACCGTGAAGTCTATCCCTGGCCGGATGGCCTGGGTCGGCCGGACTGGCGCGTTGCCAGCCCTCTGTTGAACTGACTGCCGCGGCGAACAGTTGAAGGAGAAACAAAATGTTTTCGTTCCGTTTCGTCATCTTGAACGCCGCGATCTCGATGTTGTTGCTGACCGGCCCGGCAAACGCCGCAACACAACATCAAATCGATAGACTGACCGCACGCGCGGCCAGTCAAGCAGATCCGATGAGCGCCGCCGCTCTAAAAAGACTCTATTCGGGGCGCTCCTGGATCTGGAAGGATGGTGCAGGGTTCTTCTCTCGTAACCACAACCATTTTACCGCCTGGTCGCACAAGGGTTCCCAAAAATCCTATGCAAAAGGCACCTGGTACGTGACCGATCGCGGCAAGCTCTGCATGAGTGCTTTATGGTACAGCGGAAAAACTGCTGCACGCAATGTTTCCTGCTTTCTGCATCGTGAGAAAGCCGGGATAATCTATCAGAAACGAGCGTCAGGCGGAAAATGGTATGTGTTCCGTCATAATCCAATCAAGCATGATGACGAGGTTCTGAAACTGCGACGGGGCGATAATGTCCGCAAACATCTGCCCGGTTGAAGTTGAATACTCAAATAGGGGCCATCGCTAGGATGGATGGACAGCCTGCTCGCTATCAGTTCTGTCCGAGTACCATCCGAGAAGCAACCCCTATTCTCTTTCGAGAGCAGTCTGCGGGAGCGCTGGGCTCACCTCAAAAAGCACTGCGATTGTGACAATGCGATGTTCTGCCGAAGCCGCTAGGCGTGCAAACATACGGCGCACCCTTAAAGTATTCCTCGGAAGAAATTTTAGCCGTCTTTGCCAGTGAACTTCCACTATAGAAGACGACATTATTCTTTTCGTATTTCTTCATATACAGTTGAATGGTCTTCTGCTTTGCATGCGCAAGTTCAGACGCGTTCGCATTGGCAGACAGAGCTAACGGGAAGGCAATCAGAAAAATTGCTGATATGGAACGTTTAATCCAATGACGATTGCGGCGTGCATTACAGAAATTTCGATTGGAATTCATAAGCTCCCCCTCGGTTAATCGCTTTTCTTCACCAATCCTGACAAAAATCATTGATGCGAACGCCATAAATACCCTGAACAAATTAATGAATTCGCCTGATTTCTTGTGTAAGCCTCAAGCTGGAAGCAATCGCAGCCGCCTGCCTCGACAGTTGCCGCGACTTCCACTGCAGTGACAGCTTTGGCATCGGTGACCACCACCAGCGCGCCTTCATCGGCCCGCCGGTGGGGAAATCGCCGACCCGATGCCACCGCCCCACTGGTCCTTACAGCAAGTTTTTCGATAAATCTCCTCATTTTCTCCGCTCCTCGAAAGTCTTGCACAGCGGGCGAACCGGCCAAACGCGGAATCATTCAGCATGCTCAGCCGAGAGTTCGCCACAAGGGGCGGCCTGAATGAGCAGGTTCTGTCGGATCTCGAGACGAAAGCCAGAGATCGCCGCAACGCCGATATCGAGCTCCCAACACTCGGACAGCATCCCCTCTGCCATCCGTAAAATGCCGTCATCGCGGCTGGATCGGCCGTTCTTGATGAGGTAAGCAGGACCATCAAATTAGCGATTGAATTCGTCAGTTTGATAGAAGCAAGACACCTCCAGGCGGATTTCACGCTTGCCGTGTAAATCAAAATGATCTGAAAATGAAGTATGATCCGTTAGACCACGTTGCGGCACATTTTTTGCGGGATTTACAACCTAGACGGGTTGCCTCTCGCAACGAACGCGACCTGTTGCGGCTGATCTGGAAATCTCCCGGGATTGAGCGTTCTGACCTGACCGAACCGCTCGACCTTACCCAGCAATCTCTGCACAGGATTGTCGCGCGGCTTCACGACCGAGGAATGATTGCTTTTTCCCCGTCAGAGAACCGACGCCCCGGACCGCCCAGTCCGGAGCTAAGCCTGCAAAAGGATTGGTGTTTGACGCTCGGCATCTCCATAAATGTCGGTTCGATCGGCCTCTGCCTCATGGGATTCGGAGAGCCTTTGGAGAACACGGAAATTCCACAGGCTGGATCCTCGCTGTCCGAGGAGATGGACCGAATTGGCGCGGCGGTCAAAGACATTCTCGCCCGCCGAAGCGCCAATCGGCGGGATGTCCTCGGCGTTGGTCTTGCCGTCGCCGGTCACCGTATGCTGGAGTCGGCGTTTAATTGCCCCCTGCCGCTCGCCCATTGGTCACTGATCGACCTGGCTCCTTTGCTTGGAGCAAAACTCGGCTTGCCGATCTGGGCGGACAATGTCGCCAGAACAGCAGCTTTAGCGGAGGCAATCTTCGGTGTCGGCCGTGAGGTCGCGGATTTCGCTTATATTGCCCATCTTCATGGCTACGGCGGCGGCCTGGTTTCCGGAGGCATGCCATTTCGCGGCAGTTTCGGAAACGCGGGCGAATTTTCCGTTCTCTTTGGGCAGCAGGACTACGAGGAGCGTCCTGCTCCTAGCCTTTTGCTTCGGCATCTTCACGCCAACGGCCGCCCGGACTTGACGCTGAAGGACTTGAAAAGCGAAGATTTGGCGCAATGGCAGGGTGTTGCGGAGTGGGTCGACCGCGTCGCACCGGCGCATAATCGCACCGTCAACGCGCTCTGCGCGGTATTTGACCCCGCCTTGATCGTCCTTGGCGGTGAACTCCCGCATTCACTGGCAAGAATGCTTATCGAACGGACTGAAATTAATAATCTACCTCGGCATGGCGCCTTACGCGACGTCCCCAAGCTTGCCGTGGCGGAGGTAATTGATGCCCCTGGCGCAATCGGAGCGGCCTTGATCCCTCTATTCGAGACCGTCTTGTGACTGGCTTCACCCTCAAGAAATTGAACGCGCTGTCGGTCATTCGACTTTGGTCATCGGACCTTTGCGTTTGATATTTGCGACGCCATTCGTCGGGTGATTTCAGTTTGGCCAGTATCCGAGGAAAATTAGGCATTTATCGGAAAGTTGGTCTTGGCATAGGCGCCAATGACCGTGAATAAATGCCGGGGAGTGATCCCGGTCACCTCAGCAAAAACAATTGCTTGTCGCGCGCATCTGGATCGGAATCCAATGCCGGTCCACAACAGGTCCAGCCGGTTACCGGACGCTCAATGGGGTTAAATGTCACCGCCGTCGGCAAGCATCGTCTTCCAGGTATCCACGCCGGAAATCGCCAGTTGTAGCAGCGCAAGAAATGATGAGTATTTAATTTTTCTAATTTAAAGAATAGGCGACAAAGGCAACAAGATTTGATAGATTTACGATAGCCGGTTGCGGTTTGGCGTGTAGATAAAAATTTGCCGGGCGTCTTTGCACCGCTAGCCGGATTATGGCGTAGGAGGAGAGACGCTATGGCGACATTCCATGTCATGGCCGGTGCGAGCGGTGAATTTACGCGCCCGGAAGTCCGGAAGATAGGTGTAGCGGATCTTGTCGATGCGCTGAAGTCGGGGCTTAATGACTTTGGAGAGAAGCCATCTCATTACGTTTTTCTTTGTCTTATGTATCCGATCGCGGGCATTTTTCTGGCCATGTGGAGTTCCGGCGCTGACCTGCTGCCGCTGCTTTATCCCTTGATATCAGGCTTTGCGCTCATTGGTCCGATTGCGGCCCTTGGCCTTTATGAAATCAGTCGACGCCGCGAGCAGGGATTGGATAGCTCATGGCATCACGCGCTGGAGGTCCGTCACTCGCCGGCGCTGCCGTCGATCATTGCGGTGGGCCTCATGCTGTTGGCGCTTTTCGTCGCCTGGCTGATTATCGCACAGCGCATCTACACCATGACCTTCGACGAGGCAGGCCTCACCTCGATCTCGACCTTCCTGTCAGACGTGCTGACGACCCCGCGAGGCCTCTCACTTATGCTTTGGGGAAATCTGGCCGGTTTCATTTTCGCAATAATAGTGCTGGCGACAACGGTGGTGACCTTTCCGCTGATGCTGGATCGGGATGTCGGCGCAATCGCAGCCGTGGACGCGAGCATACGCGCTACGCTTACCAATCCAGGACCAGTTGCACTTTGGGGGTTGATTGTCGCGGCGCTGCTCGTCGTCGGCACGATCCCGATTTTTGCCGGCCTTGCGGTCGTCATGCCAATCCTCGGGCATTCGACCTGGTACCTGTATCGAAAATTGATTGCACCCGTCTATCCGAACCGCATGCCTTGAATTCACAAAGGAAATTTACCCAGAGATCATCGTCCGAGCCGTTGCGATCTGCATGATGGGAGTCGTGTTGGTTGGGTTAGCGATGAAGAGAATGAGGATTGCCATGTCTTACCGTTTTCTTCCGATCTGTCTGCTTTTCGCCATTGCCATCCCGCTTGACGCTACGGCGCAGGAGGGCGACCCTACCGCAGGGGCCACCGTTTTCAAGAAATGCGCCATTTGCCATATAGCCGAAACCGACCAGAACAAGGTCGGCCCTTCGCTGAACGGTCTGTTCGGCAGAACCGCTGGAACACATCCAAATTTCGCCTATTCGCCGGCGATGCAGGAGGCGGGCAAGGCCGGCCTCGTATGGAACGAGACGTCGCTCCGCGATTATTTGCACGACCCCAAGGCGAAAGTGAAGGGCACGAAAATGACCTTCGTCGGGCTGAAGGACGATACCGAGATTACCAATCTGATCGCCTATCTGAAGCAGTACTCCAAATAGCGAAATGCCAAGCGTGGACGAGCTGTTTCCCGCGTTGCCGGTTGGATCGGGGAGCTCGGCTCAGCAACCTGACGCCGCCGATCCGTTCCCGCGGCGCCGATATGCCCCGGGCGTTTTGCCGGGATGAACCGCTGCCGTTACCGCAATTGCTCGCCTGACTTGTTCATGAGATAATACTAAAACGCTTCGCGATGGGATTGTGGAAATATTCGCTGCCGGGTCACGGAGGAGACGATGGCTGTCGTAGTGATTCTCGTTCTGCTGGTGGTGGGATCGATTGCGTTCCATCTGCTTAGCCCATGGTGGTGGACGCCGATCGCGTCGAACTGGAGCTACATCGACAATACGATTGTCATCACGTTCTGGATCACCGGCTTTGTTTTCACGGCTGTCGTGTTGTTCATAGCCTATTGCGTCCTCCGCTTCAGACACCGCGCCGGAAATCAGGCGGCATACCAGGCCGAAAACAAGCGGTTGGAATGGTGGCTCGCGGCGGGGACTGCGATCGGGGTGGCTGCAATGCTCGCGCCAGGCCTCTTCGTGTGGAAACAGTTCGTTACGGTCCCGGCCGATGCCAGCGAGGTTGAAGTCGTCGCTCAGCAATGGCAATGGAGCTTCCGGCTGCCGGGCGCCGACGGGCGGCTCGGTCGGGCGGACACGCGCGATGTGACCCCGGACAATCCGCTCGGCTTGAACAAGAGCGATCCCGCCGGAATGGACGACGTCATCGTCGAAGGCGGTGAACTTCATTTGCCCGCAAACAAGCCGGTCAAAATGCTTCTGCGCTCGATCGACGTCGTGCACGATTTCTACGTGCCGGAATTCCGGGCCAAGATGGACATGATCCCTGGTACGGTCACCTATTATTGGTTCACGCCGACACGGACAGGAACGTTCGAGGTTCTCTGTGCAGAATTGTGCGGCGTCGGTCATCCGCAGATGCGCGGCACCGTCATCGTCGATACCGAGACCGCCTATCAAGCCTGGCTGCAGCAGCAGCCGACTTTCTCGAAATCACTGGCGTCCGCGGAAAAGTCGGCGGCCAAATAAATGCCATGCGTACTTGAGGGGAAAAGCCGCATCGGAGGGAACAGGGAGGATGGAATATGGTCGACATTGGATCCGGCGCTGGGCAGGTCATCCAGCCCGCTGAAGTCGAGGACGTGGAGCTTTATCATCCGAAAAGCTGGTGGACGAAATATGTCTTCAGCCAAGATGCCAAGATCATCGCCATTCAGTACTCCTTGACCGCTATCTCGATCGGCATGGTGGCGTTGGTGCTGTCCTGGCTGATGCGGCTGCAACTCGGGTTTCCCGGCTATTTTTCGTTTATCGACGCGGAACATTATTATCAGTTTATCACCATGCACGGCATGATCATGGTGATCTACCTGCTGACGGCACTGTTCCTCGGCGGTTTCGGCAACTATCTCATCCCCTTGATGCTCGGCGCCCGCGACATGGTGTTCCCCTATGCGAACATGCTGAGCTATTGGCTCTATCTGCTCGCAGTCATCGTCCTGGTCGTCGGCTTCTTTGCGCCCGGCGGGCCGACGGGCGCCGGGTGGACGCTGTATCCGCCGCAGGCTCTTTTATCGGGGACGCCGGGAGGGCGTGATTGGGGCATCATCCTGATGCTGTCATCGCTGATCCTGTTCATCATCGGCTTCACCATGGGTGGGCTGAATTATGTCGTCACCGTGCTGCAAGGACGCACCCGGGGCATGACGCTGATGAGAATGCCATTGACAGTATGGGGTATATTCACTGCGACCGTCATGGCGCTGCTTGCCTTCCCGGCCCTCTTCGTCGCCGCTGTCATGATGTTGTTCGACCGGTTGCTGGGTACCAGTTTCTTCATGCCCGCCATCGTCGAGATGGGCGAACAGTTGAAGCAAGGGGGCGGCAGTCCCATCCTGTTCCAACATCTGTTCTGGTTCTTCGGCCACCCTGAAGTCTATATCGTCGCACTTCCTGCCTTTGGCATCGTCTCGGATCTGATCAGCACCCATGCGCGCAAGAACATCTTCGGCTACCGGATGATGGTCTGGGCGATCGTCATCATCGCAGCACTAAGCTTCGTCGTATGGGCACATCATATGTATGTGAGCGGCATGAATCCGAACTTCGGGTTCTTTTTCGCGACCACGACGTTGATCATTGCCATCCCGACGGCGCTCAAGGTCTACAACTGGGTGCTGACGCTTTGGCGCGGCGATATCCATCTGACATTGCCGATGCTGTTCGCCCTGGCCTTCATCGTAACATTCATCAATGGCGGATTGACTGGTCTGTTTCTCGGCAATGTCGTTGTGGACGTGCCGCTTTCGGATACCATGTTCGTCGTTGCCCATTTCCATATGGTGATGGGGGTCGCACCGATCCTGGTGATCTTCGGCGCAATCCACCATTGGTATCCGAAAGTCACGGGTCGCATGCTGAACGTGGTGATGGGTCATATCCACTTCTGGATCACCTTTCTCGGCGCCTATGCGATCTTCTTCCCGATGCACTATCTCGGCCTGATGGGCGTGCCGCGCCGCTATTACGAGTTGGGCGAAACTGGTTTCATTCCACCATCGGCGCACACGCTGAACATGTTCATCACCGTCGCCGCGCTGGTCGTCGGCGCCGCTCAAATTCTGTTCCTGTTCAACCTCGCCTGGAGCCTTCGCTGGGGCAGGCCAGCGGGCGGCAACCCGTGGCGGGCAACGACATTGGAATGGCAAACGCCGCAAACGCCGCCGGTTCACGGAAATTGGGGCAAGGAGCTGCCCATCGTCTATCGTTGGCCATATGATTATAGCGTTCCCGGAGCGGACCAGGACTTCCTGCCGCAAAACCAGCCGGCTTTGGGCGAGCCGTCCGAGAGAGTGTCGCCATGAGCGCCATTCTCATTTTTCTGGCCGGGGTCGCCGGCATCATTGCCTGGTGGATGGCAAGGCAGCGGCTGACCTCAAAGCCCTGGCTGGAAGTGGGTCTGGCAGGCGATGCGCCGGAGATGCAGGGATCATCGGCGACAATAGCGAAACTCGGGCTCGGCATTTTTCTTGCCGTCATCGGTGCGCTGTTCACGCTCCTTATCAGCGCCTATCTCAGCCGCATGGGCGGCGCCGACTGGTGGGCCATCCCGATCCCGCGGCTGCTATGGGTGAATACGGCGGCTCTCGCCGCCAGCAGCGTGGCGCTGCAATGGGCGAAAACCGAAGCCCGCCTTGATCGCGGCGAGATGCTGAACACAGCTCTTGCGGTGGCGTTCGTGCTGGCCGTTCTTTTTCTCGCCGGGCAGGTTTTGGCGTGGCGGCAGCTGGTGTCGGCAGGCTATCTGCTCGCCGACAACCCATCAAACAGCTTCTTCTACATGATCACCGGATTGCATGGTCTGCACATTCTGGGCGGGCTTTTCGTACTCGGACGGACCGTAATTCGCGCCCGGATCATTCCTGTGCTGACTGGAGTTCGCCTGAGCGTGGATCTATGCGCCATCTATTGGCATTTCATGCTCGCTGTCTGGCTGATCCTTTTTGCGCTCTTCGCCGGCTGGGCGAATAGTTTCGTCGATCTCTGCCGTCAATTGGTCACCTGAGGAGCTTCGATGATGACCGAATCCATGGAAAGACCGGTAAGTGATCCGCATCTGCGGCCCGCGGGACTGCGAGGCGTTGCCGCTGATCTGTCATCGGACCAGCGGGCGTTCAAGAACGTCTCCTGGGGCAAGGCGATGATGTGGATCTTTCTCCTGAGCGACACCTTCATTTTCGGGTGTTTTCTGCTGGCCTACATGACGGCGCGCATGTCGACCACCGTTGCTTGGCCCAATCCGAGCGAGGTCTTCGCCCTGACGATCGGAGGCAAGGAAATTCCGCTGATCCTGATCGCCATCATGACTTTCGTCCTCATCAGCAGCAGCGGCACGATGGCCATGGCCGTCAACTTCGGATACCGCCATGATCGCCGCAAGACTGCCGCGCTGATGTTGGCGACGGCAGCCCTCGGCGCGACATTCGTCGGAATGCAGGCATTCGAATGGACCAAACTGATCAGGGAAGGCGTTCGTCCCTGGGAGAACCCTTGGGGGGCGGCGCAATTCGGGTCGTCCTTCTTCATGATCACGGGCTTTCACGGCACCCATGTTTCGATCGGGGTCCTGTTCCTCCTGATCATGGCACGCAAGGTGTGGCGGGGGGACTTCGATCAGGAAAGGCGGGGATTTTTCACCAGCCGGAAGGGTCATTACGAGATCGTGGAGATAACGGGGCTTTACTGGCACTTCGTGGATCTGGTCTGGGTATTCATCTTTGCATTCTTCTATCTGTGGTGAGGATGGCATCATGGCACAACAACAGGCGCATTCGGGACAACAGCATCCGATAAGACTTTATATGGTCGTTTGGGGGCTGCTTTTCGTCCTCAGCACCTTCTCCTACCTCGTCGACTACCTCGGCATCCAGAGCTATCTCAGATGGTCTCTGATCCTCCTTTTCATGGTCCTGAAGGCAGGGCTGATCGTTGCGATTTTTATGCACATGGCCTGGGAGCGGCTGGCGTTGATCTACGCCATCCTGCTCCCCCCGGTCCTCGTGCTTGTTTTCGCCGCCTTGATGGTGTCGGAATCGCACTACACGTTGCTCACCCGACTGGCCTTTTTGGGGGGCGGTCCGTAACATGACAGACGATCCAACACACCCGTGACTGCCCCTAAAAAACAGTCTTGAATCCGATTTGTTCAGCTTTGGAAATCCCCAGAGTCCCCATGACCTACGCGGCCACGTTGGACGCGGCCGACATCAAATCTTGCGCCGCCGGCACGCCGAACATCTGCCGACCGTTGTCGGCAACCTCCGTGAAGCACCACCTGACGACGCCATTGCGATCGAGCAGGAATTCGCCGACGAGCTGGCCTTCGCCGCCGGCGATCATCTGCCGGTCGTCCTCGGTGAATTCGTAGCCGTCGGCCTTGTCGAGATACTCGGTCGCAGCCATCACGCCCATCGGCTCGGGAAGTTCCTTCGGCATGTCGATCTTCATCGACGTCAGCACATCCATTCCCACCTTGTGCGGCCACGCGGTTTCAGATTCGGTGAATTCAACATTCGGCAGTCCGAATGCCCTGTGCGAGATACGGTCCGGATCGGATGCGGCCAACAGGTTGGGCAACGGATGATAGCGGAAATACAGACGTGCGCGCTCGATCGGCGTGTTGACAACGGTCAGGCTGTCGATGCCCAGCTCACGCAGGTCGCCGGCAAGGCTCGCCATGGACGTGATCTGGCGCCGGCAAAACGGGCAATGAAGCCCGCGAAACAGGCCGACCAGCACGGGCCTTTGCCCGCGAAACTCGTCGATTGAGACCTTCCCCTGGCGGGTAATTGCGTCAAGTACGACGTTGGGCGCGTGATCGCCCGGCTGCAGGGGCCTATCAGTGAAGCTGTCCGGCATGTCATCCTCCCTCTCCGAGCGCCGCCTGTTCAAATGATCTTGGAAACGGCGCTCCAGCTCTTCCAATCGAGGCGAAATCATTCGCCGCGGGTGATGCCGCCCGAACGCAATGGCTCTCGACGGCGGTCTTGAGCATGATGTCGAACTCTACGAAGCGGTTTCGCACGCCACCATGCGCTATTTCTTTCATTCCAGATCCGATGAGGATTTCGGGGTCCATTCGATCCCAAGGTCCCGTCGGCTCTAGTCGAGAAACGGCAACACGACCAACGCGCCCGGGTCGAGCTGATGTCGGCTGCACACCTCCTGCGCCAGAGCAAAATACCGCTCGGCCTCGGCCATGTCGTCGTGTTCGAGATTCAATGTCGCCAGGCCATCATAGCATGGAAACAACAGTTGCGGCTCGCCAATTTCACGAGCCAGGTCGAGGGCCTCCTCGTAATACCTGCGGGCTAGATCCGGCCGGCCGTGGCATTGGTGGATTTGCCCGAGCACGATCAACGGCACTGCGAGATGGTCGCGCTGATCAAGAGCGCGGTCGATCTCGATCGCTTTCTCGGCTGCGGGGATGCCCTCCCCGGCGCAATTGTCGGTGAAGGTGCAGCAGGCAACGGCAAGATTGGCGAAGAGGCGGGCCTGGAAGCCGAGATCGCCAATGCGGATGGCGACCTCCAATCCGCGCCGGCACACGGCGATCGCTTGCTTGGGGTCCACGATCGTGTAGAGCACGCCGAGATTGGAATAGGCACGGCAGGCGGCGCTCAGCAGACCTGCAGCCTCGGCAACCACAAGGCTTTTCTCGACGGCTGCCACGGCCTCGCGATGACGGCCAAGTCTGGCCAGCGCCACGCCTTTGGTGTTCAACGCCTCGGCACCGGCCCGTGCTGCCTCGAGGCCCACGGGGCTCGAGGCCTCTGCGGATACGGCGCCGAGGCAAATCAAGGCTTCGTCCGCCCACTGCGCCGCAACCGCCTGGTCTCCCATCCGGAAGGCGAGGTGGCCGCGCTCCTGCAGCAGATGCGCGCGCTCGATCGGCTCGTCGGTGCCGTCGAGCAGGCCGGCAGCCTCGGCGAACAAGGCATCCGCCAGGTCGCGTCGACCGGTGTCGAGGTTGAGACGTCCGAGCTTGCGCAAGATCCGGGCGGCAGCGGCCCGGTCACCGGCAGCACGATGGACGGCCAGCGCAAGGCCGTAGTGATCACGAGCAGCGTCGCGCTCGCCGTTGGGGCCGCAGAGATCGGCCAGCCGCTCATCGAGCGCCGCTTGTTCGGGCATCCTCTCCGGTTGCTCGGGGAAGGCGGCGAGCGCCTGGCGATAGAGTCGCATCGCATCGTCATTCGCATAGATCTTGCGTGCCAGATCGCCGGCCGCCATCAGATACCCGGCGCCCTTGCGCGTTTGAGCGGCCTTGCAGAAATGATGGCCGAGCTGCGCCAGGTCTTCCAGCCGATCCGGTGCCCCACGATGTAGACGCTCCAGGCTGCTGGCGATGCGACCGTGGAGCTCCTTGCGGCGTTCGAGCAAGAGGTTGTGGTAGATGACATCGTGCAGCAGCGTCTGCGTGAAGCGATAGCCGGGCGACGATTGCGCCGAGGTCTCGGCTACCTCATCGATAATCTCGGCCTGACAAAGGAAATCGAGCCTGGTGTCGAGCGATGCCGGGTCCGCCGCGATGGCGCCGAGGAGCTTTTTGTCGAAGCGCGGGCCGATCGCCGACGCCTCCTGCGCCAGCCGCCGCACCGCGGGCGGCAAGCGGTCCACGCGGGTCAGCAACATCGCCTGCAGGCTCATTGGGATCTCGTTGCCGATATCGGCGGCTGTCGCGCTCCAGCTTTTGCCATCGAAACGCAAGGCTTCGGTTTCGATCAATCCGCGGACGATTTCCTCGATGAACAGCGGGTTACCGCCAGCCCGATCGAGAATCCGCTTGCGCGTTGCGGCCGGGATGCCGTTCGCCCCACGGAAGAAGGCCTTCAGCAGTCCTTCGCCATCCTGATGGCGCAAGGGAGCAAGGCGCAGGAATGTCAGGCTGGTGCGGTTCGATTCAAGCCCGTCGCTTTCAAGCGTCGGCCGACAGGTCGTCAGCATCATCAGCCGGCTGCGTTCCAGCCGGTCGAGCATGAATCGCAACGCCACCAGCGATGCGGCGTCGGCCCAATGCATGTCCTCCACGATCAGCAGCAGCGGGCTACGGGACAGGCGTCGCTCGAAAATCGTCCTTGTCGCATAGAGGATCTGCCGCCGCAGCTGTTCGGGCTCGACATGCTTGAGTGCGCCGCTCGGGTCGCCTAAGCCCAACACGTGGAAGAACAGGGGCGTCAGCCGGGCGACATCCTCCACGCCGAAGCCGAGTTCTCCAAGACCGGCCGCAAGCAGCTCTTCGGTTCTCGCCGCCGTGTCCCGTTCTGCAATGCCGTACGCGCTGCGCAGAACAGCGGCCAAGGCGCCATAGGATTGTTCGCCGAGGGGGGAGCAGGTCGCGCGCCGCACCACGACCGCCTGAAAGCGCTCGTCCTGTGCCGCCGCCTCGACGAAATCGTCGACAAGCCGCGATTTGCCGATACCGGCCTCACCGATCAAGCGGACGAGTTGGGCGCTGCCGTTGCACGCAAGATCGAGGCAGCCGAGCATCCGCGCGAGCTCCGAGTCCCGCCCGATCATCGGCGCCTGGAGGCCATAGCTTTCGAGGCCGCGTGCCGTGTTCGGCGCCTCCAGCGGTGCAAGCAGGCGGTGGACGAGCACGTTGCCGCTCTTGCCCCGCAGGACCTGAGACCCGAGGCTTTCGAATGCGAAGCCATGACGGGCGAGGCGGTGCGTCAGGGGGCCGACGAGGATTTCATCCGGTCCAGCCATGGATTGCAGTCGCTGGGCCGTGTTCACCGTATCGCCCGTCACGGAATAGGAACGGGCGTTGGCGGCTCCGAAGCCGCCGGTCACCACGGGCCCGGTGTTGATCCCCACATGCAGGCGCAACGGTACGCCGGCGCGAGACTGCCAGCGATCCCCGACGCGTCCCGCCCGCACGATCATGTCGAGGCCGGCGCGCAGCGCCCGTTCCGGATCGTCTTCATGAGCAACCGGCGCGCCGAACAGGGCAAGCAATGCATCGCCGACGAACTTGTCAACGAAGCCGCCGTAGCTTTCGACCGCCTCGGTCAGCTCGTCGAAGAGTTCGTTCTGCAGAGCTCGCATGACCTCGGGGTCGAGCTTCTCGCTCAGCGTGGTAAAACCGCAGAGATCCGCAAAGAGAACGGTGAGCGGGCGCCGGTCGGCTTCCGTGTCGGACGCCGCCGCCCGTTGCGGGGGGCCAACGGACGAGGTGGACGTTGTGACCTCGGCGGGAACCACGGATTGCGCGCGTGCGCCACCGGCAACGGCATTGCCGCATTTCGGGCAGAAGGCAAAGTCCGGCAGGCAGGCTTGGCCGCAGCTGGCGCAAGAGATCGGCTGCCTTGCCCCGCATTTCGGGCAAAACGCAAAGCCGCTCTCAATCGCAAAACCGCAGGCGGAGCAATCCATCGAAGCCAATCTCCCGAAGACCCATGGAGCGCCGGCTCAATTCCTCGGCGCTTCTGGCAGGCCTACGTCTGCATCGAGAATGAACCTCCAGCGTCGGGCTGGCAAGAATCCTGTGATGTTGTTGTGCGTGCGCGACCTGAAGGACATGATGGCCGAGCGCTGCATCGGCGTCGATCATTCGGATCCATCACTGGGTCGTGCACTTTGCATCCCTGCTGCGAATGTGCGGGGCGGGCGTGGAGACGCGGTTGCCGAGGTGATCACCAGTGAAGGCATGCCGGCGAAGCTGACGCGTCACGACATCTGCGACGAATACAGCTTGATGGCGCCGACAACCCATCTATATGCCCAGTATGAACAGGACGCCAAGGACATCCGGCAACGTGCCGCTCGACATCTTGAGAGAGCTGCGTAAAGTCGGCAAAACTTGGCAAGCACTGCATTTGATGAAGTCCGGCAAGGCTCTGGCAAACAGATTGCCGCCGCCCGGTTCATAATAGGCTCCATGGAACTGGAGCGCCCAGAGGAGGAAGAATGCTCTCTCATCTCAATGACTCATCATTGTTCCGGCAGGCTGCCTTGGTCGGCGGCGAGTGGATCGAAGCCGATCCCTCCAATGCGATCAAGGTCGACAATCCGGCCACCGGCGAGATCATCGGGCTCGTTCCCAATCTGGGCGCCAACGAGACCAAGAAGGCGATTGCCGTGGCCGAGATCGCCCAGAAGGAATGGGCAGGCCGTACCGCCAAGGAACGCTCCGGCATCCTGCGCCGCTGGTTCGAGCTGATGATGGAAAACCAGGATGATCTCGGACGCATCCTGACAGCCGAACAAGGCAAGCCGCTCGCCGAGGCCAAGGGCGAGATCGCCTATGGGGCAAGCTTCATCGAGTGGTTTGCCGAAGAGGCGCGCCGCGTCTATGGCGATATCATTCCCGGCCACCAGAAGGACAAGCGCATTCTTGTCATGAAGCAGCCGATCGGCGTCGTTGCCGCCATCACACCCTGGAACTTCCCGAACGCCATGATCACCCGCAAGGCCGGTCCGGCCTTTGCCGCCGGCTGCGCCATGGTGCTGAAGCCGGCCTCGCAGACGCCGTTCTCGGCGATCGCCATCGCCATCCTTGCCGAGCGTGCCGGCCTGCCGAAGGGCCTCTTCAGCGTGCTCACGGGTTCGGCGCGTGCCATCGGCGCGGAGATGACTTCAAGCCCCGTCGTGCGCAAACTGACCTTCACCGGCTCGACCGAAGTCGGTGCCGAGCTCTACAAGCAGAGCGCGCCGACCATCAAGAAACTCGGGCTGGAGTTGGGCGGCAACGCGCCTTTCATTGTCTTTGACGACGCCGATCTCGATGCCGCCGTCGAAGGCGCGCTGATTGCCAAGTTCCGCAACAATGGCCAGACCTGCGTTTGCGCCAACCGCCTCTATGTTCAGGACGTCGTCTACGACGCCTTTGCCGACAAGCTCTCGAAGGCCGTCGCCACGCTGAAGACCGGCAACGGTTTCGACGAGGGCATCAATCTCGGCCCGCTGATCGACGAGGCGGCTCTCACCAAGGTCGAGGAGCATGTCGCCGATGCGCTCGCCAAGGGCGGTCGCATCGTTGCCGGCGGCCATCGTCATCCGCTCGGCGGACGCTTCTATGAGGCGACCGTACTTGCCGACGTCACGCCGGCCATGGCCATCGCGAAGGAAGAAACCTTCGGGCCGGTCGCTCCCCTCTTCCGCTTCAAGGACGAGGCCGATGTGATCACCCAGGCCAACGATACCGAGTTCGGTCTCGCCTCCTATTTCTACGCCAAGGACCTTGCCCGCGTCTTCCGGGTCGCCGAGGCACTGGAATACGGCATGGTCGGCGTCAACACCGGGCTGATCTCGACTGCCGAGGCCCCCTTCGGCGGCGTCAAGCTCTCCGGCCTTGGCCGCGAGGGCTCCCGCTACGGCATCGAGGAATTCATCGAAATCAAATATGTCTGCCTCGGCGGCATCGCCTGAATCTAAGACTGATCTTCGCCCGCAATACGGCTCGAAACAGCTTCCAACCGCCGGGATCGTGGCACTTTTGGATGCTTTTTCACAACGAACCGGGCTCGGTCCTTTTAGGGCAGGCTCGCCATTTTACTCGGGCACTGCTTGAGCCGCTCGACGAGCCAGCGGCCGGCAGGACCTGGCGGTGCGGATGTCGGATAGACGGCAGACATCGGCAAGTTGAGACCGCCCTGCGGCACGTCCTCGATCGACAGCTCCGCCAAACGGCCTTCGGCGATATCGCGCTGAACGGTATGCAGCGGCATGCCCCCCAACCCAGCCCATTGAGAAGAAAAGCGTTCTTGGTGAAAAGGTCGGCGAGGCGCCATGTCGCTGACGACATGACGCCGAACTCGCGACCCGCCGACAGCTCTGATCTATCGGTGAGAACGAGCTGGACGCATCGTCGATCCGAAGGATTTGGTCCCTTTCTGGGACGAGGCGTCCGGGTCGTTTCCGAAAAGGCAATCAGTCGTTAAACTTTTATGTAAATTATAAAACACTAATCAATGCGGGCGTTCTATTTTGAGCGTGTCTGGCCGATACAAGTTCGGCGGCATCATGATTGTGCCTAGGCGCCCTTAAGCAGGGTTGCCTCAGTCGGCTGCACTTTTGACCGGATAATCTCAAAAGAGGTCCAGGTGTTTTCCATGCCTCTATCAGGCTATTTTCGCGCAGCCACAGCCGTGCGCGTGCACGACACTCTGTATATGTTCGTTGACGGAACCATTGTCGCTCGCGCGGACAATTGGCGACCGCTCGGCAAAACCCACGATAAGCGCCGTGCCTTCGGTCACTCCTCATATCGCGGCGAATTGGTACCGGTCTATGACTTGGCGGTCATGCTGGGCCGGGAGCCCTCGAACAGTTGTCAGATCGTCATCGTGAAAATGAAGGAAGGATATGTTGCGTTTGTGGTTGACGAATATATCGGAAGCATTTCGGCCGTCGACGACACCATCCGTCTTTCGCACCTCGACATTTTCCACCGCGTGCAAGAGGCGGCGTGAGGCCGCCTCGGCAACTACCGACGAGAAGGCGGCCGAGCGGTGGGCATCGGATAGCCGCGACTTGAGCGGAGATGAGCTTGGCTAGCGCCAGGCACCATCAATCGGGAGCTCTGGCAATCAGGAAGGGTCTGGCTTCGGGGCAGACCCTTCCTGGCGTGTTCCTCTGGGGCGGCGATAGGACGCGCCTATATGCCGATCCGGTAACCGGTCGCCTTCGCTAAAGAGTTTTCGCCGAAGCGCGCCTTCCGCATAGGCTGTCTTGTAGATACCGCGATCCTGCAGGGCCGGCACGACGATATCGATGAAATCCTCGAAGCTTTCCGGCACTACGGTGCGGGTAAGATTGAAGCCATCGATTTCGCCCTCGTCGATCCATGCCGAGAGCTCGTCGGCGACCGTTGCGGCATCGCCGACAACAACCGGATAGCGACCACCGATGGCGAGCTCTTGCAGCAGCTGCCGCTTCGTCCAGCCGCGCTGCTGCGCGATTTGCGTAGCCGACTGGCTGGCGTTGGACGCTCCGTAGGCGATGGTCTCATCAAGATCGTAGCGCGAGAAATCGATGCCCGTGCTCGCCGAAAAATGTGCAAGACCCGCCTCCGGATTGGCGTAGCGCAGATACTCGGCATGTTTTTCCTGCGCCGCGGCGGCAGAATGGTCGGTTATGACGGTCATGCCGAGAAATATCTTCACGTCGTCAGGCTTTCGTCCGGCAGCGGCGACCGCTTCGCGCAATGTGCGGGCGGTTGCGCGTGCCGCATTCTTGTCGGTCGCGGTGATGAAGATGCATTCGGCATGACGGGCGGCAAACTGCCGACCGCGACCGGAGGTACCGGCCTGATAGAGAACCGGGGTGCGCTGCACCGACGGCTCGGCGAGGTGATAGCCTTGTGAGCGATAGAATTGCCCTTGATGGTCTATCGGATGGACCTTTGTCGGGTCGGCATAGACACGCTTCTGCTTATCCGCCAGAACCGCATCGTCCTCCCAGCTGCCCTCCCAGAGCTTGTAGAGGACGGTGAGATAGTCATCGGCGCGATCATAGCGGCTGTCATGCTCGACTTGCGCGTCCAGACCCAGTCCCCGCGCTGCGCTATCGAGATAGCCGGTAACGATATTCCAGCCTATGCGCCCATTCGTCAGGTGATCGAGCGTCGAAATGCGTCTGGCAAAGATATAGGGCGCATCGGCGCTGGCATTGACGGTAACGCCGAAACCGAGATGTTGCGTCACCGCCGCCATCGCGGAAACGAGCAACAATGGATCGTTGACCGGCAACTGGATGGACTCGCGCAATGTCAGATCGACCGAGCTCTGATAGACGTCATATACGCCGAGTATGTCGGCGAGGAATATGCCGTCGAAGAGGCCGCGCTCCAAAGTCGTGGCGAGCGAGGTCCAGTAATTCAATGTCTTATAGTGATCGGAGTGATCCCGTGGGTGAGCCCATAATCCGTGATTGATATGACCAACGCAGTTCATGTTGAAGGCGTTGAGCAGGATCTGTTTCTTCTTGGTCACCATATTGTCCGTCATTCCGATCTGGATCGCCGCATGGCGCGGGTCTCTTCTCGGCAATCGCTAGCGTCTTGAGGAGCGGCTCGCTTTATGTCTTGTTGGCTGGCGCCAATTGCCCGAGTTTGCCGGTAAGGAGAGCGTTGCATAAGTTTTGGCATCAACGGCTTTCGAATAAAGATATCCTTGCGCCAGCTTGCATCCCATCTCTTTCAACAGCGCAGCGTCCACAGATGTCTCGACGCCTTCTGCGATCACATCGATATCCATACGTCGTGCGATGCCGACCATTCCTTCGACGATTGCAGCAGCACCGTTGTCACTCTGCATTAGCTTGGTGAATGATCGGTCGATCTTGATGATGTCAACCTTGACCTTCAACAGGTGTGAAAGCGCCGCATATCCCGTCCCGAAGTCGTCGAGAGCAATCTTGAAGCCTATCGCCCTCAGATCGATGATGGCGTTGCGAATAGATTCCGCCCTTTGTTCGAGATAGACGGTCTCCGTCACTTCGACGATTACTTTTTGCGGCTCAAGCCCGGCCCGATCAGCGAAACGCAATAGTCGTTCCTTGAGAACGCCTGCCTGAAAATCGGCCGCGGTTACGTTGATGGCAATGTGGCCGATGTCAATGCCTCCCCTGCGCCAGCCGACGAGATCGGACACCATCTGATCAAGCATGCGACTCGTGATTTCCGAGGCGATATGAGCGTCATGCATCGCCTCAAAGAATTCGGCGGCTGATGCGTGGCTTCCGTCAGGCCGTCTGATGCGACAGAGCGCCTCTGCGCCGACAAACGTCCCGGTCTCTAGGTCCACGACAGGCTGATAAAACGGTACGATTCTGTTCTCTGCGAGAGCGAGCGTAACATCACGGATCGCGTCAAAGCGGGCGGTGATTGCCGTTGCAACCGTATCGTCGAAGATCTGAAACAGTCCCTTCGCGACGTCCTTGGCATGATAAAGTGCAATGTCCGCTTGATGTCGCGTAACATCCATTCTCATGCCTGCCTGGCACAAGGCTCCGCCGGCGGTCGCGAGCGGCAGCACGGTGTGCCCGCCGCAGCATGCCGGCGCCTTGAGAACCTGGAGGCATGCTTCAGCTACCTGCCTCAGGTCGTTGGCGTTACGGGCCCGGCATATAATTGCGAACTCATCGCCTCCGACGCGGAACAGACGGTGGGCAACGCCTCGCAATCTTACTGCCACTTCCTTGATCAAATCGTCGCCGGCGCGATGGCCAAAGGTGTCGTTCGTAAATTTCAGATTATCGAGATCAAGCAGTATGAGGCCCAGCCCGTCTCGGGTGATCTGGCTCGCATGGCGATCGAAGGCCGCTCTGTTCGGCAGGCCGGTCAAAACATCGTGGTAGGCAAGCCGATGCCGCTCCATCGCTCGAGTATGACGTTCTATGGCAATGGCACAGAGATGAACCGAGGCTTCAACGAGCTTCTCTTCCATCTTGGATGGGCCGCGTGCCTCCTCATAATAAAAGGCAAAGGTGCCAACAACGGCTCCATCACTCTTCTTTATCGGGCTCGACCAGCACGCTCTATAGCCGAGCGGTTCGATCAAATCCCTGAACGCCTCCCACTTTTCATCCAGGAAAACGTCATGGACCGCCACTGGTCGCCCAAGATATGCGGCTGTTCCACAGGAGCCTACATTTGGGCCGATTTCGACACCGTCGAGGGCGCGCGTATAGGCCGCCGGAAGCTTCGGACCGGCGAGCGGACGAACCACACCGTCCTCCACGAGCAAGACCGAACAAGCGATACCAGGAACCTGCTCTTCGATCAGGCGGCACAGACGGTCAAGCGTGGTATCGAGTCGCCGACCGGAAGCAATCATCTCAAGTATTTGGTTCTGCAGCTTGACGAGCATCGGGGGCGTTCCTCCACACAATCCTATACAGCCAAAGCCTTAAGCCGCTGTAGATCGAGAGGTTAGTATTCTACCTATCCGTTCGTTTCTCAGCGTTCGTGCGACAAGGTACAGGAGAGATCTAGACGCCCAAATGTTCGGCAATGCAAGCAGCAGCAACGGATCCGGCACTGCCGGGCAGGACCCTCGATGATCAATAGAGTCCAATGCTCGATGCGCGGATACATCCCGCTGTTTTATCTCCGTTGACATTTGCTAAGCTAAGCTTACTATTAGCGTGCTGAATTTGATTAACCTCCAGTCCAGCAGAAGGCGGCCCAGTTATTTCCCTAAACTGGACCGCTTTTGCTTTTTATTGGATGCCTCCCTGCCCAACCCGGCGACTCTGCACCCGTGCGCGAGAACTGATCTCGGCGGCGACCGTCTTTGAAGCGTCAATGGTGCTTGAAAGCCGACTCGGAGAGCAGGGGGAAGTGAGCTGGATCTTTGGCTCCATCGGCTCAACGCCGAGATCGTGGCGGTCTCTGCCGACCATAGCCCTAGCCAAGCTGACCAGCGAGCCCTTGCCGTTCAAGGGCAATGATTTTTCCGAAACAGACATTCGAGCGGCAACAGAAAACAACCGCAGGCATCCTGCCATCGGAGCACATCACGGTTGCGACGCCCATCGAACGCTTGCCGGCTCCGCGGTTCTCTATTTTCATGCGCGAAATACGGGGATTCAGGCTAGCGCAACAAATCCCGCATACTTCTCAGCGATAGCCTTGCTTAGAATGGAAGAATAGACCGCGTGATTTTGGTCGCTGGTCGAAACGCGACCATAGGACGGTTTCTCAAAGGTCGATATCGGCAACAGGGCCAGTGGCGTTGAGACAGGAGTGAGGTGGGAGCCCTGCCCGGCGCGCAACGTCGTCAGGAGACCGAACATCTCGCCGGTGATGCTGGGGCGGGACAATATCGCCATACGATACTGCCCGGACGAATTCGTGACGAGATAGATATGCCCCGATAGATGCGGAACCGATACCGAGCCCTGCTGTGAAAATGAGGCGTCGCTGCGCTCGCGCTCCCTGAAACTCAGGCGCGTGCTTTCGCTATTCCAGGCGATCTCGGTGCAATAGGCAAAAATAGCATTCTGATCCCCGAAGGATGGCCGAAGCGTGAGATAGACCCCCTCGAGCCATGAAACCGAAGCACGCGAATAGGCACCAAGCTCTTCCGGGGCATGCCCGGACTTCTCGTTGCCCGATACCGGCTGCGCTCCTGCCGACTCGCGCAAAACAACGCCCATCGCTTGCTCCAGGCGAATGATGGTCGCAAGCGTGAAAGGGCGATGTCCGGAAAGAGCCTTCTCCAATGTCGAAAGACTGATGCGTGCATCGTTGGCCAGGCGCTGCCTGGAAATGCGCCGTCGCGCAATTTCTTCGCGAACTCGCGCCGCCACGGCACTATTTTGACTGTCCGACAAATACGGGTCGCCCTGGACCATTCGTTCATTTCCTGATTGCGTAATTTTCTTCACAATTCCACACATACCCGCCACCGACAATACCGTTTACGGCAAGATGCGGACGAAACAGGGCAAAGCTTACGCTGGCAAGAAAATAGCCTTTATTCACAATGGCTTCTGTCATTCCACAGCGAATAAGGAGCCTGTCATGTCAGCCTCGCTAAGCATTTCATCTCGCCGACACCGGGAGACTGTCCTCACAAGATTCGGCCAGCTATTATGGTTCAGCCATGCGATCCTGCTGCCGGTGCTTGCGGTCATCTTCGCGCTGCTGCACCCCTTAGAGTCACATGCTCAGCCGGCAGCATTCGTCACGCCGAACGAGGTGGGTGCAGGCAGCCTTCTCCTTCAGGCGACGCAAGCCGGGCAGTATGTCGAGGCGCCGCGGCTTGCGACCGATGTCGACATCGACGTCAATGGTCCGACTGCGCGGGCGGTTCTGACGCAGGCTTTCGAAAACCCGAGCGACAAGTGGGTCGAAGCCCTCTATGTCTTCCCGCTTCCGGAAGATAGCGCCGTTTATTCCCTCAAGATGATCGTCGGCAATCGGGTTGTTGTCGCCGACATCAAGGAAAAGCAGGCGGCGCGCGCCGTCTACGAGCAAGCCCGCAGGCAGGGCAAGAAGGCGGCTCTCGTGGAGCAGCAGCGACCGAACGTGTTCACCAACACGGTCGCAAACATAGGTCCGCATGAAAAGGTCGTCGTCCAGATCGAATATCAACAGGCGGTGCGCCTGACGGATGGCCGCTTTTCCCTGCGGGTTCCGCTGGTCGTTGCGCCGCGTTATTCCCCGCAGGATGCCTCCGCCATCACACAGCATGCTGACCTGAAAGCCGGCTGGGGACGGACGGAAAACAGCCCATCGCGCAACTCCGGCGATACGTCCGTCTCTGCCCCGTTGATGGCACCGGGCAGCAACCGCACCAATTCTGTCACGCTGAAGATCAACCTCAATGCCGGTTTTCCGGTTGACGAAGTCAAAAGCCTCTACCACACGGTCAAGATCGATAGGCTGAACGATACTGCGCGGCGGATCGTTCTTGACGGTGACACGACGGCCGACCGCGACTTCGTGCTCGAATGGAACGCCATCGCGAGTAATGTGCCGAGCGTCGGCCTGTTTCGCGAGCATGTCGGCAAGGATGATTACGTGCTCGCCTATGTGACGCCGCCGGCAGTGACGACACCGCAAAAGGCCGGCCGAGAAGTGGTCTTCGTCATCGACAATTCCGGCTCCATGGGCGGTACCTCCATCGAGCAGGCAAGGGCGAGCCTCGACTACGCTCTGTCCCGGCTCGAAACGAATGATCGTTTCAACGTCATTCGTTTCGACAATACGATGACCAAGTTCTTCCCGGATTCGGTCATGGCGACGGCTGACAATGTCGCCGCGGCACGCCGCTTCGTTACCGGCCTGGAGGCTGCCGGCGGAACGGAAATGTTGCCGCCGCTCCATGCCGCGCTCGATGACAGCCATCAGGCGGGCGGATTGCGTCAGGTCGTTTTCCTCACCGATGGCGAGGTCAACAATGAGCAGCAGCTTCTCGATGCGATCGCTGCATCGCGCGGACGCTCGCGCATTTTCATGGTCGGCATCGGCTCCGCGCCCAACACCTATCTGATGAGCCGTGCCGCTGAACTTGGTCGCGGCAGCTTCACCCACATCGGATCAGTGGCCGAGGTGAACGAACGCATGCGCGCACTCTTTGACAAGCTGGAGAACCCTGCCGTCACCGATATAGCCGCGGTCTTTCCGGAAAAGAATGTCAGCCTGTCGCCGAGCCTCCTTCCCGACATCTATCACGGTGAACCGCTTGTCTTGGCTGCCCGTGTGGGGAAGGCAGAGGGCACTTTGACCATCAGCGGGATGGTTGGCGATCGTCCGTGGACACTTTCGCTGCCGCTTGATCAGGCAAGCAGTGCCAAGGGCATCTCCAAGATCTGGGCACGTCGCCAGATCGATGATGCGGAGGTCAATCTGACCCTTGGCAAGATCACGCAGGCAGACGCCGACAAGCGCATCCTTCAGCTGGCCCTGGAGCATCACCTGGTCACGCGCCTGACCAGCCTTGTTGCGGTCGATACCAAGCGTCTGCGCCCGACAAACGCACCGCTGGCTGAGGCCGACATTCCATTGCAGCTTCCCGCCGGCTGGGATTACAAGACGCTTCTCGGCATCGGGACTACCCGCGATGCGAACGTGGACACCAAGCGCCATCAGGCCGCCGACAAGCCACGCAGCCTCGACGGCGATGCGGACATCGAGGCGATCTCGGCACCGGCTTCGGCGAATGTTCCGCTGCCACAGACCGCAACGCCCGCGACGCTTCTCATTCTTCAAGGGTTGTTTGCTCTGTTGCTCGGCGCTTCGCTTCTGGCCTGCGCGTCACGAAGGAGCAAAGCATGAACACCGGTACTCGCCAAGCCTTGGGGAGCGCGCCAGCGTGCTCCCTCTCCGCCTTCGCAGCATGCATCCTCATCGCGACAGGTCTGTTCCTCGCGGCCCAGGGAGGATGGATATATGCCAAGGCGGGTGTTGCGCAGATCCTGCTGGAGCGCGCCTTTGCGCAAACCCTCACGTCAGGTTCGCCGGTCAAACCCTGGAGCTGGGCCGACACCTGGCCCGTGGCCCGTATCGAAGTTCCACGGCTTGGAGCTTCCGCGATAGCGCTCAAGGGTGCAAGCGGCCAGGCGCTGGCCTTCGGTCCCGGCCATCTCGACAATACGCCGGAGGCGGGCGAGGAGGGCACGGCGGTCTACGCCGCACATCGTGACACGCATTTCGCCTTCCTGAAAAGCATAAGGGAGAACGATCGCATCCGCATCACGCGCAGTGACGGTCAGGTTTTCACGTTCCGCGTCACCCGCATGGCCGTTGCGCTTTGGGATGAAGCTGAGATCGACCCGAACGCGCGCGGCGTTCATCTCGTTCTCGCGACGTGCTTTCCCTTCGATGCCATGACATCGGGTCCACTACGCTATCTGG
Organism: Rhizobium sp. SG570; assembly: GCF_012275345.1. Classification (NCBI taxonomy): domain Bacteria; kingdom Pseudomonadati; phylum Pseudomonadota; class Alphaproteobacteria; order Hyphomicrobiales; family Rhizobiaceae; genus Rhizobium; species Rhizobium sp. SG570. The sequence continues at coordinate 240,086 of NZ_JAAZQI010000011.1, read as the reverse complement.
TTTATGCCGATCTTGACCATACTGCCGCGCCGTGACGAAGAACGTGCCAATTTATCGCGCTGAGGAAGACCACGTTGGCGAGCGAGAGAAGGAGAAGAGCGAAAAGGCGAGACATTTTCGGTGCTGAAGACCACTACGGAAATACATTGAAGATCACCGAGGCCGTTTCATAACTCGCCGGTGGCAGTTCGCATCGGTTTGCTTTCAACGTGTGTGCCACGGCCGAGCACTATAATGTGGCGCCATCCTTCTGCGAATTGCCATAGGATATCCGCGAAAGACGAGACGTCTGTCGACTAGAGAAAGGCCGTGCAGGGGTCGAGGCGACGCCGTATGTCGCAATCAAATGCTCGCGGACTTTGTCTCGGCGATCGAGTTCGCGATTAGCCGCGCCTCGATACCTATCTGGCGCAGGAGGCCGGTTGTGGCGGCATTGAAGCCACAGAAATACAAGCCATCCTTTGCCGGGTGAAGCTCGCTCCTTGCCGGTCTGCCGCCATCTGGAAGTCGTTCAGCCAGCTCGGGCAGTAGCGTGTCGAGAGACGGCGTGTAGCCCGTCGCCTGCACAATCGCATCGAATTCTGCAGATTGGCCGTTCGTGAAGAGCACGCTCGAACCGTCCGATATTTCGATGCTGGGGAACACCTTTATCCGGCCATCTCTCATCTTTGCAATCGTACCGATGTCGATCAAGGGCGTTCGGCCTCGCTCTATCATCGTGGTCAGAGGTCCCTGCTTGGAGCGCGTGAGCCCCATTCCCTCGATATCGCGGTAGCGCAAATGCAGAAGAGGCGCATTGACTGCATCGACCAATCTATACGGCAGGTGTTGTTGAGCGATGGCGATTGTCGCGGTCGACACGCCGAACATTTCCCTCGGAACGATATTGACCGGACCGCGAACCGACATGGCGACCTCAAGACCCGCTTCGGCGCATTCGAGCGCGATCTCTCCCGCCGAGTTTCCAAAGCCGACCACCAGTATTCGACCTGCGTTGAGGTCAAACGCATTCCGGTATTCACAAGAGTGGATGATATTCCCCTTGAACGTGTCCTGACCAGTCCAGTGTGGTCGGACCGGCGAGTTTGACAGTCCGGTAGCGATTATGACGGTTCTCGCTTCGAGTACATCGCCGTCCGCGGTCTCGACGATCCAATTCGCTTTCTTGCGAACGCATGTGACCATCTTGCCAGCAATTACGTGAAGGTCATTCGCACGCGCGTAGTCCTCGAGGTAGTCGATGATCTGCAGTCGTGACGGATACTTTGGAAAACCCGCCGGCATCGGCCTTCCCGGAAGTGCCGAGTGCCTTTTTTCCGTATGTAGATGGAGCCGATCGTAGTGCCTTCGCCACGAAGCTGCGAGCGTGTCAGCGGCTTCAAGGACGACCGAAGGACAGCTCTTTGCGCGAAGTGCCGAGGCACACGCCAGCCCCGCCGGGCCTGCACCGATGATGATTGTCTCCTCGATAGCCATGCACAGTTCCTCCGTATAAGTCCTCGCACTCATCATCAGAGGCTACATCATCGTCTGAGTACCAGACAGGGGTTCCCATGACCGCCGCGCAATGTGCTCTCCCGGTGCGGATCGCCGGCAAGGTCCAAGGCATCAGCTATCGCGGCTGGACACGACGCCAATGATCATGGCGGTGACAGAGAGGATTCCATTGCTGCGCCCAAAGACAAGACTTGTTCGTCCGCAAAGCGCCGGCCGACGATTTGAAGCCCGACCGGCAAGCCGTTGGACGCGCGTCCGGCAGGCAGCGATAGAGCGGGAAGCTGGGGCAGCAGGTTGAATAGACAGGTCATATCAAGGCCCGCGAAGCTGCCGTCCGGCAATGTCGCGACATAGTCGTCGTCGCATTCGTTCAATGGTGGAGCGGTGATCGAGCAGGTCGGACACAACAGCGCGTCGTAGCTTTCGAAAAGCTTTGCCATATCCCGCCACATCGAGGTGCGGAGCAGTTCCACTCGCTTGTAGTCCCGGTCAAAAGACGCGTAGTCAGCGCAGGGCCAATCCCTTGACGCGTTTGCACCTATTCGAGGATCGGCGCATCATCGAACGAGCAATCGGATTTTGATGCAGCGCACCGCAAACATATGAACGGCGGAACCCGAAGCACTAGAGGGTAAATGCATCGCCCGTCTCCTGCCAACCGCGAAGCAGCGCGAACAACTCCTCGCGATCCTTTTGGTCGAGGCGCGGCAATCCCGGAACGCGGACTGGGCCGACATCAAGGCCGGAATAGGTGACCGCCTCCTTGACGACCGTGACGTTGGCGCCGTTGCGGAACTTCGTGCGCATGCGCTCGAAGGGCTCGAGCTTGTTGACGATCGCGCGCGCACCGGCGAAATCGCCTTTGGCCAAAGCCGCATGAACGGCAAGCGACAGTCGCGGCGCGACGTTGACGAGGCCGGAGGTGAAGCCGCGCGCTCCCGCCGCCGTAAAGCTCGGCGCCCAGCTTTCGGCGAGGCCGCAAACGAAGAGCGCGCCGTTCGGATCGGAAGCTGCAATCGCCCTTGAAAGCAGCATCAGATCCGTCGTGGCGAATTTGATGCCGACGATGTTGCCGTGACCGGCCAGGCGAACCATGTCGTCGACGCTGAAGCCGTCGGCCCGGACATAGGCGACCAGCGGCAGCGGCGAGGCTTCCGCCAGGTTGCGAAAATAGTCGATCTGCGAAGCAGGGGCGGCGAAAGGGTCCACCGGCTGATGAGACATGACGGCGGTGGCGCCGATCGCGGCCGCGTCCTTGGCCATGCGGATCGCCTCGTGCAGGGAGCGGCCGATCGCCGCCGTCACCGGCGCCTTGCTGTCGACGCCCGATATGGCAGCTTCGTGGACGCGGCGGATCTCTTCCGGCGTCAGCGCATAGAACTCGCCGGTATTTCCAGCCGCGACGATATTGTGAATGCCGGCGACGGCAACCCGATCATAGACCTTAGCGGTCACGCGTGGCTCCACCTCGCCGTTTCCGTCATAGGCCGTCACGGGGACTCCGGACACACCGGTCAGCGCCTGGCGCATGATTGCAATACTCATGGTCCTACCCTTTACCTCTTCATCGTCAATCGAAGCGCTAAGGGGGCATCAACCGCCCACCTTCCTCGCTTCCAACATCCCATCAAACGCCCTGGAACATACGGGCGCGTGCATTCAAAATATGCCTCTTCATGGCGTCATGGGCCTCGGCCTCCTGCCGTGCGAAAATTGCCTGCACGATCACCGCATGCTCGTCCTGCACGCTGCGGATCTGCTCCGGCGTGCGCTTGAGGCTCAGACTGCGCGTCACAGAGTGCCCGATGGCGAAATGCGGTTTGAACCATTCGCGAACGGTAATGTGAAACTGATTGCCGGTCGCGATCGCAATGGCATCGTGCAGCCCCTGATCCTCCTCGGCACCAAGCCTGCCTTCACCAAGACATTGCTCAAGCTTCTGGAGCGCCGCTGTGATGCGCTCTTTATCGGCAGGCTGCCAATTGCGCGCGGCAAGCTCGGCTGCCTCCGCTTCAAGCCCTGCCCGGAACTCGAAGAAGCGCTGGACATCCGCGAGCGACCCTACAGGCACCATGTTCAACACCGACGAATCCGGTCGTTGTCGAACGTAGGAACCTGATCCCTTACGAGAGACAATCAGGCCGTCGGCACGCAGACGCTCCAGCGCATCGCGCACCACGGGCCTTGACGCGCCGAAGGTTTCGGCAAGCTTGGCCTCGGACGGCAAGCGCTCGTTCACCGGAAATTTGCCATCGGCGATCATGGCGACGATCCTCTCGTAGATGATGTCGCCAAAACGGGTCGGGCCCGCGCTGGAATCGTTGGCGACCGAGAGTGTCATTATCGTCCTTCTTGATGTTGCCGGATGGCAAGCAATAGCGCACTTCCTGCGCGTTAGGGCTATATAATCTGTAAATATCTGTCAACTCTTGTAATTATCTGAGAACGAACTTATGGTCGTGCCGCTGCGCCAGGACGGTGCATTGCGACGGGTTGGGAGCTTGTCGCGCCGGTTCAGACAAAGTCGGGCCGGCGTTCAACGGGAGGGATTCGATGCGCGATAAGATATTGTCTCGCGGTGTGAGCAGGCGTGCTGTTCTTGGAGGCATGGCGGGTATGGCAGCCTTGTCTTTAGCTGGCCGCGTCAGCGCCGCCGATGGCGGTGAAGCTCCGGCACTGGCTGATCTGGTCAAGGCAAGCAAACTGCCGCCACTCGCCGACCGGCTGCCGAAAAAGCCCATGGTCGTCACCCCTTACGAAAAGGTGGGAACCTATGGTGGCACGCTGCGGCGCGGCCTCAGGGGCTCGTCTGATCATAACGGCATTCTGCGCATGGTGGGCAACCAGAGCCTGGTGCGCTGGAACCTCGATTTCACCGAAGTCCTGCCCAACCTTGCCGAACGCTGGGACGTCAATGCCGACGCCTCGCAGTTCACCTTCCACCTGATCCAGGGTGTCCGCTGGTCGGACGGCCATCCGTTTACCGCCGACGACGTCGTGTTCGCCATCGAGGATTGCGTCAAGAACACAGATCTTTACAGCGCGACGCCGGCACAACTCTCCGTCGCCGGCAAGGCCGTTGATGTCACGAAGATCGATGATTATACGGTGAAATTCACCTTTGCGGCGCCAAATGCGCTCTATCTGGAAAACCTGGCGACCCCGCTTGGCCAGCATCCGACACTGTTTCCCAAGCACTATTGCAGCCAGTTCCTGCCGAAATACAATCCGAACGTCGCTGACGACGCCAAGAAGGCAGGTTCCAACAGCTGGCCCGAACTTTTCCGCGCCCGCTGCGGCGATATCGAGATCCCGTCGCGCTGGGGCAATCCGGACAAGCCGACGCTCGATCCCTGGGTCGTCAAGGAACCCTATACCGGCGGCGCCACACGCGTCGTCATGACCCGCAACCCGTACTTCTGGCAGGTCGATACATCAGGCAACCAGCTTCCCTATGTCGATGAGATCAACTTCGGCATCTCACAGGATGTGGAATCGCTGATGCTGAACGTCATCTCCGGCAAGATCGATATTCAGGAGCGTCATATCAGTGTGCTCGCGAACAAGCCGACACTCTCACAAAACATGAAAAAAGGCGACTATCGCCTTATGACACTTATTCCTTCGACCTCGCAGCAGTGCCAGATCTACTTCAACATCACCCACAAAGATCCGGCCATGCGCAAGATGTTTGCCGACAAATCGGTCCGGCAGGCGCTCTCGCTCGGCATCAATCGGCAGGAGATAATCGACATCGTCTATTTCGGCCAGAGCCAGGGCTATCAGGCCGGCCCCCGGCCTGAGCATCCCTGGTACAATGAAAAGCTGGCGCGTCAATTCACCGACTACGATCCCGACAAGGCCGGCGCCATGCTGGATCAGGCCGGCTATGGCAAGAAGGATGCGAACGGCTTTCGCCTGCGGCCCGACGGCCAGAAGATCTTCTTTGCCGTCGACGTCATTCCGACCCTCTATCCCGACCTTGTCGACGCGCTGGAGCTCGTCAAGGCGCATTGGGCGCAGATCGGCGTAGACATGAAGGTCAATACGATCGAGCGGGCTCTCTATTACACGCGCGGCGACGACAATGCCCATGACGCCCAGGTCTGGCCAGGACCCGGTGGTCTCGACCCGATGCTCGATCCGCGCGATTTCTTCGCCTTCCATCCGCAAGGCTCGCGCTACGCCATTCCTTGGTCGGTCTGGTACACGTCGAACGGCAAGCAGGGCGAAGAACCGCCGGAAAGCCAGAAGAAGCGCATGAAGCTCTTCGACGAAGCGCGCTCGACGGCTGATCTCAATAAGCGCGGCGCCGTCATGAAGCAGATCTTCGACATCGCGGCAGATGAATTCGAAACCGTTGGGCTTTGCCTGGCCGTCGGCGGCTTCGGCATCATCCGCAACAATCTGCGCAACGTCCCGGAAAAGCAGCCGGACAGCTGGTCATGGCCCAATCCGGGACCTGCCATGCCGCAGCAGTTCTTCTTCACCAGCTGATCGGACTGATCAAGCGCCGCCTTCCGTGGGCGGCGCTTTCCTTCGTGCGGCGCTGCCTGCGACCGCGCTCAATGCGAGAGATTGCTATGCTCGTCTTCATCGGAAAACGCCTTTTGTGGATGATCCCATCCCTGTTCGCCATCAGCTTCCTCGCCTTCGTGCTGATCCAGCTGCCGCCCGGCGATTATGTGACGACCTACATCGCCACCCTCGCCTCTTCGAACGAGGTCGTCGACCAGAACACGGCAGCCCAGCTGCGCGAACGCTTCGGTCTCGATCAGCCGATGCTCATCCAATATCTGAAATGGATGTGGGGCATTCTTTCGCGCGGCGATTTCGGTATTTCGTTCGAATGGCAGCAACCGGTCTCCGGCCTCATCTGGGAGCGCATGGCGCTGACGCTCATACTGGCGCTCGCCGCCCTGATCGCCACCTGGGCAATCGCGCTACCGATCGGCGTCTATTCCGCCGTCAAGAAATACTCGATCGGCGATTACCTCTTCACCGCCTTCACCTTTCTCGGCCTTGCCATCCCGTCTTTCCTGCTGGCGCTGGTGCTGATGTATGTCGCCGCGGTGGAGTTCGGCCAGGATGTGGGCGGCCTGTTTTCCTCCGAATACGAGACCGCGCCCTGGAGCATCGCCAAGATGCTGGACCTGCTGTCGCATCTCTGGCTGCCCGTCATCATTCTCGCCGTCTCCTCGACGGCAAGCCTCATCCGCGTCATGCGCGCCAATATGCTTGACGAGCTGCCGAAGCCCTATGTGACGACGGCGCGGGCGAAGGGCCTGTCGGAGTTCAGGCTTCTGGTGAAATATCCCCTGCGCATCGCGCTCAACCCATTCATCTCGACGATCGCCTGGCTGCTGCCCAATCTCATCTCGGGGTCCGTCGTCGTCGCAATCGTCCTTAACCTGCCGACGGCAGCACCGCTGCTGCTACAGGCCCTGATGGCACAGGACATGTACCTCGCCGGCGCCTTCGTGCTGTTGATCTGCGCGTTGACGCTGGTCGGGTCGCTGATCAGCGACATCCTGCTTGCCCTCGTCGATCCCCGCATACGGTTGGAGTAGGAGCAGCCCATGGCCGACATCGCCGTCACAAACCTCCGCCCTGATCGTGCTGCGGTGGCATCGCAATGGCAGCTGATCTGGTGGGCATTCCGCCGCCACCGGCTTGCCATGGTCGCTCTCATCGTCACAGTACTGATGTACATCGTCGCCCTCGTGCCAGGGTTTTTCGCCATCAACGATCCCACTCTGCAGAATGCGCGGGCAACCTTCCATCCGCCGCAGAGGGTGCATTTCATCGACACCGACAACGGCGTCTCCCTCGGCCTGCATTACTATCCGCTGAAGCTTACCCGCGATCCGGAAACGCTGGCGGCGATCTTCAAGGAGGATACGACCAAGCGGGTCTCCATCAGCCTGTTCGGACGCGGCTACGACTATTCGGTGCTGGGCCTCTTTACGACAAACATTCATCTGCTCGCATCCTCCGACAAATCGACGCCTCTGCTGCTGTTCGGAGCAGACCGGCTCGGGCGTGACGTCTTCAGCCGCACGATACAGGGCGCGCAGATTTCGCTGTCGATCGGCCTTGTCGGTGTGTTTTTCTCCCTGCTGCTCGGCATCGTTCTCGGCGGCATCTCAGGTTATTACGGCGGAAAGCTCGATTTCTTCATCCAGCGCCTGATCGACTTCGTGCTGTCGCTGCCGACGATCCCGATCTGGCTCGCCATGGCTGCCGCACTGCCGCAGGGCTGGCCGGCCGCACTTCAATATATGATGATCACCATCATTCTGTCGCTGACGGGCTGGGCGCAGCTTGCCCGCGTCGTGCGTGGCCGTTTCCTGTCGCTGCGCACCGAGGAATTCGTGGCAGCCGCCAGACTGGACGGCGCGAGCGAAGGACGCATCATCTTCCGCCACATGCTGCCGAGCTTCGCCAGCCATATCATCGCCTCCATCACGCTTGCCGTGCCGGCGATGATCCTCGCCGAAACATCCCTCTCCTTCCTGGGGCTTGGCCTGCAGCCGCCGACCATTTCCTGGGGCGTGTTGCTGCGTGAGGCGCAGAACATCCGCTCGATTGCCACGGCGCCATGGCTGTTCCTGCCCGGCGTCGCCGTCGTCGTCGCCGTCATGGCGCTGAACCTTCTTGGCGATGGCCTGCGCGACGCGGCCGATCCCTACAACAAATGAGGCGGGTATGACCGATATCGTTTCCATGGCCACCACCCGCCCGCTGCTGCAGGTCAGGAACCTGACCGTCGACTTCCCTTTGCGAACAGGCACCTTTCGCGCGGTCGACAACCTCTCCTTCACCATTGAACCGGGCAAGACACTGTGCGTCGTCGGCGAAAGCGGCTCCGGCAAGTCGGTAACCGCACGCTCGATCCTGCAGATCGTCGATGCTCCGGGGCGCATCAGCAGCGGCTCGATCATCCTGAATACCGCGAACGGCACCTCCATCGATCTCGTCAAGCTCAATCCGCGCGGCCGCGAGATCAGGGCAATCCGCGGGCGCGACATCGCCATGATCTTCCAGGAGCCGATGGCCTCGCTCTCGCCGGTCCACACGGTCGGCGACCAGATCATGGAAGCGCTTCGCCTGCATACGAGAATGAGCAAGAAGGAGGCCCGCGCCGAGGCGATCTCGCTGCTGAAACAGGTGGAAATTCCGGCACCGGAAAAGGCCATCGACCGCTATGCCTTCCAATATTCCGGCGGCATGCGCCAGCGCGCGATGATCGCCATGGCGCTCGCCTGCAAGCCGCAGCTTCTGATCGCCGACGAGCCCACGACTGCGCTCGACGTGACGACCCAGGCCGAGATCCTCGACCTGATCGCCCGCCTGCAAAAAGCCTATGGCATGGCCGTGCTGTTCATCACCCATGACATGGGCGTCGTTGCCCAGATCGCCGACGATGTGCTCGTCATGCATAATGGCCTCGTCAAGGAGTACGGCCCGGTCGAACAGATTTTCCATGCGCCGAAGGACGACTATACGCGCATGCTGATCGGCTCCGTCTTGAAGCTCGAGGAGAAGGCCGAAATCCGGCTGGCGCGGCCACCGCTCGACCGGACCGTCGCCCCCATTCTCGAACTGCGCAACGTATCGATGGCCTTCGGCGAAGTCCGCGCCCTGAACGACGTCTCGATATCGCTTCTGCCGCGCGAAACGCTCGGGATCGTTGGCGAGAGCGGTTCCGGCAAGACGACGATGGGGCGCTCGATCATGCGCCTCATCGACCCCAGCGCCGGAGAAATCCTCTATCGTCGTACGGATGGCGAGGTCATCGATCTGGCAACGGCCAGGGGATCCGCGCTTGCGGCGGCGCGACGCGAATTGCGCATGGTCTTCCAGGACCCGTTCGGCTCGCTCAATCCGCGCATGACAGTCGCGCAGATCATCGGCGAACCGCTGCTCGTCAACGGCATTGCCCGCGGCCGGGCGCTCGATGAGCGGGTCTGCCACCTGATGGAGCAGGTCGGTCTCGACCCGAAGACGCGCGAGCGCTATCCGCATGCCTTCTCCGGCGGGCAGCGCCAGCGCATCGGTATCGCCCGCGCAATTACGCTCAACCCCCGCATCATCGTCGCCGACGAGGCGACGTCGGCGCTCGATGTCTCCGTCCGTTCGCAGGTGCTCGATCTGCTGATGCGGCTGCAGGATGAGCTCGGCCTCGCCTATATCTTCATCAGCCACGATATCGGCGTCATCCGTTACATGTGCGACCGCGTCGGGGTGATGTACAAAGGCCGCCTTGTTGAGGTCGGCGATGCCGAGAAGGTCTGCAACGCCCCGGAACACGCCTACACCCAGGCACTGATATCGGCCATCCCCCGCCCCGATCCGCGCGATCGGGATCGCTCAGGACGCTTCCGCTATGTCGAGCCGGAAGTCCTGAAAAATGGAAGCTTGGCGTGATGATGATCAGTCGGGCACCGGATCGCCACGGCGACGATTTCCAAACCTGCGGCACGTCCCACGCCGCATCCATAAGCATCGATAGAAGGAAATAGAGATGAAAATCGATCGCATGCGGGTGTTCATGACCCGCGACAAGGACCGCCCGCGCGTCATCGTCGCGCTCGACACGGATGATGGGCTGACGGGCTGGGGCGAATGCTACAATCACGGCCCTGACAAGGCGCTTCCGCCGCTGCTCGACTATCTCTATGCCTTCATCGCCGGTCAGGATCCGACCCGCATCGACTATCTCGTCAACCTGTTGATCCAGCAAAGCCGGTTCCCGCCCGGCGCGCTGGGCTTGGCCGCGATCTCCGCGCTGGACCATTGCCTGTGGGATCTTTCGGCCAAGGCCGTCAACGTTCCGGTCTACAAGCTGCTCGGCGGCGCGGTGCGTGATCGCATCAAGGTCTATGCCGGCGTCTATACCGCACCGGATGCGCCGGCGGCGCGGGACGAATTCGACCGCCTGAACGCCGAATGGGGCTTTACCGCCTTCAAGCTCAGCCCGTGGCGCATCGACATGCATGCCCATCGCTGGGGCAATGTCGTCAAGGCTTCGGCCGACTACTTCCGCTCGCTTCGCGAAACGGTGCGCGACGATTACGAGATCGCCTTCGACGCCCATGCGAAGATCTTCGAGCCGGTTGCCGCGCGCCAGCTCGGCAATGCGCTGGCCCCTTACGATCCGCTCTTCTACGAAGAGCCGCTGCGTCCTGAAAACATCGAAATGTGGGGTGAGCTGAAACAGGGGCTCAACTGCGTGTTGGCGACGGGCGAGTCGCTCTATAATCGCAACGAGTTCCTGCGCCTGCTGCAGGTGAAGGGTGCGGATCTCATCCAGCCCGATATCTGCGTCGTCGGCGGCATCAGCGAGATGCGGCGCATCGCAACGCTTGCCGAGGCTCACTTCGTCGGCGTCGCCCCGCACAATCCGATGGGGCCGCTGGCAACCGCCGTCAACGTCCACTTCTCGGCCGCCGCCCAGAACTTCAAGATCCTCGAATACCGACTGCCGAAGGGGCAAGCCTATGTCTATGGCGGCAACGATATCGAAAAGCGCCAGGGCGAGACCCGCTATGTCGTCGATCCCTATCTGCCGAAGGACGGCTACCTCGAGCTGCGCCCCGACAGGCCCGGCTGGGGCGTCGACATGGACGAGAAGGCGATGGAGGAAGAGCGCTATATTCACTGGCAGCGGCGCGTGCCCAAGCGCCCGGACGGCTCCTACGCTTTCGCCTGACCGTTCGTCGGAGAGCGGCTCCTCGGATGCAGTGACGACAATTCGCTCACCTTAAACGAGACGGGCGGCTCTATGGCCGCCCAGTGCAGCCACTGCGATTACTTGACCCGTGCGGCACCTGGACTGCCAAGGTCGTGCGACTTCGGCGTGCTTGGCGCCATGCGCCCGATCACGAGAACCAACAGAGCCGCTGCAAACAGACAGGCGGCAAGGAAGAACATCGGCGCAATTGTACTCCCGGTGGAATCCTTGATCCAGGGAACGACGTTCTGGGCGACGAAACCGCCGAGATTGCCGACGGAGTTGATGGCGGCGAGGCCTGCCGCGGCACCTGCGCCCTGCAGGAAGCGCGACGGCAGGCTCCAGAACACCGGCTGACCTGCGAAGATGCCGGCTGCTGCAATGCACAGGAAGGTGAACTGCAATGTATGGTCGGGGACAACAGCTGAGAGAACCAGGCACGCGGCGCCGACGAGAGCAGGAATGACGATGAACGGCGTCTTCGAGGTCGCCTTGTCAGCCGCAGCTGGCACGGCATAGAGCGCAATGGCAACGAGGAGCCAGGGGATGATGTTCAGGAAGCCGTTGGTCGTGTTGCTGACGCCGAAATTCTTGACGATGGTCGGCAGCCAGTAGCTTAGCCCATAGGCGGCCAGGGGGAAACCGACATAGCAAAGAGCCATCAGCAGCACGCGGGGATTGATGAGCGCGCGGAAACCGTCGGAAGCGTTTTGCTCCATGCCTGAATTTTCAGCCGCGAGCCTGTCCTTGAGCCAGGTCTTTTCCGCATCGCTCAAAAACGAAGCCTTCAGAGGCAGATCGGGCAGATAGAAAAACGTGATGATGCCGGCAATGATGGCGGGAATGCCGGTGACGAGGAAAACCCATTGCCATCCGGCGAGACCATAGAGCCCATTCAGATCCAGGAGGACGCCGCCGAGCGGCGCGCCGATCGCATTGGCGAATGCGCTGAAGATCATGAAAAGGCCGACCATCGTGCCGCGATAGGCCGAGGGATACCAGAGGGTCAGCAGATAGAGCACGCCGGGGAAGAAGCCTGCTTCGCAGGCGCCGAGCAGGAAGCGCAGGATGTAGAACATGGTCGCGTTCTGCGTATAGGCCAAGGCGACCGTGACGATCCCCCAGGACACCAGAATGCGGGCGAACCATTTGCTGGCACCGTACCTGTCGAGAAGTAGGTTGCTCGGGACTTCGAACAGGAAATAACCGATGAAGAACAGCGACGCGCCAAGGCCATAGGCATATTCGCTCATCCCAAGGTCACCGACCATTTCCAGCTTTGCGTAGCTGACATTCTGGCGATCGATGTAGGCGATCAGATAGAGGATCCCCAGAAATGGCATGAGCCTCCAGGTAATCTTGGAGATAAGCTGCTTCTCATCAACCACGTCTCTTCCTCCCTGCAAGACGATATTGAGGGATGTAGATAGTGCAACTCAGCGTTTATCAATGCAGGTTTCGGCGAAAAGTCGGCAACGGGCGGCAGCCCATGCTTTGCCATCCGAAAAAAGCCCACCGAAAGTATCACGCTCATGAAGCGGCGAACGCATCATGGTTCCATCGTCCATACCGGCAGGAAAGCCTAAGCGACGCGCTCGAACTGCGTGCGGATATGCTCGATATAGTGCTGGCCGGGCGAAGGCGCCTTCACCATGGCGGCCACAGCCTTTTGCGGCACACCGGTGAACTGGCGCTCCTCGCCATTCTTGAAGCGAATGAAAAGGCGCCCGTCATCGGGGCGGAAGAAGACGGATTTAATGATCTTTGACGAAACTGGAAGCTCTTGCATGGGTCACCTACCTTTGTTTCGCTTTGTTGCACAAAAACTGAAAACATTGAGTGAAATGACCTAGTTAACGAAAGATAGAATTGCTTCGACGGATTTTATACATTGCGGTTTGCCCGCCCTATTCCCCCTTCGGCAAGGCGTCATCCGCATAGAGCGCCGCAAACTCGGCGCTCGGCGATATAGGCTTGATGATGTCGATCAGCACACCATTCGGATCGGCGGTAATGAAATGGCGTTGACCGAAAGCTTCGTCGCGTATGGCAAGAAGGATCGGCAGGCCGGCTTCGCGTGTGCGCTCATAAACAGCGTCCACATCTTCCACTTCGAAATTGAGCAATAGCCCGGCGACCCGACCACGCCCTGCCGGCGGGATCGTCTCGTGCCGCCCGTCCAGGATGGCAAGGTTGATACCACTGTCCTGCGCTGACTGCAGATGCACATACCAGTGGCTGGCGAAATTTTGCTGGAAACCGAAATGCTCGATGTAGAAGGCTGCGGTCTCCTCAACGCGCTCCGTCATGATGACAGGATAATAGCTCGTCACCTTCATGCTTCCCACCTGCCTTAAAATAACATACAGTCTGCCTGTATTTCAACAAATAACATACAGGCTGCATGCATGCAAGACTATCGCTCCAATCGGGAAAGAACCGAGAAGACCAAGGCGGCGCTGATCGCAGCCGCGCGGGCGCTCTTCGTGGAAAAGGGCTATGCCGAAACATCGACGCCGGAGATCGTTACTGCGGCCGGCATCACCCGCGGCGCGCTCTATCATCATTTCGAAGACAAGCGCGCGCTGTTTCGCGCCGTCGTGCGGGAGGAAGCCCTTGCGGTGACGCGTGAGATAGAGCGGGCCGCCCCGGAGCGCCTCGCGCCGCTCGACGCGCTGATTGCCGGTGGCAACGCTTATCTCGACGCGATGCGGATTGTCGGCCGCACCAGGCTTCTCCTGATCGAGGGACCGACCGTGCTCGGCTTTGTGGAAATGAAGCAGTTGGACGAGGAAACCACCGCCCTCACCTTGAAACATGGCCTTGAAGCCGCGCTCGGCCCGGGGAACGGCTCGCGCATTCCCGTCGATGCATTGGCAGACATTCTTTCTGCCGCGTTTGATCGTGCTGCCCTTGCCGTGGATGCCGGCGGGGACGCGGCGCGCTATCGTGCCGCCATTGCCCATATGATCGAGCATATAACTGGCTGACTTTACTCGCGTCGGCCGTCCCATCGGATACCACAGTGCCGGGTGGATATAAGCTGTCTCAGAGGGTCGGAAACTGATCGTCACAAGAAGGCGCTGGTTGCGCGCATATTATTTAAGCATGCCGATTGCTTGACACATTTTTAGCCCCCACCTATGATTTTTACCAAATGATCAAAAAGCAGGGGATCAAAAAAATGACCAATGAAATCATACTGTCACGTCGTGCCGTCATCGCTTCGGGCATCGCGCTGGGGGTAAGCGCGCTTGCGCCGGCCGCTCGTGCCGCAGCGCCGCTCAAAGTGGCCGGCATTCATGCCTCTCCCGTCGAAAACGCCTGGAATTCCTGTCTTCACAAGGCGCTCCAGGACGCGGCCAAGGAAGGTGTTATCGAATACGTCTTTTCCGAAGGCGTTTCGGGCACCGATTATCCTCGCGCCATGCGCGAATATGCCGAGCAGGGCAACAAGCTGATTATCGGCGAGGCCTATGCGGTGGAGAAGGAAGCACGCCAGGTCGCCGCAGACTACCCGGACACGGCCTTCGTGCTTGGATCGAGCGGCGAAGCGGCCGGCAGCAACTTCGGCGTCTTCGGCACATGGAACCATGACGGTGCCTATCTCGCCGGCATGCTGGCGGGCAAGATGACCAAATCCAACGTCGTCGGCTCCGTCGGCGCGATCCCGATCCCCGAGGTCAACATGCTCATCAACGCCTTTGCAGCAGGCGTCAAGGCGGTCAATCCCGACTGCAAGCATCTGGTCTCCTTCATCGGCACCTTCTTCGATCCACCCAAGGCGCGCGAGGCAGGCCTTGCGCAGATCGATGCGGGCGCCGACGTTCTCTTCGGCGAGCGCATCGGCACAGCCGACGCCGCCAAGGAGCGGCACATCAAATCCGTGGGATCGCTCATCGACTACACGCCGCGCTATCCGGACACGGTTTTCGCCAACGCCATGTGGTACTTCCGTCCCATTCTCAACGCCGCCATCGCCGATGCCGCCGCCGGCAAGCCGGTCGGCCGCAGCTACACGGCCTATGGCCTTATGAAGGAAGGCGGCAGCGATATCGTCTACGTCAAGGGTGTCGCGCCGGCGGACGCCGAAGCCGCGATGGAGAAGGTCCGCACCGACATCAAGGCCGGCACTTTCGAAGTGCCGAAGATGATGGATCAGCCGAAGTAATTCGGCCTGGTCATGAGCAGCCAGTCATCGGCCGACGCCACGGATCTCGCCGACGCCTTCAAATCCGGCAGGCTCACCTGCACGGAAGCCATGCAGGCCTCTCTTGCCGCTTGCGCGGTCCATGAGGACCTCGGTGCCATAGCCTATCTCGACGCCGGGATGGGTCTTGCTGCTGCGCAAGTGATGGATGGAGAAGCGTTGGAGCAGCCCCAGCGCTTTGCGGCGCGATCATTCGCGGGCGTGCCGACCATCGCCAAGGATCTCGGTGGCCCCTTTGCGGGGCTGCCGGTGACGGCCGGCTCACGTCTTTTCGCGCGTAAAGGCGGTGAGGCCGACAGCGATCTGGCAAGACGATTTCGCGAGGCTGGCCTCTGCGCGTTCGGGCTGAGCACCAGCCCGGAGTTCGGCTTATCGCTCGCCTCCGAACCGGCCATGGGTCCGATCTGCCGAAATCCGTTGGATCCGAGCCGCACCGCAGGCGGCTCCTCGGGCGGTGCGGCGGCCGCCGTTGCCGCCGGCATCGTGGCGATTGCCCATGCCACGGACGCGGGCGGATCGATCCGCGTGCCTGCCGCGTGCTGCGGCTTGGTTGGCCTGAAGCCGACCCGGGGTGCTATGCCCGCCGGCCCGGCCTTCGGCAATCATCTCGGCGGCATTGCCAGCGAGCTTGCCATCACCCGTTCCGTACGCGATACAGCCCGAATCTTCGCTGCCCTGCGCGGCATGACGAAGGGACCCTTTGCCGACATCGCGGAGCCTGCCGCCAAGCCGGGGAGCCTTCGCATCGGTCTGCTCGCAGATACCGGCGAGCGTTACCCAACCGCGGCCGATCGGCTGGAGGCGGTCGAAGCGGCCGCCGGCTTCCTCGAAAAGCAGGGGCACCGGCTTGTCCCGCTCGCCTGGGCTGATGTCGACGAAGCGGTCGCAGCCGGCGCCCGCGCCTTCGGCGACATCGTTTCCGTCAATATCGCTGGCCTGATGGACGACCTCAAACTGGATATTCTGGCGACAGAGGCAATGACGCAGGCCTTCATCATGCGCGGACGCGCCATGCCGGCGACGGCACTTTGGAGCGCCCTCAATGGCGCGGTAAGAGCAAGCCGCACATTGTGGGACCTCTTCGAGAAGGTCGATGTCATCGTCATGCCGATGCTGGCTAAGGCAGCTCCACCGATAGGATCCTTTCCAACGGATCATGGCGATACGGACCTGCATCTCGAGCGGATGACGGCTTTCGCGCCGCTTGCGTCGCTTGCCAACGTCTCCGGCTTTCCGGCCATTACGCTTCCCTTCGGCGCCGATGCCAATGGCCTGCCATTGCCGATCCAGCTCGTGGGGCCGATGGGCGAAGACGCGCTGCTTCTCTCGCTTGCGGCTCAGCTTGAAGCCGATGGGCGCTGGCAACACCGCCATCCGATCGCGGGGCTGGCCGCATGAACACGCCTGTTCTGACGATCGAAGGTGTCAGCAAACGGTTCGGCAATACCGTTGCCAATGACAATATCTCGCTGACGCTCGCCAAAGGCGAGATTGTCGCCCTGCTCGGCGAGAACGGTGCCGGCAAGACGACACTGATGAGCATTCTCTTCGGCCATTATGTGCCGGACGCCGGGCGCATCCTTGTCGACGGCGCCGAGCTGCCGCGCGGCAAACCTCGCGCCGCAATTCGCGCCGGTGTCGGCATGGTGCACCAGCATTTTTCGCTCGCACCCAATCTGACTGTGCTCGAAAACGTCATGACCGGCACCGAGACGCTCTGGTCCCTGCGATCGCAGACCGGGGCCGCGCGCAGAAAACTGATGGCGATTGCCGAGCGCTTCGGCCTGAAGGTCGATCCGGACGCACGCCTCGGTGACCTCTCGGTCGGCGAGCAACAGCGAGTGGAAATCCTGAAGGCGCTCTATAACGATGCGCGTATCCTGATCCTCGACGAACCGACGGCAGTGCTCACACAAATCGAAGCGGAACGGCTGTTCGCAACGCTGAAGGAGATGGCAGCACAGGGCCTGTCATTGATCTTCATCTCGCATAAGCTCGATGAAGTCATGGCGACAGCCGATCGTATCGTCGTCCTGCGTGGCGGCAAGGTTGAGGCCGAACGGCGGGCGACCGGGACCAACAAGGCGGAGCTTGCGGAACTCATGGTCGGCCACCGGGTCACTCGGCCAACCCGCGAAGCGAGCACGCCGGGCGAAATTGCGCTGGAGGCGCGCGATATCACCGTGAAGATCGGCGATGTCGAGCGATTGAAGAAGATCAGTTTCCGCCTGCGCGCCGGCGAGATTCTCGGCATTATCGGCGTATCCGGCAATGGCCAGGCGGCGCTGGGACAAATCTTGTCCGGCACGCTGGCCCGCACATCAGGCGAGCTTCTGCTCTTTGGCGAGCCCATCGATAATCCAGATGTGGCCGAGATCATTGGCGCCGGCATCGGGCGTATTCCCGAAGACCGAAACCGGGACGGCGCGATCGGCGAAATGGCGATCTGGGAAAATGCCGTGCTGGAGCGCCTGCCATCTTTCTCGAAGCACGGGCTGGTCGACCGCAGGGCCGGCATGGCCTTTGCGCAGGAGATCATCGATACATTCGATGTGCGCGGCGGCAACCCGGCGAGCCGCACCCGGCTTCTGTCCGGCGGCAACATGCAGAAGCTGATCCTCGGCCGTAATCTACATGAACGGCCGCGCGTCCTTGTCGCCGCCCAGCCGGCACGCGGCCTGGACGAAGGGGCGGTGGCGGCCGTTCACGGCCGCATATTGGAGGCGCGCCGGCAGGGCACGGCCGTGCTTCTGATTTCTGAGGACCTGGATGAAGTCATTGCCCTGGCCGACCGCATTCAGGCGATCGTCGGCGGCAAGCTCTCAGCGCCCATCGATGCGGACGAGGCGAATGCGCGCGCGTTGGGGTTGATGATGGCCGGAGAATGGAAAAGCGGGAGCGAGGCCGGCCATGCGGTTTGAACGGCGCGAACATCGCCCTCTTTACATGATGGTCCTCGCGCCGTTGCTGGCGATCGTCGCGGCTCTGGCGCTGGCGGGGATACTCATCGCCATTGCCGGCGCGCCCGTTCTCGAAGCCTATTGGCGCATCCTGATGGGTGCCTTCGGCTCGCGGCTTTCCGCGACCGAGACGTTGACACGCGCGACGCCGCTGATCCTGACGGGGCTGGCGGCCGCAGTCGCCTTTCGCGCCCGCCTTTGGAATATCGGCGCCGAGGGACAGTTCTATTTCGGCGCGATCGCGGTCGCAGCCTTTGGCTCGAAACTGCTCGCCAGCCTGCCGGCTCCGATCCTGATTCCGCTGCTTCTGGTCATCGGCGCCATTGCCGGCATGGTATTGATCCTCATTCCCCTGTGGCTGAGACTTCGCTTTTCCGTCGATGAGGTCGTTACCAGCCTCATTCTCAATTTCATCGCCGTGCTTTTCGTGTCCATGCTGATCGATGGCGTGCTGAAGGATCCGACCGCTTTCGGCTGGCCGCAATCCCAGGCCGTCGTCGATCATGCCATGCTGCCGAAACTGATCGCCCGCTCCCGCCTGCATATCGGTTTTGCGATCGCCATCGCGCTTGCAGCACTCGTCTATTTCATCCAGTCACGCACCGTCTTCGGCATGCAGTCTCGTGCCGCCGGCCTCAATCCGTCGGGTGCCGTCTTTGCCGGCGTCCGGCTTGGATCGACGCTGGTCAAGGTCGCCTGCCTTTCGGGCGGCCTCGCGGGCCTTGCCGGCGCGATCGAGGTGCTGGGCGTCAAGGGTTATGTCACGACGGATCTGTCGCCGGGTTTCGGCTATGCCGGTATTGTCGTCGCCATGCTTGCCAATCTCAATCCGCTCGGCGTGGTGCTGGCCGCGATCTTCACGGCGATGATGTTCGTGGGCGCCGATGGGATGAGCCGCAGCCTCGGCATTCCCACCTATATCGCTGACGTCACGGTTGCCTTGTCGCTGCTGACCATGCTGATCGCGCTGTTCTTCACGCAATACAGGATCCGCCGATGAGCACGCTGGTCGACATCATCGCTTCCGCCGGGCTCTGGGCAGCCGTACTGCGCATAGCCACGCCGCTGATCTTCGGCACGCTCGGAGCGCTCCTGTGCGAGCGCGCCGGCGTCCTCAATCTCGGCATCGAGGGCATCATGACCTTCGGCGCAATGATCGGCTGGCTCTCGGTCTATCACGGCGCCGATCTCTGGACCGGACTTCTGATCGCCGCGCTCGCCGGCGGCATTTTCGGCCTGCTGCATTCGGCGCTGACGGTGACGCTCGGCCTGTCGCAGCATGTGTCCGGCCTTGGTGTGACGCTCTTCGCCTCCAGCTTCAGCTATTATGTCTTCCGGCTGATCGTGCCGGTCGCCGGGACGCCGCCGACGATCACGCCGTTCCAGCCGATCGCTATTCCGGGGCTCTCGACCCTGCCCTTCATCGGCCCTGCCCTTTTCACGCAGACCGCGCCGACTTATCTTGCGATCCTCCTGGCGCTCGTAATGGCCTACATCATCTTTCGCACGCCGGTCGGGCTTGCCATCCGGATGACAGGCGAAAATCCGCATGCCGCCGAAGCCCAGGGCGTCAACCCGATGAAAGTTCGCTACGGCGCCGTTGTTGCCGGCAGCGCCTTGATGGGAATGGGCGGTGCATTCCTGACACTTTCGGCCTTCAACAGCTTCTTTCCGACCATGGTGCAGGGGCGCGGCTGGATCTGCATCGCGCTCGTCGTCTTTGCGTCGTGGCGGCCGGGTCGAGCGCTTTTCGGAGCGCTGCTTTTCGCCTTCTTCGATGCCTTCCAGCTACGCTTGCAGACTGCAGTGCAAGGCGTGCCCTACCAGATCTTTTTGATGACACCCTATATCCTATCCATCGTTGCGCTCGCCGTCATGAGCCGGCGCGCCCGTGTGCCGCAGGCACTGATGCAGCCCTACCGCCGCGGCGAAAGATAATCCGAGGAGCTTTTCATGTTCGACCTGATCATTCGCAACGCCAATCTGCC
Organism: Rhizobium sp. SG570; assembly: GCF_012275345.1. Lineage (NCBI taxonomy): Bacteria > Pseudomonadati > Pseudomonadota > Alphaproteobacteria > Hyphomicrobiales > Rhizobiaceae > Rhizobium > Rhizobium sp. SG570. The sequence goes on along the minus strand of NZ_JAAZQI010000011.1, from coordinate 219,695 downwards.
AGATGGCCGCAAGGGCTTCGATATCGCGGTGAAGGATGGCAAGATCACCGCCATCGAAGCCTCGATTGCCGCCGAGGCGAAGGACGAGATCGATGCGACCAATCGGCTGGTGAGCCCGCCCTTCATCGATCCGCATTTCCATATGGACGCGACCCTGTCGCTCGGCCTGCCGCGCATGAATGTGTCAGGCACACTTCTGGAAGGTATCGCCCTCTGGGGAGAGTTGCGTCCGATCGTCACGAAGGAAGAGCTTGTTGAGCGCGCTCTGCGCTATTGCGACCTTGCCGTGACGCAAGGTCTGCTCTTCATCCGCAGCCATGTCGATACCTCCGACCCGAAGCTGGTGACGGCCGAGGCGCTGCTCGAGGTCAAGGAGAAGGTGAAGCCCTATATCGACCTGCAACTCGTCGCCTTCCCGCAGGATGGCTATTATCGCGCCAAGGACGGTGTGACGTCGCTGGCGCGCGCCCTCGACATGGGCGTCGACATCGTCGGCGGCATCCCGCACTTCGAGCGCACAATGGACGAAGGCAAGGCATCGGTGGAAGCGCTTTGCAGGGTTGCCGCCGACCGCGGCCTTCCCGTCGATATGCATTGCGACGAAACCGATGATCCGATGTCACGCCACATCGAGACGCTGGCGGCCGAAACCATCCGCTTCGGTTTGCAGGGCCGGGTTGCCGGCTCACATCTGACCTCGATGCATTCGATGGACAATTACTACGTCTCCAAGCTCATCCCGCTGATGGCGGAAGCGAGGATCAACGTCATCCCCAATCCGTTGATCAACATCATGCTGCAGGGCCGGCACGACACCTATCCGAAGCGCCGCGGCATGACGCGCGTGCGCGAACTGATGGACGCCGGCCTCAACGTTTCCTTCGGCCATGATTGCGTGATGGATCCCTGGTACTCGATGGGCTCGGGCGACATGCTGGAAGTCGGTCACATGGCGATCCATGTGGCCCAGATGGCCGGCATCGAGGACAAGAAGAAAATCTTCGACGCGCTGACTGTGAACTCCGCCAAAACGCTCGGCCTCGAAGGCTACGGGCTGGAAAAGGGCTGCAACGCCGATCTCGTGATGCTGCAGGCGGTCGACACGGTGGAGGCGCTGCGCCTGAAGCCCAATCGTCTGGCCGTCATCAAGGGCGGCAAGGTGATCGCCCGCTCGGCGCCACGCATTGGCGAACTCTTCCTCGACGGCAGACCGTCGCGGATCGATGGCGGGCTCGACTACGTGCCCGTTCAGAAGTAGCGCACTAGCCGCATCGCGGCAGGCGTGGGAAACCTTACATTCCGACGCGCCTCCTGCTGCTCACAAGTCGGATCGCCTAAATCTCTGGCCGAATTCACATGATCGGCACTGGTATCCGCATGCTTATTCACAAAGTGAAACTCAGTCATGACCAACTGAACCAAACTTTGCTTTACAACTAACATGTCAGCATGATACGCCTGATCTCACAAGATCGGGAGGATTGGATGAGAGAGAGTTTTGGCCTGTCGGCCGCCTTGGCAACGCCCTTTGACGCCGATGGCGAGATTGCCGTTTCGGGCGTGATCGCGCAGGCCAGGCACTGCCTTTCCAATGGTTGCAAGAGCGTCACCCTTTTCGGCACAACCGGCGAAGGCGCCTCGATCGGCATGCAGGAGCGCCAGCAGGTGCTGGCTGCGATGATGGCTGCAGGCATCGCTCCCTCGCAGATCGTCATGGGTGTGTTGGTCGATGCAGCCGAGGATGCTGCCGCGCAGGCAAGGGAGGCTCTTGCACATGGTGTCCGCAACATTCTTTTGGCACCCCCCTCCTATTTCAAGAACGTCAGCGACGATGGGCTTTTCAAGTGGTTCGCGGCCGTCTTCGCCATGCTGGGTACACATGCGCGCGACGTGATCGTCTACAACATTCCTTCCGTGACGATGGTGCCGCTCTCCATTTCTCTCGTCGGCCGTCTGCGCGCCGCCTTTCCGGATACCGTCGTCGGCGTCAAGGATTCCTCTGGCGACTGGCCCTATACCGAAACGCTGCTGAAGACCCATGGCGATCTCATTATTCTCATTGGCGATGAGCGGCATCTGGCACGCGGGGTACGTCTCGGCGGACAGGGCGCCATCTCCGGCATGGCGAACCTGCTTCCCCGCGAAGTGCAGGTCATGGCGGAAAAGGGTGTCGATGATGCCAATGTCGAACGTTTCGTTGGGGAGTTGCTGCGCTATCCCGTCATCCCGTCCATCAAGGCAATCCTCGCCCGCATGACGGGTGAGGAAAGCTGGCTTGCCGTGCGCCCGCCCCTTGTGCCAATGAGCAAGGACGATTGTGACAAGCTCTTTGCTGTCTTCGGCGCCTTGTTTCGCGCTAAGGCCGCCTAGCCGAACTGCCCGGAGCCGCCGATGGATGGAACTGGCGAACAGCCGACGTTGAGAGAGAAGGCCTATGAGAGCTTCACGCGCCATCTGCTGGCGCGCGACGTTCGGCCGGGCCAGTTCATCTCGCAGCGACGGCTCGTCGAGCTGACGGGACTGACGCTCGGAGCGATCCGCGAGCTGATCCCCCGACTGGAGGCGGAAGGGTTGATCAAGACGGTTCCGCAGCGCGGGCTGCAGATCGCCCATATCGATCTCGACCTCATCCGCGAGGCCTTCCAGCTTCGCATTTTCCTGGAGAAGGAAGCGGTCGCACTTTTCACCTATTCGGCTTCGGACGAGACGATTGCCAAGCTTATGAAGGAACATCGCGACATCGCCGACGCCATCCGGGCCGGCGACGCGTCGCCGGAGCTCGAATTGCATGCGCAGTCGGTCGATTGGGGCATGCACGACGCCTTCATCGACGCACTCGGCAATACCATCATTTCGAACGCCTACCGGGTCAATTCCATCAAGATGCGCCTGATCAGCCAGGACAGGTTCCGCATCAACGGACATGTAGGCCCCGTGATGAACGAACATCTGAAAGTGCTCGAAGCGATCCAGCGACGCTCGGCCGAGGAGGCGGTTGCCGCTCTCGCTTCCCACATCAACGGAGCACGGGACCGCGCATTGAAGATTTGAATAAACAAGGCCGCAAATGAGGAGATTTTCGGCCAAAGGAGGAGGAACAGGATGTCATCATCATTTTTCAATCCGACGCGTCGCGGCTTCATGGCCGGCACGGCTGCCCTTGGAGCGGCAAGCCTTCTGGGCGTGCGCTCCGCATCGGCGGCCGTCGACTGGAAGCGCTTTTCCGGCACGACGCTCGAAGTCAACCTGATCAAAAGCCCGCGTAGCGATACACTCCTTAAGTATCTGAGCGAGTTCGAAGCGCTGACGGGGATCAAGGTCAACGCCGAGGCGACGCCTGAGCAGCAGCAGCGCCAGAAGACGACGATCGAACTCAGCACCGGCAAGCCTAGCTTCGATGTCGTCCATCTGAGCTATCACGTTCAGAAGCGTCAGTTCGAAAAAGGCGGTTGGCTTGCCGATATCAGCGGCTTCCTGAAAGACCCGTCGCTGACCGATCCGTCGCTCACGGAAAGCGATTTTGCCGAGGCCGGCCTGAAATTCGCCAAGGACCCCGCCGGCGTCATGCGCTCCTTGCCCTTCTCGGTGGACTACTGGATCGTCTACTGGAACAAGACCCTGTTCGAAAAGAAGGGCCTTGCCTATCCCGAAACCTTCGAGGACATGGCGAAAGCTGCGGAGGCGCTGACCGATAAGTCGACCAATACCTACGGTTTCGTCGCCCGCGGCCTGAAGAATGCCAATGCGCCGGTCTGGACGACCTTCATGCTCGGCTATGGCGCAACGCCGCTCTCGGCCGACGGCAAGTTGCAGACGACATCGCAGGGAGCGGTGGACGCTGCGACGCTCTATCAGCGCCTGATGACGAAATCGGCTCCTCCCGGCGTTTCCGGCTTCAACTGGGCCGAGGCACAGTCGGCCTTCCTGCAGGGCAAGATCGGCATGTGGCTCGATGGCGTCGGCTTCGCGCCGCCGATCGAAAATCCGGAAAAGTCCCGCGTGGTCGGCCAGGTCGGCTACGGCGTCATGCCGAAGGGACCGAGCGCGCAGGCTGCGGCAACGACCGGCGACGGTATCGGCGTGACCGCCGCCAGCCAGAAAAAGGAAGCCGCCTATCTCTTCTGCCAATGGGCGATCTCCCATGACATGGGCGCACGCCTGCTGCAGGCCGGCGCCGGCGTTCCGTTCCGCCAGTCCATTCTGGAGGATCAGAAGGTCCGCGAGGGCGTCAAGATGCCTGGCCCATGGCTGGACGCTGTCGCCGGCTCCGCCAAGGTCTCGCAGCTCGCCCTGCCCGTCATCATTCCGGTCACGGAATTTCGCGACATCTATGGCGTGGCGCTGACCAACATGATCGGCGGCGCCGACCCGGCAAGCGAACTGAAAACGGCAACGGCGCAATTCGAGCCGGTACTGGCACGAAGCGAGGGATAATGGCCTCCGTGAGCATCGAAGATACGAGGGCGACGAAGGCTGAGAAGAGGAGCAAGCCGAAAAGGCTTGTTCCAAATTATTGGCCCTTCGTCATTCCCGCACTGATCGTGATCGCCGCCGTCATCGTCTTCCCCTGGGTCTTCACCCTGTGGATGAGCGTGAACAAGTGGACGCTCGGCCAATCGCAGAGCTTCATCGGCTGGGACAACTACGTCCGGCTGGCGACCGATTTGCGCTTTTGGGAATCGCTCTGGCACACGGTCCTCTATACCGTACTCTCCGTCGTCGCTCCGCTGATATTCGGAACGCTGGCGGCCCTGATCTTCGATACGAATTTTCCGCTGCGCGGCTTCCTGCGCGGCGTCTTCGTCATGCCGATGATGGCGACGCCGGTCGCCGTGGCGCTGGTCTGGACGATGATGTTTCATCCGCAGCTCGGCGTGCTCAACTACCTGCTGTCGCTTGTAGGCATTGGGCCGCAGGAATGGATCTACAATCAGGTGAGCGTCATTCCTTCGCTCGTTCTGGTCGAAGTCTGGCAATGGACGCCGCTGGTCATGCTGATCGTTCTCGGGGGTCTCGCCTCCGTGCCGCGCGAACCCTATGAGAGCGCCGAAATCGACGGCGCCAACGCCTGGCAGAAGTTCCGCTATCTGACACTGCCGATGATATCACCCTTCCTGATGATCGCCGTCATCATCCGCGGCATCGATGCGATCAAGAGCTTCGACATCATCTATGCGATGACCCAGGGCGGGCCGGGAACGGCGTCCGAGACCATCAACATCTATCTCTACAACACCGCCTTTGCCTATTACGACATCGGCTACGGCTCGGCCATGGCGGTGGTGTTCTTCATCGTCATCGTCGCGCTCTCCTTCATGCTTCTGATGATGCGCCAGCGCGCAAAATGGACCGACGCGGAGGGGCATTGACATGAAACGCTCGACACTCAACCGCATCGGCCTACTCTTCGTGGCCCTGGTCATGGTTTCGCCGGTCGTCCTGTTCTTCCTCTGGATGATCTCGCTGTCGCTGAAATACGAGATCGACAACGGCGCCTATCCGCCGATCCTCATTCCGGATCGCTTCGCTTGGTCGAACTACGTCCAGGTATTCCAGGAAAACAACTTCTTCCTCTACTTCTGGAACTCGGTATTGGTGACGGGTGCGGCCACCCTGCTCGCGCTCGTCATCGGCGTGCCGGCAGGCTATGGCATCGCGCGACTGAAGGCGGAAAAATCCGCGATCGTCATCATGATCGCCCGCATGACGCCGGGCCTTTCCTTCCTCATTCCGCTGTTTCTGCTGTTCCAATGGCTCAATCTGTTGGGAACGCTCTGGCCGCAGATCATCATCCATCTCGTCGTCACCGTGCCGATCGTCGTCTGGATCATGATCGGCTATTTCGAGACCACCCCGATGGAATTGGAGGAGGCCGCAAGCATCGATGGCGCCACCCCCTGGCAGGTTTTTCGCCTCATCGCCTTGCCGATCGCGCGGCCCGGCATCGTCGTTGCCTTCATCCTCTCGGTCATCTTCTCCTGGAACAACTTCGTCTTCGGCATCGTGCTTGCCAGCCGCGAGACCCGCACGCTGCCCGTCGCCGTCTACAACATGCTCTCCTTCGAACAGGTGAGCTGGGGGCCACTTGCGGCCGCCGCCTTGATCGTCACGCTGCCGGTCCTTGTCCTCACAATGTTCGCACAACGACAGATCATCGCGGGCCTGACCGCCGGTGCCGTCAAATGACCTACCTTCCTTTTGACAGCATTCCGTTCCTGGCATCCGCAGACATAGGGAGCGGGGAGCGGCCTTGACGTCCTCATCTGTTTTCGATCCGCCGGCGGGCGCCCCGAAGCATTTCCTCTGTGTCGGCGCCGCGGTTCTCGACACCCTCTTTCGCGTCCACACGCTTCCAACCGGCCAGGGTAAGGTGCTGCCGTATGATATGCTGCAGATTGCCGAGGGCATGGCCTCGAGTGCTGCTTATGCAGTCGCACGCCTCGGCGGCAAGGCGAGCCTATGGGGAGCCGTCGGCAATGACGAGACCGGCGAACGGATCATTCGCGAACTCGCGAGTGCCGGGATTGTCACCGGAGGCATGCTGTGCGTCGAAGGCACCCGCTCCGCTGTCTCGACAATTCTGATCGATGACGACGGGGAAAGGCTGATCGTCCCTTTCTACGATCCGAAACTGCACCACATGACGAAAGCCTTCACGCCGGAAGATTTGGCCGACGTCGATGCCGTCCTCGTCGATGTCCGCTGGCCGGCATTGGCGCTGAGGGTTTTGAAAGCGGCAAGAAGCATGGGTAAGCCAGCCATCCTCGACGGCGATGTCGCGCCGGATGGCATCATCGAGCGGTTGGCGCCTGAAGCCACTCACATCGTCTTTTCCGAACCCGCAGCACAACGCCTCACCGGAATCGAAGATTTCGCTGAGATGGTGCGTCTGTTGAAGCGAAGGTTCGGCCATTCCTTCATCTGCGTCACGGCGGGTGCGGCCGGCAGCTTCTGGTGCGACGATCACAGCAATGACGTCAGACACAGCCCGACAATTCCCATAAGGGCGGTCGACACGCTGGCCGCCGGCGACATCTTCCACGGCGCCTTCGCTCTTGCCATCGCCGAGGGGAAAACGCCCGCGGAGGCCATCCAGCTTTCTTCCATAGCTGCGGCTATCAAATGCGAGGCATTTGGAGGGCGATCAGGGGCGCCGACCCGCACTGATGTCATCGCGCGCTTGGGCTCACATGAGGCATCAAGCCTCTAGTAGATCGCAACGCTCACTTCTTGAGATAGAGCTCCGCCACCCCTTGTTTATGGAGTGACACCGATGCACGCGTGGATTATATAAATCCTGCGACTCAAGCAGGAGGATCGCCAGATGAGAAATTTCAGCACCCACTAGCGCTGAACGGCGACGCCGAATTCGGGCTGCTGTTCAGTCCCTTCTTGTCCTTTCATATCCTCCTCAGTGCCCATGGAGGGCATTCATGCTTCGTCGCTTCTTTTCCTATTATGCGCGCTATAGAAAGCTGTTTTTCCTCGACTTCGGCTGCGCCGTGCTTGCCGGCCTGCTGGAACTCGGCTTTCCTTTGGCGGTCAAGCTTTTCATCGATCAGCTGCTGCCAAGCCGTGACTGGGGCCTGATCTTCGGCACCGCCGCGCTGCTGCTTGTCGTCTACGCGATGAACACCGGCCTCTCGGCAGTGGTCAATTATTGGGGCCATGCGCTCGGCATTTCGATCGAGTCCGATATGCGCCGCCAAGCCTTCGACCATATCCAGAAGCTCTCCTTCCGCTATTTCGACAACAACCGCACCGGTCACCTGATCACCCACGTCACCAAGGATCTCGAGGAAGTTGGCGAAATCGCCCATCACGGCCCCGAGGACTTGTTCATCGCGATCATGACCTTCGTCGGCGCCTTCCTGCTGATGTTCAGCGTGCACTGGAAGCTCGCGCTGCTGACGACGACCATCGTGCCGTTCATGACCTGGCTGGTCAGCCGCTACGGCTCCAAGATGACCCTGAATTCGCGCAGCCTGTTCGGCAAGGTCGGTAACTTCAACACACGGATGCAGGAAACCGTCGGCGGCATCCGGGTGGTCAAGGCTTTCGCCAACGAAAGATACGAAAGCCAGCTGTTTGCCAGCGACAACGAGGACTACAAGGCGACCAAGCTCGATGGCTATGCCTATATGACGGCGAGCATTGCGCTCAGCTATTTCAGCACGCGCCTGGTGCAGCTCGTCGTCATGATGGCAGGAACCTGGTTCGTCATATCGGGAGAGCTGAGCTATGGCGGCTTCGTCAGCTTCCTGTTGCTGATCAACGTCTTCTTCCGCCCGATCGACAAGATCACGTCTGTTATCGAGACCTATCCCAAAGGCATTGCCGGCTTCAAACGCTTCCTCTCCTTGATCGACACGGAACCGGACCTTGCCGACAGACCAAATGCGATTGCGGTTGACCATCTGAAGGGCGATATCGCCTATAGCAGCGTCGCCTTCGGCTATTCCGATCAGACCACGATCTTCAAGGATCTCAATCTGACGATCGCGGCTGGCGAGACCGTGGCATTCGTCGGCGCCTCCGGCACTGGCAAGACGACCATCTGCTCGATGCTGCCACGCTTTTATGACGTGACGGCTGGCAGCATCACCATCGACGGCATCGATATCCGCGACATGACCCAGGCCTCGCTTCGCAGCCAGATAGGCATCGTGCAGCAGGACGTCTTCCTGTTCGGCTCGACCATTCGCGAGAATATTGCCTATGGAAGGCTCGGCGCGACAGACGAGGACATCATGAAGGCGTTGCAGCGCGCTTCGCTCGACGAGTTCGTCCGGTCCTTGCCCGCTGGGCTCGATACGCCGACGGGCGAGCGCGGCGTCAAACTTTCGGGCGGACAGAAGCAGCGCCTGGCGATTGCCCGCATATTCCTCAAGGATCCGCCCATCCTGATCCTTGATGAGGCCACCTCGGCGCTGGATACGGCGACGGAATATGCGATCCAGCAGGCGCTTTTGGAGCTTGCGAAAGGCCGCACGACGCTGGTCGTCGCGCACCGGCTGTCGACCATCCGCAATGCGGACCGCATCATCGTCATGGGCGACAATGGGATTATCGAGCAGGGCTCGCATGATGAGCTACTGGCCCGTCGCGGCGCCTATGCCCGACTGCATAACGCGCAGTTTGGCCTCTATGCCTGATTTGTCGATGTAACCTGGAGCCGAGGCTTTATGCCTCGGCGACCGTCACGCCCAGGCAGGCCGCGTGAGACCGAGATGATCGCGTAGCGTCGTGCCCTCGTATTCGCGGCGGAAGAGGCCTCTGTCCTGCAGGATCGGCACAACCTCGCGCGTGAAATCCTCAAGGCCGGCCGGGAAGAATGGCGGCATGACGTTGAAACCGTCCGCAGCGCCGTTTTCGAACCATAGTTGCATGCGGTCAGCGATCTCTTCGGCCGTACCGAGCACGATGTGATGGCCGCGGCCGGCCGCAACGCGCAGCGCCAGTTCGCGGATCGTCAGCTTTTCGCGGCGGGCAAGCTCGGTCAAAAGCTCGGCGCGGCTGCGCAGCTGATCCGAGATCGGCAGGTCGGGCAGCGGGCCATCAAGATCATACTCGGCCAGACTATGGCCAATCCGTTCTTCCAGCAGCGGCATGGCGCTCTTGATGTCAGTCCAGCGGTTTAGCACGTCGAGCTTTTCACGCGCTTCGGCAACGGTCCTGCCGATGACAGGCAGGAAGCCCGGCATGACGGCGACGTCATTAGGGCTGCGCCCAAAGCCGACCACCCTGCTCTTCAGGCTCTTGTAGAAGGCCTGCGCCTCGTCGAGGCTCTGCTGGGCGGTGAAGACGATATCGGCAGTGCGGGCGGCAAGATCCTGGCCTGGACCCGAGGATCCGGCCTGGATCAGGATCGGATGGCCCTGCGGCGAGCGCGGGATGTTGAGAGGACCCTTGACCGAATAATATTTGCCGGCGTGATCGAGCACGCGCACCTTGGCGGGGTCGGCATAGACGCCGCTCTCCTTGTCCTTCGGAAAGGCATCGTCTGCCCAGCTGTCCCAGAGGCCACGCACGACGTCGACGAACTCTTCGGCCACCGCATAGCGCTCGTCATGCTCCGGGTGGCTCTTGGAGAAATTGGCGGCCGTGCGCGCATAGGACGTCGTCACGATATTCCAGGCGGCGCGACCATGGCTCAGATGATCGATCGAGGCAAAGGCGCGAGCCAGATGGTAGGGTTCGCCGTAGGTGGTCGACGCGGTCGCAGCAAGGCCGATCTTGTCAGTGACCATGGCGAGCGAGGCAAGCAGGGTCAGCGGCTCGAAACGGGCGATCATCGACGGATGGGCATCGAGGCCGCTCGTCAGGCCGTCGGCCAGGAACAGCATGTCGAACTTGGCAGCCTCGGCAATCTGCGCGACCCGGCGCAGGAGATCGAAGTTCTCGCTGCCGGCTTCCGCCTCCGGGTGGCGCCAGCCGGACACGTGATGGCCAGCACCTTGCAGGAAAAGGCCGAGATGGATCTTGCGTGTCGTGCTCATGGATATATGCCTTGCGTTTCTTGGAAGAAAATCAATTCAGACTGTGGGCCAAAAGCGCGATAAGGCGATGAAGATCGTCCTCGCTGCGCATCGTCCTCACAAGATCGGGAATAGCCGATACGGACGGATGGTTATCGGTCGCATCGCGGAATTTCTCGGTCGGATCATTCAAGCCCGGCAAGCCCTTGAACTCGCGGGCCATACGGCTTCCATCCTTGAGCTTGATCTCGGCAATCACGAAACGTGTCTTCGGATCGCTCGACATGCGCGGGGCCGCCTCATCGTGCCGGCGGCGTACACGCCGCGCGATCTCCATCAGGTCGTCGCGCACCGGCGTCTCACCGAAATGGCTGATCTTCAGCGCACCATCGACCAATGCCGTGGCAAAGACGTATTCGGCGCTGAAGCGGGCATCGATGCCAATGGTGGGGTTTGTGACGACCAGCGCCGCATCACCGCCCGGCGGAAAGGTGAGGACGACTTCGTCGATCAATCCAGCATCCAGTTTTTCCCCATGAAGCTGAAGACCGATCATGCCGACGGGATGGCTGGCGGTGCAGCATGGGAAAGCCTTGAGCGTCAGACCCGGAGCAACGATCTGCCATGGCGAACCCCATCCCTCCACCGCCATCCGCGGCCGCTCTTCGCCAAACGCGAAGGCCGAAAAGAAGCCGATCGGATTGTCGAGGAAATCCCTGGCGCCGCCAAAGCCGGCCTTGGCAAGCTTGACCGACAGCAGGCCCGAGCGAGCCGCCATGCCGGCGTGATAGGGCTTGGCATCATGGCCGAACTGCAGGCGCAGGCCGCTCGAATGGGTGGCGGCAAGTCCCAGTGCGGTGGCGGTCTCGGCGACCGAGTAGCCGAGCACATGAGCAACGGCCGCCGCGGCGCCGATGGTGCCGAGCGTCGCGGTCGCGTGGAAACCGTTCTCGTAATGGCGCATCCCGAGCGAGAGGCCGAGGCGCGCCATGGCTTCCAGACCAACGATATAGCCGGCGATCAATCGGTCGGCCGACAGGCGCTCTTCCGATGCCAGCGCAAGCAGCACAGGCACGATGACCGTCGTCGGATGACCTCGGACGCTCGCATGCACATCATCATAATCGAGCACATGGCCGGCATGGGCATTGATCAACGCCGCCGTCAGCGCATCGGTGCGACGCCCCTGCCCGATAATGACGGCCTCGCCCGCACCCGCCGGCAGCTGCTCCAGCAGGATGCGCGTCGTGCGATCGGATGCGCCGCCGAAAGCGCAGGCCAGCCAATCGACGATCGCCTTGCGTGCCGCCGCAACGGCGGCTCCATCGCTCAGCGGTTCTGCTGATACGATGGCCTCGGCGAAAGCTGTGGTCAGCGGAAAGGTCTTTTCCATCATAGATCCCTTCAGATGCCTTCGCCGTCTTCCAGCGAGGCACGCCCGCCGGCAAGTCCGTTGACGAAACGGCGGATACGCGCGTTCGTGGACTTCTGGAAGATATCCTCCGGAGACCCTTGATCAACGATCAGGCCGTTCTCGGTGAAAACAACGACATCACTGACCTCTTCGGCAAAGCGCATTTCATGCGTGACGAGGATGCTGGTCATGCCCTCCTTGACGAGATCACGAATGACGGCAAGCACCTCGCCGACGGTTTCAGGATCGAGAGCGGAGGTTACCTCGTCGAACAGGACGAGATCCGGCCGCATCGCAAGAGCCCGCGCGATCGCCACGCGCTGCTGCTGCCCGCCGGAAAGCTGCCCCGGAAACATCTGCGCCTTTTCGGATAGGCGCACGCGTGCCAGAAGATCCCTGGCGTGACGTTCGGCCTCTGCCCGATCGACGCCGAGGATGCGGATCGGCGCGATCGTGATGTTGTCGAGCACGGACAGATGCGGGAAGAGATTGTACTGCTGGAAGACGATCCCGATCTTCTGCCGCAGCTTGATGCGCTCGGCCTCGTTGCGCATCTGATCGACGCGCACGCCGTTGACCGTAATGTGTCCGGTCTGCGGCGCAACCAGCGCGTTGATGCAGCGCAGGATCGTCGATTTGCCGGATCCGGACGGACCGATGATCGAAACAGTCTGTCCCCGGGCGACCGTCAGGTCGATGCCTTTCAGGACCTCGGTGGATCCAAAGGCGAGATGCACGTTGGCCAGTTCGACGATCGGATTGGTCTGAGCTTGGCTCATGCCGGCTCCTTATGCTTTGAGGCGACGCTCAAGGCGGCGCGTCAGGCTGGAAATGGGATAGCAGAGGGCAAAGAACGCCGTCATCACTACTAAATAGGCGAGTACGGTAAAATCCAACCGGCGCACGGCAGTACTGGCGTCTGTCGCGGCATGCAGCAACTCATGCACGCCGACCAGCGAGGCGAGCGCGCTCGCCATCGTGATCGAGGCAAAGAGGTTCATCCAGGGTGGCAGCGAACGGCGGGCGCATTGCGGCAGGATGATCCAGCGCAGCGCCTGCAGCCGGGAAAAGCCGAGCCCCTTTGACGCTTCCCATTGCGTCGTCGGGATCGATTGGATGGCCCCGCGCGTGATCTCGGCGACATAGGCGCTGGCCGGAATGGCAAGTCCGATCACCGCCTTTAGCCAGTCGGGAAAGGGCAGATAGTGGCCGAACACGACGATTTCGAAAGGAAAGATATAGGTCGTGGCAAAGATTAGCACCAAGTGCGGCGCGTTGCGGAAGACCTGCACATAGAGAACGACTGGATAGCGGACGATCTTCAGCGGCGTCAGCTCGAGAATGCCGAGCGCCACGCCCAATAAGGTCCCACCCGCCATAGCGAGTAGGCTGATGAGGATATTCATCAGGAAGCCGCTGCCGAGGTAGGGCAGCCATTCGATCAGCACATGCAGCAGCGAGAGATCGGCAAGCAGCCAAACGACAGCCGCCACGACCAGAGCGCCAAACGCCCAGACCAACCAGTTACTCGAAGGAGCAGAGGAGAATTTTGCGACGCTCATGTGCCGACCCCGAAGCCCGGCACAGCGAGCCGCTTCTCGACCCAGCGCCCGATCCTGGCTACCGCAAGATTGATGGCGCTGAAGAACAGCAGAATAACGATCATCAGCTCGACGACGTTATCGCGCTGCGTCCAAACCATGATCGAGGCATAGGTGATCTCGCTTACCGCGATCGCATTGCCGACGGTGGTCAGCTTCACCAGATTGATCATGTTGTTGACGATCGCCGGCAGCGAGGCCCTGACGGCAAGCGGTATGGCCACGAAGCGCAGGATCTGCAGGCGGGTGAAGCCGATCGCGCGGGCTGCCTCCACCGTCTGCTCCGGCACCGCCTCGATGCCGGCGCGAAGCGCATCGGCATGAAGCGCTGCCACATGCAGCCCAACGACCGCGACCACCCAGAAGAACGGCGTCAAAGGATTATGCTGCGCACCGCCGAGCCCATTGGAAACGAGCGTGTTCAGCACGAGAAAGCTGAACATCAGCTGCACCAGCGTCGGCGTATTGCGGGTGACTTCGATGAAAGCTCTGACCGGCGCAGACAAGGCCTTGCGGCCGGACGTCAGCATGGCGGCAAAAATCAGGCCAAAAAGCAGGCTGATCGGAATGAGCAGCACAATCAGATAAAGCGTGGTGATGAAACCACCACGCCAGATCTGCGATTCATAGCCGCTGGCCAGGAACTCGTAGTGGAGCCCAATCTTGCCAGTCCAGTCGATGAAGGTCTGAAGAATCGAATTCCCCATGCAATCCGCTCCTCAAGCGACCGACAAGGTCACTTGGCCTCGAGCTTCTTGTGTTCTTCTTCCAGGAAGGTCGTGTTGAGCAGGCGGTTCGCCTTGGCATAGTCGAGAAGCTTGCCGTTGGCATGCAGCTCAAGGATTGCCTTGTCGAGCGCAGCGCTCGTATCGCCTTCGCCCTTGCGCAGCCAGATCACCGAATCCGACGGAACGAGCTCAGTGGGGAACAGGATCTTGTAGTCCTTCCAGTCTTCCGGACGATCCTGAAGAAGCAGGCCGACCGTCGCACCGACATGCACGGCCGCAACGCAATTGCCGCCCTGCAGCGCCAGAAGCGATTCCGGCTGGCTCGGCAGCGCCTTCACTTCGGCGCCATATTGTTCGATCAGCGGCTGGGTGTAGTTCGAGCCCTGAGAAACACAGACCGGCTTGCCCTTCAGGTCGCTCCAGTCCTTCAAACCGCTGTCCTTGCGGCCGACGGCGGCGCCGCCGCTTCGGTCATAGGGCGTCGGCACGTAATCAAGGATCTTGGCGCGCTCCTCCGTGTACTGCATGTTGGCAATCAGGATGTCGACCTTGCCCTGCTGCAGAAACTGCACCCGGTTCGGCGGCGTCACCGTCACCGTTTGCAGCTTGACGCCGAGCTTATCGGCGAGCGCCTTGGCGATGTCGAGGTTATACCCCTTCTGCTCCTGGCTTGCCGGATCGATATAGCCGAAAGGCGCACCTGACAGGATGACGCCAACCGTCAGTGCACCGCGCCCCTTGATGCGATCGAGCGTCGCATCAGCGTGGGCGATCGTGGTAAAAAGCGCGCCGCAGGAAAGAGCAGCGGCAAAAATGGCAGCAGATGTTCGCTTGGCAAAATTCATGAATGTCAGGCTCCTTGTCTGCGCGGAACCTAGAGAGGGCGAGCGCACCACGCGAGGAATCAAATACTATTTATAGAGGGATCGGCGCAACAATTACCCATATAAACCATAGATTTTAACGTGCTTCATTTGCCATTACGCCCGCGCCGATAACGACAGCCAATGCGATCATTGAAAATCAAAGACACTGAGGCCCGCCGCCATTTCGTCGAGGCCAAGCGGGCGCGTCACGGGTGGTTCGGCTCTCGCCAGACAGCCCTGACGCTCACACAGTCGACAGGCCGGACCGATCGTCACCGGTGTCGAACCTAGCGCCTTGCCATAGATGACCTCATCGCGATAGGCAATGTCGCAGCCGATGAGAAGTGCCGTGCGGCGCACCCTTTCGCCAAAGTCCGCCTGAGGACCTTCAACGGTGCGCGATATCGTCAGAAAGCCTGCACCATCGGGCATTTCCGTCGCCTCGACCAGTATCTGCCCTGACTGGGCGAAGGCGGCGTGAATATTGAGCTTGGGACAGCCTCCGCCGAAACGAGCCTGCGGAAAGCCCTGCGCACCCGCCTTGCGCAGGCGATGGCCGGCGCTGTCGATTTCCATCAGGAAGAAGGCGACGCCCGAGGCGCCGGGGCGCTGCAAGGTCGTCAGACGCGTGGCGGCCTGCTCGTAGGAAACCCCGAAGCGGGTGCCGAGCCCATCGATGTCATAATGCAGGCGCTGCGCTGCCGAAAGATAGGCGCCATAAGGCATCAGCAGAGCATGCGAAGCATAGCGCGCCAGCTCGAAACGGGCGATCCGCTTGGCTTCAGGCGTCGAGAGAGTGAGCGAGTCCAGTTCAGCGGCAATCTCGTCACGCAATGCCAGCAGCGAGACCTCGGTTGCGATCTCCCGTAGCTGGTCGAAAGGCGACAAGCGCTCGGAAAGAAACAGGCGCATCGAATGGCGGTCGTAACGCCGGCGCAGGCCCGGCATGGCGCGCACCGGCAGCAGGCGCACGGCAATGCCGTGCTCGCTTTTCAGCCACGTTTTCAGGGCGCCCGCCATGTCGTCGCCGGGTGCAAGACGTGAGTGGAACGCTTCTGAGGCATCCTCGATGCGGGCAAAGAAATTTGGCCGCCCCTGCAACCGGTCGTGCACCTCGTCGAGCGGCAGACGCGGGCCGGCGACATCAGCAACCCGGCCTTCGCGGGCCAAGAGTTCGGCGAGATCGGACAGCCTGGCCGCCTGCTCGCGATAGGCGCGATAGAGCCGGATCATACCGTTTGCCGCGTTTGGCGCGGCCTCAGCAAGCTCGATCAGCTCCTGATCGGCGGGGATCTCGCCGACCAGCAGCGGATCGGCAAAGATCTCGCGCAATTGCCCGGCATTACCGCCCTGCTCGCCCTGTAATTCGTCAAGGTCGATCTTGTAGACACCAGACAGCTTCAAAAGCAGCTGCACGGTCAGCGGCCGCTGATTGCGCTCGATGAGATTGAGATAGGACGGCGAAATCTCCAGCGCCTGCGCCATGGTCGTCTGCGTCAGGCCGAGACCCATACGGATGCGCCGAACCCGCGGCCCGGCAAAGATCTTGCGCTCAGCCATTTGTCATTCCCTTTACAAATTTTCGCTTCGCCTAAATTTTACAAAATTTACAATTTTACTGACGACCGCCGTCAACAATAGCACATCATAACCCTTTTATCTAATGCGTTCTTCCGGTTCTTCTGGTGTCTGGCGCTGCTATCTTGTAAAAATCGTCACGCAATCGACATCGATCAAACGATCAGCAGAACAGCCTTGGGAGATTCGCATGACAGATTTTTACAAACTGGTTCCGAACGCGCCTGGCGGACGCTTCGATGGTGTTGAGCGGCCCTATACGGTCGAGGATGTGAAGCGGCTGCGCGGATCGATCACCATTCGCCATTCCCTAGCAGAGATGGGAGCGAACCGGTTGTGGCAGCTCATTCATGAAGAGGATTTCGTCAACGCGCTCGGCGCGCTCTCGGGCAATCAGGCCATGCAGATGGTCCGCGCCGGGCTGAAGGCGATCTATCTCTCGGGCTGGCAGGTCGCAGCCGATGCCAATACTGCCTCGGCCATGTATCCCGACCAGTCCCTCTACCCCGCCAATGCAGGCCCGGAACTGGCCAAGCGTATCAATCGGACCCTGCAACGGGCAGACCAGATCGAGACCGCCGAGGGCAAGGGTCTTTCTGTCGACACCTGGTTCGCACCGATCGTTGCCGATGCCGAGGCAGGCTTCGGTGGTCCCCTCAACGCCTTCGAGATCATGAAGGCCTATATCGAGGCCGGGGCCGCAGGCGTCCATTTCGAGGATCAGCTGGCGTCGGAGAAGAAATGCGGCCATCTCGGCGGCAAGGTTCTCATCCCAACGGCAGCCCATATACGCAATCTCGACGCCGCCCGCCTGGCTGCCGACGTCATGGGCGTGCCGACATTGGTCGTTGCGCGTACCGACGCTGAGGCCGCCAAGCTTCTGACTTCGGATATCGACGAGCGCGACCAGCCCTTCGTCGATTACGATGCCGGCCGCACGGTCGAAGGCTTCTATCAGGTCAGGAACGGCATCGACCCCTGCATCGCCCGCGCCGTCGCCTACGCACCGCATTGCGACCTCATCTGGTGCGAGACGTCGAAGCCGGATCTCGAACAGGCGCGCAGGTTCGCAGAAGGGGTGCATCGCGCCCATCCGGGCAAGCTTCTCGCCTATAATTGCTCGCCGTCCTTCAACTGGAAGAAAAACCTGGACGACGCAACGATCGCCAAGTTCCAGCGCGAACTCGGCGCGATGGGCTACAAATTCCAGTTCATCACGCTTGCCGGCTTCCACCAGCTGAACTTCGGCATGTTCGAACTCGCCCGCGGCTACAAGGCCCGCCAGATGGCCGCCTATTCCGAACTGCAGCAGGCCGAATTCGCCGCCGAGGCCAATGGTTACACCGCAACCAAGCATCAGCGAGAAGTGGGCACCGGTTATTTCGATGCAGTGTCGCTGGCAATCACCGGCGGCCAGTCATCGACTACGGCCATGCACGGATCGACCGAACACGCCCAGTTCAAGCCGGCAGCAGAGTAATATTGAGCTCAACAGGAGGAGAATGACATGCCATCCATAGCACGCGTTCGCGAGAGAGCCGAGGAGCAATCTCTCACCATGAATGCCGACCAGCAGGCCGTTATCCGCATGCTGGCCAACGAGCTGCATCGCCTCAACCAGGCGGTCATGAATGCGGTCGACGCCGGCGTCTCCGTCGAGCTCGTCCGCTCGGCCCGCCACCATGGCGGCGATGGCAACTGGGGCGACCTGCTGATCCCCGTGGTCGTCGCCAACGCGGCACGGCCGGCTTAGGTCAGGAGCATCGGTCAACCATCTGCGGGCTGTGACCTCATCCGAGGGCCGGCCCGCTTGCCATTGGCGCCCTATACGGTTGCGCCCGGATTGAAATCATCGAATGCCTGCGCCGTGAATTCGGCCGTTGCGCCGGAAGCGATAAGAGCGGCAAGCAAGATCCTGGCCTGACCGGGTCTCAACGTCGAGGAATGGATAGCTCCGGCTTCGACAAGATCATGTCCGCCACCGCCGCCGCCATAGCTCGACATCAGCAGGCCATCCGGCACCCGGCTCGACACGACAACGGGAACGCCGGCGCTCTCGCAACGCTTGACGGCTTCGACCAGGCGGGAATTGGCATTGCCCGAGCCGAGGGCCGCAAGCACGATGCCGTCGGCCCCTGCCCTCAGGCTCGCATCCACGTGCACGGAATCGCAACCCGGATAGATCGCTACCATGTCGACGCGAACTTTGCCGAGCGATGTCGCCAAGCGCGGACTTGCCGGATTGTCGATTGGTCGCGCCTGCCGGAAAGCATCCACGACATCGGAGGAATATTTATAGAGCCCCCAGGCCGGCAGCAGCCTGCCGCCAAAACAGACGAGTACGCCGCGCCTCATACTGGCCTGATCGGCCGCGGCCGCAATGGCGGCTGTGAGATTGGCAGGCCCGTCAGCTTTGGGATGGTCCGCCGTGAATTGCGCGCCGGTGAACAGGACGGGCTTGTTCAACTCATGCTGCAAATGGACGAGCAGCGCCGTTTCCTCCATCGCATCGGTACCGTGCAGGACCACGATGCCGCTCACATCGGCGTCGTCAAGCAAATCGCCGACCCTGTCGCTGATCTCCTGCATGTCGGCGAGCGTGAGGCTCGCCGAATCCTTCGCCATCAGCTCGATGGGCCTCAGCATCACTGGCATGTCGGGCAGAAGCGACAGCAGGCTTTCTCCCGTCAGAGACGGCTTGCTGGCGCCGTTGTCGGCACGCTCGCTTGCGATGGTGCCGCCGGTGGCAATGACCGCCACCAGCGGATTGGTCTTTCCTGCGGTCACGCCTCACCCCGCTCGACCGCCAGCTGCTGGATACGGTCGCGCAGCAGATACCATCCGATCACCAGGGCCGGGGCGATCAGGACAAGCGAGGCGATCGTCCAGGTGCCAACCGGATAATCCAGCGCCATCAGCACCAGCACGGCAAACAGGAATACGAGGGTCAGAATGCCGGTATAGGGCGCACCGAACATGCGGAAATCCGGCCGCGCCATCTCGCCGCGCTGCGAAAGCTTCCACAGCTTGAGCTGACACAACACGATGACGCCCCATGCGCAGATGATGCCCAGAGCCGAAAGGTTCAGCGCGATCTCGAAAGCCGACGACGGAACGACGGCATTGAGCGCGACGCCGATGACGGTGACGGCGGCGGTGACCGCGATGCCGCCATAGGGCACGCCGGCCTTGTTCATCTTGGCAAGCGCTGCCGGCGCCGAACCGGAGACGGCCATCGAATGCAGAATGCGGCCGGTCGAATAGAGGCCGGCGTTCAGCGAGGAAAGCACGGCCGTCAGCACGACGAGATTCATGATGATGTCGGCACCTTCGACACCGATGGCGCCGAAGAAGGTGACGAAGGGACTCTCGCCTGCCTTATAGGCCGTATAGGGCAGAAGCAGCGATAGGAGCAGCACCGAACCGACGTAGAAGACGAGAAGGCGGGCGACCACCGTGCGGATCGCACGCGGCATGACCTTGCGCGGATCCTCCGTCTCGCCCGCAGTCGTGCCGATCAGTTCGATCGAGGCATAGGCGAAGACCACGCCCTGGATGATGACGAAGGCTGGCAGAATGCCGCTCGGGAAGAAGCCTCCGCTATCGCGGATGATGCTGAGGCCTGCCGAATGACCGGCAATCGGGGTTCCGGAGACGACGAAATAGATGCCGACGATCAGGAAGCTGACGAGCGCCAGGACCTTGACCAGGCTGAACCAGAATTCCAGCTCGCCGAAGACCTTGACCGACAAAAGGTTCATGAACAGCACGACCATCAGTGCAATCAGCGCGAATACCCACTGGTCGATGCCGGCGAGCCAGGGAACATAATGCTTGAAGAAATTCATGTAGAGGGCCACGGCCGTGACATCGGCAACCGAAGTCATGGCCCAGTTCAGCCAATACATCCAGCCGACCGCAAATGCCATCTTCTCGCCGTAGAACTCGCGGGCATAGGAAACGAAGGAGCCGGAACTCGGACGGTGCATGATCAATTCGCCGAGCGCACGCAGCACCAGGAAAGCGAAGAAGCCGCAGATCGCATAGACGAAGATCAGGGCCGGACCGGCCGCGGCGAGCCGGCCGCCAGCACCGAGGAAGAGCCCGGTGCCGATCGCGCCGCCGATGGCGATCATTTGGATCTGCCGCGGCTTCAGCGCCTTGTGGTAGCCGAGATCTTCATCGACCGGTGGCCGGCGGTCCGCCGGCACATTCTGAATAGGTTCGACTGACATTGCTCCTCCCTTGAGCCATTTTTTCCGTAGACAGTTCCGGGTCTCGTACCCGACAGGATGCCTTTCAGTTGATCAGACCATCGATCGGAAGGTTATGATCGCCAGCCATCCTGTAATGCTGTATGACAGATTTTTCCTCATAGACATTTTGTGGGGCGGAGGTCAAGTCGCGCACTGGCTTATTGACGTTGTTTGCCGCAGCAGATAACAGCTCCTTAAATCTGTCATACAGCTTGACAGATTTAGCTCGATCTACGCCATAGGAGGATAATGTGGACACGACGCGAAGCGAGTATGATTTGCTGGGTTCGAAGGATATTCCGGCCACTGTCTATTGGGGGGTGCATACCGCCAGAGCCTTGGAAAACTTCCAGGTGACGGGCACGCCGATCGGACGTTACACGCATCTCATCCGTGGACTTGCCTTCGTCAAGGAGGCCGCCGCCCTTGCCAATCACGAGCTTGGCCTGCTCGACAAGGAAAGGCTCGACGCCATCGTGCGGGCCTGCCGCGAGATTCGTGCCGGCGAGCTTCATGAGCAATTCGTCGTGGATGTCATCCAGGGCGGCGCTGGCACTTCCACCAACATGAACGCCAACGAGGTCATCGCCAACCGAGCGCTCGAACTCCTCGGCCACGCCAAAGGCGACTATGCCCGCCTTCATCCGAACGATCACGTCAATCTCAGCCAGTCGACCAATGACGCCTATCCGACGGCGGTCAATGTCGCGCTGATCGAAGCGATCGACGGGCTTGCGGCGGCGATGCAGATGCTGCAGGAGGCTTTCGAACGCAAGGCCAAGGAATTCGACAGCATCCTGAAGGTCGGCCGCACCCAATTGCAGGATGCCGTGCCGATGACGCTCGGCCAGGAGTTCCGGACCTTTGCCGTGATGCTTGGCGAAGACAGATCCCGCCTCATCGAATCCGCTGCCCTTCTGCACGAGGTCAACCTCGGCGCGACCGCCATCGGCACCGGCCTCAATGCGCCGGCCGGCTATGCAGCACTTGCCTGCGCTCATCTCGCGCGATTGACCGGACGTCCACTTGTGACAGCTAGCGACCTGATCGAAGCCACGCAGGATCCCGGCGCATTCGTCCATCTGTCGGGTGTGCTGAAGCGCGTGGCCGTCAAATTGTCGAAGACCTGCAATGATTTGCGTCTGCTGTCTTCCGGCCCTCGAGCTGGCATCGGCGAGATCAACCTGCCGGCCATGCAGGCCGGATCGAGCATCATGCCGGGCAAGATCAATCCGGTGATCCCGGAGATGGCCAACCAAGTCGCCTTCTCGGTGATCGGCAACGACATCACCGTGACCATGGCTGCAGAGGCAGGTCAGCTGCAGCTCAATGCCTTCGAACCGATCATCGTGCGCTCGCTGTCGGAGAGCATCACGCATCTGACTGCGGCCTGCCATATCCTTGCCGAACGTTGCGTCGACGGCATCACCGCCAATCCCGCCATCATGGCACAGCGTCTGCAGGAATCGCTCGGCCTTGCGACAGCGCTCAACCCGCTGATCGGCTATCAGGCGGCGACACAGGTTGCCCGTGAGGCGCTGGCAACCGGCCGTACCGTGCCGGAAATCGTGCTGCAGCATGGCCATTTGACCGCCGAGCAACTTTTCGAGGCGCTCCGGCCGGAAAGGCTCGCCAACCTGCCCATTGTGGTCAACGCTGCGGCTGATCCTCGCCGATGATGGTCGTCACCACGCGCTCGACCTGACCGAGATGGGCCTCCATCGCTGCGATGGCCGCCTGCTCCGAGCCCGCCAAGATCGCTTCGACGATCTGGCGGTGCTCGACATTCGAGGCCACACGCCGCTGCGCCATCATGTTGACCAGTTCCGATTGGCGCATCAGCGCGTCGCGGGCATCCGCAACGATCTTTGCAAATACGGCATTACCGGAGGCCTCTGCGATCATGCTGTGAAATTCAGAGTCGAGCTGCACCCATTTATAGGGGTCTTCCTGCCTGTCCATCTCGTCGCATAGTCCCAGCAATCGCGCCAATTGCGCGTCCGTGCGCCGCAGCGCCGCCCAACCGGCCGCCGGCACCTCGATGAAAGGCCGCGCCTCGATCAGATCGCGCGCGGAATAGCCGCCATAGTGCAACTCCGGACTGGGCGTGGAGGTGACCACGAAGGTGCCGCTGCCGGTGCGGGTTTGCGTGAAACCCAAGGTCTGCAGCGAGCGGAGCGCCTCGCGGACGATGGGGCGGCTCACCCCGTAGTGTCCGGCAAGCTGCGACTCGGCGGGCAGCCGCGTCCCAACCGCCAACCGTCCCGATGTAATTGCCGAACGAATATCGTCGAACACCGCCTCAGCGGCGTTCTTCCGACTGATCGGCCTTGTATAAGATAACCAATCAGCCACCTCACTCATGACACCCAACCTTTATAAACATTCCATGCTTGTCAACAAACGAGGCTTGGAAAGACAGCCCCTGTCCCGGCGCGCCAGCCTCAACCCGAACTGTCGCCGGCATAGACGCGTTTCAGAAAGCCGACAAAGGTTTTCAGCTCCTCTTTGGAGAAGCGCCCGGTGAATTTCCGCTCATGGGCCGCGATCAGATCGCGGCACGCTGCAAGGATCTCCTGACCCTCGCCCGTCAGGATCAGCTGCTGGCGACGGCGGTCGACAGGAGACGGGCGGCGCGCAACCAGATTGCGATCCTCCAACCTATTGACGAGCGACATCATCGTCGCACGATCCATACCGAGAGTTGCCGCTATATCGATCTGGCTCGCCCCCTCGTTCTGCGCGATCAGTTCCAGCACGGCGACCTGCTTCTGCGTCAGGCCAAGGTCTTCCATGGCTCGCGAGAAATCATGATAAAGCGCAACATTGGCCATGCGCAGGTGAAATCCGAGGATGTCCTCCAAGGAGCTGGTGTCAATCCGGCGCATGTCGTCAGCGCCATCCTGCCTCTGCGCCTTTTCCCCACGATTTCCGACCGCCATCACTCCTCCCTGCCCGGCACAGTCAATGCGCCTGGCAGTCTTAGAAGCACAATTCCATGCCGGCAGCAAATTTCCCTTGAGGAGAGCAGGTAAAATATTGTATGTGTTGCATACAAATTTCGCTACGGGAGTGGCGAGGTGGAGGAGCGAATGCAACAGGTCTCGCAGCACATAGGTGAGGCAATCGGCGCGGTGGGGTTGGAGACCGACGATCCGCTTGTCTTTCGGGCCAAAGTCAGCCCGAACCGGCCGGCGGTGATCGAGGTGGCGACAGGCCGGCATCTGAGCTATGGCGAGCTGAATGAACTGGTCTCACGCTGCGCCGGGTTGCTGGCAAAGGTCCTGCCGGGCGGCGAGGATCATCCGCGCATCGCTTATCTTGGCCGCAACTCGATTGCCGAAATCATCGCATGCCTCGGTTGCCAGCGCCTCGGCGCGGTCTTCGTGCCGCTCAATTGGCGTTTGAGCGCAACCGAACTTCAGCAGATCCTCGCCGATTGCCGCCCGCACATGCTGATCGTGGATCGGGAATTCAGCGAAATCGCCGGCGAGACCGGCCCCCTCCTGCCACCAAAGCTGGTCGTGGAGGGTGAGGCTGGTTTTCTTGCTCGTCTGCAGGGCGCGCGCCCTCGTGCCGGCGGGCGAATTGCGGCGGATACGCCTTGCATCATCCTCTACACGTCAGGCACGACCGGTACTCCGAAGGGCGTGATCATCACCAGGCGCAACGCCTTCTTCTCGGCAATCAATTTCGCGCTAGTCGGAGAAGTGACGTCGCAATCCGTCACCCTCTGCGACCTGCCGTTCTTCCACACGATCGGCATCATCGCGATCGCACGAACGACGCTTCTCATGGGCGGACGGCTGGTCATCTCGGACCGCTTCCAGCCTGAGCGAACCCTCTCTGTCCTCGGCGATACGGCCCTCGGCATAACGCATTATTTCGCCATTCCCCAGATGGCCTCGGCATTGCGCGCATCGCCCCATTGGAATCCCGCTGCCTTGGAGGCTCTGAAAGCGATCTTCATCGGCGGCGCTCCGCTTTCGCCTGCCCTGATTGAGTCTTTCCTCGAAGACGGCGTTGCCCTCGTCAACGGCTATGGCATGAGCGAGGCCGGCACCGTCCTGCACATGCCGCTCGACAAGGACATGATATCGGCCCATCCCGGCAGCGTCGGCTTTGCCGCACCGCTAACCGAGGTTCGCCTCCTGGCATCGGATGGAACCGATGCCGCCGATGGCGACGTCGGCGAGATCTGGCTGCGCGGGCCGGCTGTGACGCCGGGCTACTGGAACAAGCCGAAGGAAACGGCCAGCGCCTTCGTCGACGGATGGTATCGAACCGGCGATCTCGGCAGGCGCGACGAAACCGGTCTGCTTTACATACCCGACCGGCTGAAAGACATGTATATCAGCGGCGGCGAGAATGTCTTCCCGGCCGAGGTCGAAGCTGTCATCGCAACGCATCCGGCCGTGCGTGATGTCGCCGTCATCGGCATCCCCGATCCGCGATGGGGCGAGAGCGGCGTGGCCTTCGTCGTACCGGCCTCCCCCGAAGTGCTTGCCGAGGACATTCTCAGCCACTGCGCAGCCCGCCTTGCTACCTACAAGCGCCCGCTACGCGTCATCTTCCTTGAAGCCATTCCGCGCACCGCATCCGGCAAGGCGCAAAAGCATATCCTCAGACAATCACATACCGACACCGATCCGAAGCCGTTTTGACGGTCGGCAGGCATGACTGAAACACTAAAGATGAGCAGGAGAGACAGATGACGGAAATTGAGAAGACCACGGCCGATCCGGTGCTTGTCGAATTCGACAATGGCATCGCCTTCGTGACGTTGAATCGCCCCGATAAACGCAACGCGATGAATCCTGCGCTCAACAGGCGCATGCTCGAAGTCCTGGACGATCTTGAAGGCGATGAGCGGTGCGGCGTTCTGGTCCTGCGCGGAGCAGGCTCATCCTGGTCGGCCGGCATGGATCTCAAGGAATACTTCCGCGACAATGACGGCAAGCCGCGCGATGCGACGCTGAAGAGCCGCCGGCAATCCGGCGGCTGGTGGAGCCGGCTGATGTATTTCGAGAAACCGACGATCGCCATGGTCAACGGCTGGTGCTTCGGGGGCGCCTTCACGCCGCTGGTCGCCTGCGATCTCGCGATATCAGCCAACGAAGCAACCTTCGGCCTCTCCGAAATCAACTGGGGCATCCTGCCCGGCGGCAACGTTACCCGCGCCGTTGCCGAAGTAATGAACCACCGCGACTCCCTCTACTACATCATGACCGGAGAAACCTTTGGCGGACAGAAGGCCCGCGACATGGGCCTCGTCAACGAGTCCGTGCCGCTGGAACAGCTCGAAATCCGCGTGCGCGCTATTTGCGCTATCCTCCTCAAGAAGAACCCGGTCGTGCTCAAAGCCGCCAAGGACACGTTCAAGCGCGTGCGCAATCTGCCCTGGGATCTGGCCGATGATTACATCTATGCCAAGCTCGAGCAGATGCTGTTTCTCGACAAAACGGGAGGACGCGACGAGGGCCTCAAGCAGTTCCTCGACGACAAGGCCTATCGGCCGGGTCTTGGTGCCTACAAGCGGTAGCCGTTGTCGGCGCGAATACATGGATTGATGCTATAATTCGCGGCGGCCAGCGGGAACTGGCCGCCGCAACGTCGTTTGATCAGAAGGGATAGTGCTGCGCGGAATCTTCGATGGTGATCCAGCGCAGATCGGTGAATTCGGCGATCGCAGCCTTACCGCCGAAGCGGCCGTAGCCGCTGCCCTTGACGCCGCCGAACGGCATCTGCGCTTCATCGTTCAAAGTCGGGCCGTTGATATGGCAAATACCGGACTGAATGCGTCCGGCAACGGCAAGCGCGCGCTGTACGTCGCGGCTGAAGACGGCCGACGACAAGCCGTATTCGGTGTCGTTGGCAATCCGTACCGCCTCATCCTCGCTTGCCACACGAATGATCGGCTTCACCGGCCCAAAGGATTCTTCCGCATAGACGCGCATATCCGGTGTGACGAAATCGAGCAACGTCGCCTCCACCACCGTTCCGCTGCGCTTGCCGCCGGCTATCAGTTTGGCTCCCTTGGCCTGCGCGTCGGCGATCAGCTCCTCCATCTTCTTGGCTGCATCGAGGCTGATCAGCGAACCCAGCACCACATGGCCGCGCGGATCGCCCGCCGGCAGCGCGCTGGCGCGCGCCGCAAGCTTGGCGACGAAGGCGTCGGCGATCGCCTGATGCACGATGATGCGCTC
Organism: Rhizobium sp. SG570; assembly: GCF_012275345.1. Taxonomy (NCBI): domain Bacteria; kingdom Pseudomonadati; phylum Pseudomonadota; class Alphaproteobacteria; order Hyphomicrobiales; family Rhizobiaceae; genus Rhizobium; species Rhizobium sp. SG570. Next base: position 192,568 of record NZ_JAAZQI010000011.1, on the reverse strand, counting down.
GGTCGACATGCAGATCTGGCCTTGGTGCATGAAGGCGCCGAAGATTGCCGCGTTGACGGCACCATCGATATCGGCATCCTCGAGCACCACCAGCGGCGCCTTGCCGCCGAGTTCCAGCAGAGCCGGTTTCAGATGCTTGCCGCTGAGTTCAGCGATGATCTTGCCCACCTTGGTCGAGCCGGTGAAATTGACACGGCGCACTGCGGGATGCGCGATCAGGCCCTCGACGATCCGGGGCGCATCCTCGGGCGCATTGGTGATGACGTTGATGACGCCAGCCGGCAGGCCTGCTTCCGTCAGGGCCGTCGCGATCAGCCGCTGCGTGCCGGGGCATTGTTCGGAAGCCTTCAGGATCACCGTGTTGCCGCAGGCGATCGGCATGGCAATGGCCCGCGTCGCCAGGATGACAGGCGCATTCCAGGGCGCGATCGCCAGGCAAACGCCGGCCGCCTGGCGGATGCCCATGGCGAGCGTGCCGGGCTTGTCGGAAGGAATGATCTCGCCGCCGATCTGCGTCGTCATGGCGGCCGCTTCGCGCAGGATATTGGCGGCAAGCATGACGTTGAAGCCGGCCCAGGGCGCGGTCGCTCCCGTCTCCTCCATCATCAGCGTCGTGAACTCGCCGACCTTGGCATCCATGATATCGGCCGCTTTTGCCAGGATCGCGCGGCGCTGGCCGGGGCCGGTGCTCGCCCAGGCTGGGAAGGCGTTGGATGCGGCTTCGATCGCAGCCGCCACGTCCCGGAGGCCGGCCGCCGGTGCCCGGCTTGCCAGCTTTTCGGTAAAGGGGTCCAGACGGTCATAGGTCCGGCCGCTGGCGGCCGGCCTGTCGACGCCGTTGATGAGAAGGGAAATGTTCATCTCTTGTCTCCTGATGCGAATAATATCTAGAAGCCGAGCACGTCGGCATTGATGGAGGCTTCAAGCCCGCCATCGGTGGGGAGATTGGCGCCATTGATCCAGCGCGCACCGTCCGAGCACAAGAACAGGATGGCAGGGGCGATGTCGGCTGAGGTACCCGCCCGGCCGACGCGCGTGATATCGCTGTCGACGCGAGCGTCGCCAAGCACGGCGCGGAACTGCTTGAGGATCCGCGTTTCGACGGGACCAGGGCTGACGGCGTTGACGCGAATGCCGCGATCCTTGAAGAGCGCTTGATGTGCGGCCCGCATGGTCCAGAGCAGCAGCAGCTCCTTGGACAGCGGATAGCCCTCTTCGTTCTTCAAACCATGCTCAGCGACGAGACCGGCGACATCAGGAAAGCCTTCGATTGCCGTCAGCTTCTTTGTTCGCTCCAGATTGGCGCGCCAGCCATAGCCCGCGATCGAGGCGACATTGACGATCGCCCCGCCCTCGCGCAGGCGGGGTGCGACCGCCTCGGAAAGCGTACGCAAACCGTAGAAATTGACTGCAAGCGTTGCCGCGACGCCGGTGCTTCCGGAAAGCCCTGCGACATTGGCCAGAGCATCGACGCGGTTGGGCAATTGGCGGACGATGTCCGCTACGCCTTCGGCGGTCGAGATATCGCCCTTGATGAAGGAACTGATGCCCGACGACGGCTCGCGGACATCGACGCCGATAATGTCAGCGCCCATCTGCCCCGCAAGTTCGGCGGTGCGCGCGCCGATACCCGAAGCGACCCCAGTGACGAGGATGGTCTTGCCGAAAAGCATGATTTCACCTTTCTCATGAAATGCGACGACGGACGTCGCCGCTACTGTTTGTCTTTGAAGAGATCCGAAAACGTCAGCCGGTAGCCGACGGGCAGCAGTTGCAGATCGAACCGTCGCTCGATCGCGCCCCAGAGGCCCTGTGGCAGATAGAGGGAGAAGAGCAGCGCTGCGGCCCCGAGGCCAACCAGATACCAGACCCCCGTTCCGCCGAAGACGGTCTCGATGACGAAAAAGAGCACAGTGCCGAGGATTGCCCCCTCGAATTTGCCGATGCCGCCGACGAGCACCATAAAGATCATATAAGCGGTCCACTGCACGCTGAAATAGGTCTTCGGCTGGAAGGTGGTGGCCGTTGCCAGCCAGAGACCGCCGGCGACGGCGATCCCGAAGGCAGCCAGCACAAAGAGCAATCTCTTGGTGGCGGCAACCCGCACGCCGACGGAGGTTGCCGCATCCTCATTGTCACGGATCGCCTGCATCGCAGCGCCGGCGCGGCTGCGCATGAGGGCAAAGAGGGCGCCGAGCAGGGCAATCATCGCGGCAAGCGCCAGCCAGTAGATCGTCACCCGCCGCGTGCCGCTGTCATAGGCGTTCAGTGCAATGAGCGAGGTGCCCGTTTCCCCCTGGATGAGCCGGTCGAGATTGACGAGCAGATGGGCGAGCTCGGCGATCACCCACATGCCGATCGCAAACTCCCCGCCCTTCAGCCGCAGCATGAACCATGAAAGCGGAACCGAAAGAATGCCGGTGACGATCGCAGCGACGAAGAGCGAAACGAAGGGATCGAGCCCTGCATCAGCCAGACGGATGGTGAAATAGGCGCCGAGGCCGAAGAAGACCTGCTGGCCGACGGAAACGAGGCCGCCGAAGCCCGCCAGGGCATTCCACATGGCGGCGAGGATCACGTAGATGAAGAGAGCCGTCATCCGGTCGATGACGCCGGCTCCCATGAAGGCAGGCGAGGCCGCCAGCAGGATCGCCACGACTGTCATCACAGCCAATGTCAGGCGGGACGAAGCCGTCCAGCGTTCGACGGATATTCCGGGTGCGATCACGGTCATGTCGGGCTCCGAAGAAGAGCGCGGATCCTGCCGAGTCCGGGCATGCCGAACTGATGGAGCCGAACGAAGAGGACGAGCAGGAAGGCGATGTGGCCGCCGATCAGGAAGCCTTGCGGATGAATCTGGGCGCCGATCGATTGCGCCAGACCGAGAACGATGCCGCCAAGCAGGGTTCCCCATAGCGAGCCGGCGCCACCGATGACAGCCGCTTCGAAGGCAAACAGCAATTGCGGCCCGCCCGAATAGGGATTGAAGGTCGCCCGCATCGCCAAGAATGCGCCGGCGATGCCGACGGTCACCATGGTGATCGCGGTCGCAACCGCGTTGACCCTACGGGCATCGATACCGACAAGCCCTGCGGTATCCGGATCTTCCGCCGTGGCCCGGATCGAGCGGCCGAGCGCGAAACGGCTGAGAAAGAACTGAAGGCCCCCGAGGATGACGATGGCGGTCACCATCATCAGCACGGCAAGCTTGCCGACGAAGATATGGCCGGGCAATTGCCAGGAGGCGTAGGAGAGATTGCCGATGAACGGCGCGAGTGAGCGCGTGTCGGCTCCGAACTGTTCGAACAGCAGATTGTCGATCACGATCGACAGACCGAAGGTCGTCAGGATCGGCAGCAGCGTGCCGCCGCGCGCGCTGCGCTCCAGCACGAACCTCTGCAACAGCCAGCCAAGCATGGCCATGACGGGCAGTACGATCAGCAGGCCGGCAAAGGGTGGGATCGCGAGTTTGGACGCCAGCAGCCAAAGACCGTAGGCGGCCACGACGGCAAGGCTGCCATGCGCGAGATTGATGATGCGCATGACCGAGAACATAAAGGACAGTCCGCAGGCGATGACGGCGTAGTAGCCGCCGAGCAGGACGCCTTGAAGCAAGGTGTTGATCACGACGCGCTCCTTTCAGCGGCTGCCCGATGCAGTCCGAAATAGGCCCGGGTGACATCCTCGCGCGTCACGCCGGCTGCCGGCCTGTCGAGCACGATGCGGCCTTCGAGCATACAGATGACACGGCTTGCGACGCTCATTGCCCGGGTCAGATCCTGTTCGACGAGAATAATCGTCGTGCCCGACGACAACAGGCTTTGAAGCTGCTGATAGACGCGGTCGACCACCAGCGGCGACAGGCCGAGCGACACTTCGTCAAGCAGCAGAATGTCGGGATTGCTCATCAGCGCCCGGCCGATCGCGGTCGCCTGCTGCTCGCCCCCGGAGAGATGTCCGGTCTTGGCATGGCGGCGCGGCTTCAGGTTCGGAAAGGCGTCGAAGACCCGCTCGACCGTCCACTCCCCCTTGCGGCCGGCGCTTTTGCCGAGCAGCAGATTTTCCTCCACCGTCATCTGCGAAAACAGCCGCCGTCCCTCCGGCACCAGGGCAATGCCCCTGACGATGCGCTTGTGTGAGGGAACGGCGGTGACATCCTCGCCGTCGAGAAGGATCTGGCCGCCGACCGGAAGATGAGCACCGGCGATGGAGCGCAGCAATGTCGTCTTGCCGGCGCCATTGGCACCCACGAGCGCGAGCACGTCGCCCTTGGCAAGGTCGAAGCTCACGCCGCGCACCGCCTGCAACAGACCATGGCGAACATCCAGATCTCGAATGGAAAGCGTGCTCATACGGGCGCTCCTCCAAGATAGGCGCGCACGACTTCGGCATCGCTCATGACAGTCTTCGGATTGCCGTCGGCAATGATCTTGCCGGCATCCATGCAGATCAACCGTTCGACGACCTGCAGCAAGATATGGACGATATGCTCGATCCAGACGATGCCGATGCCGCGGCGGCGCAATTCGAGAATGGTCTCCACCAGCTCGCTTGCCTCGCCATCGGTCAGCCCGCCGCCGATCTCGTCGAGCAGCAGCAGCCGGGGACCGGTCGCAAGCGCCCGCGCAAGTTCCAACCGCTTGCGATCGAGCAAGCCGAGCGTATCGGCGCGGCGATTGGCAACGCCGAGCATGCCGCAGAGCCGCAGGGAATCGACGACGCGTCCATAGGCTTCGTCGCGACCGGATGTCTTGCCGTGCGAAGCAGCGACAAAGACGTTCTCGAACGTCGTCATACCGCTGAAGGGCTTCGGGATCTGGTGCGTCCTGACGAGACCGGAGCGGCAGCGGTCGGCCGCCGTCAGCGCCGTGACGTTCTGTCCGCCGAAGGTGATGGTTCCGGCATTCGGTGGAAATGCACCGGCCAGCACGCTGAGGAGCGTCGTCTTGCCAGCCCCGTTCGGGCCGACGATGCCAACGGCATCGCCATCGCCCATTGAAAAATCGAGATTTTCCAGAACCACAAGCGCCCCGAAGCGCTTGTGGATCCCCTTGGCCGCCAGAAAGTCCTGTCCCGGCCGCTGTTGCTCTTTGACCTGCACGATGCCGTTACCCGTTGTAAGCGATGAGTTTGGCGCCGACAGGCACGTTCGGATCGGTAGCGTGCTCGGTCACGACATAGTCGAGCGCGAATTTCGAGCCGGCCGGCGCCTTGACCCATTGCGTGCCGATGATCGGCCCCGGAGAGACGTTGGCGACTGGGCCGCTGGTGAAATCCACCTTGCCGGCGATCGTCGTGGTCTTCAGCGTGCTCATCGCCTTGGCAACCGCTGCCTTGCTCTTGACGTCGGACGCTGCCTTCAGCACATCGAAGCCGGCGTCGAGCAGCGACAGGCTGGCGCCGAGCTGCTGCGTCCACTGCTTGCCGCTTGCCGCCTCATAGCCATCGGCCAGCTCATTGCCGGAAACACCCGTCAGCGATGACTTGTAAGGAAAGGCCTTGTGCCAATAGGCGGCGCTGCTGACGTTCATGCCGAGGTCGCCCAGCGCCTCAATGTCAGATGGAAAGAGGCCTGTTTTGGCAACCTGGCAGATCTTGATCTGCTGGGTAAGACCCTGCTGCGCCGCCTGCCGCCAGAAGGCTGCGAAATCCGGCGGGATCGGGAAGCTGTTGAAGATCTCCACGCCCTCCTGCCGGAAGAGCGCGATCTGCGAGGAGAAGTCGGTCGTTCCGGTTTCATAGGCACCGGGGTCGACGATGGTGAAGCCCGCCTTGGCAAGCGCCGGCGCCAGATTGGCGCGGATCGCGTTGCCGTCGGCATCGTTCGGATACATGACGCCGACCTTCTTGTTGGTCTCGATGAGGTTCCATTGCGAAATGTAGGTCTTGAGGAATTCACCGACGCCGAAGCCGAAATGATAGGTCCACTTGAACGGCGACGGCGCGCCGGGCTTAGCACCACGGCCGAAATACCAGGCCTCCCACGGCATGACCGTCGACAGGCAGGGCACGCCCGCCGCCTCGCAGGCATCGGCGACTGGATTGATCGTCTCCGGCGTCGAGACCGCCAGCATCAGATCGACAGCCTGATTGTTGATCAGATCTTTTGCCAATTGCCCGGCGCGCGACGGATCGGATTGCGTGTCGCGATCGAGGATCTCCACCTTCCACGTCTTGCCGCCGGCCTGCAATCCGCCTGCCAGCGCCTTGCGCGCCAGCTCCAGAACGTAGCCGTCCGTCTCGCCGAAGCCACCAAGCGGTCCCGTGCGGGGGCTGATGAAGCCGACCTTCAGCGTATCGTCGGCGGCAAATGCCGACCGTCCACCGAAGGCCAGCGCGGCGGTGCCCGCTGCCGTGGCGGTCATGAATCTGCGACGCGTCAGTGCGGCGCCGGAAATAGGTCTGTTGAAATTACCAGTCATGAAATAGTCCTCCCTTTTTTGTCGGAGCCCTCTTACTCCGCATGCCCTTGTCCTTGCCGACCTGGCGTCTTGCGACCGTTCAGATCGGATACTCCCGTTTACCCGATGCAAGCGTGATCCAACGCAACTCGGTGAATTCATCGATGGCCGCCTTGCCGCCGAAGCGACCGTAGCCGCTCGATTTGACGCCGCCGAATGGCATTTGCGGCTCATCCGCGACGGTTGCCTCGTTGATGTGGCAAATGCCGGTCTCGATGCGCCTTGCGACTGAAAGTGCCTGATTGATGTCGCGGCTGAATACCGCCGATGACAGGCCATATTCATTGTCGTTGGCGACCGTCACAGCCTCATCGATGCTGTCGACCCGGATGATGGCGGCGAGCGGTCCGAAACTCTCCTCGCGGTAAATCCGCATCGCCGGCGTCACGTGATCGATGATCGTGGCATCGATCTGCGTGCCCCGCGCCTGGCCGCCGCAAACCACGACTGCACCCTTCTGCGTCGCATCGTCCACCAGCGCGCGAACACGTCTGGCAGCCTCCGCGCTGATCATCGTGCCGAGCGGCGTATTGCCGTCGAGTGGATTGCCGGCAACGAGGGTCTCGGCCTTCGCCCTGAACTTCTCGACGAATTCGTCGGCAATCTCCTCCATGAGGATAATGCGCTCGGTCGACATGCAGATCTGGCCCTGGTTCATGAAGGCGCCGAAGGCGGCGGCGCGCACCGCCTCGTCGATATCGGCGTCGGCGAGCACGATGAACGGCGCCTTGCCGCCAAGCTCGAGCAGGCAGCGCTTGAGGTGGCGTGCTGAAGCCTCGGCAACGAGGCGCCCGACACGCGTCGAGCCGGTGAAATTGATCCGGCGCACGGCCGGATGCGCAATCAAGGCTTCAACAATCGCGGCCGCATCCTTCGGCGCGTTGGTGATGACGTTGACGACACCGGGCGGGAAGCCTGCCTCACGCAGGACCTCGCCGATCAGGCAATGAGTCCTGGGGCAGAGTTCGGATGCCTTCAGAATGACGGTATTGCCGCAGGCTAGCGGCATGGCGATGGCGCGCACGCCAAGGATGATCGGCGCATTCCACGGGGCGATCCCGAGGCAGACCCCGGCCGGCTGACGCACCGCCATGGCAAGGCTGCCCGGCTCGCTGGAAGGAATGATCTCGCCGGCGACCTGTGTCGTCATGGCAGCTGCCTCGCGCAGCATGTCGGCGCCGAGACCGCAATTAATCCTCGCCCAAAGCGCGGTCGCGCCGGTCTCGCCGACCATTGCTTCGACAAAGTCGGCTGCGCGAGCGGTCAAAATGTCCGCAGCTTTGTTCAGAAGCGCGCGCCGTTCGCCCGGCCCGGTCTGCGACCACACGGGAAAGGCGGCCGCTGCGGCACAGGCGGCGCGGGCAGCGTCTGCCGCCGAAGCGGCCGGCGCGATGGTCGCGACATCGCCGGTCGCCGGATCGACGCGCTCGAAGGTGGATGCATCAGACGCATCCAGCGCTTCGTCATCGATCAGCAATTTTGCCACGAACATGCGATCATCCGCTCTTTGGCAGGCCATGCCTGCAGTCATCCAAATGGGAGAAAGCGCGCATGGTCGAGCGCGGCCGGGATGCAGCCGCAACAACCATATCTTTTGCGTGGAGACCTCCTCCCAAAGGCTCATGAGAAGAGATTACGTCGTTGTGACGAGGATTGAATGCGATTTTCTGGGTTAATATTGCAAATATCTGGCAATCATGCCACGTTCTCGTCATGCCATGCGAAGGAGGACTCGTTGGTTTTCGACAGCGGCATCCATCTTCATGCGCGCGGAGATTGGCACGAGCCCTCGCTGACACCTCGCACGATCCGTTTCCAAAAGGGCCTCTACGCCCAATTCCACCACCTTTTCCTGCTGCAGGTGGGGACAGCAAAACTTATTCTCGAGGGCGAAGACCAAAGGGCTTTGCTTGGGCCGACCATTGCTTATCTGCCGCCGCAGTCGCACTGCGAGCTGCATATGGCGGCCGGTGCTGCCGGTTTCATCATCGGCGCCTCGCCGCAGATCGTGGTCGACGCGATCGGAGACCGGGCGGAATCCTACGCGCTCAGAATCTTCAGCGAACAGCCCTGGTTCATGGCCGCGCCGGATGCCGATGCCGTCGGCGAGGCGCAGCCGCTCGTCGCCGGCTTCGTTCGGGAGCTTGGCGATCCCTCCCGGGCGTCATGGATGGCGATCTCGGCCTATATGCGCCTGATCCTGATGGCGCTTTGGCGGGCAGGCGGCGCGGAAACAGCCGAACAGCGCGGGCGCGGCGGCGGCGCATCGATCCTGCAGAGATATCGGCAATTGGTGGAGACCTGGTTCCGCCAGCATCGGCCGATGACGGACTATGCCCGCGAACTCGGCGTGACCACCGATCGCCTGCATTCCATCTGCCGCAGCGCGCTTGGCCGCTCCCCCGTGCAGCTGTTGCACGAGCGGGTGGTGCAGGAAGCGAAATTGCGGCTGGAGCGCTCGGCCCGCACAGTCCAGGAGATTTCCGACGGCCTCGGCTTTCGTGACCCCACCTATTTCAGCCACTTCTTCAAGAAGAAGACGGGCTTCTCGCCGGCAACCTATCGCGACTTCGCCCGCAGGAGCGAAGTCGCGGAAAGCCATGTCCTGTCGTCGGGCTATGCAGATTGGCCATAACGACAGCCTGTCGTCAGACGATCAGCCCCTTCATCGGCAGGACATGATCGGACCCGGGAAAAACGTCGCGGGTCAATACAGCAGGCGAAGCACCGAGCAGATCGACGGCGATGCCCTTGATCACCGCGCGCAGGTCGGTCGTGGCGGCAAGATCGCGGCCATCGCGCAATTGCGCCTGCTTGAGGCCGGGCCAGTCGGCGATCACCCGGCCGCCCTTGATCGCACCACCGGCGAGAAAGGCAGTCGTGCCGGTGCCATGATCCGTACCCTCGGTGCCGTTCACCTGCGCCGTGCGGCCGAACTCCGTCGCAACGACGATCGCGGTATCCTTCCAGGAGGGACCGAGTTCTTGCTGGAACGCCGCCAACGCATTGTCGAGCCCCACAAGCAGCTTGTTCAGCCGATCCACCTCGCCGGCATGGGTGTCCCATCCTTCGAAGGCGAGTGCGGCAACACGCGGGCCATCATCCTGCGCCAGCAGGCGCGCGGCGCCCCTCGCCATCTGCTCCATCCCGGTGGGATCGCCTGGGCCGCCTCGCGCCTTCACGTCGAGGCCGGCTGCGATCTTGCCGGTGGAGATACCCTCGGCGAGGATCTTCGCGAACAAGGGGTCGGTGTGATTGTAGAGATCCATAAGGCGCGGCGGCAGGTCATCGCTGACAGGCTGCAAGTTGGATGGCGACCAACCGAGCACCGGCGCCTTGCCACGAATGACTAGCGGTGCGTTCGCGCCGACCGACAATCCACGGATGGCGGATGAACCGGGCGAAACCTTGTCCCCTTTGGGAAGGCCTTCCAGCATGCGGTTCAACCAGCCGGAATCGACGCGGCCTGGAGTTTCATAACCGGATTCCAGCACATCCTGACCGTCAAAATGCGAGCGGTCGCGATAGGGCGTCGCGCTCGCATGAACGACGGCCGCCTGCCCTGCGCGGTAAAGGCCATTAAAGTTCGGCATCGACGGATGCAGCGCAAAGAAGCTGTCGAGCGGAAGCGCAGCATGAGGACCGCTCGTCGTCATGGCGATCGCCTGGCGAAGCGCTTGATAGTCCGGATCGCCGACGGGCGGGACGGCCGTCAGGCCATCGAGCGCACCACGCAGGATGATGGTGATGAAGCGCGGATCGCGGCCGCCGGCGGCATGGGCGAAGCGTGGAATGAAAGCCCAGGCGAACAAGGCGCCGGAAGCACCAAGAACGGCACGGCGGGTGGGAGTCATGAGTTCGCAAGTCATGGTCAGCGCCTTTGAAATTCGGGGGAAAGATAGGCGATCGCAAAGCCCTGGTTGCGGGTCTCTGCACGCGATACCGCCTGCAGCGTTTCATTTGAGAGAAGCGGGCCGAGACTGTCCGAAACGAAGCGCCTTGGATCTCCTTGCGGCGATGCCGCATTGGCGATCATATTGGCGACATCCATCCGCATGCTGAGGCTCTCGCTGGAAGCCCAGACATCGGCAGTGTCTGCAAAGCCGTTCGGGCCGGCCGGCGCCCAAAACGGCTGGCCCATGGCGGTCAGGGTGCCGAGAATGACACTCGGCTTCGGCGTCTCGCCGCTGGCCCGCAGAAGAGCGGCCATGAATTCCAGCGGTGAGCGGACCTTGGCAAGCGTCGGATTCCAAGCCTCTTCAGAGCCGAGCAGGGCGCGATAGACCGCGGAGAGATCACCATCCGTCTTGGTGAAGGTTGCCGCAACCATCTGCACGAGCGCCGGCGGCGGCACGTCGGCGATAAAATGCCGGACGAGCTTGGTGGCGATATGCTGCGCGGTTGCCGGATGGCGGGCAAGGTCACGCAGCGCCTCCCGCCCCTGCCCGACGCCGTTGTCGGCATAGGTCAAGCCGAGCAACGTCTGGTCGCCGGGCTCGTGGGCCGCCGCGTTGAAGACGAACGTGCCGGGCGTGCCGAGCTTCCCCTCCGCCCGCGCCACCGTCCAGCCGGTGATGATCTTTGCAAGCGTCGTCACGTCGGTCTGCGTGTAGCCGCCATTGACGCCCAGCGTATGCAGCTCCAGCGTCTCGCGGGCAAGATTTTCGTTGAGGCCACGCTTCTTGTTGGCATTGGCCTTCGAATTCGGCCCGATCGACTGCTGATTGTCGAGATAGCCGAGCATGGCCGGATGGGTTTCGACCGCAAGCAGCATCTCAGAGAACCGCCCGAAGACATGTGGACGGATAACCTCCCGCTCGAACGCACCGGCAAGAATGTGGCATTCCTCGCTCTTGGAGATCGCGACGGCGAAATGGTTTGCCCAGAACATGGCCAGCCGTTCGCCGAAACCGATCAGCGGCTGCCGGATGGTGCCGTTGAAACGTGCATCCGCCTCCGCCAGCAGGATCTGCTGCGGAAGATAGGGGGCCGAAGGCTTCTCCAGCTTCTCGACCGCCTTGGTCATTGTCGCTGCCATCTCCTGGGCGCCGGGCTGGGCGCTCGTCGATCCGGGGAGTTGAGGACCCTGCTGCGGGGCTGGCGCCGGTTTGCCCTGCTGCGGTGTAACGGCCACAACGGCCTGCTGCCGGGCTTCCTTTCGCTGCTCCTGGAAAGCGTAGAGAGCAACGAGAAGATCGGCTGTGGACTGCAATTGCGGCCCGACCGGAACCGGGACGAAGCGTTCGGTGATCTCTTCAAGCAAAGCGCCGCGCGGATCCGACAGGATCGACGCGATGCCGTTATGATCCGCTCCTAGCCCGAACCGGGAAAGAGCGAGCGCGGCATAAACATCATTCGATTGCTGAGCCATGTTCCTGCCAACTCCTGCATCAGACATGCTCCTTAAACGCGAGCATCTTTCCGATCCGTCGGTGGGCAAGTGTGATCATTTTGTGGCGGCGGCTTTGGGCGCGCCGCGGCGGATCAGGCTTTCGGCAAGAGCGCGGCGTTCGTCATAGGAAAGCGTTGCCGCGAAATCGACGGCGCGCTCCTCGAGCTTCGTCCGCAGGGCGATGTCGGCATTGCGCGCTCGCGCCAAGGCGGCCGACAGTGCCTCCGTATCCAATGTCGGTTGCCCTAGAATGGACGCAGCATCTATTTTGGCCTGCTGCGCCTCGAGAATGGTCGGGCGCTGGTCTTTCCGCGCTTCGTTCAGCGCCGCGCGCAACGCTTTCCTCTGCGACGAAGGCAGTTGCTCGCCTGCCAAAGGCATCATGGCGGCGCGTGCCTGCGAGTTGCGGATCCATGTCAGTCCTCCGCCTGCCAATGCTCCGATCAGGAAGGTGTTCAGCACCAGCAGAGATATGACCAATATTCGAAAGCTGCGGTCTGTCATTGGCTGTCCTGCCTTATCGCCACATCCGGCCCGACATCGCCGAACATGGTGGCGGTCCCATCCGATGCGATGACGGTGTCCGACGTGAGGCTGGGCGCCAAAATGGCGATGGCGATACTGCCGGCGAGAGCGCCCGCAATGCCGATGCCGACAAGACCGATGCCGGCGGAACCGAAGCGAAACAAGTTCCTCATCCTCGAGCGGTGGACAAATTTTGCGACTATCCGGCCGTCCAAGCCTTCGTGGCCAGCTTTGAGGACGTATGTGTCGAGCAGCGAATCGAGGTCCGCTGCACGTTCGAGCATGCCGGCTGCCTCGGCACTCCTGGCATGGGCGCGTGCGGCCGCGCGCTCATCTTGCGGCCATCGGCCGATGTCGCCGCCATAGGCGTCGACCATTTCAGCGAACCGCTCGGCACTCATCGGACCCGCGATATGTTCAGCCATCGCTCTGTTCCTTCAATAACAGCAACTGCAAGGAGCGCCTTCCACGCGCAAGCAGGCTTTCCAGCGCATCCACGCTAACGTCCATGATCGCCGCCGCCTCCGCATTCGACAGCCCCTGATAGTAGACCAGGACGATCGCCTCGCGCTGCCGGGGAGCAATCATCTGCATGGCCCGCTCCACGCGCCGCGATGGGTCATCCTCGCTCATCAAGCCGGCATCCGGCGCCGGACCCTCATATTCGAGGTCGGGCGGGTGCTCGGCAAACACATCCTTGCGCCGACGCAGGTGATCGTAGCAGAGGTTGATCGCCACGCGATGGACCCAAGTGCTGAAGAGGGCATCGCGCTGGCGCCAGCCTCCGGCGTTCCGCCACACACGCAGAAATGTTTCCTGCGCGATATCCTCGGCTTCGGCGGCATCGCCAAGCATGCGGGTGGCCACGGACAGAATCCGCGGCAACTGCCGCGCGACCATCAGGCGCATCGCCGGAACGTCACCGGCAGCGATGCGACCGAGCAGATCCTCGTCCGGGTCGCCACTCCTGGGCACGCGATCCCATTTCATCGACAATCGCCGTCGTCCCGGTTTCGTGAGATGATCGCATAGCACCCCCGTTCCCTGCGTTTGACAAGGGGACTTAGCCTATCCGTCAGTCCCGGCGGGCGACGCCAATCCGATCGAAACGTCTCCGACAGCGTGTCTTCCCTTCGATATCGAGCATAGGTTCTCAATGGTTGAACGCTTCGCGCGACGAAATCCGTCGCTCTGATATCATCGATTTTTGCTTTTCCGTTTGCGAGCGCGGCACCTCTGTCGCGGGCAGCACTGAGAACAAGGCGGCTTTCCAGAGAATCGGAGATCGTGCGGTGTCGGACCCTCGTCCATAAGAGGATGGGCTGCAGGAATGCCTCATTCATGGGGGAGTTCTTTAAAAGCCGGCCCGCTTGGACAGGGAAGCCCCAACGTCTCTTGTTCAAGCGGGCGGCCCGTTCGCATGATCGGATGCGAAAGGTCACTTTCGATCAGAGGGACAGCAGTTCGTCCGTCTGCTCCTGGTCAGTGGACGCATAAAGGCCGCCGAAATCAGGCATCTGCGGCTGCTGTTGCGCCTTCATGGCCGATTCGAACTGGCTCTGCGTCAGCGATCCTGAACCGGAGGTATCGAGACTCTTGAATAGCGCTGTTGCCTGATCCTCGCTCACGTCGGACGGGCGAGTTGCAACGAACTCGGTTTCGCTGACACTGCCGTCGCCATTGGTATCCATGGAGGAGAACATGCTGGAGAGCTGGTCGTCACTCGACTGGCTGCCCTGAGGCGGCGGAGGAGGAGGCTGCTGGCCCGACTGCATGGCGCTTGCCAGCTGCGATTCGGTAAGCGAGCCGGTGTTCTTCGTGTCGAAGCTTTTGAACAACTGCGTTGCCTGGTCCTCGCTGACATCGGACGGACGAGCGGCAACGAATTCCGCCTCGCTGATATTGCCATCGCCATTGGTATCCATGGCGCGGATCATATCGCTTTGCTTGCTGCTCTGGCTGCTGGTCGCGGAAGACTGCCGAGTGCTCGACGTCACGCTGGTGGAATCACTCTCCGAGTCCGACGTGGAGCTGTCACTGCCGTTGCCAGACTGCAAGTTGAGGATGATATTCATCAGCTGGGCAACCAGCTGCTCGGCCGAAGCGATCTGAGATTGGTCGGTTGATGACGACGAGCTCGTGCTGGAAGAACTGCTGGATGAGCTGCCGGACAGTATGGACGCAACCGAATCGTTCGATGAGGACGACGTCGACTGGGATGTCCGATATGGATAGTAATTATTTGATAAGACTGAGGTAATGCTCGTCATGGGGCCTCCGAATACGAGCGTTGAGAGGGACTTGAATGCTTTACGCGTACGCGACCTGAACAGGATGTCATGCCGGATCGCGTGACTGCGGCGGCCTGACTTCGACATCGATATGGGCGGATGGGATTGCCGAATGCTGGAGATCAAACTCGCCATGCCCCTGCGATCGGGCGAATGGGCCGTTTCCGAGGGTAATGAATTCAAGGATGTCCAAGGCGAGCGATCGCCATCATGGCGCTATCGGCATCTGCACATTTTTCGATTTTGCACTTCCCAACACGCCCAAACTGCACAAGGAAACTTGCGCGTGGCTTATAGGAGCTTGACGAATACGCCTCAGTACGTTTTCCTTCGTCGATTTTTAGGGAATATCTAAGCTTTGCTGCGTTGTGGCTGTTGCTGGTATAAGGGAGGACCAGTACCGAAACGGCGTTGATGGAGCGACATATAAAAAAGGGGCACAGCTTGAATATTGGCTTATGTGGAGAACCGAATGAGGCGCACTAAGGAGGAGGCGGCAGAAACCCGGAGCGAAATCCTACATTCCGCGAAGGCTCTGTTTCTCGACAAGGGATACGAAAATGTCAGCCTGGAGGAGATAGCCGCAGCAGCCGGTGTTACGCGGGGAGCGGTTCATTGGCATTTCAAGAACAAGCAGGGATTGATGTTCGCGATCCGGGATGAGGCACAGCAGCCATTCCAGGAGTTGGCCGAGCGGATGTCGAAGGAATTGCCGCCCAATCCGCTCGATCTTGTGGCGGATGCGATCGCAACGGTGTTCGAGGATATTCAGTACGATCCGCGCAAACGCAGCATGCTGAAGGTTATGATGCATCTCGACATGGCGTTCTGCGATGGAACCACGAACCGCGCGAGTTCCTTCCGGCACGATATGCACGAACACTTCGCGAGAATATTTACATTGATGGATGCGAACACGAAGCTACCCGCACCCTGGACGCCGGATACGGCTGCCTCCTCACTGACCGCCGTCATCGGCGGGTTGATCACGGAATGGACGCTCGACAGGGGCGATTTCCAGCTCGTCCCTTGCGGACAGATGTTTATCAAGATGGTATTGAAAACCTGGTTCCCGTCGGTCCAGACGCGCGGGATGGCGACATTGGCCCTTTAAATCAAGAAGGATCCGGAGGGAAAGCCGGATCCTTCCTCTTTGATCGGAGGTCAACCGATCAGTGTAAGAAGCCCGACGGATTGGAAACATCAGGCTTCTATTACCTGGCACGAGGCCAGGTAACTTAGGATTAGAAGCTGCGCTCGAAGCGCAGAATACCGGCCCACTGATCCTGGTTCACAGAATCGAAATCGGTATAGGAGACTTCCGGCTCGATAAGCAGGTTCTTGACCGGGTTGAACTTGAGGTTCGTGGTCGCAGCAAAGATCTTCGAGTCGGTGTAGGCGAGCTGGAGGTTCCACTTCAGCTTTTCGTTGATCGGAACGCCAACGCCGCCCCAAACTGCCCAGTCACCCCAGCCGCACTTCGACGGATCGTTAACGGGGCAAGCAGAACGATCAAGGTTAGTGCCGGCATACTTGTTGAGCTTGTCGCCGTCCGTGTTCCAGCCACCCATCAAGAAGGCCGAGAACATACCGAAGTCGGCATCGACGCGAGCCTTGACAGCGCCTTCTTCGACGATGGAGTCATAACCACCGACGACCTTGAAGCCCCATGCGCCAGACTTGAAGCCGGCACCGGCAACAACGTCGGGAGCGTAGTGGTTGGACTTGTCGTCCGTCCACCAGCTGGAGCCGTAGGAAGCGCCCGAGCCGCTGGAGTTGCTGTCTTCGACGGAGACCATAGCCGTGAAGCCGTTGCCTGCATCGTAGTTGTAGGTCAACTGGTTCAGTTCGTACGGGCCGTCATAGATCACGTCGTCGTTGATGACGTCGCCAGCATAACCAATGTAGGAGTTGTACTGCGAGTCGGCCTTACCGACGAGGAAGCCGCCGAGGCTGATGTTGGCAAACAGCAGCTTCGTGGAGGTGGAGTTGCCATCGCTCCAATCCCAACGGATAACCGTATTGGTCTTCAGCGGACCGTATTCGGTGTCGGTCGCGGTGTCGAGGCTGAGCTCGGCACGAGTGTGCCACAGCGTACCGACCTTGCTGTTCGGGTTGTAAGCATCGTACCATTCGCCTTCGGTACGGACACGGCCGCCGACCTTGAGGCAGGTTTCGGTGCCCGGAATGAAGAAGTAGCCAGCACCGTAGGCGTCGCAGATGCGAACGTATTCGAGCGGCTCCGGTTCAGCGGCAACGATAGCGTCGGCCGCATGAGCGCCGGATACTGCCGCCAGCGCAGCAGCCGAGCCGAGAAGAAGACTTTTCAGGTTCATATTAAACTCCTGGTTGTAATATGCATTTCTAGTTTTCCGCGAGTGCAGAGCTGGAATATCACCTCGAAAGCCGGTCGGTCTAAACGCGACCAAGTAGCCCGGCAAATACGCACCTGATGTTGGCTTGAGTCCCCTCTCACCTCCATAATTGATCTCGCGGCAACGGTCATGAAATGCCCCTACCGATCCGGCCGAATACTCGACCGTAAGACAGCTTATGTCCTGCATCCGATTTACAAACGGACAGTATGTTTGTCAATTATGTGAAACCGACCGTAGCGTTAGTCTTGGCATCTGTTGCTTAAATGCAACTGCGGGCAGCGGGACAGGCGTGGACCATTCATTGATGGCGGAAAGGCGCGTTTTTGGGGCCGGCGGAAGTGCCCACGGCCGAGCGCGGCATCGACATCGGTGGCCAATCCGGAAGCCCCGCGACCTAACCCGCCATTTTCGCACGCCCCGGCAATCATCCCGGCTTCCGTCAACAACGTTCGGAAACTCTCCAGAAACAAAATTCAATAATTCGGTACACACAGAAATGTTGAATCTCCCTAGATTCTTGCGACTCGCGCGCTACCGGAAAGGGCCCAACAGCGAATGACCGAGAATCGGCTGATCTTCATAGCGACACCCTGTTTCGGCGGACTTGTTGCCAAGGATTATATGCAATCCATCTTTTCCCTGATGCAGGTCGGCGCGCAGGCCGGCATACAATTGACGCTTGCACTCCTCGGCAATGATGCGCTGATCACCCGCAGCCGCAACACGCTGGTATCCTCCTTCCTGAACGACACGGCGGCGACGCATATGCTGTTCATCGACGCGGACATCAGTTTCGAGCCCGAGCAGGTCATGCGGCTGCTGAATGCGGACAAGGATGTCGTCGCGGCTATGTACCCCATCAAGGATTACGACTGGGATAGTGCGGCGCGCGCAACCACGCGCACCGGCGAGTCACTCAATGCCGCAGCTCTGCATTATGTCGGCACGCCGCTGGTCGGCCAGAGCAGCGAACGCGATGGTGATTTTGTCAGTGCTATCTATGCGGGCACCGGCATGCTGCTCATCAAACGTGAAGTCATCAAGACGATGACCGCAGCCTATCCCGATCTGCGCTACAGCGCCATCCATGCCTATCCCGGCACCAAACGTTCGCCTGCGACTCAATACGCTCTCTTCGAATGCATGATCGAGGAAGGGACGGGCATTTATTTGAGCGAGGATTTCGCCTTCTGCCATCGCTGGCGGGCGCTTGGCGGCAAGATCTGGCTCGATACCGCCAGCAAGCTTACCCATACCGGCGCTCATCGCTTCGTTGGCAACACGGCGCCCCGCTACTAAGGCGGGTCTATGCCGGAGCGGCCGGAGGAAGATCACAGACAGCGACCGTGATCTTGGCTGCGGGGTTGACAGAGGTGGAGGGGAGAGCATAGCCTCCCGATATTCACCAGGGGGGTCCCGACAAGGGGCTGAGATACTGCTGGACAATACGGCTTTGCCTGTTGTGGCGCAGTGACCCGTTGAACCTGATCCAGTTCATACTGGCGTAGGGACGGTGCAAGCGCTCGAAGGCTTCGGATTCACGCGTGGAATCCACAGCCGGCGTCTTTTCATCATTCCGGCTGATTGACTGGGTCTCCAAATGCAACTTGGAGCCTCAAACCATGACCATTGCCGCAAAAAACCTCACCCCAACCGTCACCACCGGCCCGCTGCCGGCATCCCGGAAGATCTACATTCCGGGAGACATCCATCCCGACATCCGCGTGCCGATGCGCGAGATCAGCGTTCATCCGACGGCAGGCGAGCCGCCCGTCGTCGTCTACGATTCCTCCGGCCCCTATACTGTCGAGGGGGCCGAAATCCGCATCGAGCAGGGACTTGCCGGGCTCCGTCGTGACTGGGTGCTCGCTCGTGGCGATGTCGAAGCCTATGAGGGCCGCCATGTGCGCCCTGAGGACAACGGCTTCGTCAGTGCCGATCGGCTGACCCCCGAATTTCCTGGGCGCCGCCAGCCGCTGCGCGCCAGGGACGGCAAGGCTGTCACGCAGCTTGCCTATGCGCGGGCCGGCATCATCACCCCGGAGATGGAATTCATCGCCATTCGCGAAAACCTCGGCCGCAAGGCAAAGGCCGAAGCCTTGGTCCGCGACGGCGAGAGCTTCGGCGCGCATATTCCCGATCATGTAACACCGGAATTCGTCCGGCAGGAAGTCGCAGCCGGACGGGCGATCATTCCCGCCAACATCAATCACCCGGAGGCAGAGCCGATGATCATCGGCCGGAACTTCCTGGTGAAGATCAATGCCAATATCGGCAACTCCGCCGTTACCTCCTCGATGGCGGAAGAGGTCGAGAAGATGGTCTGGGCCGCCCGCTGGGGTGCCGATACCGTCATGGATCTCTCCACCGGCCGCAACATCCACAATATCCGCGAGTGGATCATCCGCAATTCGCCGCTGCCGATCGGCACCGTGCCGCTCTATCAGGCGCTGGAGAAGGTCGAAGGCGTTGCCGAGAACTTGACCTGGGAGGTCTATCGCGACACGTTGATCGAACAGGCCGAACAGGGCGTCGATTATTTCACCATCCATGCCGGCGTGCGCCTGCATTACATCCCGCTGACAGTCAATCGCGTCACCGGCATCGTCTCGCGCGGCGGCTCGATCATGGCCAAGTGGTGTCTCCATCATCACCGCGAGAGCTTCCTCTACGAGCATTTCGAGGAGATCTGCGATATCTGCCGCGCCTATGACGTCTCCTTCTCGCTGGGTGACGGCCTTCGCCCCGGCTCGATCGCCGATGCCAACGATGCGGCGCAATTTGCCGAGCTCGAGACGCTCGGTGAGCTGACGAAGATCGCCTGGGCCAAGGATTGCCAGGTGATGATCGAAGGGCCCGGCCATGTGCCGATGCACAAGATCAAGGAAAACATGGACAAGCAGCTCGCGGTCTGCGGCGAGGCGCCCTTCTACACGCTCGGGCCGCTGACGACCGATATCGCGCCGGGTTACGACCACATCACCTCTGGGATAGGCGCTGCGATGATCGGCTGGTTCGGCACGGCGATGCTCTGCTACGTCACGCCGAAAGAGCATCTCGGCCTGCCGGATCGCAACGACGTCAAGACCGGCGTCATCACCTACAAGATCGCCGCTCATGCCGCCGATCTCGCCAAGGGACATCCAGCGGCGCAACTGCGCGACGATGCCCTGTCGCGGGCGCGATTCGAATTCCGCTGGGAAGACCAGTTCAACCTTTCGCTCGATCCCGACACCGCCCGCAGCTTCCACGACGAGACCTTGCCGAAGGAAGCCCACAAGGTGGCGCATTTCTGCTCGATGTGCGGCCCGAAATTCTGCTCCATGCGGATCTCGCACGACATCCGCGCCGAGGCCCAGAAGGAGGGACTGGACGCGATGGCGGCAAAGTATCGCGAAGGCGGCGATCTCTACATGCCGATCGATAAGCCAGCGCATCCGGCCGAATGAGATGCGTATCCTTGTCAAAGGGGCCGGCGTCGCCGGCCTCACGGTCGCGCATGAATTGCGCGTTCGCGGCGCAGAAGTGACGATCTTCGACCCCCGCCCGAACTTCGATCATGCCGCTTCCTGGCTCGCCGGCGGCATGCTGGCGCCATGGTGCGAGCGGGAAAGCGCCGATGAGGCCGTGCTTACGCTCGGCCGCGATGCCGCCGACCGATGGAATGCGGTCCTGCCGGGTAACGTCGTGCGCAATGGGACGCTCGTCGTCGCGCCGACGCGCGATCACGGCGAACTAAAGCGATTCGCCAGCCGCACGGCCGGCTATCGCTGGGTGGAGGAGAGCGATATCGCGACACTCGAGCCAGCCCTTGCCGGACGTTTCAGACAGGGGCTGTTCTTTCCTGAGGAAGCCCATCTCGATCCGCGCCGGGCGTTGCATTCGTTGAAAGAAGGATTATTGGCGAAGGGCGTCGCCTTTACCTGTGACGATGTGAACGAGGACGAGTTCTCCGAGATCGTCGATTGCACTGGCGCCGCCCGTATCGGACACACCCCGGATCTGCGCGGCGTACGCGGCGAAATGCTCTATCTGCGCACGGAAGAAATCGCGCTTGCCCGGCCTATCCGCCTGCTGCATCCACGCTTTCCCGTCTATATCGTTCCTCGCGGCAACGGCCTTTTCATGCTCGGCGCGACCATGATCGAGACCGAATTCGATGGGCCGATCAGCGCACGCTCGCTGATGGAACTGCTGAATGCTGCCTACGCGCTGCACCCTGCCTTTGCGGACGCCGCCGTCATCGAAACCGGCGCCGGTATCCGCCCCGCCTTCCCCGACAATCTTCCGCGCATGACGCGGCAAGGCAAGGTCGTCGTGATCAACGGTTTCTATCGCCACGGTTTCCTGCTGGCGCCGGCAATGGCGGCGGAGGCTGCCGATCTCGTCCTTTCCGAACAGACTAAGCAAAGGAGCTCCCGATGCGCCTGATCATCAATGGCGAAGCCCAGACGATCGCCGCAGCCACACTTTCGCAACTTCTGGCTGCGCTCGACTATGAGGGCGACTGGCTGGCGACCGCCGTCAACGGCGAAGTCGTCCATCGAGAGGACCGCGATGACCATGCATTGAACGACAACGACAGGATCGAGATCCTGACGCCAATGCAGGGAGGCTGAACCATGCTTGATCTTTATGGAACCCCAATAGAGTCACGCCTTCTTCTCGGCACCGCGCGTTATCCCTCGCCCATCGTCCTCGCAGAAGCGGTCAAGCGATCGGGGACAGGGATCCTCACCGTGTCGCTGCGCCGCGAAACGGCCGGCGGGCGCAATGGCGGCGCTTTCTTCGACATGATCCGTGAGCTCGGCACTCGCGTTCTTCCCAATACCGCCGGCTGTCATGGCGTATCCGAGGCCGTGCTGACGGCGAAGATGGCGCGCGAGGTGTTTCAGACCAACTGGATCAAGCTGGAGGTGATCGGCAACCACGACACGCTGCAGCCGGACGTGTTTGCGCTCGTCGAAGCAGCTCGCATTCTCTCCGGCGAAGGTTTCGAGGTCTTTCCCTACACGACGGACGATCTGGTGGTGGCCGAACGGCTGCTCGAAGCTGGATGCAAGGTGCTGATGCCCTGGTGCGCGCCGATCGGAACGGCGGCGGGACCGCTCAATCTTTCCGCCCTTCGCTCGATGCGGGCGCATTTCCCCGATATTCCATTGATCGTGGACGCCGGTATCGGCCGGCCCTCCCACGCTGCCATCGTCATGGAGCTCGGCTTCGATGCCGTGCTGCTGAACACAGCAGTTGCCGGCGCCGGCGATCCCGCTGCAATGGCGGAAGCCTTTGCGAAGGCGATCGATGCCGGCAGGCAAGCATTCGACGCAGGCATGCTGGAGCCGCGCGACATGGCGGTGCCGTCGACGCCCGTGATCGGAAAGGCGGTTTTCGCATGACGCTCGATCCGTTCTACCTGATCGTCGATAGTGCCGCCTGGATCGAAAGGCTGGTGCCGCTCGGCGTCAAGCTGGTGCAACTGCGCATAAAGGATCGTCCGCCGGCGGAGATACGCGCCGACATCCGGCAGGCAAAGGCCGTCTGCGCGGCACATGGATGCCAATTGATCGTCAACGACTATTGGAAACTCGCCATCGAGGAAGGCTGTGATTTCATCCATCTGGGTCAAGAGGATCTGGCGGCGGCCGATCTTGGCGCGATCCGCGCGGCCGGCTTGAAACTTGGCCTTTCGACGCATGACGAGGCGGAGCTGGCGACAGCACTTGCGGCGCATCCCGATTACATCGCGCTCGGTCCGATCTATCCCACCGTGCTCAAGGCGATGGCCTGGGCGCCGCAAGGTCTGGAACGCATCGGCCAATGGAAGGCCAAATTGCGCGAGATCCCTCTTGTCGCGATCGGCGGGCTGACCGTCGCGCGCATTGCCGGCGTATTCGAAAATGGCGCCGATAGCGCCGCCGTCGTCACCGACATCACACGCAATCCCGATCCCGAATCACGGACGCTCGAATGGATTAGGGCAACGCACGATCGCATTCCAACCAATTAATGCGGCGCGAGATCAAAGCGCCGAGACCGGTTTTCAAAGGCTTAGCGCCGATGAACGGCGCATTCATAAAACATTCAGGTGAACATAATCATGCTTAGAACGTTAGATAAATGACTCGCGCATTCGCTGAGCATGAAGACTGCTTTGGAGGTAGTCATGATAAAGAAAACAATTCTTACGGTTTTGCTGGCCGCTACGGTCGTAGGCGGCGCACTCGCGCCCGTCAGCAACGCACAGGCGCAGTATTATGACGGGCGCCCGCCCTATCGGGGCGACTGGCGTGGACATGACGATTGGCGCCGCCATCATCACCATGGCAATGGTGGTGCAATCGCCGGCGGCGTCGCCGCAGGTCTCCTCGGCGGCCTGATCGTCGGTGGCGCACTTGCCAACCGCGGCCCGGTTTACGAGGCACCTCCGCCGAGATGCTGGCTGGAGAACCGCGAGGTTCAAAACCAGTATGACGACGGTTGGCACTACGAGCGCGTCCGCGTCTGCAATTGAGCAATCAACTGGGTATCGGCTCCAGGCTGGTGCCCGGCTTGATAAACCAACTTGGATTGCCGGCGGCCGAAACCGCCGGCAAACTGTTTCTTAGCCTCACGGACGCAAGCCGTTTGCAGACCTAAAGGCCATGTGTTCCCGGATAGGGGCTGCGCTCGGGAAAGGCGCGGCCGGCAAGACTTTCCGGATCAGGCTGCCAGATTTCCACGCGAAGCGGATAACACGGCGCCAAATCGCTCGAATGGCCGCTGCCGCAATCGCCGCCCGGGCAGGCCGACAGTGCGCCGAGAAGATCGATCTCTGCAAAGAATTCGATGAAATCGCCCGGACGCACCGGGCTCGCCTTCATAAAATATTGGTGCGTGTCGCGCGTAAAGCCCGTGCACATGAAGACGTTCAGCACGTCATGGACATGGGCCTCCGCCTCGCGGACAGGAATGTTCATTTCAGAGGCGAGCGCTCGTGACAGGTTTGAATGGCAGCAGTGGTGATAGTCGTCGCCTTTCAGCAGACGGTTGGTATAGGGATCGCAGCGCGTGCCGATGACATCGTGGATGCCGGCGCCATCGGCGTCCCAACCATACCAGCCGAGCGTGTCATAGGTGATCGTCGCCATCGGCCGCAGATAGGGCAGAGTGCTCCACAGCCGGTCGCCAACGCCGACATGCGTGGCATGAAGCGCGCGGGTCTTGCCGCTGAAGAAGCGTTCGGAGAGGTCGGCGGCGTTCCAGAGATTGAGGTCGCCGACCTGCGAACCCTCCGTGCTGACGATGCGAAAGAAATGCCCTTTCGGCACGCGGAAGCTGCCGGCTTCGCGCGGCGGCACGATGATTTCCGCGATCTTGCTCATGGTTCGCCTTGCGGCATGCAGCACATCCAGACCAGCCGGCGGCAGCGTTTCATTCGGATAGACGACAACCGGCGGCTTGCTGCGCCGTTCTTCGGCGTCGGAGGGAGCGGGCATGTCGATAATCCTGTGCATCACAATCCTTCATCCTTCATCCTTCATCCTTTACCGATTCACCTACCTGCTTCATTCCGCGAGCGAGGCAACGGTTTCGGCTGCACTCTAGCGAGATCAGCCCATTGCACAACGTCGATTGTCCTTGCGCTCCGGCTAAGTTTTACTTAGCCATAACCTATGCGTCATATCCCTCTCGCCTCCCTTCGCGCCTTAGAGGCGGCCGTGCGTCATGAGAGTTTCGTCAAGGCGGCCGCAGAGCTCAATCTGACGGCGGCCGGCGTCAGCCAGCATGTGCGGTCGATGGAGAACTGGCTCGGCGTTTCGCTGTTCATGCGTCATGCCCGCGGCGTGACGCTGACGGCAGCGGGCCGCGAATTCGGAGCGGCGGTGGCAAACGGCCTTGGACATATCGATATCGCCGCCAGGCAATTGAAGCTCGAGGCCCATGACCGGCCGGTCAGCGTCGCCTGCATCGCGTCCGTCGCCACCCGCTGGCTGATCCCGCAATTGCCGGCATTCAGGAGAGAGCATCCGGATATTCGCATCAACATCGTCTATGCGCTTGATGCAATGACGCCGGAGGCTGCAAGCGTCGATCTGCTGATCCGCCACGGGACGAGACCAGGAGCGGCCGCTATCGCGCTATTGAGCGGCGAGACGCGGCCGACCTGCTCGGCAGAGTTCGAGCTTCGTCATGGGCCGATCACGGCACCAACCGACCTGATCGACGCGGACCTTCTACATGACGAAACCACAAGCTCCTGGGCGCGCTGGTTCGCGCTTGCCGGTATCCGCGCGCCTCCGAAACCCGGACCAATCTTTGCCGATTTCAGCCTGATGATCGGATCGGTCATCGGTGGGCAGGGCATCGGCCTCTGCCCGACCGCGCTGATTACCGACGAACTGGCCAATGGAACACTGGTCACGCTCTTCGACACACCTTCGGACATGGACAAATCCTATTGGCTCATCGAAGCCAACCGCCTTTCCGCTGAAGCACAAATCTTTCGCGACTGGCTCATTGCAGTAAGCCCGACATCCCGAAACAGTCAGGGCATCTGAGGCTCGTGCACAACGGGGCAGCGAAGCGATCGACGAGGCGCCCTTGCCGTTCAAAGGCTTTCCGCCGTGACGGTCAGAAAGCGTACCGGCTCGGCATCGATATCGGTATCGATCAGGCCGAGGCGCTTCAACGTCAGGTCGATGGCGCGGCGCGCCTGCACTTCCGGGGCCTGATCGAGAACGATCGTCATCAAGCCTTCCTTCAGGTAGCCGCGCGTCGCATCCGAAAGTTCATGGCCGACCCAGAAGACCGATTGCTTGCGGTGGCGGCGAAGAACCGTCGCGATTGCGGCGTTGTCGCCGCCGGCGCTGTAAAGACCGGCAATATCGGGATAGCGATCGAGGGCGCTGGACAAGAGCTCCATCGTCTTCATCTCGTCATCCTCGTCGAACATGACTTCGGCAAAGCAATGGGACGGGTTCGCATTCGCAAGCAGATAGTCGGAAAAGCCGCGGATGCGCGCCTTGTGGTTCTCATAGGCCCCGCTGTGACAGAGGGCGACGAAGGTGCCCGCGCACCCGGCCTGCATGCGCGCCATATAAAAGGCGGCGGTGCGTCCGGCCGCCTCGTTGTCGATGCCGACATAGGCAAGTTCCGGTGCCGGCCGCGTCATGATCTGCACGACAGGGATGCCGCCGGCGGCCGCCTTGCGGACGCTGCCGACCACATCGGGGTGATCGGGCGCGACGACGATGAGCGCCGAACGGCGGGCTTGCGGGGTGGCGATATGGCGTGAAAAATCGGCTGGGTCATTTTCACGCGCAAAGGTCCGCTGGATGAGAATATCCTTGTCGAGCAAGGCGGCGATGCGTTCGAAGGCGCGATTGAGCCTGGAGTAGAAATAGGTTTCCGGCCGAAGCAGCACAACTTCGATGCGCACCAGCCCGTGCCTTGTGCCGGCAGGCGGTGTGCGATAGCCAAGCCGCTTGGCTGCAATGAATATTTTCTCCGCCGTCTCAGGCAGCACATTGCCGCGCCCGTTCAGCGCTCGCTCCACCGTGGCAGCACCGACACCGGCAGCGGCAGCCACATCCTTCAGCGTAACTTTCGCCACGTCTCCCCCATCTTCTCCCATAGTCCATGATCAGATCTGATCATAGATTCGCAGCCGCCGAAAGAGGGCTTCGGCTTCAGCCAAAGCGGGCCACAAGGAAATCGATCGCGCTCCGCAACATCGCTGTGGGACGGCGATCCGGCGCATAGACCAGATGCATCGGTGTCGGCTTGTACGACCATTGCGGCAGCACAGGCTCCAGCCTTCCCGCATCGAGATCGGCGGCCAGGAGCAGCTCCGGCTGCAGGGCGATGCCGGCGCCATGCAGGGCGGCGATGCGGAGAGCCGCCCCCTGGTTCGTGGTGAACCTGCTGCTGGTAGCGATCTCGCGCGTTTCGCCCCCGGGACCGACCAAATGCCATCGACCTTGGGTGCGCCAATAGGAATGGCCAAGGCACATATGGTTGGCGAGCTCCTCGGGCCTTTCCGGCCTGCCGCAGCGGTCGAGATAGTCGGGCGATGCCGCGAGAATCCGACGATAGGGTTTTAGCGGGCGTGCGACCAGATTGGTATTCGTCAGGGCTCCGATATGAATGCCAAGTTCATAACCCTCGCCGATCAAATCATGAGGGTTGTTGTCGAGCGCCAGATCGACGCTGACTTCAAGATTCTGACGCAGGTACTCGACGAGAGCCGGGACGAGACTTTGGGTCCCGAAACTGACCGGCGCGACGAGCCGCAACCGGCCACGCGGCGCCGATTGCAATTCCGACGCCGATGCCTCGGCCAGATCGACCTCCGTCAACACCGTCTTGCATCGCTCATAATAGAGCTTGCCGACCTCGGTCAGCTGGTGGCGGCGCGTGGTGCGATGGAGCAATCGTGCGCCGAGGCGCTGTTCGATCGTCCTGATATGCTTGGCGACCATGGTGGCCGATACCTGGCTGGTCTCCGCCGCGGCTGCGAAGCTCCCATGCTCGACGACCCTGACGAACATCGCCATACCAGCCAACTTATCCACGATTACATACCTATAGGTTCGGAATGAAGCGAATGGCAGCGTATTTATCGATTTCTGGTTTTGCAAGATAGTCGGAGATGCCTAATCTCAGGCTATGTTCTATCAAGGAGCCGTCATGCCCATCTTGCGCTTGGAAATGCATCCCGGACGCACACAGGACCAGAAGCGTGCCTTCGTTCGCGAAGCGACCAAGGTCGTCGTCGAAACGCTCGTTTGCCCGCCGGAATCGGTGGAAATCATCATTACCGAGATTTCGAAGGAATCCTGGGCGACGGCGGGCAAACTGAAATCGGATGGCTGAGAAGATCCGATCTGATCATCATTGGGCCTGACGACCAAATCGGCCGTCAGGCCTCGTTCGTCGTCAAGCTCCGACGCCCCCAGCCCTCGGCCCAATCCATCAGACGGGCCAATTCCTGCTTGAGGGCATGCGAACGGATGATATCGGCGGCGTGGTCGATATTGGTGCGCGGATTGTAAAATGCGCCGATCTCCTCGCCGCTGTCCCGTCTTGCAGCCTCCAGGCGGGACTTTACTTCCTCCACTTCGGCCTTCACCGCAAAGTACCGCTTCATGACCTCAATGAGGTCGCGGTCGCTTGCATTCATTTCCATGCATACTCCACCTTACTAATTTTAGCCCTTCGCAATGATCCGATTCGAGTGGCGAAATCTAGATCCTTGTTTAGCCGGCAAGATGGTTGCGATGGATGAGGCAGGATCGCAGCGCGGCAAGCAGCGGAATTGCGGTGCGAACTACGACCAGTTTTCCTTGACCGACTGCATCACCACATTGGTCGATGTGCTCGCCACGAAAGGCAGGCTGGAAATCTTCTCGCCCAAGACGATACGGTAGCGACGAATATCTGACGTCCGCACTTTCAGAAGATAATCGAAGCGGCCGGCGATCATATGGCACTCCTCGATTTCCTTGATCTTCTTGACTGCATTGTTGAAGCTGAGCAAAGCTTGCTCGCGCGTATCCGTCAGCTTCACTTCGGCAAAGGCGACATGGTCGAGGCCGAGCTTGATTGGATTGAGCACCGCCTTGAAGCCATCGATATAGCCGGAATCGATCAGTTTCTTCAATCGTGCCTGGCAAGGGGTCTTGGAAAGACCGACCCGCTCGGAAAGCTCGGTGATCGACATGCGGCCGTCTTCGACCAGTGCATCGAGTATCTTTTGATCGAACTGGTCTATTTCACTGGATTTGATCATTTTCGCAGGCATTCCTATTTGAAATACGGGCTATTGAAGTCCAATATGACTAGAAAGCCGCAGTTTCAAGGCGGAACGCCTTTCCAGAATGAAGTATGTTTGCATCGAAGCAACGGGAGAGCTGCAGAAGGCGAAATTGCTCGCGCCTGCCAGGCTACCGGGACCCTTGCACCTTGAGGTTATCATGACTGTCACTGCCGCACTCGCCGCCGAAAAACCATCGCCAGACGCCGCCCCATTCGCGCAGTTCGCACCCCCTATCCAGCAGCAAAGCCCGCTTCGAAAGGCGATCACGGCCGCCTACCGCCGCCCGGAAACGGAATGCCTCCCTATGCTGGTCGAGGCGGCCACTTTGCCGGAGTCCGTCCGCGAGGCTGCGAAGAAGACGGCCAGGACACTGATCGAAGCGCTCCGCGCCAAGCACAAGGGCGATGGCGTCGAAGGCCTGGTGCATGAATATTCGCTATCGAGCCAGGAAGGCGTGGCGCTGATGTGCCTTGCCGAGGCGCTGTTGCGCATTCCCGATACCGCGACGCGTGACGCCCTGATCCGCGACAAGATTGCCGGGGGTAACTGGAAGTCGCATCTGGGCGGCGGTCGCTCCATTTTCGTCAATGCCGCGACCTGGGGCCTGGTGGTGACCGGCAAGCTCACGTCGACAGTCAACGACGGCGGGCTATCGGCATCGCTGACGCGGCTGATCGCGCGCTGCGGCGAGCCTGTCATCCGGCGCGGCGTCGACATGGCCATGCGTATGATGGGCGAGCAATTCGTCACCGGCGAAACGATCGACGAGGCGCTGCGGCGCGCCCGCACGCTGGAGGCGAAGGGCTTCCGCTACTCCTACGACATGCTCGGTGAGGCCGCGACGACGCATGCCGATGCCGAGCGCTATTATCGCGACTATGAAACCGCGATCCATGCGATCGGCAAGGCTTCGGCCGGCCGCGGCATTTACGAAGGGCCGGGCATCTCCATCAAGCTTTCAGCCCTGCATCCCCGCTATTCGCGCTCGCAGGCCGACAGGGTCATGGGCGAGCTGCTGCCGAAGGTGAAAGCGCTCGCCCTCCTCTCCAAGCGATACAATATCGGCTTGAATATCGATGCCGAAGAGGCCGACCGGCTGGAGCTATCGCTCGATCTGCTGGAGGCGCTTTGCCTTGATCCCGATCTTGCTGGCTGGGATGGAATGGGCTTCGTCGTGCAGGCCTATGGCAAGCGCTGCCCCTTCGTCCTCGATTTCATCATCGATCTCGCCCGCCGCTCAGGCCATCGGCTGATGGTCCGCCTCGTCAAGGGCGCCTATTGGGACGCCGAGATCAAGCGTGCCCAGCTGGATGGCCTCGAAGGCTTCCCGGTCTACACCCGCAAGGTCTACACCGACGTCTCCTACATCGCCTGCGCCAAGAAGCTGCTCGCGGCAACCGATGTAGTCTTCCCGCAATTCGCCACGCATAATGCGCAGACGCTGGCGACGATCTATCAGATGGCCGGAAACGATTTCTCCGTCGGCAAATATGAGTTCCAATGCCTGCATGGCATGGGTGAACCGCTCTATGAGGAAGTGGTCGGCGCCGAAAACCTCGGCCGCCCGTGCCGGATCTACGCGCCCGTCGGCACGCATGAAACGCTGCTCGCCTACCTTGTCCGGCGCCTGCTGGAAAACGGCGCCAACTCCTCCTTCGTCAACAAGATCGCCGATCCCGCCGTTCCCGTCTCCGAACTGATCGCCGATCCTGTCGAACGCGTGCGCGCAATGCCCATCATGGGCGCCCAGCACGACAAGATCGCCCTGCCCGCCGACCTGTTTGACGGTGCTCGAAAGAATTCTGTCGGCATAGATCTTTCAAACGAAGCGGCGCTTTCCGATCTGTCTATTGAACTGCACTCCTCCGCTGCCAGGGAATGGATTGCAAAGCCGTTGCTCGCTGATGGCTCTGAACGCGGCGAGAAGCGCCCAATCCTCAACCCCGCCGACCATTCCGATATCGTCGGTCAGGTTGCCGAGCTTAATCCTGAGGACGCGGCCGAGGTGATGCGCCTTGCAGCCGGCGCTGCTGCCTCATGGGCCGCCGTCAGCCCGGATGCGCGGGCAACGATGCTGGAGCGTGCCGCCGAGCTGATGCAAGGCGAGATGCCGTTGCTTGTAGGCTTGGCGATCCGCGAGGCGGGCAAGTCGGCTGCGAACGCCGTCGGCGAAGTCCGGGAAGCCATCGACTTCCTTCGCTATTATGCCGCGCAAGCGCGCGAGGTGTTGAAGCCCGACAGCGTCCCGCTCGGTCCGGTCGTCTGCATCAGCCCCTGGAACTTCCCGCTGGCGATCTTCACCGGCCAGGTTGCTGCTGCACTGGTCGCCGGCAACCCGGTCGTCGCCAAGCCGGCCGGCAATACACCGCTGATTGCCGCCCAGGGTATTCGCATCCTGCACGAAGCCGGTATTCCGCACGACGTTCTTCAATTCGCGCCGGGCAGCGGCAGGATGGGCTCGGCTCTCGTCGGTGCGCCGGAGACTGCCGGCGTCATGTTCACCGGTTCGACTGAAGTCGCCCGGCTCATTCAGGCGCAGCTTTCCGAACGGCTGTCGAAATTCAACAAGCCGATCCCGCTGATCGCCGAGACCGGCGGCCAGAACGGCATGATCGTCGACTCCTCGGCGCTCGCCGAACAGGTGGTCGGCGATGTGATTGCTTCTGCCTTCGACAGCGCCGGACAGCGCTGCTCGGCTCTGCGCGTGCTGTGCCTGCAGGAGGAAATCGCAGATCGCACGCTGACCATGCTGCGAGGCGCGCTCCGCGAACTGTCCGTCGGCCGAACCGACAGGCTTGCCATCGATATCGGCCCTGTCATCGACGACAGCGCCAAGCGCGGCATCGATGAACATATCGAACGCATGCGCAAGCTCGGCTGCGCCGTCGAGCAACTCGATCTTCCCGCAAGTGCCGACAAGGGCACATTCGTCGCCCCGACGATCATCGAGCTGAAGAAGCTGAGCGATCTCAAGAAAGAGGTGTTCGGACCTGTCCTCCACATCATTCGCTACAAGCGCAAGGGGCTCGACAAGCTGATCGACGATGTCAATGCATCCGGCTACGGCCTGACTTTCGGCCTGCATACGCGGCTCGACGACATGATCGCCCATGTCACCGGGCGCGTGCGGGCGGGCAATCTCTATGTCAACCGCAACATCATCGGCGCCGTTGTCGGCGTCCAGCCCTTTGGCGGCCGCGGCCTTTCCGGCACGGGCCCGAAAGCGGGTGGACCTATGTATCTGCGCAGGCTCGTCGCCTCTTCGACAGAGCCGTTGCGCAACGCCACGGTACAAGTCGATCCGGCCGCCCAGGAATTTCTCGCCTGGCTTGAGAGCAAGGGAGCAGCAAAGCAGGCGCGCGCCGTCGCCGGCCAATCATCATTGGGCTTCAACGCCGAGCTGACAGGTCCCGTCGGCGAATTGAACCTCTATGCGCTGCATCCCCGCGGCAGGATCCTGCTTATTCCCCAGACCGCACTTGGCCTGCATGTCCAGATCGCCGCCGCGCTTGCGACTGGCAATTCGATCGCCATCGACGCTTTATCCGGCCTGCAGGACGAGCTTCAGAACTTGCCGGCCGCCGTCGCGAGCCGCATCTCCTGGACAAAGGACTGGGCTGCGGACGGACCTTTCGCCGGCGCGCTGATCGAAGGTAATGCCGAGCGCATCGCACAGGCCGTCAAGACCATCGCCACACTGCCCGGCCCGCTGGTGCTGACGCAGGGCGCCTCGAGCGAGGAAATCGCCAACAGCACGGACGCTTATTGCCTGAACTGGCTATTGGAAGAAGTGACGACCTCGATCAACACCGCCGCAGCCGGCGGCAATGCAAGCCTGATGACCATCGGATAACGTCTTTCGTAACCTTGATGCATGCGGCAGTCGAACCCTTGCCGAGGGTCGGCTGCCGCCATTTTTATTGATCTGTCGTCGATCGTAAACCCTCCCAAATTCGCCCAGCGCAATCGCCGCCACGCGCTCTTCTTGCGCCTCGAGCGCCATGAACCGGTACGCTCAAAAATATTTGAGAAAAGCTTTTCTCATCTTGACTCTCATAGTGAGAAAAGCTTTTCTCATGAAAAATCGAATGGGAGAAAACATCTGGAAAACCAGCGTGCGAGAAGCGGCCGGGCAACGATTCACGATGTTGCGGCGGCTGCGGGCGTGAGCATTTCCACGGCATCGAAAGCCCTGAACAATACCGGTCGCATGGGTGACGACACTCGCGAGCGGGTCAAACGCATCGCCGCCGAGATCGGCTTTCGCCCGAACGCATTGGCAAAGGGACTGCTCAGCAATCGCACCTTCACGATCGGTCTACTGACCAACGATACATATGGCCGCTTCACGCTGCCTGTTATGGCCGGCATCACGGAAGCGCTCGTCGATCACGGGGTTTCGGTCTTCCTCTGCACGATCGAGGACGATCCGGCGCTCGGAAAGGTTCATGTGGACGCCATGCTGGACAAGCACGTCGACGGCATCATCGCCTCGGGAAAGCGCATCGACCGCCGCCTGCCGGTGGATCTTTCCAACCTGCCCGTGCCCGTCGTCTATGCCTTTACCGAGGGTGCGCCTGATAGCGTCACCTTCTGCGCCGATGACTTTCAGGGCGCGGCCCTTGCCGTCGAGTGGCTGAAGGGTCTTGGCCGCCACCGGATCGCCCATGTGACCGGCCCGGAGAGCTTCGTCTCGGTGCGCGAGCGTGCCCGGGCCTATCGCGAGCTTGCCGGCGACACGCTGCCGGTCATGTACGGCTCCTGGTCGGAGGCGTGGGGACATGAGGCGGTGGAGCAACTGTGGAGCACAGCCGGCGCAAAGCCGGATGGTATTTTTTGCGGCAACGACCAGATCGCCCGCGCGGTCGTGGATGCGCTGCGCGAGCGCAGCGTGCGGGTGCCGGAGGATGTCTCGGTGGTCGGCTTCGACAATTGGGAGATCGTCGCGGCGCAAACGCGGCCGCCGCTGACGACGGTCGACATGAATCTCAAGGCGCTCGGCAGAGAAGCCGGACTGACGGTTCTGGCGCTGGCGGAGGGACGCACCGTCGAACCGGGGATCAGAACATTGCCCTGCGAACTCGTCGTGCGGCAGTCGTGCGGGGGAGACCCCGATCTTTAATTGAGGAAAAAGGGGCGCACGGGAGTTGCCCCATGGGAGGAGAAACATGATGAAGCGCTTTCTGGCCGCAACCGGCCTCATATCCCTATGCCTTGCATCCGCCGCATCCGCCGAAAACATCTCCATGTGGGTGCGCAGCGGCATCGGCGATTCCTTCAAGAAGGTCGTCGAGGCCTATAATGCCGGCCACGACGACAAGGTCGCGCTGACGGAAGTGCCGTTCTCGGAACTCGTGCAGAAATACGCAACCGCCATCGCCGGCGGCCAGGCCCCTGACGCGTTGTCGATGGACCTGATCTATACGCCGGCCTTTGCTGCCGCAGGCCAGCTCGCGGACCTCACCGATTGGGCCAAGAGCCTGCCCTACTTCAACTCGCTCTCGCCCTCACATGTGAAGCTCGGCACCTATGACGGCCATGTCTACGGCCTGCCGCTGTCGGTCGAGACCTCGGTCTTCGCCTGGAACAAGGATCTCTACAAGAAGGCCGGCCTCGACCCGGAAAAGGCGCCGGCCACCTGGGAGGAGATCGAGCAGAATGCCGAAAAGATCCGCGCGCTCGGTGGCGATACCTACGGCTTCTATTTCTCCGGCGGCGGTTGTGGCGGCTGCATGATCTTCACTTTCACCCCCCTCGTCTGGGGTGCGGGCGCCGACATTCTTTCGGCAGACGGCAAGACCGCCACGCTTGACACGCCGCAAATGCGCAAGGCGGTCGGCATCTACCGCGACATGGTCAAGAAGGATCTGGTGCCGGCGGGAGCCGCCAGCGACAACGGCGCCAATTTCCTCAGCATCAGCAACGGCAGGATCGGCCAGCAAAGCATCGGCGCCTTTTCGATCGGCACGCTGATCACGCAATATCCCGATATCCATTTCGGCGTGACGCTGATCCCCGGCGTCGACGGCAAGCCGTCTTCCTTTGCCGGCGGCGACAATTTCGTCATCTCCAAGGGTACCAAGAAGCTCGATGCGGTGAAAAAATTCCTCGAATACACCTATTCGCTCGAGGGACAGAAGATCATGGCGAAGTACGGCAGCCTGCCGACGCGTGGCGATATCGCCGATCAGGTGCTGCAAGGCCTCGATCCGCGCATGCAGGTGGGCCTAAAGGCCATATCGGTCGCCAAGACGCCCTATACGCTGCAGTTCAACGATCTGATCAACAGCGCCAACGGACCCTGGGCTGGCTTCACCAATGCCGCCATCTTCGGAAGCGACGTCGACGGCGCCTTTTCCAGCGCCCAATCGGAGATGCAGTCGATCATCGACAACGCCCAGTAACATAAACGCGTGAACACCGGGAAGCCTTGAGGCTTCCCGGTCCTTCCATCGCAACATCGGGAGCATTCCATGGCTGGTCCTGGAGCTACAGCAACCGCGCGGCTTCGCAAGCGGCGAAGGCGTGCCGGCTGGCACGGATTTCTCTACATCGCGCCGGCCATGGCGCTCGTCATCGTCTTCTTCATTCTGCCCGTCATCTTCACCGTTTGGATGAGCCTGTATAACTGGCCGCTGCTCGGCAATCCCCGCTGGATCGGCTTCGGCAACTATACGCGCATGGTCTCCGACATACGTTTCATGGCGGCGCTACGCTTTACCGCCTATTACACCGTCATCGTCACCATCGCGATTTTCGCCATAGCCTTTCCGCTGGCGCTCTATGTGGAGAAGCAGCGGCCCTTCGTCGGCTTCTACCGCACCATCATCTTCCTTCCCGTCGTTGTCGGGCTTGCGACGGCCTCGCTGCTCTGGGTCTGGCTCGCCAATGTCGACAGCGGCTTTTTCGCGCCGGTGGCGCTGGCGCTCGGTCTAGCCGACAAGAGGCCGAACCTGCTGGCCGACTTCGACATGGCCTTCGCCACGATCATCGTCATGGTCGTTTGGAAAATCGCCGGTTTCACCATGATCATCCTTCTCACCGGCCTGCAGGCAATCCCCTCCGAACTCACCGAAGCCGCCCGCATCGATGGCGCAAAACGCTGGCAGCGCTTCCGGCATCTGACCCTGCCGCTGATGCGCCGCACCATCGCGCTCGCGCTGATCATTTCCATCACCGGCTCGGTGCTCGCCTTCGACCAGTTCTACATCATGACCAGCGGCGGGCCGCAAAACCGAATGATTTCCGTTGTTTACTACATCTTCAACCAGTCCTTCGTGTCCTTCAATCTCGGCTATGGCGCCGCACTCTCCATCGCACTGCTCGTCATTCTCGTGCTGATCAGCATCGTCCAGCTCTGGCTGCTGCGCGTCGGGAAGGATCGGCCATGATCAGCGCAAAGGAGCGCCGCGCAAGGCGCAAGCTTTGGGGCGGTGTCGGCTATCACGGCATCGGCGTCATCATCGTCATCTTCTTCTTCGCACCCTTTGCGATCGCGCTCCTGTCTTCGTTCCGGCACGGTAGCGAGGCGAGCCTTCCGCCGCTGCCGCCCTGGCCGACGACGGGCTTCAGCTTCGATGCCTATCGTTCGCTCGATGGCTTCGGCGCCGGCATCGTGCAGCACACGCTGAATTCGCTCTTCGTCTCGCTCGGCACGGTACTGCTGACCGTCATCGTCAGCCTGCTCGCCGGCTATGGCTTCTCGCGCTATCAATTCCCCTTCAAGGGTGCGCTGTTCATATTGGTCATCGCAACGCTGATGATCCCCTTTCAGTCGATCCTGACGCCGCTCTTCATCATCCTGGCGAAGCTTGGCCTCAACAATTCGCTGATCGGGCTGACGCTGGTCTACGTGACGCTGCAACTGCCCTTCTCGGTCTTCATGATGCGCAACGCCTTTGACGCGGTGCCTAAGGAAATCGAAGAGGCAGCCCGCATCGACGGCGCGCGTGACCTCAGGCTTCTCTTCCGCGTGCTGTTTCCGCTGGTGCTGCCGGGCGCGGCAACGGTTGCGATCTTCGCCTTCCTGAACGCCTGGAACGAGTTCCTGGCAGCGCTGATCCTTCTCTCCAGCAACGAGAAATTCACCCTGCCGGTGCTGATGATCGCCGTCAGAACCGGGCGCCTCGGCGCCGTCAATTGGGGGGCGGTCCAGGCCGGCATCGCTGTCATGACCATCCCCTGCGTCATCGTCTTCCTGCTTCTGCAACGCTACTACATGCGCGGCCTGATGGCCGGCGCGGTGAAATGACCCCTTCAAACAAACGGATGAAAGCCATGTCAGACAAGCAAAGCCGCCAGTTCCGCCCCCTGCCCGTTCCAAATGTCGAGCTCGCCGGTCTGTTCGGTGAACGCCAGGATGCAATCTGCAATTCGACTGCCGCCACGCTACTCGACCGCTGCGTCGAGGCCGGCATGCTCCGCGCCATCGATGTCGACCAGCCGAGCCCGGGCATCATCATTCCCTTACAGACATGGTCGGGCTCGACGCAGATGTTCTGGGACAGCGATCTCGGCAAATCGATCGAGACCATCGCCTATTCGCTCTACCGCCGGCCCAATCCGGAACTGGAGGCGCGCGCGGATGCCATCATCGACATGTATGGCAAGATGCAGGACGAGGACGGCTATCTGAATGCCTGGTTCCAGCGCGTCCAGCCCGGTCGCCGCTGGACCAATCTGCGCGATCATCACGAGCTCTATTGCGCCGGCCATCTGATCGAAGCGGCCGTCGCCTACTATCAGGCGACGGGCAAGCGCAAGCTGCTCGACATCATGAGCCGCTTTGCCGACTACATGCTCACGGTCTTCGGCCACGACGAAGGGAAGCTGCGCGGCTATTGCGGCCATGAGGAGGTGGAGCTCGCGCTCGTCAAGCTCGCCCGCGTCACGGCTGAGAAGAAGTATCTCGATCTTGCCAAATACTTCATCGACGAGCGCGGTCAGGAACCGCATTTCTTCACCGAGGAAGCGCTGCGCGACGGGCGCGACCCCAAGAAATTCGTACAGAAGACCTATGAGTACAATCAGGCCCATCAGCCGGTCCGCAACCAGACCAAGGTTGTGGGGCATGCCGTGCGCGCCATGTATCTCTATTCCGGCATGGCCGATATCGCCACGGAGTATAACGATGACACGCTGACCTCGGCGCTGGAAACGCTGTGGGACGATCTGACGACCAAGCAGATGTATGTCACCGGCGGCATCGGCCCGGCCGCCGCCAACGAAGGCTTCACCGACTATTACGACCTGCCGAACGAGAGCGCCTATGCCGAGACCTGCGCCTCCGTCGGGCTGGTCTTCTGGGCCAACCGCATGCTCGGGCGCGGCCCGAACCGCCGCTATGCAGACATCATGGAGCAGGCGCTCTATAACGGCGCGATGGCGGGATTGTCGCTCGACGGCAAGACCTTCTTCTATGAAAACCCGCTGGAGAGCGCCGGCAAGCATCACCGCTGGACCTGGCATCATTGCCCCTGCTGCCCGCCGAACATCGCCCGCCTGCTCGCTTCGGTCGGCTCCTACATGTATGCCGCAGCAGACAACGAGATCGCAGTGCATCTTTATGGCGAGAGCAAGGCCCGCGTGCCGCTGGCGAGCGGCGTGACAGTGACGCTTGCCCAGACGACGCGCTATCCTTGGGATGGAGCCATCCATTTCGAGGTCAATCCCGATCGCAACGCAGATTTCGCACTATCGCTGCGCATACCGGAATGGGCCGAAGGCGCAACGCTTGCCGTCAACGGCAAATCCGTCGATCTCCCGGCCGTTATCATCGACGGCTACGCCCGTATCGAAGGCGAATGGCAGGCGGGCGACAAGGTCGACCTCAACATTCCGCTGATCCCGCGTACCCTGTTCGCCAATCCGAGGGTTCGCCAGGATGCCGGGCGCGCTGCCCTGATGCGCGGCCCACTCGTCTATTGCGTCGAGACCACGGATAACGGTCACGATCTCAACGGCATTTCGCTCGCCGGCGATCCGGCGTCGGCAAAGACGGCGGAAATCGCCGCCCTCGAAGGCGCCGTTGCGCTCGATATTCCGGTCACGCGTGATGAGGCTGACTGGGGATCGGATCTTTATCGGACGACACCGCCGAAGAGCCGCGCCGCCACTGCGCGCTTCGTTCCCTATCATCTCTGGGACAATCGTGAGCCGGGCGAAATGCTGGTCTGGATCCGCGCCGGTCAGAGCCATGGGACCTGACATGACAAAGAACGGCATGAGGCTCACCGGCGTCCGCAAGAGCTTCGGCGGGCTGGAGGTCATTCACGGCATCGATCTCGATGTGCCGGAGGGCGCCTTCGTGGTCTTCGTCGGACCGTCGGGCTGCGGCAAGTCCACCCTGCTGCGGATGATTGCCGGGCTGGAGGAAGTCACCGACGGCGAGATCGCCATCAAGGGTCGCGATGTCACCGATCTCGATCCCTCTGAGCGCGGCATCGCCATGGTTTTCCAGTCCTACGCGCTCTATCCGCATATGAGCGTGCGCGACAATCTCGGTTTTGGGTTGAAAATGGCCCGGGCCGATGCCGCCGAGATCGAGCAGCGTGTGGGCTCCGCCGCCGCGATCCTCAAGATCGACCATCTGCTCGATCGACGTCCGGGCCAGCTCTCGGGCGGCCAGCGTCAGCGTGTCGC
Organism: Rhizobium sp. SG570; assembly: GCF_012275345.1. Taxonomy (NCBI): domain Bacteria; kingdom Pseudomonadati; phylum Pseudomonadota; class Alphaproteobacteria; order Hyphomicrobiales; family Rhizobiaceae; genus Rhizobium; species Rhizobium sp. SG570. Next base: position 153,083 of record NZ_JAAZQI010000011.1, on the reverse strand, counting down.
CATTGGCCGGGCGATCGTGCGCAAGCCGGAGGTCTTCCTGTTCGATGAACCGCTGTCCAATCTCGATGCCGAACTGCGGGTATCCATGCGCATCGAGATTGCCCGGCTGCACCGCGAGCTCGGCAATACGATGATCTATGTTACCCACGATCAGACCGAGGCCATGACGCTCGCCGACAAGATCGTCGTCTTGAAGGACGGCCGGATCGAACAGGTGGGCAGTCCGCGCGAGATCTATGAGGATCCCGCCAACAGCTTCGTCGCCGGCTTCATCGGTTCGCCACGCATGAACATGATCGAAGCCATATGGTCTGGCGAAGGGATGGCGAAGGTCGGCAACGGCAACATCAAGGTCGATCTCGCACAGCACAGGCCGGCGCCCGGCGAAAGCCTGCTGCTCGGCATGCGCCCGGAACATTTGATCGTGGCATCCGATCGGGAGGATGCCGTACGGGTCACGGTCGACGTCACCGAATATCTGGGCGGCACCCGCTATCTCTATTGCCAGACGGAAGATGGCCAATCATTGATCGCCGAGTATCGTGAAGGGCCTGATATCGAGCGCGGCGATACGCTCTATCTGCGCTGCCCGCCCGAGCGGCGGCGCTATTTCGACAAGCAGGGCGGGCGACTTCGCTAAGCCGCGTATTTCCATCGTATCGGCACGCTAATCATTTGACGAACAAGGATGATTTGAGGAGAGTTGCTGATGGAGATTTCATGCCGTGCGCCTATCTTGTCTAGGGCGATGCGCGATATCAAGCCGGAAGGGTCTTATGGCGAAGACATATGATTTCATCATTGCCGGCGGCGGTTCGGCTGCCTGCATCGCAGCCATGCGGCTTGTACGCGATTTCGGCTTCTCCGTGCTCATCATCGAACGCGGCCCGCGCAACACTGCCAAGCTGATGGCCTTTCCCGCCGGCTACATGAAATATCTCGCCCGCGACGATTTCCTCGAAATGCATCATACGGTCGCCCAGCCGCAGCTTGGCGGACGCGGCCCGATCGTTCCCGTCGCCAAGGCGCTCGGCGGCGGCAGTGCCGTCAACGCCATGGTCTACATGCGCGGCCAAAAGGAAGACTACGACCACTGGGCCGCCCATCTCGGTAACGGTACGGAATGGTCCTATGCGGACATGCTGCCGCATTTCAAAGGCATCGAGGGCAATACCCGCTTCAACGACGACTATCACGGTATTGCAGGCAACCTGCGCGTCTCTGAACCCGGCTATACGTGCGATACGACCCAGGATTTCCTGCTCGCAGCCCAGGGCCTCGGCCATCCCTACAATCCGGATTTCAACGGCGCCAGGCAAAACGGCGTCGGCATCATGCAGCACACCTATGGATTATGGGGCGGCAAGACGGAACGTTCCGATGCCAAGAGGGCCTTCCTCGATCCGCTTGCCGGCGATGAGCGGCTGGATATCGTCACCGACGCCCGCGTCGATCGCATCGTCATCGAAAGCGGCCGCGCGACCGGCTTCAGTTACACGCAGAATGGCCAAACGCACACGGTCAGGGCCGCCCGCGAAGTTCTCGTCGCAGCCGGCACCTATAACAGCGCCAAGCTGATGATGCTCTCCGGCATCGGACCGGCCGATCACCTCCGCAACCATGGTATCGACGTCGTGCGTGATCTTCCGGGCGTCGGCGCCAATCTGCAGGATCATCACGAGGTCCCGGTCATTGCCACCACCAAGGGCAAATCCGGTTATTTCGGCGAGGACAAGGGCTGGCCGATGTTGCGCAACGGCCTGCAATATCTCCTGTTCAACTCCGGCCCGGTGACGACGACGGGCATCGAATCCTGCCTGTTCTACGACCCCGATGGCGGCGAACGGCCGACGATCCAGCTCTATTGCGCGCCGATCGTCTATCTCGACCGCGATGTCTCCTCGGCAAAGCCGACCCACGGCGTCACCTTCACCTCGTGTCTGCTGCGGCCGAAAGCGCGCGGCAGCGTCAGGCTGCGCTCGGCCGATCCGGCGGATCAGCCCTTGGTCGACTGCAATTTCTTCGGCGATCCCGACGATCTGCGGCTGACGCTCGCCTCGCTGAAGGTCGCCCGTCAGCTATTGGAAACCGAACCGTTCAAATCGAAGATATCAGATGAGATCCTGCCCGGACGGGCGCTACAGGACGAAGAGTCGCTGGCCAAATTCGCCGGCCAGACGGTCAAAACCAACTACCATCCCTCCGGCAGCCTGCGCATGGGGCCGGAGAGCGATCCGATGTCAGTGGTCGACGGAACGCTGCGCGTGCGCGGCATCGAAGGTCTCAGGGTCATCGATTGCTCGATCATTCCTTTTATCCCCTCGGGCAATACCAATGCACCTGCAATGGCGATTGGCTCGAAGGCAGCTGGGATGATCGCGAGGGGTTATTGAACTTGGCGCGATACTAGAATTCCCACGGCGATATCAGTTCAAGGCCTGCAGTCTCAAAATCAGATAAATTGCGAGTCGCCAGGCGTCCGCCATTTACGCGCGCTATGGCAGCGATCATGCCATCCGCCGTCGACATCGGCCGCCCTTGTCGTTTCGCGACTCCCATGATCTCTCCATAAGCCAACGCAGCCTCTTCGGTGAGGCCGAAAAGCCGATCGGCAAACCGGCGGCGCCATTCGGACAATCGTTGCTCCAGCCGTGCCGCACGTTGATCCGGTAAGATCTTCTGAATACCGAAGGCGATTTCGCCGATAACCACGGTTGAGAGCGCAACCTCCGCATCATACCGACCAAGCCACGAGATAACAGCCGCATCGGGCAGCTTTCGGAACGTTTCCGAGACGACATTGGTGTCGAGAAATATCACAGATCTATTCCGTGATTAGCTTGCCGTCCTTCGTGGATGACGGCCTCCAGATCGATATCCTCGCCATCGCTCATAGCCATACGAGCATAAAAAGACGATGCGGGTTCACGGCCGGCCTCGCGAATTTCGTAGGATTCCAGCGCGCGTTCGACGATATCGGCAATGGTGCGGTTTTCGCGCCGGGCAAGCCGATGAGCGAGGTCCCGTGCCTTGGCGCTACGAACAGATAGTTGAGGTTCAGCCATATTGGTCTCCTATCCCACCAATATAAGCCCCCCTTATCTAGCCATCAAGATGGCATCCGATGGCTAGATGGCAACATCTAAATGATGTGTCATGCCGGCTCGAACAACGGCTCGATCACCATTTCCGGCACAAGAACGAGACCTTTGTCGGTGATGCGGATTTCCGGAATGACGGAGAGCGGGATCAGGTTGAAGCCCATATAGGCGATGGTGCAGCCGGCCTTCTCCCATTCGACCTTCAGCGCCTTCACCTCTTCCGCAACCTCATGCACGCGCTTGTCGGAGAGCAGCCCGGCGATCGGCAGCGGCACCATCGCCGTTACCTTGCCGTCCATGACGACGCAGACGCCGCCCTGCACGGCCTCGATCGCATCGAGAGCGACCTTCATATCCGCCTCGTTGGTGCCGGCGATGATGATGTTGTGGCTGTCATGGCCGACGGAGGAGGCAACCGCCCCCTTCTTCAGGCCAAAGCTGTTCAGGAGACCATGGGCCACATTGCCCGAGGACTTGCCGTGACGCTCGACCACCGTCACGAAGCAGAGCCCGTGACGGTCGAAATGCGTCTGCCAGTCGTTTGCCGGCTCGAGCTCGACCGTGACATGCCCGAGTGTGATGCCCGGCAACTCGGTCTTGATCGTGTGGGCAATCACCGGCTCGGTCGGCAGCTCCGGCGTCAGCTTCAATGCCTTCGGCAGCTTCACCGTGTGATAGGCCGCTTCCGGATAGCGGTAGGGATTGGACAGCGCCGCATCAAGGACCGGGGTGATCTTGCGGTCTTCGACCACCAGCTCGCCGCCATACCAGGTGCTGACCGGCTTCAGGTCATCGGTCAACAGCACCAGATCGGCGCGGCGGCCGCCGCCGAGACCGCCGATTTCGCTTTCCATGCCGAAGCGGGTCGCGCCGTGCAGGGAGCCCATCGCCCAGGCCTGCTCCGGCGTCATGCCGGCCTTGACGGCCTCTCGCGTTACCCAATCAAGGCCGAAGAGCAGAAGGTCTTCGGCATCGCGGTCGTCGGTGCAGACGGCGATGCGCTTATGCGACGCGCCGAGCTCGGTGATGGTCTTGATGGCATGCGGCAGGCTGTGCCAGGGCGTTGTCGGCGGACCGCCGCGCAGGAACAGCCAGATGCCGGCCTCCAGCAGGTCGTCGGCGATTTCCCGGTCGATGGCTTCGTGCGTATCCGTCACGCCGGATGCCGCATAGGCGGCGACGAATTCGCGGCCATAGACATGACCCGAGACCGGCCGTCCTCGCTCGAGCGCCGCCGCCAGGATCGCATGGCTGCGCTCGTCGCCCATCGCCACCTGCACGAAATCCATCTTTTCGCCGAGCGCCAAGGCTTCCGGCCATTTGTCGAAGAGATCGGCGATCTTTTGCGGTGTCAGATCGCCGCCCGCCGTCTCCAGCTGCGGCGAGGTCGCGGGCACCGTGCTCGGCACCGTCAGGAAGATCGACAGGGGCGCATGGCGTGCATCCTCCAGCATCGCCTCGACACCGGCGACATCCATCACATTGCCGATCTCATGGCTGTCGCAGAAGATGGTCGTCGTCCCGTTCAAGAGAGCGGCCTCGGCATAGGCGCAGGCCGTCACCATGCTGGACTCGATATGGATATGCGGATCGACCAGGCCGGGCGCGATGATCCCTCCCCTGGCGTCATAGAGCTTGGCGCCGCTGCCCCGGTAGCTGCCGGCCGGCTTGACGGCGGCGATACGGCCGCCCGCAACCCAGATTTCCTTGCCGGGCAGGATGCGCTCCGAATAGGTCGACAATACGCGCGCACCCTCGATCACCAGATCGGGCTCGCGGCGGGCCGAGGCAACATCGGCAAGCGTACGCGTCATGGTCGAAAGCGGCTTGACGGAAAAACGTGTGAGCGTCATCGGATATCCAATTCGAGATCAGTGATAATCGGGTATGCCCGGCATGGTGCGGAAGCCTTCGATGGCACGGAAACGCCGCACCCAACGGCGCAGGGCCGGATAGTCGTCGTGATCGATACCATAGTCGCGGCTGAGCGCGAAGGATGGAAACAACGTCAGATCCGCAAGCGTCGGGCCGTCGCCGACGAACCATTCGCAGCCATCGAACTGGCGCAGCGTCATATGGTCGTCCATGATGCGGAAGGCCTTGCGCGCGCCGGCATAAAGGGCTGCTTCATCGCCGGGCGTATCGAACAGGGATTTCAGCCGCGCGGCCGCGGCGGCCGCAAGTGCTGTCGCCGAAAAATGCAGCCACATCACGGTCGCGCCGAAGGCGGGCGCATCCTCCGGCAGCCAGAGGCGCGAGGGATCGTAGGCCTTGGCGAGATAGGCAAGGATCGCCTCAGTACCATGCAGCACGAGGTCGCCATCGCTCAGGACAGGCATCGTTCCCAGGGGATTGAGCGCCAGCATGGCCGGCTTCGTCTCTTCGTGCCCGGGAAACATATCGACGGCGACCGTCGTATAGGTGAGCTTCAGTATCGAAAGCAGCAGGCGGACGCGATAGCTTCCCTCGTCCATCTCGTAATTATAGAGCGTGATGCCGGCCATCAGGCGACCTCCGCTTTCTGCTCGAGGTCGAAACGCAGCCTTTCGGCCCAGACAGTATAGTGTTTCTGCTTTGCGCCGGCATGCACGGCAGGCGCACCGGCAATAACGATATGCAGGGCGGTCTTGTTCGGCGAGATGTCTTGCAGCGCCACCAGTAAGCGATCATCGCCCACCTCGAGCAGGCCGAGATTGGCGCCCAGATCGCTGAAGCCGCTCCTGGGCAATGCAGCAGCGACACCGTCCGGGCAGCGTTCGATATAGAGGCTGCGCACCGGGGTCACCTCGGTTACGCCGTCGATGTCAGGCAGCGCAGCCTCCCGTGCGGCTGTCGCCCAGACGATCCCGTATTTCTCCTCGGCCGCATAGGTCGGCACCTTGATGGTCTGCGGCACCTCAAGGGTCGGATGCGCCGGGATATAACGACATTGCCCGGCGGTATCGTACTGCCAGCCGTGATAGAGGCAGGCGATGTGATCGCCGCGAACGAAACCGAAGCTCATGCGCATACCGCGATGCGGACAGCGATCCTCCCAGACATGCGCCTTGCCGCTATTGTCGCGCCAGACGACGATCTCGCTGCCATCGACCACGGCGCCGGCCGAGGTTCCAGCCTCGATCGACGCCGAAAGCGCCACCGGCACCCATCCTGCTTCCAGTTTCATAAGCCACTCCGCTCGATATCGAGAATAATGCAATCGTAGGGCCCGAGGCTGCAGGCCATTTCGAAAGCGTCGACAAGATCATTCTGGCCCCTTACGGCAAGCGTCGCGGATCGCGCATCGCAGGCCCCGACCTCGATGTCCAGATCCAGCCGGCGCGCACGATGCCGGGCAAACTCGACGAAACTGTCGCACACCATCCGCCCCCGAAAGACAAAACGCGCCGCCTCGATCATGCCGCAGACAGTCCGCTCGTTCTATCCATGCCCACATTACGCATCAAAAATGCCCACTTTGCATAAAAAATAAACATGCTTCAGTTTTAGGCATTCTAGCCGCGCTGCCTTTTGAAATTCAAGAGGCTTTGCGGAGCGGATCGATATCGACCAACAGACATCGGACAGATCACCGCGCGGCAACTGGCATAATTGTTGCGTCGATTACACCCGGGCGCCGTTGCGCACCTAATCAAAAGAGGGGTCCCATGATCGACTTGCGTTCGCTTTCCCGTCGCGGATTTTTAAATATGAGCGCCGCTGGTGCGGCGTCCTTGATGCTGCCTGCAGGCCTTGCCGGCCAGGCCTATGCCGCAGCCTCTTTCCCGGCGATCAAGGAAGAAGATGCGGTCGTCGGCTTCGGTCATGTCGGCCCGATTTCGGACGAAGGCTGGACCTGGGCGCATCACCAGGGCCTGCTCGCGGTAAAGGCGGCCTATCCGAAGCTGAAAAAGATCCTCGAAGTCGAAAACATCCCCTACTCCGCCGATGCGACCCGCACCTATCGTCAGTTCGTCAGCGAAGGCGCCAACATCATTTTCGATACCTCCTCGAACGGCGACTTCCTGCATGCCGTCGTCAAGCAGGCGCCCGCCGTCGCCTTCCTCGAATGCGACGGCCGCGTCGATATGGATAATCTCGGCTGGTACTATCTGGCCCATTGGTATCCGACCTACGTCATCGGCGTTGCCGCCGGTCATCTGTCGAAATCCGGCAAGCTCGGCTATGTCGCCTCCTTCCCGGTCGCCTCGGTGTTTGCCTCGACCAACGCCTTTCTGATGGGCGCGCGCTCGGTCAATCCGAATGCGACGCTGCAGACCATCGCCATCAATTCCTGGTTTGATCCGCAGGCGGCAACGCAGGCCGGCACGGCGCTGATCGACAATGGCTGCGATTTCCTCTTCGGCATCATGGACGAAGCCGGCTACCTGCAGGTCGCCGAAAAACGCGGCGTCTGGGCGGCCATGTGGAACACCGACATCCGCCGTTACGGCCCGAACTCCTACGTCTCGTCCGTCCTCATCGATTTCAGCAAGTATTATGTCGATCAGGTCGGCAAGCGGCTAGCCGGCACCTGGACTCCGACCAATACGCTCTTTGCCATGGGTTCCGGCGTCGACCGCGACAAATGGGGCGAAAAGGTTCCGGCCGATGTTGCCGCCGCTGCCGATGCGGTGCGCGACAAGATCGTCGGCGGCTGGTCGCCCTTTGCCGGCGAAATCAAGGATTCGACCGGCAAGGTCCGCATCGCCGCCGGGCAGACGATGACCGATAACGACCTCTATAATTGGGATTGGTCCGTCGAGGGCGTTACCGGGCTCAGCGCCTGAACAAGCCAATTGCGAACTACGCCTCGGCCGATCTGCGGCCGAGGCCTATCCCATGACTGTCTGGTATGCATTTGATGACCGAAACCGCGACACCCTTTTCCGCTCCCGCGGGCACACCGCCACTGGTCCAGCTCAAGGGCATCGCCAAGTATTTTCCAGGCGTCATCGCCAACGAGAATGTCGATCTCGAGGTTTTACCTGGCGAGATCCATGCGCTGCTTGGCGAAAACGGCGCCGGCAAGTCGACGCTGATGAACATCCTCACCGGCATCTATCAGCCCGACGCCGGCGAGATCATCATCGATGGCTATGCCAAGCATTTTGCGACGCCCCTTCAGGCGATCGCCGCCGGCATCGGCATGGTGCATCAGCATTTCAAGCTGGTGCAGGCCTTCACCGTCGCCGAGAACATCCATCTCGGCTGGTCGGAGACGCCGCGGCGCGCCTCCGCACAGGTGCTGGAAGCGCGCACGGCATCCCTCGCGGAAAAATTCAATCTTCAAACCCGCCCCGGCGCGCGCATCAGCGATCTTTCAACGGGTGAGCAGCAGCGTGTCGAGATCCTGAGAGTGCTCGCGCGTCAGGCGCGTGTTCTCATTCTCGACGAGCCGACCGCCGTGCTGACGCCGGCAGAAGCCCGCGAACTCTTCAGGGCACTGCGCGAATTCGTCTCCCATGGCAACGCCGTCATCTTCATCAGCCACAAGCTTGATGAGGTCATGGAGATTTCCGATCGCATCAGTGTTCTGCGCGGCGGACGCAAGGTCGCGACCGAAAGGACGGCCGATTGCAATGCCCGCATGCTTGCCAAGCTGATGGTCGGCCGCGATATCGTGCTTGCCGACATGCGCCAGCGCGCCGCCGGCGCCGCGCCGATCTCTGCGAAACCCGTGCTGAGCCTGGAAAGCGTATCTGCACAGAATGACGCCGGTACCGAGGCGCTGCATGATGTTTCGCTTGCGGTTCATGCCGGGGAAATCCTCGGCATTGCCGGTGTCGCCGGAAACGGCCAGCGCGAATTGAGCCAGGTGCTATCAGGCATGCGGCAGATCGGCAGCGGGCGCATCCTTATCGATGGGCGTCCAGTCGAGCACAGCAATGCGGCTGTTTTCGCTGACAATGGCATCGGCCATATACCGGAAGACAGGCTGCATAGCGGCCTTGCCCCTGCGCTCAGCATCACTGTCAACGCCGTGATGCGCGAGTACAAGAAGCCGCCGGTATCAGCCGGCGCGGTCTATCGTCCGGGCGGAGCGACCGCACTTGCCAAGGAGATTGCGGCGGCGGCGGATGTGACCATTCCCGACTTCAACATGCCGGTCCGCAATCTTTCCGGCGGCAACCAGCAGCGCCTCGTCGCCCGACGTGAGATGCGTATCGCCAATAAGGTTCTGATCGCTGCCTATCCAAGCCGCGGCCTCGACGTCGGCGCCATCAACACCATGCTGCGCTATATCGTGGAGCTACGCGATGCCGGCGCAGGGATCGTGCTGATCTCGGAGGAACTGGAAGAACTCCTCAATCTCTCCGACCGCATCGCCGTGCTCTACGAAGGCAGGATCATGGGAATAGTCGACAACGACAGGACCGACATCGACCAGATCGGCCTGCTGATGGGTGGACGCGCCCTTGCGCGCGAGGTTGCCTGACATGAGCATGTCCTGGCGTCTTCACCGCCTACCCTCGGCCTCGCCCACCAAGGCATTTGCCGCCCGCATCGTCGCTATCCTGTTGGCGCTCGTGTTTGCCGGGCTGGTTTTGGCCGTCTCCGGCGCAAAGCCGCTCGAGCTGGCTTCCGAGGTGATCGATTCGAGCCTCGGCTCCAGTTTCGGCCTTCAGGATCTCGGTGTTCTGCTGGTCCCTCTCATCCTGACGGGACTGTCCGTCGCCGTCGGCCAGCAAATTGGCATCTGGAATATCGGTGCCGAGGGACAATTCTATGCCGGCGCATTCGGTGCTGCCGTGGTCGGCCTCTTCGTGCCCGGCCCGCCTGTCGTGATCCTGCCGTTGATGTTTCTTGGCGGCCTCCTCGGCGGCCTTGTCTGGATCCTTATCCCGACGCTGGCGCGCGCCTATGCCGGCGTCAATGAGCTGATCACCACGCTGCTGCTCAATTTCGTCGCTGTGCTTCTGGTATTCTACGTCTCGACCGGCGCCTGGCGCGACCGCTCGGCGAATTCGGCAACTGCGCGATTGTCGGCCGAAATACCGGAGCTTTGGGGCTCCATCCATTGGGGCTTTCCTGTCGCCATCCTTGCCGCCATCATCGTCGCCGGCCTGCTGGCTTTCTCGCGCTGGGGCTACGAAGTGCGCCTCGTCGGCTCCAACCCGGCTGCGGCCCATTATGCCGGCATACCGGCGCGGCGCCACCTGATCACGGTCATGCTTCTGTCCGGTGCCATAGCGGGGCTTGCCGGCATGCTGGAGATCGCCGGCACGGTGCATCGCCTGCAGGGCGGTATTTCCAACAATTACGGCTATCTCGGCATCATGGTCGCGGTGCTGGCGCGCAACTCCGCCATTGGCGTTATCTTTTCAGCGGCGTTGATGGCCTTCATCCTGAATTCCGGCATCGTCCTGCAAACCCAGGGGCTGACGACGTCGGCGGTGCTCGCGATCACCGGGCTCATCCTGTTCCTGACGGCGATCGGCGATGAGCTCGCCCATTATCACATCGCCCGCGACAAGGCTTGAAAGGACAAGAGACCATGGATCTTCTCACCGGCCTCCTGACCACAGCCTTTCTAGCAGGCGGCGTGCTGGCGCTGGCTGCTCTCGGCGAAGTGCTGGCCGAACGGGTCGGCGTCGTCAATCTCGGCGTCGAGGGACTGATGGCAATGGGGGCGCTGACGGGTGTTGCCGCAACGACGATCTATCCCTCGCCGACGCTCGGTTTTCTCGCGGCCCTGATCGTCGGCGCATTCTTCGGCGCGATCTTCGCCGTAGCCACCGTTCTCCTGCGTGCCAACCAGGTGCTCTGCGGCCTGGCGCTGACTTTGATGGGCAACGGCATTGCCTCCAGCATCGGCCGCGCCTATTCCGGCATGCCGGTGCGCGCCACCTTTTCCGGTATCGAAATTCCCCTCCTCAGCGATCTCCCTATCCTCGGCAAGGCCTTCTTCTCGCAGAACATCCTCGTCTATCTGATCTATATCATCTTGCCCGTAGCGCTGAGCTACATCATGTTTCGCACCCGCCACGGCCTCAATTTGCGCGCCGTCGGCGAAAATCCGGCGGCGGCGGATGCGGCCGGCATTTCGGTCAACCTCATCCGCTGCGCCTACGTCATGGCCGGCTCAGCCCTTGCCGCCGGCGCGGGTGCCTACCTGACGCTCGCTTTCGTGCCGTCCTGGTCCGACGGGGTGGTCGCCGGTCGCGGCTGGATCGCGGTGGCGCTGGTGATCTTTGCCGGCTACCGGCCGATCCCGGCCGTTCTGTCGGGCTTGCTGTTCGGCCTCATCACCGCGCTCGGCTTCGTCGGCCAGGCGCGCGGCTGGCCGATCACACCCGCCTTCCTGTCCATGTTGCCCTATCTCGGCACGATGGCCTTCATCATCGTGCCGTTGCTGGCATGGCAGCGCATGCGCCGTATCATGGCCGCCCCGGCCGCCATCGGCCTGCCCTATTATCGCGATGTCCGCTAAGGTGCATCGACGGACAAGAAAAAGGAGCCTCGCATGAGCCAATGTTTGGACAAGGCAGCCCTCGATCAATGGTATGCGCTGGAAACGGAAAACGAGATTCCCTTCGGAACCTCGGTGAACCGTCTTCTCGGCACCGACCTTACCGTGACGCGATCGAATGACGGGACACTGGTCGTAAATGCCGAGGGACGCGCCGAGCCATTGCCGCTGATCCACCGCTTCGGCCTCGTCTGGACGACGCTCGGCACGCCGGCCGGCGGGTTGTTCGACTTGCCCGAAGCCGATGAGCCGGATCGCCGCGTGGTCAATTGCGGCACGGTGGCGGTGCGGGCCTCGGGGCTCCGGATCGTGGAAAATTTCCTCGACCTGGCGCATTTCCCCTTCGTGCACACCGATATTCTCGGCGCCGAGCCGCACACCGAAGTGGCGCAGTACAATGTCGAGATCCGCCGCGACGTCGACGAGGTCTGGGCGACCAATTGCCAGTTCTTCCAGCCGCAGGCGGCACTTTCGGCCAGCGAAGGCATCATGACGGATTATATCTATCGGGTGATGACGCCGTTTGCGACGCTGCTCTACAAGACCTGCCCGAACGCCGCCAATCGTTGGGACGTCATCTGCCTTTTCGTGCAGCCGCTGGATCCGGATCGTTGCCGCGCCCATCCGGTCATGTTCCTGATCGACGACGTCTCGACGACGACGGAACTGGTACATTTCCAGCAACTTATCTTCCTGCAGGACCGCATCATTCTTGAAAACCAGCGCCCGGTGCTGCTACCGCTGGAGCCGCGGGCGGAAATCCCGACTCGCGCCGACGCCACGTCGATCGCCTATCGGCGCTGGCTGAAGGAAAAGGGCATTACCTACGGCACCACCATGATGGCTGCCTGAAATAGAGAACAGCGATGGATTTGCGTGGCAAGACCCTGAGCGCATCGGGCTTTCATTCACCCGTGCGCGGCAAGATCGACATTCTGGATGATGTGCTGATCGAGATCGATGCAGCCGGCGCGATTAAAGCGATCCATCGTTACGGTGACCCCAACTATCGGACCATTCGCGACGCCCGCGAAGCCACCGGTGAATTGGTGACGCTGCCGAACGGCTCCTATCTTCTGCCAGGTTTCGTCGACCTGCATGTGCATGCGCCGCAATACCCGCAGCTTGGCGACGCGCTTGACGTTCCGCTGGAAGTATGGCTGCAGAAACACACGTTCCCGCTGGAGGCGCGCTATGAGGACCTTGTCTTCGCACGCCATGTTTATGGTCTGCTGGTCGACGACCTCCTTGCCAACGGCACGACGACGGCGCTGTATTTCGCGACCATACACCAGCAGGCGACCCGGGCGCTGGTCGATATATGCCTCGAAAGGGGCCAGCGCGCCCTGATCGGCAAGGTGGCCATGGACAATCCGCAGGAATGCCCCGACTACTATCGCGACGCCTCGAGCGATGCGGCGCTGGAAGGCACTCGCGCACTCATCGATTATGTGCGCGGCCATCCCGACAATGGCGAAAGCCGCGTCCTGCCTGTGGTAACGCCGCGCTTCATTCCCTCCTGCACGGATGCAACGCTCGAAGGGCTCGGCGCGATTGCCCGGGAATGCGGCTGCCATGTGCAGACCCATTGTTCGGAGAGCGATTGGGAGCATGGCTACGTGCTTACCCGGCACGGCATGACGGATACCGAGAGCCTGGACCGCTTCGGCCTGCTTCGGCGCGGCACGGTATTGGCGCATGCGAACTTCCTAACCGCTGGGGATATGGAGACGATCAAGGCGCGCGAAGCCGCCGTTGCGCATTGTCCGCTTTCGAACGCCTATTTTGCCAATGCGGTCTTTCCGTTGCGGGCAGCGCTGGAAAAGGGCCTGCATGTCGGCCTCGGCACGGATATTTCCGGCGGGCCCAGCGCGTCGATGCTGGAGAATGCCCGCGGCGCAATCCTCGTCTCGAGGATGCTGCAAAGCGGTGTCGATCCGAACGTGCCGGCCGAAAGCCGCTCCACATTCGGACCGGCGCAGATCGATTTCCGCGATGCCTTTCATGTCGCAACGGCCGGCGGCGGCGCGGCACTCGATCTGCCGGTCGGGCAGTTTACGCCCGGCTATCAGTTCGATGCCATCGTCATCGACACCGCCCACGAGAAGGGCACGGTGCGGCTGTTCGAGGATCGCGATGCCGGAGAAGGCATCCTGCAGAAGATCATTTACACCGCCTCGCGGCCGAATATTGCGGCCACCTGGGTCGGCGGCCGCAGCGTCTAGCCCGGTTTACGCACAGCCTTGCTCAAGCAGCCTTGCTGATGCGCACTGGAATGGATTTGTAGGAAGGCGTGCCGCTTTCCTTGTCCTGATAGTCGAGCGGGATCAGGCAATTGGCTTCCGGATAATAGGCAGCGACGGAACCCTCCGAGATATCGTAGGAAATCGCCGTCAGCTTCAACAGCCGCTTGCCGCCGGAAGGCAGCGCCGTCTCGATCTCGACGAGATCGCCATGCTCCAATCCCTTGGCCTCAAGGTCCTTGTCGTTCATGAACAGGACATCACGACGGCCGAACACGCCGCGATAACGGTCGTCGAGGCCGTAGATCGTGGTGTTGTACTGATCATGGCTGCGGATCGTCGCGAGCTTGAGGATACTTGAATCCGAAAGCGAGATGTCCTCATTAAGGCCGGAAAACAGCTTGAACTCGGCCTTGCCGGAAGGCGTCTTCCAGACGCGCTCCGTCGCCGGGAGCGGCAGGCGAAAGCCGCCGGGCACGCGGATGCGCTCATTGTAACGGGCGAAATCAGGATAAACGATTTCGATCTTGTCGCGGATCAGGTCATAGTCGGTGACCAGTTCCATCCACGCGACCTTGCTTTCCGGCAAGGTCGCCTGCGCCATGGCCGCAACGATGGCTGGCTCTGAACGTAGCTCCCCCGATGCCGGCTTCAGCCTGCCGCGCGAGGCATGTACCATCGACATCGAGTCCTCGATGGTCACCGATTGCGGGCCGGTGGCCTGAACGTCCTCTTCGGTGCGGCCAAGCACTGGCAGCAGGAAGGATTCCTTGCCGATCAGAAGATTGGAACGGTTGAGCTTGGTGTTCATGTGAACAGCAAGGTCCAGCCTGCGCATACCCTCGGCGCACATCTCGGGATCCGGAAGCGCGATCGAAAAATTGCCGCCGAGGCTGAGCAGCACCTTCGAGCGACCTTCGGCCATCGCCTGCATGGCGGCAACCGCATCATGGCCGTGATGGGCCGGGGACTTGAAACCGAAGGCGCGCTCGATGCCCTCAATCAGCGCGGCATCCGGCTTCTCGGTGATCCCGACGGTACGATTGCCCTGCACGTTGGAGTGTCCGCGCAGCGGGCAGATGCCGGCGCCAGGCTTGCCGAAATTGCCGCGCAGCAGCAGAAGATTGGCGATCTGCTGCACATTCGCAGTGCCCTTGGCATGCTGGGTGATACCCATGCCGTAGGCGACGATCGTTGCCTTGGATTTGGCATAGGCGGCGGCGACCTGTTCCAGATCGGCGCGGGAAAGACCCGATACGCGTTCTATATCAGCCCATTCCGTCTGCTTGATATCGGCAACCAGCGCGTCGAAACCGCTGGTATGCTCGGCAATGAACGCATGATCGAGCACGTCTTCCGAAGTCTCGGCAAGTGCCAGAACGCCCTTCATGATACCCTTGAGCGCAGCGGCATCGCCGCCGATCTTCACCTGGTAATAGGAGGAGGCGATCCGGGTCGATCCGAAGGTTCCCATTTCGATCGGGCTCTGCGGGTCCGCGAAGCGCTCCAGCGCCCGCTCCTTCAGCGGATTGAACACGATGATCGGCACGCCGCGGCGCGAGCACTCGTGCAGTGTGCCCATCATACGCGGATGGTTGGTGCCGGGATTGTGCCCCATCGAAATGATCAGGTCGCAGAGATCGAAATCGTCGAGCGATACCGTGCCCTTGCCCATGCCGATCGATTGCGGCAGACCGACACTGGTGGCCTCATGGCACATGTTCGAACAATCGGGGAAATTGTTGGTGCCGTATTCCCTCGCGAAGATCTGGAAGAGGAAAGCCGCCTCGTTGGAGGCGCGGCCCGACGTGTAGAATTCGACCATATCCGGATTGGGCATGCTGCGCATGACTTCGCCGATGCGGGTAAAGGCATCTTCCCAAGCAATCGGCTTATAAGTGTCGCTTGCGCGATCGTAGACCATCGGATGCGTCAGCCGACCGGAATTCTCCAGATCATAGTCGCTCCAAGTCAGGAGTTCGCTGACCGTATGCTCGGCGAAGAAATCCGGCGTCACGCGCTTGTTTGTCGCTTCCCAAGTGACTGCTTTCGCACCATTTTCGCAGAATTGGAAGGTGGAGGTATGCTCCTTGTCGGGCCATGCACAGCCGGGGCAATCGAAACCCGTCGGCTTGTTGGTGCGCAGGAGCAGGCCGGGCGCCTCGGTGACTTCCATCTGGTCACGGACCGCCTTGGCGGTGGCCTTGAGCGCTCCCCAGCCGCCGGCCGGGCTGTTGTAGGCACGGATCCCAGGGACTTCACGCTTATGCGCCATTGCACGCTCCTTTGGTTATCCCGCGGCTTCCTCCCAAAGGTCGGGCCTTAACGAATAAGCGCGAGCCAAGAGGGAGTAAAGTCCAATCAGTGGGCACTCGATCAAACAAGCGCGACGCGATGCGACGATGGCATGCCTCCGGCATTCGAGATCGGCATCTGAGGTCAGCAAGAAACTCAATTCTTGAACACCAGGCAAGTGCCGCCCTGTTGCCGGACCTGCGTGCAAACGGCATCCGCCTCGGCACGCGTCTGCCTGCCGATACGCGCGGCAAAGCGGATGCGCCGGCCGAAATCCGCATTACGCTGACGCACGATCAGCGGCTTTTCCGCATTCAAGGGAGACTGCAACTTTCGGACATTTGTCGCGAACAGGTTGCGGGCGGCATTGACCTGGAAATGCTCTGCTAATTGAGCGCCCCAGGGCGCCCAGGGCCGCTCTTGCTCCAAGGCGACCTGCTTCAGCCGCCGACTTCCAGCAAGGGCAACACAGGATTGGACAAAGGGCTTGCCCTTCTCCAAGGCCGGCGCGGCGGCGTCGGGCGGTCCATCGCGCCACTCCTCGACCGTATGCGCGGTGATCGCGCTCACATAGCTGCGCGTCTCATAGGGAAGATCGCCGGAATTCAGAAAATTCGCCAAGCCCGCCTCGCCGGCATTGTAGGCGGCGGCGGCCAGCCCGAGATTGCCGAACCGGTTGCGCAATTCGTCGAGATAGGAAGCTGCCTTGCCCAGCGCTTCGAGCGCATCATAGCTGTCGCGGACGCCGCGAAGCTTTGCAGTCCCAGGCATGAACTGGGCAATACCTTGAGCGCCTTTCGGGCTGACGGCATCCGGCCGAAACGTGCTCTCGCGCCAGACCAGCCGAGCCAGATAATCCGGCGGCAGACGGTTGATGCGGGCGAAGTAATCGATAGCCGCACAGAGATCCCTGTTATAACTTTCCTTGCGAATGCAGAGCGTCTCGCCCGTGCGCGTGATCATCGGGCCGGAGACGCAGGCCGGTGGCGCAACGCTCCATTCCGGCTGCGCGCTCGCAGGGCGAAGGGCCGAAGCCACGACGACACATATAATGGCAAAGGCGACCACGCCGCCGACAAAGCCTGCTCGATGCTGCCTGCCTGCCATCCGTGCGATATCCGTCCAAGCCAGTTCGATCGCATAATTGCGATCTCTTCATAGCATCGATGGGCTGCAGCGAAAACCTTTGACGGCGTGATGTTGCTGCCGGCGATTATCCGGCGAGACGTCCGCCGCGCATGGGCTCCGGCGCACCCGTCGTGCCGGGGAAGCTGATCGGCAAGCCGCGCAGCACACGCACGGCCAGAAATGCAAAACATTCCGCTTCAACGGCATCGCCACGCCACCCGAGGTCTTCGGCAAAGATCGGCTCTACACCGGCGCGGCTTTGCAGCATCGACATGATCGTCGGATTGTGACGGCCGCCGCCGCTGACGACAACCTTCTTCGGTCGGTGTGGCAACAGATCGAGCGCCTTGCCCACGGCGCCCGCCGTGAAGGCCGAAAGCGTCGCAGCACCATCTTCAGGGCTGAGCCCATCCGCCATCGAAGCACCGAAATCGAAACGATCCAGCGACTTCGGATAGGGCTTGCTGAGATAGGGGTGCTGCAGCAACTTCTCGAGCCGCGCCTCGTCCACTTTGCCGGCCCGACCGAGCGCACCGTCGCGGTCCATCTCGCCGAGACCATGGGACTTGATGAAATCATTGAGCGGTGCATTGGCAGGGCCGGTGTCGAAGGCGACGAAATTGCCCTCGCCGTCCCACCACGTGATATTGGCGACGCCGCCAAGATTGAGGATAGCGGTCTCGCCAGCCGCGCCCGCGCCGCGCAGCAAGGCGGTGTGGTAGGCGGCGGCAAGCGGCGCACCCTGGCCACCGGCGCGCATATCGGCCGAGCGGAAATCATAGGCGACCTTGGTGCCGAGGATGGAACTCATCAACTCGCCATCCCCGAGCTGGCGCGTCTGCCCCAGCCGGTCCTTTTGCGGCGCCCGGTGCAGCACGGTCTGGCCGTGGAAGCCGACGATGCCGATGTCGGCCATGGTCATGCCTTGGTTCTCGACCAATTGCCTGACAGCCTCCGACTGAGCCCGCGTCAGGGCCTCTTCCGCCTCCTTGAAGATCGCCGGCTCGGGGCCGTCGAAATTCCATGCCCGCGCCTGCCGCAGCGTCTCCTCCAGAAGCGCCCGGATCCAGTCGGGATAGGGAGCCAGAACATAGGGGCCGAATTCCTCGATCCGCTCGCCATCCGTCTTCAGCATGGCAACATCGATATTGCCGTCGAGAACGGTTCCGGTCATCAGACCGACTGCCCAGATTGGTTCCATGATCAGGCTCCTAAGCTGCGTTGACGCGATCGCCGACAGTTTGACGAAGCGTCAGGATGCCACTGTCGAAATGGCGTGTCGGATGAATGCGGTTGGTGAGCAAGGTCCAGGCCCTGCCCTTGTCGAAATCGATCCAGAGGCCGGTGCCGGTGAACCCTGTGTGGCCGATCGTCTCCGGCGAGCACAGCGTCCCGCCGGACCAACAGTCATGGGCGCGCTCCCAGCCATGCGTGCGTGTGGCCGAAAGCGGTGCGCGCATCAGTGCGATCGAGCGGGCTGATGCGCCGCTGCCATCGAGCAAGCCCCCGGCAAAATCGAGGATTGCCGCTGCCGTTCCGAATAGCCCGGCATGGCCCGCACCCTGAAGAGCAGAGCAATTATCGTCATGGACTTCGCCCGACAAGACGCGATGACGCCACGTGCAGTCTTCCGTCGCGGCCGCCTGATCGGGCTCGGCGGAAAAGGCAAAGCCCCGCCCCGGGTCCATGGCGCGGATCGTCTGGCCGGTCAGGCGTTCGAGCGCGAAGCCGAGAAGAATGAAATTGATATCGGAATAGACGGGTGGGCCGGCCCGCCATTCGCGCTGCAGGATGAAAGCGCGCAATAGGTCCGGATCGCGGCCGTAGGTATAGATCGGCTCGACTGCCGGAAAAGGCGTCTGATGACCGAGGCATTGGCGAAAGGTCACCTTTCGCTCCCATGCCTCGGCGCTGTACTGACGCAGATCGGGCAGAAGTGTCGTCAGCGGCGCATCGAGATCGATGGTGCCGGCCTCCGCCAGCGCCAGGATGCGCGATGTGGTGAAAATGACCTTGGTGAGCGATGCGAGATCGAACCATGTATCGACCAGCATGGGCCTGACGCTCGGGACCTTCTGCGCCGAACCGACGGCACGTACCAGCCGGTTACCGTCGAGATCGACCATGCCCAGAACGCCGCCCGGAATGCGCGTTGACGCGACGGCCTGTTCGAGCGGCGCAAAGGCCCGATCGAAACGCTCCTCAAACTGCATACCCTCTCCCGCCATATCTCGCCTTCCCGCCGGCTTGCTTCAGGCTTCCGCCAGAGCGATGTGATCCGGCGCGAACCGGCGCCATTCCGGTGCTGCCGGCTCGAAACCGAGAGGACGCACCAACGAAGGAACCTGACGCGTGTCGAGCGCGAAATTCTCCTTTCGCCGCGCGACCGTCGGGACTGCCGAGATCAACCGCCTGGTATAGGAATGCTTGGGCTGCGACAAGATCGAGGCCGCATCGCCGATCTCGACGATCTGGCCGGCATAGAGCACGGCGATGCGATGAGCGATCCGCTCCACCACTGCCATGTCATGCGAGATGAACAGATAGGCGAGCCCATATTCGCGCTGGAGCTCTATCAACAGGTTCAAGACCTGCGCCTGAACGGAGACGTCAAGTGCGGAAACCGCCTCGTCGAGCACCAGCACGGACGGGTTCAGCATCAAAGCGCGCGCGATGCACAGTCTCTGGCGCTGGCCACCGGAAAACTCGTGCGGGTAGCGTTCAAGGGCATTTTCCGGCAAGCCTACGCGCTTCAGCAGCATGACCATCCGCTCATGCGTGCCTCCCGACAGGCGGCCACCGGCCGCGATCACCGGTTCGGCGAGAATGCTGTCGACCCGAAGTCTCGGGTTGAGCGAGGCGTAAGGATTCTGGAAGACCATCTGCACCGCGCTCGTGCGGTCGGCGGCCTTGCCGCCACTAGTCGTGAACGTGCCGCGCGTCGACTTGACCAATCCAAGGATCGCCCGCGCGGTCGTGGATTTGCCGGAGCCGCTCTCGCCGACGATCGCCAGCGTCTCGCGCGGCATCAGATCGAAGCCGACCCCTTCCACGGCATGAACCGCGCCGGTCGCACGACGCAGGAAGCTGCTCGACACCGCGAAACGGACGGTCAAGCCATCGACCTTCAGCGCCGGTTTGGTCTGAGATTCATCGCGCTGAAAATCCGTGCGCGCGGCACTCCCGGCAGCGAAATGCGGAACCGAATGCAGCAGATGCTGTGTATAGGGATGGATGGGATTATCGAGGATCTGGTTGAGTTCGCCCTGCTCGACCGCCTCTCCGGCCTGCATAACCATGACCTTGTCGGCAATGCCGGCGACGAGGCCGATATCGTGGGTGATGAAGATCATCGACATGCCGGTCTCGCGCTTCAACTCGGCGAGCAACGCCATGATCTGCGCCTGCACGGTCACGTCGAGCGCGGTCGTCGGCTCGTCGGCGATCAGCAGGCGCGGATTGCAGGCAAGTGCCGTCGCGATCATCACACGCTGAAGCATGCCGCCGGAAAGCTGGTTCGGACAATAGGTCAGGCGTCGAGCGGCATCGGGAATGCGCACACGATCCAAGGCATCCTTGGCGGCGGCCGTCGCTTGGCGGCCGGTCAGACCGCGATGCAGCCGAAACGATTCCTCGATCTGCGTGCCGATCGTCAGCACCGGATTAAGCGAGGTCATCGGTTCCTGGAAGATCATGCCGATCTCGGCGCCGCGGATCTTCGTCAGCTGTGCCTCGCCGGCCGTGGTCAGGTCGAGAACGCTGTTATCCGCACGTTTCAGCCGGATCGAGCCGCCAGTAATGCGACCGCCGCCGAAATCGACGAGGCGATTGATCGAAAGCGCCGTGACGGATTTGCCCGACCCACTCTCACCGACGATCGCCAGCGTCTCGCCGGCTTCGAGCTCGAAGCTGACTCCGCGAACGATGGGATTTGCTTCCGGATTGCGTCCGAAACCGACGCGCAGATCCGAGACCGACAGCAGTGGGCTCATACGGTGGACCTCCGCATTTTCGGATCGAGAATATCGCGCAGGGCATCGCCGAGCAGGTTGAAGCCGAGAATAGAGATCATGATGGTTATGCCGGGGAAGATCAGCAGCCAGGGCGCCGTTTCCATAAGGTTGCGGCTGTCACTCAGCATCAGCCCGAGCGAGGAGGCCGGCGGCTGCGTTCCCAAACCGAGAAAGCTCAGGCCCGCTTCGGTCAACAGCGACCAGGCGAGCGCCAGCGTCACCTGCACCGTCAGCGGCGCAACAAGATTGAGCAACAAATGCCGCGTCAGGATGTAAGACCTGCTACTGCCGAAGGTGCGGGCGGCATCGACGAAGTCGCGTCCCTTCAAAGACAGCGCCGGACCGCGCACGACGCGGGTAAAGATAGGCGTGTAGACGATCGCGATCGCCGCGACGCTGGTCCAGGTGCCCGGCCCGACGATGGCGATAATCAGGAGCGCTAGAAGGATCGCCGGGAAGGCCAGAAGCACGTCCATCGTGCGCATAATCACGCCGTCCCAGCGCTTTCCGGACCAGGCTGCGGTCAAACCGAGCACGGTGCCGATCAGGCTTGCGCCGGCCACGGACAGGAAGGCGACGGTGAAGGATTCTCCGATGCCGTTCATCAGCCGGCTTGCGACATCGCGGCCGAAGAGATCGGTGCCCATCCAATAGGTGAGATTGGGGGCATGCAGGCGGTCGATCCGGTTCTGCATCAATGGATCGTGTGGGGTAAGCCCCAGCATGCCGAGAATGGCAAGCACGATATAGATGAGAACGATGATGCCGCCGATCCGGCCGCTCATATGTCCCAAAATGGCCTTGACGATCCGCATCAACCCTCTCCCAGACGGACGCGCGGATCGAGCGCGACATAGGCGAGATCGACGAGCAGGTTGACGATCATGAAGTTGAAGGCGATGAACAGCACGCTACCCTGCACCAGGGCATAATCGCGCTGCAGGATGGCGTCGAGCACCATGCGGCCGAGTCCGGGCAGAGCATAGATCTGCTCGACGAGAACCGCGCCGCCGAGAAGATAGCCGAACTCGACGCCACTGAGCGTCACCACCGGGATCAGCGCATTCGGCAACGCATGCCGCCAGATGACGCCACGCGCCGGCACGCCGCGACTGCGGGCCGTGCGGACATAATCGTCACTCAGAACATCGAGCATGGCCGAGCGTACGACGCGCGTGACCGAGGCGGCGAAGGCGAAGCCAAGCGTCAATGCCGGCAGGATCATCTGGCCGAGATTGCCGAGCGGATCCCGCCAGATGGGCGTAAACTCCCCCATGGTCGGCAAGACACCGAAACCGGCCGACAAGGCATAGATCAGCAGAAGCCCGAGAACGAAATTCGGCGTCGATTGCCCGATCATGGCGACGATGCGCACGGCAAGATCGGAGAACCTCTCGTTTCGTGTCGCGGCAAAGACGCCCGCCGGCAGGCCGATGGCAAGCGCGATCACCATGGAGAGCAACGCAAGTTCGAGCGTCAGCGGGAAGCGCTCGAGGATGATGTCGAGCACCGGCTTGCCGTAGGTGACGGAAATGCCGAGATTGCCCTGGAATATGCCCAGGAGCCAATGCCAATACTGAACAGGCCAGGACTGGTCGATGCCGAAATAGGTGGCAAGGGCCTGCCGCTGCTCCGGCGTCAGCAGGCCCGCATTGGTTCCGAGCATCGCCGTGATCGCGTCACCCGGCACCAGCCGGATGGCGACGAAGACGAGGATGGATACGCCCAGCATGATCAGCGGGAATGTCATGAGCCGGCGCGTCAGGTATCCCATGGCACTTCCTCTAAATCTCGACTGCCGTCACTTGATCGAGACTTTGGCGAGGCCGAACAGCGAGCCCGTCGGCGTCGGCACAAAGCCCTGAACATTCTTCTGCTCAGCCGTGTAGCCATAAGCCGTGTAGAGCCAGATCCAGGGCGAGACTTCGGCGATGTGCTTCTCGAATTCGGCAAAGATCGCCTTGCGCTTGGCCGGGTCGGTTTCGACGCGCCCCTTCTGCATCAGGCTATCGAGCGTGTCGTCGATGTAATTGGCAACCTTCTGGAGATTGCCGGTCTTCGTCCAGTACCGGTTGTACATGGAGTAAGGATCGGCGCTGCCGCCGTTGAGCGCGACCGCCATGTCGAAATTGCCCTTCAGCCAGGTATCGACATAGACGTTGAGCTCCATCACCTTGATATCGAGCTTGATACCGATTTCGGCGAGCTGCGACTGGATGACCTGCGCTTCGGCTGTCGCCGTCGGCGGCTCGCCGGTGGCGGCGATCACGGTCGCGGAGAAGCCATTGGCAAAACCGGCATCGGCCATCAGCTTCTTTGCCTTCGCTACGTCGCGTGTATAGCAGAAAAGCTGGCCGGGATCGGTGGCGTAGAGCGGCATCGTCAGAGGCCCGGTCACCTTGCCCTCGCCGAGCGCGGCCGTATCCATCACGTCCTTGCGGTCGATGGCGCAGGAGATCGCCTGGCGCACCGCAAGCTGATCCATCGGCTTGCGGGAGGGATTGAGCTGCAGGACATTGTAGGAAAGCACCGGCGTGCGGGTGAGCTGCAGCTTCGGCTCCTTAGGCACCAGTGTCGCCACGAGCGGATCGTTCAGGAGCGCGAAATCGATTTGGCCGGTGCGCAGCGAGGCGAGGATGGCCGTTTCATCGGGCAGTACGCTGATGTTGATGCCGTCGACGCCGATGGCGCCGCCTGCCCAATCCTTGTTGGCGCTCAGCACTTCCTTGGAGTTCGGAACCCAGCTGTCGAGCTTGAAGGGGCCGGAACCGATCGCCTTCGTGCCGATGGTGCCGGCGGTAATTTCGCTCGCCGGAACAACCGCCGCATTGAGGCTGGTCATCGCCGTCAGGATCGGAACGTCAGGCTGCGACAGGTTGAACACAACGGTATTGGCGTCGGGCGTATCGATGCTCGCGATCGACAAGAAGTTGGCGCGGGCGACGGCGCCGGTCGCCTGGTCGAGGATGCGCTGGAAGGAAGCCTTCACGTCGGCCGAGGTCACCGGGGCGCCATTCTGGAACTTCGCCTTGGCGTTGAGCTTGAAAGTCAGCTGCTTGCCGTCGGGTGAAAACTGCCAGCTGTCGGCAATGCCGGGCACGATCTGCAGACTGCCATCGAGGCGAACGAGCGGCTCATAGATCAGTTCCAGCAGCCGGATGGAGGAAAAGGCCGTCTGCTTGTGCGGGTCGAGCCCGGTCGCATCCTGCGACCACGCCATGCGCAGCGTCGCTGCCTCAACCGGCATCGCGACCACCGCCATGCCAAGCCCCGCCGCCAGCACGACCCCCGAAATCAGTTTCCTTGCAAAATGCCCTTCCATTCCCAGCCCTCCGATTTTTTCAAATGTCCCCGGCCGATTTTGGCCAATTGATTGCTATCGCGGCGCGCCGCGATCTTCCCTTAAGCAGTCCTAGCGTTGATGGCCTTGCGCAGGAATCCGTCAGCGTTTTGCAATGCCGCGCGGGCTTCTTCAATGCCCATCCCGGTTATTTCCATGAGAATGGCAAGCTTGACGTCATTGCCTGTCAGATCGAGAACGCGGCGTGCCTCCTGCTGCGAGCAGCCGGTCGCCTGCATGACGATGCGCGCGGCGCGCGCCACCAGCTTCTTGTTGCTCGCGCTGACGTCGACCATCAGATTCTGATAGCTCTTGCCGATGCGGATCATGCTTGCCGTCGTCAGCATGTTAAGAATGAGCTTCTGCGCTGTGCCGGACTTCAGGCGCGTCGAGCCTGTCAGGATTTCCGGACCGACAACCGGAGAAATCGCCAGATCGGCGATGCCGGCAATAATGGAATTGGGATTGCAGGACAGGGCGACCGTAAAGGCGCCGATGCTCTTCGCATAGTTCAAGCCGCCGATGACATAGGGCGTGCGACCGCTGACGGCGATGCCGACAACGACATCGGCTGCCGTCAGATTGATGTCTCGCAGCGCCTGGCGTCCCTGCTCGGGATCATCCTCGGCCCCCTCGATCGAGCGCCGCAGCGCATCCGGCCCGCCGGCAATCAGGCCGATGACCATCTCCGGCGGCACGCTGAAGGTCGGCGGGCATTCGGAGGCGTCGAGCACGCCGAGCCGGCCGCTGGTCCCTGCCCCCATGTAGATCAGCCGGCCACCCTTCTGGAAGGCGGCGACGATCTGGTTGACGGCGGCGGCGATGGCCGGAATGACCTTTTCGACGGCGACCGGCACCGTCTGATCCTCATAATTGATCTCGCGCAGGATATCGAAGGTCGGCAGCAGATCGATATGCATCGTATTCGGATTGCGGCCTTCGGAAACCAACTGCTCCAGTTCGGATATCAACTTCTGCTCTGTCATGGGTCTGTTCTCGAACTAACGCTTCGACATCAATAGGTCAGGAGATGACAAGCCCGACCAATGAAGCATCGGACCCGCCCCGGCAAAATTCGGTTTTTCAACAAAACGGAAGACTGAAATCAGCCAGGATGCAGCCGGCCTTTTCGGCTTCGTTCTGCGCCCATTCCCTGTTTACCTTTATTAACACTATGTCCATTTATTCCTTCAGTCAATCACAAAAGGAATAAAATATTCCAATTTTGTTGCGCGAAAAACCGCCGCACCAACCTTCCCGTCAACGCTGGCGGATTGCCCTTCTGGCAAGGATGATGGCGCCCGAGACCGCATCGCCATCGATGGGCTTGAGGCTGCGGCGCACATCCGGCGCAAGCCAGGGCTCGAGCGGACTCGCCAGGCCGCCAAGCAGGCAGACGCGCGGCGCACCCTTCTCGAAAAGGGTGCGAACCAATGTGTCGATATGCCCTGCCGCGCTTTGCACGATGCGCCGCGCCACGGCATCGCCCTGGTCGGCGTGACGCAGAACCATCGGCGCAAGTGTCGCATAGTCGGTGGCGGATGCGCGATCCATCCAGGCCACCGCTTCCATGGGATCGTTCTGGAATCGCTGCATGATCTCGGCCAGCAACGCCGTCTTCTGCTCGCGGCCATCATGGGCGCGAAGCGCGAGCTGCACCGCATTCAGCCCGAGGTAAGCGCCACTGCCCTCGTCCGAGATCGGAAAACCATAACCACCGACCCGCAATTGCCGGCCCTCGACGAGACCGAGCCCGATCGACCCCGTGCCGGCAATGACGATTGCCCCATCCCGGCCGGAATGGGCGCCGAGGCAGGCTCCCTCGCCGTCGCTGACGAAGTCGATGCTGGCAAAGGGATGTTCTATGGCCCTGAGGGCCTCAAGCGCACCCTTGCGGCTGATACCGGCCAGCCCGACGCCTGCATGGATACGCTTGATATGCGTGGCGCTCAGACCCGCCTCCTCGATTGCGGCATCGAAGGCCCTGGCGATGGAAGCCCAGGCTTCCTCGACACCGAGCCGCGTCGTCGCGGGACCGGACAATCCCTGCCCCAGTATCGTGCCGGCGGCATCCTCGATGCGGGCGCGGCAACCGGTGCCGCCGCCATCGACGCCGAGGAAATAAGGAGAGGTTTCTGCTGCAGCGGTCATGACGTCAGCCGTTCGATATTGGCGCCGCAGAGGCGAAGCTTGCGATCAAGCTGCTCATAGCCGCGATCGAGATGATAGACGCGATTGACGATGGTTTCGCCTTTCGACACGAGCGCCGCCAGCACCAGCGAAACGGAGGCGCGAAGATCCGTCGCCATCACCTGCGCCCCCTTGAGCGGCACACCACCCCGTACCAGGGCCGTTGTGCCCTGCAGGGTGATGTTGGCTCCCAGCCGCATCAGCTCCGGCACATGCATGAAGCGATTTTCAAACACCGTCTCGCGGATCAGCGAGGCGCCCTCGGCGCAGCAGGCAAGAGCCATGAATTGCGCCTGCAGATCGGTCGGGAAGCCCGGATAGGGTTCGGTGGTGAGGTCGGCGCCCTTGAGCGGGCGGTCTCTGGAGACGACCAAGCCACGATCGCTCGGCCAGACACTGACGCCCATGGCCTCCAGCGCCTGTACGACCGAGGCAAGATTTTCCAACCGGGCATGGATGAGCTCGAGCTCTCCACCGGTTATGGCGGCGGCCACGGCATAGGTTCCCGCCTCGATACGGTCGGGGATGCCGTAGTGTTTGGCGGGACGCCAGCTGGTGTCGCCATCGATGAGGATGCGATGCGTGCCCGCCCCTTCGATCCGCGCACCCATGGCGCTGAGGCAGGCGGCGAGATCGGCAACTTCCGGCTCACGCGCGGCGTTCAAAATCTCCGTTTCGCCCTTGGCGGCGCAGGCGGCCATCATGGCCGTCTCCGTCGCGCCGACCGACGGCGAGCTCAGCACGATGCGGGCACCCTTCAGCCCATTGGCCGCCGAAGCGACGATCAGGCCGCTTTCGATCGCGATATCGGCTCCCAGGGTCGCAAGCGCCTTGATATGCATATCGACAGGTCGGGCACCGATGGCGCAACCACCGGGAAGGGAGACGCGCGCTTGACCGAAACGGGCAAGCAGCGGCGCCAACACCAGGACGGTTGCTCGCATGCGCCGGACCGTATCGTACGAGGTCTCCTTCGAGACGATGGCGCTCGGATCGATCGTCGTGCCGTGCGCCGCACGCGTGATCTTCGCCCCATGAAGGGCAATGACGCCAAGCATGTTCTCGACATCGCTGACGACAGGCAGGTTGGTCAGCTCCAGCGGATGCGGGCTCAAAAGGGCAGCCGCGATCTGCGGCAGGGCCGCATTCTTGGCGCCCGAAATCGTCACGGCGCCCTGCAACCTTTTGCCGCCAGAGATGCGAAGTCTATCCATGATCAGAACCCGTTGAAGAGAGGTGCGACGTCCCAGAGACTCCGCCGCCTGCTTCCTGCAGAAGATTATTCGACCATTCCAACCTGTCAACGGAAATTGGAATTTTTTATTCCAATTCTCTATGGTAACCTCTATCGCTCAAAGCATGGTTGCCCGGCTTCATCCGAATGCTATTTTTGGTCTGCTCGTGATGATGCGTGAATCGGCCCCGACGGCCCGAAGGGACAGATGTCTATCTTGAAGAAAATCAGTGCGCAGCTCGAGACCATGGCGCCTGCCGATCGCCAGATCGGGCAATTCATCGTCGAAAATCCCGACCAGATGTTGCGCCTCTCATCGGCGGCGCTTGCGGTCGAGACAGGCCGCAGCCAGTCGAGCGTCGTCAAGTTCAGCCAGAAGCTTGGCTATGCCGGCTACCAGGAACTGAAGCTTGCCGTCAGCGAGGCGAAAGCCCAGGAATGGCCAGCCCCGGCCGGCATGATCCACGGCACGATCGAAGTGGGTGACGGCTATCTCACGATCCTGCAGAAGCTGTTGGGCAGTAAATTGCAAGCCATGCAGCAGACCATCTCGGTCAACAATGAGGGCGATATCGACAAGGCGCTCGAAGCCCTTCACGATGCACGGCGCATCCATCTGGCCGGCGTCGGCGCCTCATCGCTGGTCGCCCGCGACTTTTCCTACAAGCTGATGAAGCTCGGCCGCAACGTCCTGCATGACAGCGACAGCCACGTGCAGATGGCCAATGCGTCGACGCTCGGCCCGGACGATCTGCTCTTCGCCCTTTCCTATTCCGGCACCAGCATCGAGACGCTGCGGATCGCCGAGCTCGCAAGCCAGCGCAAGGCGACCGTCATTGCCGTCACCGGACTTCAGGACAACCCGCTTGCCCGCGTTGCCGATATCCGCCTTCACACCGTCGGCGACGAGGATCGCGTCCGCTCTTCGTCGATCACGGCGCGCGATGCCCAGCTGATGTTGACGGATTTGCTGTTCATTCTGCTGGTGCAAAAGCAGCCCGATGCCCACGACTATGTCCACAACAGCGAAACCGCCGTTTCCGTGCTGAAGGCCAAACGCCTTTCGTAGAGACCGGTAAACAAGCTGTGACGGCTGCCACTCTGTACGGCAGGGATTTCCGGACGTAGCTTGCGAGCCCTTTCGCAATGCACCCGGAGACAATCTCATGGACCTTGGCCTCAAGGATAAAGTCGTTCTGATCACAGGCGGCTCGAAGGGCATCGGCTATGCCTGTGCCGAACTCTTCCTGTCGGAAGGCGCGCGTGTCGCCATATGTTCGCGCGCGCAAGCCAACATCGACAAGGCGCTTTCGAAGCTCTCCGGAGCGCACGGCTATGCCGCCGACCTGATATCCGATGAGCAGGCCCTCGCGGTCGTCGACAAGGTCGAGGCCGAAATCGGCCCCATCGATATTCTCGTCAACAGCGCAGGGGCTGCGGCGCGCACGCCGGCAGACGAACTGACCCCTAAGATCTGGCGCGCCGCGATGGATGCGAAGTATTTTTCCTATATCAACGTGATCGATCCCGTCATCAAACGCATGAGCATGCGCGGCTCGGGCGCCGTCATCAATATCATCGGCAATGGCGGCAAGATCGCCTCGCCCTTCCATCTGGCCGGCGGGTCGGCCAATGCCGCCCTGATGCTCGCAAGCGTCGGGCTCGCCAATGCCTATGCCGGCAAGGGCGTGCGTGTCGTCGGCCTCAATCCCGGCCTGACGGAAACGGATCGCGTCGCCGAAGGCCTGAAGGCGGCGGCGAAAGCTACCGGCTCGACAGAAGAGGAGGCGCTCGCCGACGCGCTGCGGCGCATCCCGATCGGCCGCATGGCAGATCCGGCTGATATCGCCAATGTCGTTGCTTTCCTGAGCTCGACCAAGGCAAGTTACGTTACCGGCGTCGTCATCAGCATGGACGGCGCACAAGTGCCGGTCGTTGTCTGAGCTTGCAATCGGCGGCGTTAAGCCGCCGACTTCCAGTCCAGGCCGATATCGAGCGTCGGCGCGCTATGTGTCAGCCATCCGACGGAAATGAGATCGACACCGGAGGCCGCGATTGCTGCAGCGGTTGCCGGCGTGATGCGGCCCGACGCTTCGGTAATGGCTCGTCCGGCGACAATATCGACCGCCTTGCGCAACTGATCCGGCGCCATATTGTCGAGCAGCACGGCATCCACACCTTCGGCCATGGCTTCGCGAAGCTGTTCCAGCGTATCGACCTCGACTTCGATCTTGACCATATGGCCGACGCCCGCCTTGGCTCGACGGATCGCCTCGACGACACCGCCCGCAATGGCGACATGATTGTCCTTGATCAGCACAGCGTCATAGAGCGCGAAGCGATGGTTCGTGCCGCCGCCAGCGCGGACAGCATATTTCTCCAGCGCCCTCAGGCCCGGCGTCGTCTTGCGGGTGCAGACGATTAAAGCCTTGGTGCCCGCGATCGCCTCGACGATGCCGCCCGTCACGGACGCGATACCCGAGAGATGGCCGAGGAAATTCAAGGCGGTGCGTTCCGCCGTCAGCAGGCCGCGCGAGGGCCCCTCGATCGTTGCAATCACCTCGCCTGCCTCTACCTTCGTGCCGTCAGGCATGTGGCGGGTCATGGTGATGCCGGGATCGACGAGCTGGAAGGCGAGTTCGGACGCATCGAGGCCGGCGACCACACCCGGCTGGCGCGTCACCATTGCCACGCGGGACCGATGCGTCGCGGGGATCACGGCAGCGGACGTGACATCGCCGGCAAGGCCGAGATCCTCAAGCAGGGCATTGCGCACCAACGGCTCGACGATGAGGCGCGGAAGGGGAACGAGGGTCATGTCAGGCGCTCCTGACGAAGGAATAGGGAATGACGGATCTCGCGATGTCCAAGGCATCGGACAGACGCATCATACGACGCTGCATATGCTGCAGCTTCAGCGGAAAATCCGTGCGGGCGTGCGCACCGCGCGATTCCCTCCTGAGGCTGGCGAAAACGGCGATCAGCAGCGCGACGAGGGCCGGATCGGCCGCCGGACCCTCACTGTCGAACAGCGGCAGGAGGGCTGCGATCGCGCCATGAATCGCGCCGGCATTGCGCAGTACGCCGAGATGGCGCGAGACAACAGGCCGAACAAGCGACGGATCGGGTGCCACGAGACGCGCATGATCGTGCAGCAGCCTTGTCGGGCCTGCATCGATGCCGGCGATATCATGCGCCGCTCGCATGCCCATCACGGCAGCTTCCAGCAGCGAATTGCTGGCAAGGCGGTTGGCCCCGTGCAGGCCGGTGGATGCCGCCTCGCCAACGACCCATAGGCCGGGCACGGAACTGCGGCCATTCTCGTCCGTCGCCACGCCACCCATATGATAGTGGACAGCCGGACGCACCGGAATGAGATCACACGATGGATCGACGCCGGCCTCGCCGCAAAGCGCGTCGATGACAGGGAAACGCGCCGCGAAGCGGTTGCCGAGCGCCTCACGGGCATCGAGAAAAACCCGGCCTCCGCGCGCGATTTCCGCGCTGATGGCGCGCGCGACGACATCGCGGGGGGCCAACTCGGCGCCATCGACCTCAGCCATGAAGCGCTCGTTATTCTCATTGACGAGCAAGGCACCCTCGCCACGAACCGCCTCGCTGACGAGCGCCAGCGGTCGCCTGCGGCTGTCGAGCGCCGTCGGATGGAACTGCACGAATTCCATGTCGGCCAGAAGCGCGCCGGCCCGCGCGGCAAGCGCGATCCCCTGCCCGAAATTGCCGACAGGATTGGTCGTGGCCTCGTAGAGGCCGCCTATGCCGCCCGTCGCGAGCACGACGCGGGAGGATGGCAGGATGACCGTCCCCTTCTCCGTTGCACACAGCAGACCGGCGATATGGTCGCCGTCCAGCAACAGCCGTTGCGCCTCATAGCCTTCAAGCACCCTGATCGACTGCGCGCGGGCGACCGCCTCTGTAAGCGCACGGACTATGGCCGCACCCGAGCCGTCGCCTTTCGCATGCACGATACGGCGACGTGAATGAGCCGCCTCGAGGCCCAATGATAGTACGCCGGCGCCATTGCGATCGAACTGAACGCCGGCCCGCTCCAGCGCAGCGATGGCAGCGGGCGCTTCAGCGACGATGCTCGCGGCCACCTTCAAATCGCAAAGCCCGTCGCCGGCGGCAAGCGTATCGGCCAGGTGCAACGCAGCACTGTCGTCGTCACCCATGCTGGCAGCGATACCGCCCTGCGCCCAGGCGCTCGACGTTTCCCCGCCGAGCGCGGCGCGCGTTACGATCACGGTGGGTTCCGGGGCCAAGGTCAGCGCTGTCATCAGCCCGGCAAGACCACTGCCGACGATAACGATGCGACCGCTCAGTTCTTCAAGAATCTCGCTCATATCGCCAGCATCCTTTCCACCGCGCGGCGGGCGGCGACCGCGATCGCCGGATCGATCGTCACTTCATGCTGCCCCTCTTCCAACGCCTTACGGATATTCCCGAGCGTGATGCGCTTCATATGCGGGCAGAGATTGCAGGGCCGGATGAACTCCACATCGGGATGACGCACGGCGACATTGTCGCTCATCGAACATTCCGTCAGCAGCACGACGCGGGCGGGGCGCCTTTTGCCGACATAGTCGGACATGACGGCAGTCGAGCCGGCAAAATCCGCTTCCATGACAACATCCGGCGGACATTCGGGATGCGCAAGCACCGTGACGCCGGGATAATTTTCACGCAGTTGGCGCACGTCGTCGGCGGTGAAGAGTTCATGGACCTCGCAGTGTCCATGCCAGGCGATGAGCTGAACATTGGTTTCGCGCGCGACGTTGCGCGCCAGATATTCGTCCGGAAGCATCAGCACTTTCGGCACGCCGAGCGATTCCACCACCTGTTTGGCATTGCCCGAAGTGCAGCAGATATCGGATGCCGCCTTCACGGCAGCCGAGGTGTTGACATAGGTGACGACGGGAACGCCCGGATGTGCCTGTCGCAGCAAGGCGATATCCTCAGGCGTGATCGAATCCGCCAGCGAACAACCCGCGTCCATATCGGGGATCAGCACCGTCTTTTCCGGGTTCAGCAGCTTGGCCGTCTCCGCCATGAAGTGCACGCCGGCAAGGACGATGATGTCGGCGTCGACCTCGATGGCCTTGCGCGCCAGCGCCAAGCTGTCGCCGACAATATCGGCAACGCCGTGGAAGATCTCCGGCGTCTGGTAATTGTGGGCGAGAATGACGGCGTTGTGCCGCCGCTTCAGCTCGAGGATGGCCTCGACATCATCCTGAAACGTCAGCCATTCGGCTTTCGGGATGACGCGGCTGACACGATCATAGAGGGAGGGTGCGGATACGGGAAGATTCATG
Source organism: Rhizobium sp. SG570 (assembly GCF_012275345.1). Lineage (NCBI taxonomy): Bacteria > Pseudomonadati > Pseudomonadota > Alphaproteobacteria > Hyphomicrobiales > Rhizobiaceae > Rhizobium > Rhizobium sp. SG570. Next base: position 119,757 of record NZ_JAAZQI010000011.1, on the reverse strand, counting down.
ACCGGCTCCTTGTTATACTCACTTTGAGCATATTATGCGCAAATAGATATTCTCGATATGAGCATATGTCAATTGCGGGAGAGCGGTAATTTCGTTCCGGCGAATTCGCGTTCTTCGAGGATGGCGTGACGGAAGCGGAAGAGCTTCGCCGGGCGGCCGCCGGTCTCGCTTTCGGAGCCGCCGGTCTCCTCCACCAAGTCCTGCTGTTCGATCAGCCGTCGGAAATTCTGCTTGTGCAGCGTCAGGCCTGCCAGCGCCTCGACGGTTCGCTGCAATTGCAGAAGCGTGAAGTTCTCAGGCATGAGCTCGAAGACGACCGGGCGGTACTTGATCTTGGCCCGCAGCCGCGCCATGCCGGTGGCGAGGATACGACGGTGATCGGCAAACATCGGCCGTCCGAAAGTTCGCGACTGCTCACAGCCCGCCTCGGCGACGATACCGGCCTCGTAGAGCAGCTCGTAGCGCTGCAGAACGAGATCTTCGTTCCATGCGGCCCCGTTTAATCCAAAGGCGAAATCGATACGGCGCCGGCGTTGATCACGCCTCGCAGCGTCACCATCGACCCAGAGCGCAACGCGGGCGGCGATGTCATCGAGGACCGCCGGCCGACCTTTGCGATGGTCTTCCCAAGGGAAATATTCGTACCAGCCATGCCATCCCGGCAGGCCGCCACCGGGGGCTGCCTGTTCGCGCACCAGGCCGAGATAGCTGATCGAGATCGTTCGTCCGCCGAGGATCTCGTTGTTTCGGTCACGATCGGCGAAGGTATAAAGCTGCTCCAGATAGCCGACGGGATGAGCCGTCTGCTCCCTGATCCACTCACGAAGCCCGCTTTGCAGCGTGCGATGCCCAAGCTCGAACGGACCGGACGGCAAAGCCTCGCCCGACCGCACCGTCATCACCCTGGGATCGTTGCCCGTGACAGCCGTCAGGACCGCGATCAGCTCGGCATGCGCAAGCCCGATGGTCAAGCAAACTCCATGATCTGTTTCATCACATGCTTTCTCGCATGAAGCGAGGCGCAAGCCAATGCGCGCGCTTGCGCGCTCCACATGTCCAAGCAATCCTGAGATGACCGATGGCGTTTAACGGCTCACATAATCCGGATATTGCTCACAGATCAGATCGATGATCGATAATGTGCCGGAGAGATGCTTGCGCAAGGCTGCAACGGCCGCCTCCGGATCGCCCAAGCGAACGGCATCGACGACAGCCTGATGATCGACGATGATCTGCTCCAGTTTGCCCGGCATCGGCAGATTGAGCATCCGCAGCCGGTCGATATGTGCGCCCTGACGCCGAACTGTCGCCCACAGGCCGAGAATGTCTGCCCTCTCGTAAAGTACCCGATGAAAATCCTTGTCGAGCGTGTCAAAGAGATCGTAGGTCTCCGGCGACACGACACGTTTTTGGCGAGACAGAACCGTCTCCAGAGCCGCTGACGTCTCATCCGGCGCTTCCAGCGTCAGCCGGCGGATCGCCTCAAGCTCGATCGACAGTCGCAGGAAATGCGCTTCGGTGGCATTACGAATATCGATCCGCGAAACGACGGTTGCATATTGCGGATAGACCTCGACCAGTCCCTCCTCTTCCAACCGGATCAAGGCATCGCGCACGGGCGTCTGGCTGACGTTAAATTCGCTCTGCAGCGAGATGCGCGATAGCACCGTCGTCGGTGGCAGGCTCATGGAAAGAATACGCGACCGCAGGATTTCCAGGATCTGCGGCGCGACCTGACGGGAGCGGTCCAGGGCGAATTCTTTCGGGTTGAGCTTCACTGGCAGCCTTTCTGATCGAGAGCGTCGAACCATTAAGCACAGTTTAGGGCTTGATGCACTGATACATTAGTGCTTTAGTCCAACCAAGCCAACTCCATTTCTCAAGGGTTGGATCAATGGGGAGGAGTAGATGAGAGGATTTCTTCGCTGTCTGACCGCGGTCGGCGTGATGCTTGCCGGCACTTTTTCAGCCGGCGCCGCTGAAAAGACCGACATTTCGATCACGCGCCAGCCGGGCATTCTTTATCTCGCCAGCCACGTCATGGAGACGCAGAAGCTGATCGAGAAACACGCGGCGGCCGATGGCCTGCCCGGCGTCACGGTGGAATGGCGCACCTTCAGCGGCGGCGGCGCGCAGACCGATGCACTGCTTTCCGGCAGCGTCGACATCGTCAATACCGGCACCGGCAACCTCCTGCTGCTTTGGGATCGCACCAGAGGCAAGGTCAAGGGCATCGTCACCAATTCGGCCCAGCCGGTCATCATGGTCTCGCGCGATCCGCGGGTTCAGTCGCTGAAGGATATTCAGCAGGGCGACAAGATCGCCGTCCCGACGGTCGGCGTTTCGACGCAGGCTATCCTGTTGCAGATGGCTGCCGCGCAGATGTATGGCGACGACCAGGTGCACAAATTCGATGCCAATACCGTACAGCTCGGCCATCCCGATGCCATGGCAGCGCTTGCCAACCAGACGCATGAGGTGAAGAACCACTTCTCCGCCCCACCCTTCCAGTATCTGGAGCTGAAGCAACCGGGCGTTCATAAGGTCATCGATTCCCGCGACATCATCGGCGGCGAGCTGACCCAGGGCACCTTCTTCACCACGACCCAGTTTGCCAGCGCCAACCCGACGATCATCAAGGCGGTGCGCGAGGCGACGGCGGAAGCGATCGATTTCATCAAAAAGGACCCGAAATCGGCGGTGGAAGCCTATAAGACGGTCAGCGGCGACAAAACTGGTGTCGACGACCTGCTGGCGATCCTCAATGAGCCGCACATGATGGAATTCCGCATGGACCCACAGGGAACCATGAAGTTCGCAGCCCATCTCTACAAGACCGGCACACTGAAGACGATGCCCAAGGCCTGGACCGACTACTACCTGCCGGAAGCAGCCGATCTCAACGGCAACTGACGCCTGCGGGCAGCGCGAATGCCGCCTTCAAGCCATTTCGTGGAGGAGCCCTCATGCTTCAGACAAAAATTGCCGCCGACAAGCCCACAACAGAAACGGCAACCGCAAAGCCGCTGTTGAATGTCGATAAGGTGACGCTGCGCTACAAGACGCCGAATCTCCTCATCACCGCGACGGAAAACGTCAGCTTCTCGGTTGCCCAGTCCGATCGCTTCGTTCTCCTCGGACCCTCGGGCTGCGGAAAATCGACCCTGCTGAAGGCCATCGGTGGCTATATGACGCCAACGGCGGGCCGGATCGAAATCAAGGGACAGCCGGTCAAGAAGCCCGGCGCCGACCGCATGATGGTCTTCCAGGAATTCGACCAGTTGCTGCCGTGGAAGACAGTGCTCGAAAACGTCATGTTTCCGCTGACGACGGCACGCCGCCTGCCACGCAGGGAAGCCGAGGCCATCGCCCGCGACTATATCGAGAAGGTGAAACTGACACGCGCTGTGGACACCTATCCGCATATGCTTTCCGGCGGCATGAAGCAGCGTGTCGCAATCGCCCGCGGCATGGCCATGCAGCCCGATATCCTGCTGATGGACGAGCCCTTTGCCGCACTCGATGCGCTGACCCGCCGCCAGATGCAGGATGAGCTGCTGCAGCTCTGGGAAGATACCCGCTTCACCGTCATCTTCGTTACCCATTCGATCGCCGAGGCGATCAAGATTTCCAACCGCATCCTGCTGCTGTCGCCGCATCCGGGCCGCGTCAAGGCCGAAGTACGCGATGTGGAATCGGTCCGCAATGACGCCGCGGCCGCCGCGAAGCTGGAGCAGGAAATCCATCACATGCTGTTTGCCGAACAGGGACACAGGGAGTGAGACCATGAGCGCACCGCAGATCATCCTTGCCCCCGAGACGGCCGAAACGGTCGGCCATATCGCCGCCGTCGAACAGAAGCTCGGCCCGCTGGAGCTCCTCTGGCAATCCGGTCTCTTTCGCAAATCACTGCTGATCGTCGCCCTTGCCATCATCTGGGAGACCTATGCCCGGCATCTCGACAATCCCCTCCTGTTCCCGACGCTCAGCGACACGCTGACGGCGCTCTACGATCGGTTCGCCGACGGCGTCCTGCCAGCCCGCATCTGGACCACCTTGAAGGTGCTGGTGACGGGTTACGTCTCGGGAACGGTGCTTGCCGCCATCCTCACGGTCGTCGCGATCAATACCCGCATCGGCACCGATTTTCTTGAAACCATGACGGCGATGTTCAACCCGCTGCCGGCAATTTCGCTGCTGCCGCTCGCCCTCATCTGGTTCGGTCTCGGACCGGCAAGCCTCGTCTTCGTACTCATACATTCAGTACTTTGGGCTGTCGCGCTCAACACTCATGCCGGTTTCCTCGGCGTCTCGCGCACGCTGCGTATGGTCGGCGCCAATTATGGGCTGACCGGACTTTCCTATGTCTTCCGCATATTGATCCCGGCCGCCTTCCCCTCGATCCTGACCGGACTAAAGATCGGGTGGGCCTTTTCGTGGCGTACGCTGATTGCCGCCGAACTTGTATTCGGCGTCTCCTCCGGCCAGGGCGGCCTTGGCTGGTTCATCTTCGAAAACCGCAATCTTCTCGACATACCCTCGGTCTTCGCCGGCCTGCTGACTGTGATCGTCATCGGGCTTATTGTCGAGAACCTGGTCTTCCAGACGATCGAGCGTCGGACCCTGCAAAAATGGGGCATGAAGGAATGATGCGGCGCATCGACTTATCGCTTCCACCAACATTCGGATACAAGGCTGGAATACAATGAGCAGCAGGAAAACACCGTCGGAACTGCGCAGCGCCAGATGGTTCTCCCCGGACGATCTCAGAAGTTCGGGGCATCGTTCGCGCACCATGCAGATGGGTTATGCGCCCGAAGAATGGACCGACAAGCCGGTCATCGCCATCCTAAATACCTGGTCCGATGCCAACCCTTGCCACGCTCATTTCAAGCATCGCGTCGAGGATGTGAAACGCGGCATCCTGCAGGCCGGCGGCTTTCCGTTGGAACTGCCCGCCCTGTCGCTGTCGGAAAGCTATGTGAAGCCAACGACCATGCTCTATCGCAACATGCTGGCGATGGAAGCTGAAGAGCTGCTGCGCTCGCATCCGGTCGACGGCACTGTCTTGATGGGCGGCTGCGACAAGACTACGCCCGGCCTCGTCATGGGCGCGCTCTCCGCGGGGCTGCCGATGATCTATCTACCGGCCGGCCCGATGTTGCGCGGCAATTACCGCGGCGAATATCTGGGCTCCGGCTCGGATGCCTGGAAATTCTGGGACGAGCGCCGCGCCGGCACCATTTCGGAGAAGGAATGGGTCGACGTCGAGGCCGGTATCGCCCGCTCCTACGGCCACTGCATGACCATGGGCACGGCAAGCACCATGACGGCGATCGCCGAGGCGCTCGGCCTGACATTGCCCGGCGCCAGCTCCATTCCGGCACCGGATGCCAACCATATCCGCATGTCCTCAGCCGTCGGCCGTCGCATCGTCGAGATGGTATGGGAAGATCTCATTCCCTCCAAGATCGTCACGGAAGCCGCGGTTAACAATGCCGTCGCGGTGGCAATGGCGACGGGCTGTTCCACCAATGCCGTCGTCCATCTGATCGCCATGGCGCGGCGGGCCGGCGTCAATCTCTCGCTTGACGATCTCGACACGGCGGGCCGCACCACGCCGGTGCTCGCCAACATCAGGCCGACCGGCAAGACCTATCTGATGGAGGATTTCTATTACGCCGGCGGCCTCAGAGCGCTGATGGCGAAGCTCTCTTCCAAGCTCGACCTGTCGGCACTCACCGTATCCGGCGTTACGCTCGGCGAAACGCTGGAAGGTGCCAAATGCTACAATGACGACGTCATCCGCTCGCTCGACAATCCGGTCTATCATGAAGGCTCGCTCGCGGTGCTGAAGGGCAACCTTGCTCCAACAGGCGCCGTCATCAAGCCGGCCGCCTGCGATCCGCGCTTCCACAAGCATCAGGGGCCGGCGCTGGTGTTCGACAGCTATCCGGAGATGAAAGCGGCGGTGGACGATGAAAATCTCGACATCACGCCAGACCACGTCATGGTGCTGCGCGGTGCTGGCCCACAGGGCGGGCCGGGCATGCCGGAATGGGGCATGCTGCCGATCCCCAAGGCGCTCTTGAAGCAGGGTCATCGCGACATGCTCCGCCTCTCCGACGCCCGTATGAGCGGCACCAGCTACGGCGCCTGCATCCTGCATGTATCCCCGGAATCCCATGTCGGCGGCCCGCTGGCCTTGCTGCGCAACGGCGATATCGTTCGTCTCGATCTCGAAGCGCGGCGCATCGACATGCTTGTCGACGAAGACGAATTGCAACGGCGGCGCGACGCCTGGGTCAAACCTGCCGAGAAATTCGGCCGCGGCTATGGCTGGATGTTCTCGCGCCATGTGGCGCAGGCCGATACGGGCTGCGACTTCGACTTCCTGGAAACCAGCTTCGGCCCGACGCCGGGCGAACCCGACATCTATTGATCGCAAAGGATATTCTGTATGAGCAACTACGTGCTGAGCAACGAGACGCGCAACAAGCTGATGGGGGTCGCAACACCGACGATCGCCACGGCCCTCTTCAAGCGCGGATTGCGCAACCAGTTCATCCAGGATGTCCGGCCGCTCTCGCCGAAGAAGGCGAACATGGTCGGCCAGGCCTTCACCCTGCGCTATATTCCGGCGCGCGAAGACCTCAACACGCTCGAAGTCTTCCGTAATCCGGAACATCCCCAGCGTGCCGCCGTCGAACAGTGCCCGCCCGGCGCCGTTCTGGTCATGGACAGCCGCAAGGATGCGCGCGCCGCATCGGCGGGCTCGATCCTGATCTCGCGCCTGCAGATGCGCGGCGTGGCCGGCGTCGTCACCGACGGCGGTTTCCGCGACAGCCCGGAAATCGCCGCCCTTGATATTCCCGCCTATCATCACCGGCCGTCCGCACCGACAAACCTGACGCTGCATCAGGCCATCGAGATCAACGGTCCGATCGGCTGTGGCGACGTCGCCGTTTTCCCCGGCGACGTCCTTGTCGGCGACAATGAAGGCGTCATCGTCATTCCCGCACATCTGGCAGACGAAATAGCAGACGAGACCGTGGAGATGACGGCTTACGAGGACTTCGTGACCGAGGAGGTCATGAACGGCGCCACCATCATCGGTCTCTACCCAGCAACCAGCGACGCCCCGAAGCTCAAATTCGCCGAATGGCGAAAGAAAAAGGGCCGCTGACGGCGGCCCTCATGGCAACAACGTAGCCACGGGAATGTCCGTTACTCCTCGATTCCGGCTGCGCTTCTCGCCAGCATGCACAGGAAATCCACGTCGTCGCCGATCAGGGCGTCGATAATGCCGTCCTTGACGCAATGCCGGATCATGGGAAGCAGGTCCCTGCCGCCTTGCCAGAAGATGGCGAGTTTTTCCGGTAGCGGCAGGCTCAATCGCACAGCGATCCCAGCCTCCTGCAGGGCCTCGGCATCGGCTCGATGAAAGCGATTGAGCTCCAGCGACACGCCATCTATCCCGCCTGATCGCATGGAGGCGACGATATCGACCGGACGATGATGAAGGATCGCTTCCGTCTGCAGGTGGGGCTCGATCTCCTTCACCCGCCGCAGATCGAGGTGATCGAAGGAGGAGATGGCGACGTGCTCGAAGGCATCCATGTCCCTCAGCGTCCCGATCATGATGTCGGCCAGCCTGTCGGGCCGCTCCTGCTCCTTCATCTCGATGGCGAGGCGCGTGTCCGTCCGCTTCGCCCAGGAGACCACCTCGGCGAACGCCGGCGCGCGCGTGCCGGCAAAACGCGCATCGAATTTCGCGCCTGCATCGAGCGTCAGAATATGGTCGAGATCATGATCGGCGACGAAGCCTCGGCCGCTCGTGGTGCGATCCAGCGTCTTATCGTGCATCACGACGATCTTGTCGTCGCGCGTCAGCATCAGGTCGATCTCGGATTCGTTGGCGCCGGCGTCCACCCCTTTCTGGAAGGCAAGGATGGTATTTTCCGGGAAATGTCGGCTGAAGCCGCGATGGGCTGCGATGCGCAGCAGGCCGTGACGAGCGGCATGAAGAGGTAAAGGCAATGGAAGTCTCCTTGGATAATCGAATGTTTTCAGCAAAAGCTTAGTGCAGCGTCGGGTCGAAGGCGTCGCGCAAATAGTCGCCGATCAGGCTGATCGACAGCGACAGCAGGAAGATCACGATGCCCGGCAGCGTCGAAATCCACCATTCGGTCATGATGTAATCACGCCCTGCGCCGACCATGCTGCCGAGGCTGACGAGCGGCGGCTGGATACCGAGGCCCAGGAAGCTCAGCGCCGATTCCTGCATCAGGATTTCGGGCAAGATCACTGTGAGATTGACGAGAACCACCGAGAGGATATTCGGCAAGACATGCAGGAAGGCGATGCGGGGTGTGCCGGCGCCATTGCGCTTCAGGGCTGCGACATAGCCCCGCTCCAGTTCCAGGCCGGCCATGGTGCGAACCAGCCGGGCGTAACGCTCCCAGCCGTAGAGGCCGAGCAGCGCCATGAAAAGCCAGAGGTTGTCGCCGAAGAAGGCGAGAACGGCGAGCGCGATGATCAGAAACGGCATCGATGCCTGGAAGTCCACCGCCACCCGGATCAGCATGTCGGCAAAGCCGCGGCGAAACGCGGCGAGCAGTCCAAGCGTCGTTCCGAGCGCCAGGCTGATCACTGAGGCGCCGAGCGCGATCAGCAGGCTGGTCCGCACGCCATACAAAATCCGGCTCAGAATATCGCGGCCAAGCTCGTCCGTGCCGAGAACGTGCTTGAATGTGCCGCCGAACAGGAGCGGCGGCGCCTTGCGGGCATGGAGATCGATCTGCGCAAAGCCATAGGGCGCAAGCGCATTGGCAAAGATCGCAACCAGAATGAACGTGACAAGCACGATCGCGCAAGCCGCCGTCGTGAGATCGAGACGCGGGCTACGCGACGCTTTCTCCGACTTGATCTTGGGGAGCGCATCGGCGCCGGTCGCGGCGTTCGTCATGATGATGACCTTTCGAAGTGGCCGATCAGGCCGATGCCCGATGCCGCAGGCGCGGATCGGCGAGAATGTAGAGACAATCGATGAGGAGATTGGCGCTCACCATCGTCGCCGTGATGAGGATGACGATGGTCTGCACGATGTTGAGGTCGCGCTGCGCCACCGACGAAACGAGAAAGCGGCCGACGCCGGGCCAGGCATAGACGGTCTCGACAACAGCCGCGCCGCCGACCATGCCGCCGACGAGAAAGCCGAGCATGGTCAGGAGCGGCAGGGCCGCATTCGGCATGACATGCTGCCAGAGTACCGCGCTCTCGCCGATCCGCTTGGCGCGGGCGGCCAGGATAAAGCGCTGGCCTAGCACTTCCAGCACGCTCGAACGAACGAAACGAGCGATGATACCGGCATTGTAAAGACCGATCACCAGAACAGGCATGACCAGATGCGCCGCCGTCGATCCGCCGCCGCTTGGCAGCAGCCGCAGCGACACGGCGAACAACTGAATAAGCAGGATTGCGATCAGAAAATTCGGCAGGGAATGCATCAGCACCGCCAGCATCATCACGAAACGGTCGATCAGACCCCCGCGATTGCGCGCGGCCAGAATGCCAAGCGGCACGCCGGCGCCAAACGCCAATATCAGCGCCGCGCCCATCAACTCCAGCGTCGCCGGCACCTTCGAAAGGACCAGCGTCAAGGCATCCTGCCCGTTCAGCAGCGACGTGCCGAAATCCCCGCGCAACAGATGGCCGAGATAGGAGAAATACTGGATGTAGAGCGGTTGATCGAGACCCCATTGCTGCCGCATCAGCGCCACCACTTCCGGCGGCGTCTCGACGGGCAACAGCGAATGCAGGGGATCGCCGCTGATACGCAGGATGATGAAGGTAAAGGTGATCGCCAAGAAGAGCGTGACGAGGGCCCTGAAGAGCGCGCGCAGGATGGATTGAAGCATGGCCCGTTCCTTCAGAGCGTTTCAAGAACGGCGGCTGCCTGCCGCATCTTGTGGCGACGTCCGCGCGGAACGGCAGACAGAAGCTTTGCCGTGTAGGGATGAGCTGGGTTTGCGAAGACCTCCTCGGTCGGGCCGGTCTCGACGATCTGCCCAGCCTCCATGATCGCTACGCGATGCGAGACATGGCGGACCACCCGCACGTCGTGGCTGATGAAGAGCAGCGACAGGCCACGGGCGCGCTGCAGATCGAGCAGGAGATTGAGAACCTGAGCCTGCACCGAGACATCGAGCGCCGAGACCGGCTCGTCGCAGAGCAGGATCTTCGGCTCGACGATTAGAGCACGCGCGATGGCCACGCGCTGGCGCTGGCCGCCCGAAAGCTGATGCGGGAACTTCTGTAGCGCGGAGACCGGCAGGCTGACGGCCTTGAAGGTCTCGGCAGCGCGGTCGGACCGGCTCGACGGATGGCCAATGCGGTGGATCGCCAGTGTCTCCTGCATCTGGTGGCCGACGCTGCGGCGCGGATCGAGCGCGCCCAGCGTATCCTGCGAAATTACCTGCAGATGCCTGGCCAGCCCGCGCCGGTTCGGCTTCATTAAGTCGTCAAAGGATTGGCCGAACAATTCGATGGCGCCCGATGTCGGCATCCGGTCGCCGCAGAGAAGCGAGGCGAGCGTGGATTTGCCGCAACCGGACTCCCCGACCAGACCCAGCGTCTCGCCGGGCTTCAATTCCAGGCTCACATCCTTGATCGCGTGAAATCCCTGGGCTCGCCCAGGCCAGAGGGAGAAGCCGGGCGAATAGGAAAATTGCAGATTGCGGGCGGCAAGCGCGAGGCCGGCTTCATCCCCATTCGATGGGATTGGTTTCTCAAGCGTCATGGGAGCTCCATGGATTGAAGCAGGCAAGCGACGCCCTGCCGGCGATCAGCGGCGGAACGGCCGTCGCGCAATGGGTCTCGACCCGCGAACAACGTGGCGCGAAGGCGCAGGCCAAAGGCTTGGCATCGTGCAGCTTCAGCTCGCCTGGAATATCGGCGAGCTTTTCGAGCGGCTTGCCGCGGCCCGGCATCGCCTCCAGCAGCAACCGCGTATAGGGATGGCGCGGATTGTCGTAGAGATCGTCTGTCCGGTTGATCTCGACCAGCGAGCCCGCATACATGACCGCGATACGGTCGCAGACCTCGGAAACCAGATCGAGATCGTGGCTGATGAAGATCATCGGGATGCCGCGCTCGCGCACCGCCTTGACCAGCAATGCCACGACCTGCGCCTGAACGGTGACGTCAAGCGCGGTGGTCGGCTCGTCGGCAATGATCAGCCGCGGCTGCATGGCAAGCGCCATGGCAATCATCACGCGCTGGCACATGCCACCGGAAAATTGCGCGGGATAGGCGTTGTAACGCGTCTCCGGCTGCGGAATAGCGACCTCCGCCAGCAGCCGCAGGGCCTCGGCCCTGGCTTCGCTTGCCGACAGGCCGGCGCTGACAGCCGCTTCGGCGATCTGGGAGCCGATCGTGCGGACCGGATCGAGACAGGAGACGGGCTCCTGAAAGATCAGGCCGATGGGCGGCAGCTTTGCGCGCGCCATCCCGCTAAGCTCCGCAGCATCGTACATGGCATCTTCGAAGGAAATATAGCCGGTGGCACTCGCCGTCGGACCCAAGAGGCCGGCAAGGGCAAGACAAGTCATGCTCTTGCCCGACCCGCTCTCCCCAACGATGCCGAGGATTTCACCCTCGGCAAGATCAAAGGAGACATTGTTGATCGGATGAACCCGGCCCGCGCCCGTTCTGAACGAGACACTCAGATTGTCGACCGAAAGAATGGGCGTTGCCATCGCGACGATGCTCAGCTCTTCTGCTCTTCGAAGGCAAGGCTGCCGGCACCGAGATCCATCTGGAAGGCCGGCAGCGGCTGCCACTTGATGCCTTTGCGGATACCGAAGAAGACGGCATTCTGGTGCAGGACAGTAACACCCGGATCCTGCCACTCGATCAGATGCAGCATGTCGCGGAAGATCTTGGCACGTTCGGCCGGATCGACGGCCTGCTCCATCTTCGCGCCCAGGGCGTCGAAATCCGCATTCTGCCAGATCTTGAACGAGTTCAACGAGCCGGCCGAGCTGAATTGCGTGAAGAAGGAAATATAGGGGTCGGGGATCTGCCCGGTGCTCGACCAGTTGCCAGTGGCTCGGGTCGACGAGTTTTCGAACAGCTTGCCGCTTTCGACGAACTTCATCTTGGCGTTGACGCCGACGGCCTGCCACATGGCGACGACGGCCTGCGTGACGGGATTTTCCGCCGTATAATAATTGTTCTGCGAGCGAATCTCGATTTCTTCGCCGTTATAGCCGGCATCCTTCAGGAGCTGCATCGCCTGATCCGGATCGTACTTGTAAGCCGGATAGTCCTTGAGATAGACGGGACCGTAGAGTTCGAACTGCAGGCCGTTCGGCACCCTGGTGCGGCCGTTCCAGATCGTATCGACGATCGCCTGACGGTCGATAGCGAGAATGAGTGCCTGGCGTACGCGCGGGTCCTTGAGCGCCGGATTGTTCTTGTCGAAAAACAGGATGCGGTGATTGGGAACCGGACCGCCGACGATCTCATGGCCGGCGCTGGCGGTCACGACCGCAAGCTGATCCGGCGGCAGGTCCGTCGCGATGTCGTAGTCGCCGGCGAGCAGTCCGGCGATGCGCGAGGAGACTTCCGGGACGATGCGCAATGTCACGCGCTTGGCGGCCGGCTTGCCGCGATATGCCTGATCATGCGACGCGAGGATCACATTTTCATTGGTCGCATAGCTCTCGACCTTGTAGGGGCCGGCGCCGACCGGCTTCTGGCGCCATGTGGTCCAGTTGCCGCCGTTCTTCTGCCATGCGTCCTTGCTGATGACGACGGCGGCATAGGATGCCAGGCGCTGCAGGAAGATCGGATCCTGGAATTTCGTGATGAAGCGAACCGTCAGCGGATCGACCACCTCGACATGATCGAGGCTGGTGAAATTGGTGCGATAGACGGGGTAGCCCGGCGCATCCTTGTTCAGGAGTCGCTCGGGGCCGAAAGAGAAGGCGACATCCTCGGCCGTCATCTCGCGGCCGTCGTGGAAGATCACCCCCGGACGCAGCTTCATTTCCAAAATGGTCGGCGAGACCCAGGTCCAGGATACCCCAAGATTGGGCTTCACCGAGAAGTCGCCGCGCATGTCGAGCGCAAGAACCGTCTCGTGAATGGAATAATTGTTTCGGAAGGCGACGTTGCTGGCCGCATCGACGGGCTCCTGCGATACCGGATTCTGCTGAACCGCGATGCGAAGCTCGGGTCTTTTGTCATCGCCATCCCCAGCGGAAGCAGACAGTGCCGGCACGAAGACGGAGAGTCCTGCCGCCGCTCCCATGAAAAGCGTCGTGCGGCGGGTAATGGCCATATTGAGGCCGGTGAGCAGGGTATCGGACATCGGCACGCTCTCCTTTTAAGGGCTTGCACAAACGTTTGCGCAAATAAGAAAGGACCACTTGCGCTCAAAACTGCCGTTTCAACTACGCAAGGGAGAATGGCCGCAAACTAGGGGAGCACGATGACGCACGTATGACAAGTTCAGGCGGCACGAAGCGCATCGGGCGCTTTGTAATGCGTGCTTCCAGTGGAAGATTCGACAGCTCAACCAGAAGGTCAAGCGAGGCTTCGCACAGCGAATCCGTCGGTTGTGCCACTGTCGTAAGCGGCGGCGCCCAATAGGCTGTATCGGGCACATTGTCGTAGCCTACAACGGATATATCGGCGGGAATCCGCAGCCCGATGTCGCGCAGAAATGCGACGACCTCGATCGCAAGGCCATCGCTCCCACAGATGAGGGCCGTCGGATGCGTCATGGGCGAAGCCAGGATGCTCTTGAACGCGTCACGATCGCTATCACTCCTCTCGAAGGAGATGACATCGCCGACGATGGCACCCGCGCTGCCGCCAACCACGTCCTGAAAGATCGACAGGCGATCACGAAGCGCGCTGCGGCTCACGCGGTAGACGAAGGAGATGCGGCGGTGTCCCAATCCCGTCAGATGGTCGAACAGCAGGGTCATGCCATGACGGTCGTCCGTCACGACTGCAGGCAGCGGACCGGTCAACCCCGCGCCGAGCGTCACATGCGCCTTGCCCATGCGATCCAGATGATCGCAAAGGGCCTGCTGACCGGGGAGATCGCTGACCATGATCACGCCGTCGAAGAAATCCTCCTGGAACAGGCGTAGCTGGCCGGCGACCTCGCCAGCCTCCGCCTTCGCCTGCGCGACCAGCAGTTCCACCCCTCGCCGCTGAGCCGCCGCCTGAAGGCGGCTTGTCAGATGCGGCTGATAGTGACCCGAAAGACTGTTGACGATGGCACCGAACACACCGGTTCTGTGTGTTCTGAGCGATGTCGCCAGCCGGTTGACGACATAACCGACACTGTTTGCCGTCGCCCTGACGCGTTCCTGTGTCTCCAGGCTGATGCGGCTATCGGCATGACCGTTGAGGACGCGGGAAACCGTCGTAGCGGAAACGCCGGCCAGCCGCGCAACCTCAAGAATACCGATTCTCCTGGGTGTTTTCATATCGCCTTGCACAACCTCTTCCGCCCCGGGCGTGACAATGGCGAAAGGTCGATATCGGGGCAAGCGGCGGAGACGACAATAGCGTTGCGAGCTTCGATATCTCTGTCACCGCCTATTCTTCCCTCACCAGTTTCAGAACGAGCTGCTGGAGATTGCCGCCGTCGCTGAATTCGACCTTGTCGAAGTCGACGTTGCGCTGCCGCTCTTTCTTGGAAATCTCGCCAAGCCGCTTCGTCAACTCCACGCGAATCCTGCTGCATTTCGGGTCGTCGGGCACGGAGAAGCCGACGCTCATGGTCTCGATTTCCTTGACCATATCCTTGATGAACCCACCATGCACCCGCTCATGCGCCTCGACGCCGGCAATGAACTTCTGCCAGCTTCTGCGCGTCGAGGCCGGCAATTGTGCCGAGGGTTTCGGCAATGTGTAGGTGATGATCACCTTGGGAATGTTGACGGTGATCATGCAGGCGCCATCCGGCTGCGGCTCGTATTTGCGGGTCCAGGTGAGCTTAAAATCGGTATGGGCGATCGCCCGCACCTTGGGGCCGAGCAACGGACCCCGCTCGCCGATCGAATCATAAAGTTCGGCGCCGGACGTTCCAGTAATTGCATAGGCCTTGATGATCTCGACAGGCTGCCAATCGGCATAGGCAGGCATGGGCAGAAAAGCGATGCATAGCGCCATCGCGGACAATCGAATAGCTGATCTCACAAACTTCCCCGTGCACGCTGCTCTCAAGCGCGGCAAGCTAGCCGGTGACCCCGGCTATTTCAATGAGTGTCAGGCCTCAGAATGCAGAGGTCGACTGCAGCACCTCTTCGGCGTCCTGACGCTCCATATCGAAAACCTTCTTGCCGACCGCAAAGCTGAAGCCGTTGCGGGCGAAGGCGGACAATTCCTTTGACTTGCGCTTCTCATCCAGATCACCGCGCCGAAAGGGGCCGAAGCCGCGCTTTCTGGCAAAGATCACGGCCGCGTGGAGATCGTCGACCTCCTCCACTGCGGCGACGACCGTTTCACTATGTATCCCCTTGGACGCGAGCTTGAAGGCGATGGCTTTCTTCGATTTGCCGGAGCGAGCTGCGGAGCGCGTACTGATTTCGGCGTAAACGACATCATCGAGTACTTTCAGCTCATAGGCGAATTTGACGGCAAAATCGGCAAGCGCTTTGATCTGCGCATCACTGATATCCTCGAATTTCTGTTTCGCCTTTCTGGCGATCGCATCGAACAGCTGCTTCTCGGTCATCATCCGGCGTTCGAGGCGATAGATCGTGGAGTTGCGCGCCCAGGAGAGCATGCGGCTTGTCGGCGTTTCATCCATGAAGGAAGACATTCGGCGAAAGAGGAATCATCACGGAGAATTTTACGCAAGCCAAGTCGTCCAGGCAATGAATGCGCTTGGTTATCATGGGATGATTGGCTATTGTATTGCTGTGGCCTCGACGCTGGAGTGTCGGGCGCCATACGTCATCGACGGTGGAGGCCGTCTCAACCACGACATCGCTATGGATATCGGAGCCCCCGGCTCTGCCGCTCGCTTTTGCGAATCGGGTGCCGTCGCTCCGTCAGAGGAGACAGGAATGGATTATCGCAAGCTCGGCCCAAGCGGGGCCGTCGTAACCGCCTACTGCCTTGGCACCATGACTTTCGGCGCGGAAGCGGACGAAGCCGCATCGCACAAACTGCTGGACGATTACTTCGCCTGGGGCGGAAATTTCATCGACACCGCCGACGTCTATAGCGCCGGCAAGTCGGAAGAGATCATCGGGCGCTGGCTCAAGGCGCGTCCGACCGAGGCACGACAGGCCGTCGTCGCCACCAAGGGCCGTTTTCCGATGGGCAACGGCCCGAACGACATCGGCCTCTCGCGCCGGCACCTCGGGCAGGCTCTGGACGACTCGCTGCGCCGTCTCGGCATCGACCACATCGATCTCTATCAGATGCATGCCTGGGATGCCTTGACCCCGATCGAGGAGACGCTGCGCTTTCTCGACGATGCGGTGCGCGCCGGCAAGATTGGCTATTACGGCTTCTCCAACTATGTCGGCTGGCACATCGCCAAGGCCGTCGAGATCGCCAAGGCGCACGGATACACGCGGCCGGTCACGCTGCAGCCGCAATATAATCTGCTCGTACGCGATATCGAGCTTGAGATCGTCGACGCATGCCTGGATGCCGGCATGGGCATGCTGCCCTGGTCACCGCTGGGCGGGGGCTGGCTGACCGGCAAATACAGGCGCGACGAGGCGCCGACCGGTGCTACCCGGCTTGGCGAGAACCCCAATCGCGGCAGCGAATCCTATGCACCGCGCAACGCGCAGGAGCGGACCTGGGCAATCATCGCTGCCGTGGAAGAGATCGCCAAGGCACGCGGCGTCACCATGGCGCAGGTCGCACTGGCCTGGACGGCGGCGCGGCCGGCGGTGACCTCCGTCATCCTCGGTGCCCGCACGCGGGAGCAGCTTGCAGACAATCTCGGCGCCGGCGAGCTGAAGCTGTCGGAGGCGGAGATGGATAGGCTGAACGAGATCAGCGCACCGCAACCCGCCGCCTATCCCTATGGCGAGAGCGGCAGGAACCAGCGCCATCGCAAGATCGAAGGCGGCCGGTAAAATATAGCTTGGCGGCGAAGAGAGATTGTTCTTCGCCGCCAGCGTTTTCCTTGTCCCAGTCTCGGGCAAGCACAAGGGCTGCCAGTCAGACCAGCGGCGGATTGAGCCTGGCAAAGCCCTCCTGCCGTCGATATGGGAAATAAGGATAGGGCGCGGCCACGGCGCTGACCCGGTCCAGCTTTTCGATTTGCTGCTTGGAAAGCGTCCAGCCCACCGCACCGAGATTTTGTCGCAGCTGCTCTTCGTTGCGCGCGCCGATGATGACGCTCGCAACGGTCGGCCGGCTCAGCAACCAGTTGATTGCGATCTGCGGCACGCTCTTGCCGGTTTCGGCAGCGATCTCATCCAGAGCATCGACGATATCGAACAGCTTTTCGTCATCGACCGGCGGCCCGAAGGATGCCGTTTCGTGCAGGCGGCTTTTCTCCGGCAGCGGCTGACCACGGCGGATCTTGCCCGTGAGCCTGCCCCACGCGAGCGGGCTCCAGACCAGCGCGCCGACATTCTGATCCGCAGCAAGCGGCATCAGCTCCCATTCATAGTCGCGACCTGCAAGCGAATAGTAGACCTGATGGGCGACATGGCGCGCATATGAATGCCTGTCGGAGACGGAAAGCGATTTCATCAGCTCCCAGCCGGCAAAATTCGAAGCGCCGATATAGCGGATCTTGCCCGCCTTCACGAGACCGTCAAGGGTGGAAAGCGTCTCCTCGATGGGCGTCGAGGCATCGAAGGCGTGCAACTGCAGCAGGTCGATATAGTCAGTGCCGAGACGATGCAACGCAGCGTCGACCGATTTGATCAACCGGGAACGCGAAGCGCCCCAATCACCCGGTCCATCCCCCATCGGCAGTGCAGTCTTGGTCGAAATCAACACGGCGTCGCGCCGGCCCCGGATCGCCTGACCGAGCACCTCTTCGGAGGCGCCGGCCGAATAGACATCGGCGGTGTCGAAGAGATTGACGCCCGCCTCGAGGCAGATATCGACGAGACGCCGCGCCTCCGTCGCGTCCGTCGAACCCCAGGCGCTGAAGAGCGGCCCGCTGCCGGCAAATGTGCCGGCTCCGAAACTGAGCACGGGCACTCTCAAGCCGGAAGCACCAAGATTTCTGTAATCCATCGTCTGTCTCCTTTGGTTCCCCTCATAGATAGACGCTTCGACAGTGATGATATAGATTGCCGGAAAGAAACTGATTTGTGATTTCAATTCATCATGAGCCGTCAGGACATCAATCGTTCCGGTGAAATGGAGGTCTTCGTCCGCGCCGTCGAACTCGGCGGCTTCACCGCCGCCGCTAAGGCCTGCGGCATGACCCCTTCAGCCGTGAGCAAACTCGTCGCGAGGCTAGAGAAGCGTCTCGGCGCGCGTCTCATCAATCGCTCGACACGGCGCCTGCTGCTGACGCCCGAGGGTTGCGGCTTCTATGAGCGCAGCGTGACGATCCTCGCCGATATTGGCGAGGCCGAACGCCATGCTTCGGCAGGCGAGCAGGTTGCGGGGCATATCCGCATCAACACCAGCGGCTCGTTCGGCAATCATGTGCTCGCTCCACTCGTTCCCGCCTTCATCGCGCTATATCCTGATGTCTCGCTCGAGGTCTTTCATACCGATCGGATCGTGGATCTGATGGAAGAGCGGGCAGATGTCGCAATCCGCGCCGGCCCGCTGAAGAGTTCCAGCCTCACCGCCCGCAAGCTCGGCGCGACGCGTAAGATGATCGTTGCATCGCCGGATTATCTACGGCGGCATGGTGTGCCGCGCTCACCCGCAGAGCTTGAAAGGCACTGCCGCATCGGCTTTTCCTATTCGCGGGCGATCGAAGACTGGCCCCTTCAGTCCGGCAGCCAAATGATGACACTTCCGGCGACGCGCAACCTGCTGGTTGGCGACGGCGAAGCCATGCGCCACCTTGCGCTTGCGGGCGCCGGGATTGCGCGCCTCGCCGCCTTCACGGTCAAGGCCGATCTTGATGCCGGCCGGCTGCTTCCGGTGTTGGAAGAGCTCAACCCGGGCGATGTCGAGGAATTCTACGCCGTCTATATCGGCCAGGGTGGCCCCCTGCCGGCGCGGGTGCGGGCGCTCCTGGAGTTCCTGCGCGAGAATGTCAGGCTATGAAAAGGCGATGCGGCCCCTGAGGTCGCATCGCATCGATTGGTAGTCGCGCCAACGTGGCGACTTAGGCAGTCGGCTGCCGGGTCTTGCGCAGATAGGGCAATACCGTATCGAACGAGCCGAACCGGCTGATGGCGTCCTCGTTGGAAACGGCGGCGGTGATGATGACATCTTCGCCCTGCTGCCAGTTTGCCGGCGTCGCGACCTGGTGCTTGGTCGTCAGCTGGATGGAGTCGATGGCGCGGAGAATTTCGCCGAAATTGCGCCCGGTCGTCATCGGGTAGGTAAGGATCAATTTGATCTTCTTGTCCGGGCCGATGACGAAGACCGAGCGAACAGTGGCGTTGTCGGCGGGCGTGCGCCCCTCGGAGCTTTCGCCGGCACCGGCCGGCAACATGTCATAGAGCTTGGCGACCTTGAGGTCCTTGTCGCCGATCAGCGGATATTCGACCTCGAAGCCGGTCGCCGTCTTGATATCGCTCTTCCACTTTTCATGACTTTCGACCGGATCGACGGAAATGCCGATGACCTTGACGCCGCGCTTGGCGAATTCCCGCTCCAGGCCTGCCATCGCTCCGAGTTCGGTCGTGCAGACGGGCGTGAAGTTCTTCGGGTGGGAGAACAGAACGGCCCAGCCGCTGCCGATCCAGTCGTGGAAGTGAATTTCCCCTTGCGTCGTCTCTGCGGTGAAATCGGGAGCAATATCGTTGATACGCAAGCTCATTACCCTACCTCCAAAATGTGATCCTCGTCGCATGCCTTGGATTGCGAGCAAAGGAAACGGTCAAAAAGTCGACCGCACAATGGCGTCGAATGGCTCTCATGGGAAGCCCCTCTTTCAAGGGAGCGCCGTGATTGCAAGAGCAAGTCCTTGCGGCCGGCGATGCCTCGTGCGCGCCTTCAGCATTTCCAGAAACCCGTAGCCGCTTGGCCATCGTCCAAACCCGCTGGCGATATTGATGTGCCCGGCAAGGCCGATGTTGCGGACATCGGAATTCCAGAGCCGGCCGAACATGGTCAGGCGGTCGAGCCTCATATAGATGTCGTTGAGGCTGCCGATCGTGATACTAGGGAAAGGCAGCGCCTCCGTCGGCATCGTGCCGAAGGAAAGATGGCCGACGTGAAGCGTCTCGGTTGCGGGAATATCGCAAGGGGCGACGAGAAGTGCTCCTTTGACCCTTCGCGCAGCCGGGCGACCTGCCAATCTCGCGGTCAGCAGGCAGCCCAGGCTATGGGCAACGATATAGGCTTCGCCGGCCTCTTCCAGCGCCGCCTCGAGGCTTTCCATCCAATTGCCGAGATTGGGATAGTCCCAATCGTCTTGCTCCACGAGCCGAACATCGGGATGATCCTGCAGCCAATAGCGTTGCCAATGCCCCTCGCCCGATCCGAACAATCCGGGCACGATCAGCACTCTGCTCATGATACCCTCGCAGCCGATTTCAGCGAGAACCGCAATCCGCGACACGAAACCAAGGGCGTGCCCCTTCAATACCAGGGCGCCGGCGTGGAGCACCAATAATAGAGCTCATACTCGCGCGCGGAAGGCTCCCGGCCGTCGCTTGCGATCGGCGCCCCTTGTACGGGCACAAGCCCATCCCTCTTTCTATCCAACGGAAAGAAGCCGAAAATCGTCTTCAGGCGACTGATGATACTAGATCTCATGCAACCCTCCATCTCGTTGAATTCCAGGCTTAGCGCTTGCAGATCGAACCGCCTTTCAGGCACTATTCCGCGGCAACCAGCATCCTCACCGGATGCGGAAAGAAGGCGGCAAGCTCGCCGACGACTTCATTGATCCGGTTGGCGAGCGGCTCCGAGGAAACCTTGTAATCGGTGAAATCGCGATCCGAGGCATAGACCGCAGTCGGCAGCGTGTGGGCCATGAAGAAACCGAAGAGCGGCCGTAGTTGGTGCTCCACCATCAGCGCATGCCGGTCGCCTCCGCCCGTCGCCGTGATGATGATCGGCTTGGCGCGCAGTTCATGAGGATCGATAAGGTCGATGAGATGCTTGAAGAGCCCCGGATAGGATCCCTTGAAGGTCGGCGAACCGATGATCAGCGCATCCGACGAGACGATATCGTCGATGACGCTCTTGGCTTGATCGTCAAGATCCTTGCGCCATTGCGCTGCGCCGAGCGAGGGACCGACATCGTGCAGGTCGTAGACCTTGCTGGCAAATCCATATCGGTCGCTCGCCAGGCCAGCGACGGTCCGAACCAGCGCGGAGGTCTTTGATGGCCGATTGAAGCTGCCGGCGATGCCGACGAGTTTAGGGGCGCTCATTCTTATTCCTTTCCGAGCGTCGGGCACGCATTTCGATAATGCGAATATTGTCCACAAAATTGGTAGATTAAAAGAAACCACGATCTCTCGTTGGTCGCAAAACCGAAAATATCTTCCCTGCCTGTAGGAGCTGCCCGTCCCGGTTGATACAAAATGCGCGATGCCAAGCCATTTCACTCACATCGCCGAAAAACTTGTCTCGCGGGGCTGGGCGAAAAAACAAAGCACGCTATCTGAGGCACATGAGCGTGGAGGAATATAATATCAGGTCTGTGGAGGAGACAGCCCGGCACAAAGGAAGAGGTTTGCGATGCCCAATTCGGTTCTGAATGCCCTAGGACAGCCGCTTTACTACAGCGATACGTCGACGGGTTTCTTTTCGGCCACCGGCTCCGGCCCTACGCTCCACGGCACCGCCGGAAATGATTCCATGTGGGGTGACAACACCGTCAACGTGACGATGATGGGTGGCACCGGCGACGATATCTACTATCTCTATTCAAGCATCAACCACGCCTACGAGGCGCCCAATGCCGGTGTCGATACCATCAACACCTGGATGGACTACACCCTGCCGGACAATTTCGAAAATCTCACGGTGACCGGCAACAACCGCCATGCCTATGGCAATAGCGCCGACAACATCATCACAGGCGGCAGCGGCAGCCAGACCATCGACGGCGGCGCCGGCAACGACGTGCTGACAGGCGGCGGCGGTGCCGATACCTTCATCGTCACCAAGGGCAACGGCAGCGATCTCATTACCGACTTCAGCACTGACGACAAGGTGCGCCTCAACCAATACGGTCTGACTTCCTTCGATCAGGTCGTCAGCCATACCAGCCAGGATGGCGCCAACCTGCATCTCGATCTCGGTAACGGCGAAAGCCTGGTCTTCGCCAACAAGACGGTTGCCGATCTGCACGAAAATCAGTTCCAGCTCGGATTGGACAGATCCTTGCTGACGCAAACCTTTTCAGACGATTTCAACGCGCTCTCGCTGCACGAGGGAACACAGGGCACCTGGGATGCGAAATATTCCTGGGCACCGGACAAGGGCAGCAGCCTGAACGACGAGCTGCAATGGTACATCAACCCGTCCTATGCGCCGACGGCATCGGCAAATCCGTTTTCAATTTCATCCGACGGTGTTCTCACCATCACCGCGAAACCGACGCCCGACGCATTGAAGACAATCACCGAGAACCATAACTACACGTCCGGCGTACTGACCACCCATTCCTCCTTCTCCCAGACCTACGGGTATTTCGAAATGCGCGCCGAGATGCCGCATGACCAGGGCGTCTGGCCGGCCTTCTGGCTGCTGCCGGAGGATGGCTCCTGGCCGCCGGAACTCGACGTGGCGGAAATGCGCGGCCAGAACCCGAATACGGTCAACGTCACGGTTCATTCGAATGCCACCGGCGAGCACACGATGACGTCCATTCCAGTGGAAGTGCCGAGCACCGACGGCTTCCACAATTACGGCGTGCTCTGGGACAAGGATCAGATCACCTGGTATTTCGATGACGTCGCCGTCGCCCATGCCGCCACGCCCGCCGATATGCATGGTCCAATGTATATGCTTGTCGATCTCGCCGTCGGAGGCCTGGCGGGCACGCCGTCGGACGGGCTCCAGCACGGATCCGAAATGAAGATCGACTACATCAAGGCCTATTCGCTGGACGACCATGCAGCGCAACTCGCCGCCTCGGCCCAAACAGCCCATACGTCGGATTGGCATATCTGAGAAGATCAAGGGTGCCTCACGGCGGCACCCTAATCCTCCTTGAATGCCCGCCTGATCTGATCGGTCATCGGCTTCGTCAGATAGGCCAGAATGCTTCTTTGGCCTGTCTGCATGAAAGCCTCCACCGGCATGCCGGGCAGCGGCGTCAGTTTCCCCAGCCGGTCCCATTCCTGTTTCGGCGCCCTTGCCCGCACGATATAATAGCTCTGGCCCGAACGCTGATCGATCGCCA
This sequence comes from Rhizobium sp. SG570, assembly GCF_012275345.1. Lineage (NCBI taxonomy): Bacteria > Pseudomonadati > Pseudomonadota > Alphaproteobacteria > Hyphomicrobiales > Rhizobiaceae > Rhizobium > Rhizobium sp. SG570. The sequence goes on along the minus strand of NZ_JAAZQI010000011.1, from coordinate 96,245 downwards.
GATCCGCTGAGACCGTCTCCACATGCCCGTTCAGCTCCGGCGTAATCCGCTGATTGAAGGCGGGAAATCGCAATGAGACCGGCTGCCCGACAGCGATCTGATCGATATCCTGCGGCGCGAGCTTCAGCTCGGCCACGAGCGCATCCTTGTCGGGGACGATCTGCAGGATCGCTTCGGCCGGCGAGATGACCGCGCCTTCGGCATGGATGCCCAGCTGATCGACGATGCCCGCCTGCGGCGCCCTGATGTCGATCCGCTTCAGATCGTCCTCGGCGGCGACCAGGCGTTCCGAAAACTGGCCGGCATCACTCTCCGCCTGTCGCAATTGATCGGAGACCTGCGAGCTCTGATCGGCATCGATCTGAAGGATCTGCAGTTCGGTTTCCGCGATCTTGCCCCTGGTCTGGGCAATCGACGATACGAGATTGCCGAGATCGCCGTTCAGCGAGGCGCTTTCCCGCTGCAGCGAATACACCTTCGTCGCCGAAATGATGCCCTGGTTGAGCAGCCCCTCGAGGCTGCCAAGCTCCTTGCCGATCAGCGCAATCTCGCTCCGCTTGCCCTGCTCCTGCGCCGTAAGCCCCTCGATCTCCTGCTTCAGCTGCTGAATTCGTTCGCGCAGCTGCGATTTCTGGCCCTCGCGTGAAGCCTCCCGGTCTCGAAAAAGCCGCCGCTCACCGTCCAGAATGGCCCCGACATCCTCGTTGCCGGCAGCAGTGAGCAGATCGGCCGGAAAGGCGATCTCATCCTTGCCGTCGCGCTCGGCGACCAGACGCGCCGTGCGCGCGGACAGTTCGCTGAGGCGCTTGCGGATGATGGCGAGATTGGCTCTGGTTTGCGTGTCGTCTAGCCGCAGGAGCACCTGGCCTGCACCGACATGATCGCCGTTCTTCACGAAGATCGCGCTCGCGATACCGCCCTTCAGATGCTTCACCGGCTTCACGTAGCTGTCTACAACCAGGCTGCCGGAAGCAATCACCGCGCCGGAAATCTTCGTTGCGGCCGCAAGGCCGCCCATGACGCCGAACAATAGCAGGATGGCGGCCACCACGAGCAGCGACAGACGGCGGATGGCGCGTTCGGTTGAAGGTGATGCGCTGTCGTTCATCCTCATACTTCTCCGCCAGCAATCGCAAGGGCTGCCGTCTCGACCTGCTTGGGCGGGGCGCCGAGTATCTCCTTCTTCGGCCCGAATGCCTGCATCTGGCCGCCGGCAACGATCATCACCTTGTCGGCGGCGGCAAGCGCACTCGGCCTGTGAGCGATGACGATGGCGATGCCGCCCCGCTCCCGCACGCCCGTCAGCGCGGCGGTCAGGCCCGTCTCTCCTTCGGCATCCAGGTTAGAATTCGGCTCGTCCAGGACCACCAGGAATGGATCCCCGTAAAGCGCGCGCGCCAATGCGATGCGCTGCCTCTGGCCGGCCGAAAGCCGTGAGCCGCCCTCGCCGATCACCGTATCGAATCCATCGGGAAGCTTGACGATCATGTCGTAGACGCCGGCAGCCTTTGCAGCTGAGATGACCGGCTCGGGCTCCATATTCTTATCGAAACGGGAAATGTTGTCCGCAATCGAGCCGTCGAAGAGAGCGACATCCTGCGGCAGATAGCCGATATGCCGGCCAAGTTCGTTCGGCTCCCATTGCGATAGCGCTGCCTTGTCGAGCCTGATGGTGCCGATCGCAGCCGGCCAGAGACCCGTGATCGCGCGCGCCAGCGAAGACTTGCCCGATGCACTCGGACCGATGACGCCCAGCACCGTTCCCGCCGGTACTTTGAACGAGACGTTGCGCAGGATGAGATCGCGGCCGCCCGGAGAGGCAACGCTGATATTCTCGACGCTGAGTTCGCGCGCCGGTGCCGGCAGGGTGAGAGCATGCTGCTCGGCAGGTGCGACATCGAGGAGCGCCGCAAGCCGCGCCCAGCCCTGGCGCGCGGCAACGAAGCCCTTCCATTGACCGATCGCAAGCTCGACGGGTGCCAGCGCCCGCGTCACCAGGATCGAGCTCGCGATGATGATACCGCCCGTCGCCTCCTGACGGATGACAAGGATCGCACCGACCGCCAGCACCGCGGATTGAAGCATCATGCGCGCCATCTTTGCCGCGATCGTCAGCGCTCCGACGATGGAGCCGGCAGCCGCCTGATGCTTCAGGTAATCGTCATTCATGACAGCCCATTTCTCGGTCAGCCGGCCGGCAAAACCCATTGATATCGCGGCCTCCCAGTTTCGCCGTGCCGCCTGGGCGAAGCCGAGACGCAGGGCGGAGGACTTGGCGGCCTCCAAGGCCGGCCGTCGCGACAATATTTCCGCGAGCAAGGTTATGCCGACGAGCAGGATGGCGCCGCATAGGGCCGTGACGCCGATCCAGACGTGGAACAGGAAGCAGAGGATCAGGTAGAAAGGCATCCAAGGCAGGTCGAAAAGCGCCGTCGAGCCGCTGCCGGACAGAAACGAGCGGATCTGCTCGAGATCGCGAACCGATTGCAACCCGTCATCCGATGTCTGCCTTTGAGTCGGCAGGAACAGGAGCGAGCGGAAGACCTTTCGGTTCAACCGCTCATCCAGCGACGTGCCGATGCGCGCAAGCAGCATCGAACGCAGCAGCTCCAACACTCCCTGGAAGAGGAACAGGGTTGCGACGATGATGACGAGTCCCGATAGCGTCGGCAGGCTGCGGCTGGGAATAACCCGGTCGTAGACCTGCAGCATGAAGAAGGAGCCGGTCAGCGCCAGCACGTTGATACCAGCACTCGCAAGCGCAATGCTGAAGAAGGCCTTACGCAGAGACGACAACATCAGCGAGACGAATGTTTGCGGCGGTTCTTTCGGGACGGCAGGCACTTCGCTTTGATCCTCAATATCGGCCGTCGCGTGCGGCAGGGGTTTGCGCGACGTTCGTCGGCACCGCCTCCCGCTCGGCGCCTCGAACCTGTAAATTGGCCGGCGATGACTTCGTCACCATTTCCGCTTCGCGCCTAACCTTCGGCGATTCCACGCAATTTAGGAAGTCGAAATCTGCCCCGGCTTCAGTCTCGGTGAACTCAATCTTAGCATTGAGCCCCTTGTCCTTTTACGGGACAGCTGTGCCATCAGATGGGGCAGGAACATCTGCCGGCAAGATGAGCCGGCCTTCATATCAGGATTGGCAGGCGGTTTCTTGCAGCCGCCTGCCATATCGACACCTAGTCGAATTTCTCGGTCGCGTCCGCCTTGCCCTTGACCCAGTAGCCGGATGCCTTGATCCAGCTCAGCGGATAGCCGCGTTCTTCGACGAAATAGGTCCGCAGCGCACGCGTCACCGAGGCTTCAGCGGCAATCCAGACGAAGGTGCCGGCCGCGAGCTCGACCGATTGGAGAACGGCCATCAGCGCAGACGCGTCGGTCGCCTCCGACAGGGGCCGATGCGCCCAATGAGTCTCCAGCTGGGCGTCGGTTTGAAAGATCTGGTGCTCCGCAGCGTCCGCAACCGCCATGATGGCCGTGATCCGCACATCGCTGCCGGCCTCCTCGATGCGACGGCCGATGGCCGGCAACGCCGTCTCGTCGCCGACGAGCAGCCAATTCTTGACGTCGTCGGAGATTACAGCAGAGCCGCGGGGACCGCCGATCTCCAGGCTGTCACCGGGGCGGGCGCCGAGTGCCCATTGAGTGACAGGTCCTGCTTCATGAATGGCAAAATCAATGACGAGCGTGCGGGCATCGGTATCGTAGCGGCGAGGCGTATAGTCGCGCCGCACCATCTCTTCGCCAGGGCCCGGCACGAGAACCTTGATGTGATCGTCGGGCGCCAGGCTGACAAAATCGGCAAGGTCTTCCCCGGCAAGCTCGATGCGCAGCATGCCGGGCGTGATCTTTTCGACGTTGGAGACGGTCAGGGTACGCCGCTTCAGCTCATGGCGCACACGCTCGATCTTCGGAACCGAACTATTCAGATTTGAGGTTTGGGGGTTATCCATCTGTGTCCCTTCGAGGCTCTTAAACCTTGATCCGCAGGACATAGCCGCGCAGACCGAAGCCGCAGAGCCGTTCGATCATACGCGTTGAGTGACGTTAACGCTTACGTGGCCGGGCGACACCCGGCCATTTCGGGTTCCTCTATAGGAGAAGAATGCGCGGCGCGCAATAAAAAGCTTCAAACGAAACTCAAGTTTATGGCATAGGAAACACGCGGCCATCGACCAGTTTTCGCGCTGTCCTGACCGTTCCCGCCCCATTGATGGCCGCCCTCGTCGTGGTCCAGGAAACCTCCATCAGGCCCGCCGGATGTTCGATAAGAGATGACATCGGCCAGGCAGTATTTGTCTTCGTCCGTCAGGCGCAGCGGATAGTCGCCGAGGTCGAAGCTGATGAGATCGTAGACGCCGAGCGCCTTTGCCGCCTTTTCCGATTCCGCCCGTTGCGCTGCCTTGACCCGCTCCAGCGTCATGCCCGGCTGCTTCCGGAGCTTTGCCGACTCACCGCGCTCGTCGAGGGACAGGCAGACGACGGTGACCTTATAGCCCGCTCCGCATGCAGCGCGATACGAAGTCAGCAGCATGCGCGCTGATAGCAAGTGCCGTCTTTTCTTCCGACATGGGAAACTCCTTCCGAACGACAGCGATTTCACGCCGCGCGGCGTGGTTTGCCAATTCGGATCTCGTGCCCTGGCGATAAGTTTTGGCTATAGCAACCCGCTCTGTCGAACGTATTCAGCCTTCCCGACCGCACTCGAAAGATCCAGGCCGGCACGGCCTCATCAAAGTCGTGCCGGCCCTTTCGATTACTGGAGAGCCTTTTCCATCACCCGCGCCAGACGCTCGGCGAAAGCGCGCGGATCGGCCGGCTTGTCACCATCCAGCACGCGCGCCTGATCGAGCAGCAGGAATGCCGCATCGTCGCGCAGCGACGGTGCATCGACCTTGGCGGCGATAGCCTTGACGACCGGGTGATCCATATTGATTTCCAGGATCGGCTTGGCGCCGGACTGCAAGCGGCCGGCCCCCTGCAGGATCTTCTCGAGCTGCCGGTCGTAACCCTGTTCGGAAGCGACCAGGCAGACAGCGCTTTCGATCAGGCGATCGGACGCGCGCACGTCCGACACCTCATCGGCAAGCTTTTCCCTGGCGAAATCGATGAAGGCCTGCACTTCGGCGGGAGCACTCGCATTTTCCGCCTTGTCTTCGTCCAGCTTTTTGAACTGCGCGAGATCGGCGGAGCCCTGGGTGATCGACTTGAAGCTCTTGCCCTCGAATTCCGGCGCATTTGTCACCCAGAAGCTGTCGACGGAATCCGTCAGCAACAGCACTTCGATGCCGCGGGCGCGGAAACCTTCGAGCTGAGGCGATGCCTTCAGCTGATCCAGGCTGCCGCCGACGAGATAGTAGATCGACTGCTGGCCTTCCTTGGCGTCCTTGACGTAATCGGCAAGCGAACGGTAGCCATCGCCGGAGGCGGTGGTGCGGAAGCGCGACAGCGCCAGCAGTTGCGTGCGCCGCTCGAAATCCTCGTAGAGGCCTTCCTTGATCAGGCTGCCGAAATTTTCCCAGAGCTTCAGGAAAGCATCCTGGTCGCTTTCAGCCAGCTTCTCTATCGCCGTGATGATACGGTTGGTGACACCCTTGCGGATCGCCGACAGGATCGCGCTTTCCTGGATCATCTCGCGCGAGACGTTGAGCGGGAGGTCGTTCGTATCGACAAGACCGCGCACGAAGCGGAGATAGCGCGGCAACAATTCCGCCTCGTCGGTGATGAAGACCCGCTTCACATAGAGCTTCATGCGGCCTTTGCGATCCGGATCGGAGAGATCGAATGGCTGCGAGCCCGGCACGAAGGCGAGGGCGGAATATTCGTGGCGGCCTTCGGCGCGGAAATGCACCGTCAGCGCCGGCTCGTCATACTGGCCGGAGACGCCGCGATAGAAATCCGTATATTCCTCGCTGGTGATGTCGTTCTTCGACTTGGTCCAAAGCGCGGTGCCGTCGGTCAACTGCGTGGGCTCGGCGCCGGGCGCCTCGGCGATCTTGATCGGTACCGGCACATGGCCCGACTGCTCCTTGACGATGCGCTCCACCGTCCAGCGCGATGCATAGCTCTTGGCATCGTCCATCAGATGCAGCGTGATGCGCGTGCCGCGAGCGGGAGCCTCGGCCACATCGATCGGGGCGACGCTGTAGCCACCCTTGCCGTCGGATGACCAGAGCCAGGCTTCCTCCGCGCCGGCGCGGCGGGAGGCGACGTCAACCCGGTCGGCGACCATGAAACAGGAATAGAAGCCGACGCCGAACTGGCCGATGAGCTGCGCGCCTTCGCCCTGCTTGTTGGCCTCGATGCGCTCCATGAAGGCGCGCGTGCCCGAGCGGGCGATCGTTCCGAGCGCCTCGATCAGCTCGTCGCGGCTCATGCCGATGCCGTTGTCCTCGACGACGAGCTTGTTGCCGTCGGCATCGAGCGTCAGCAGGATGCGGCTGTCGGGGTCGTTGGCGAGCAGCGCGGGCTCGGCGATCGCCTCATAGCGCAGCTTTTCGCAGGCATCGGCCGCGTTCGAGATCAGCTCGCGCAGGAAGACGTCCTTATCCGAATAAACCGAGTGAACCATCATATGCAGAAGGCGGGCAACGTCAGCCTCAAAGACGTGGCTCTCAGCGGTGTTTTCTGCGGTGGTTGTCATGTGCGTCTAGTCTCCTGGGAATATTGAAAGTCGCGCCGAACAGGTGGCGGAAGATGAGGCAAATTTCAAGCGGGCGTTGTCGCTTCATACGCTAGCGGCCAGATGATTTTCGCTCTCATTCGACACAACCGTCCATCCGGCAAATGTTCCGGCCGCGCGACCCGCAGCGTCGCCCGCCAGCCGGTCGCGGCACCTGCCGTACCGATACCCGCGGGATCGTCGACACATGCCTTGCGACCGCGGCCGAGTGGGTGTAGCGAACACCCCATGGCGATTGTAAATCAACGGTTATTTTCATTTATTGTATCGGAGCGGCTGCCGGTTAAAATCGTCGGCCATAAATGCAGCCTTGCCTTTGCCTTGTTTCAGCCCTATGTTAATAATGTCGATCTTGCTTGATGATCTTTGTTAACGCGGAAGCGTAGCCGAATTTTCTTTCAATTTTGGTCGTGATACTGCGGCAAATGGTTTGCCGCGGAGCGAAATTCTATGTCTAATTGAAAGGAAATTGTCATGAGCTCTGGAACTGTAAAGTGGTTCAATAGCGCCAAGGGTTTTGGCTTCATTCAACCTGAAGACGGCGCAACGGATGTGTTCGTTCACATTTCCGCTGTGGAGCGCGCAGGTATGAATTCTCTCGCCGAAGGCCAGAAGGTCGATTACGAACTGGTTCGCGATCGCAAGACCGGCAAGAGTTCTGCCGACAATCTCAAAGCTATCTGATTGTCATTCGTCATGCTGACCACGGATGTACTGGCAGCAAAGATCGAACTGGCAGGGAAAGGTCGGGTAATGCCCGGCCTTTTGTATTTCTGCGGCCCATCAGCGAGGGGATGCCATGAGCAGAATGAAGTTTTCGGCTGGAGACGTAGTGGTCTTGAAAGCGGATCTCACTCGGCTGAAAGCAGCCCCAAGGACATGCCGCATCATAAGCATGCTCCCCTCCGACTCCGCCGAGGCATATTATCAGGTTCGCTTCACGCATGAGAGCTTTGAACGCCGCATCTCGGAGGCGGACATCGAGCAGCTTTGCGCGGATCCAGTTGCCGACAGCCAAAACTCCACATCCGCAAGACCGGAGCCTTGGCTGAAACCCCTTACCGCGGGAGGCAAAAAACAAGCCTTCAGATAGGGCGCGGAGCGACATGCTGTGCGCTACGGAAAGGTATGATTTGCAAGTTTTTGTAAAAGACAATGATATTGATCAAGCATTGCGCGTACTGAAGAAGAAGATGATCCGTGAAGGCATTTTTCGCGAAATAAAAGTGCGTTCAGCCTTTGTGAAGCCATCCGAGCAGCGTATTCAAGAGAAAGCGCAAGCCATTCGCCGGCACCGCAAGCTGATGCGCAAGAAGCTACAAAGAGACGGTCTGCTGCCCAAGAGCACCCGAAGCCGGACCCAAAGTCGTTAATCTTCGACAACCCTCCCCAATTTACTGCTGTGCGCGAAGGAGCGATCATGACAGCCACCAAGGACCAATTCTTCAAGAAGGCTGCGTCTCTCACCAACGACAAAGCCGCGACCACCACCAGCATGGCAAAATCCATCGTGGCGGCGGAAAACTCCGCCCGGGAAAAGAAAACCGAGGCGCTGCGAACTCTTCGCCTGCAACAAGAAGCCACGGAAGAACCGAAAACGGCCACCTTGGTAAAGGAAAGAAAAAAGCCCATCCGGCGTGGCCGGGCGTGACATTGCGGGAGAATATCGCCTAACCATTAAGGGACAAGGCAATCTCGCCTGCGCGCGCTAGAAGCCCAGGCGTTCACGTCTTTCCATGTCCTTGACATTAAGAATGGCGCAATAGGCCTTTGCTTCCTTCTCAGTCAGAACGTTCAGTATCCAATGCGTGGGCTCCGCAGCCCTTCCCGTGAAGACATCGTACACTGTCCAGGTACAATCACGCTCCTCACGAACGCTGTATCTGAATGTAAGCTTCGACATGGGCCACCGAGAAGGATGGGGGCGGAGCAATTTCCGTGTCGCATCGATCTCAAGTAGTTTATCAGCCATTTAAGTTTCGGAGAAGACGGATACTCATCATCTCCTTAGCTGCATCGAAAAAACGTCCGGAAACTCCCTATGGACGCCTAATAAATCGAAATAAATTTCTCTAGTACTTGCATTCGACGGAATGACACCCCACACCCATGAAGTAACATTGCTGGTGAGCGCTAACGAAATTTGACGCTCGCGATGTTTTAGTCGTTTTCCTCTTTTGACCACGGATGTACTGGCATTGGTGCGAGGGCGATGTGAGGAAGGTCGGCGCGGTTTCGCTCCGGCCTTTTTTGTTGCCGGCAGCTCCAGGAGGCAACATGAGTGCATTTAGAGTCAATCGGTCAGAGCAGCGCTTGTCCAGAGCCGAAAAAGCGGCGATTGCCACGAATGATTCAGCACGGACCATCATTCAAAACGAAGTCGTTGCACGTGAAAGCAAGACAGAGCGCCTTCGCCAGGCAAGATTGGCCAAGGAAGTGTCGGACCCATCCGTTGAGAAGCCGAAGCAAAAACAGGGGCGCAAGCTGAAAGGCTAGTTGACCGTCAACGTCCGAATTGGAAAAGACGACCGCGACGCTTTTCTAAGCATTTGATTGGCTGCGAACGTCAACCCCATTCACTGGCGTTGCAAGTCCGGGACATTCCGCAGAGAAGTCGGAATATGCTCGCCCTATATTCGGAACCCGAGAGCGCTGGGCGCTCCCCGCCATAGGCTTGACTTATTGCACTCAATATGAGAACATAAAGTGAACATATGGAGATGTCCATGACCAAAGCTGAACAAGTCATTGAGCGTGCCATGACCTTTGTCGCGGTCTCGAAGGCACTTCGGGAGCGCGAGCAGGAGCGGCTCGCCAATTGGAAACGCCGCGTCGACATCAGCCGGCCGCTACCACCCTTGCCGCGTGCCGTTCAGCTTTCATTGAAACTTGATAGCTGAAGCGGCAGGCGTGGTAACAGCACCCGGCCGGCTGTGAAGCGCCCGCCGGAAGGCGGGCGCTTCACTCTTCGGGGGATCTTTAAGCCTTGAAGAACGCCAGCAGATCCGCATTGATGATATCCGCATGCGTGGTCGCCATGCCGTGCGGAAAGCCTTTGTAGACTTTCAGCGTGCCGTTCTTCAGCAGCTTGATGGACAGAAGGGCCGCGTCCGCAATCGGGACGATCTGGTCATCATCGCCATGCATGACCAGCGTCGGCACCTCGATCTTCTTCAGATCCTCAGTGAAGTCCGTTTCCGAGAAGGCCTTGATGCAGTCGTAATGCGCCTTGGTGCCCCCCATCATGCCCTGACGCCACCAATTATCGATGACGCCCTGCGAAACCACCGCGCCGGGGCGATTGAAGCCGTAAAACGGTCCTGACGGAACGTCGCGGAAGAATTGCGCGCGATTGGCGGCAAGCGCCGCGCGGAAGCCATCGAATACCTCCAGCGGCAGGCCACCGGGATTCTTGTCGGACTTGACCATGATCGGCGGCACGGCGCCAATCAGCACCGCCTTGGAAACCCGGCCATGACCGCCATACTGCGCCACGTAGCGGGCGACTTCGCCACCGCCGGTCGAATGGCCGACGTGAATGGCGCCTTTCAGGTCGAGATGCTCCGCGAGTGCGGCCACGTCGGCAGCATAGGTATCCATCTCGTTTCCGGTCGCCGTCTGGCTCGAGCGCCCGTGGCCGCGGCGATCATGGGCGATAACGCGGTAGCCCTGATTGAGGAAAAAGAGCATCTGGGCGTCCCAATCGTCCGAGCTCAGCGGCCATCCGTGATGGAAGACGATCGGCTGGCCTGTTCCCCAATCCTTGTAGAAGATCTGAGTTCCGTCCTTGGTGGTGATCGTGCTGCTGCTCATTGTGTCCTTACCTTTCGAAGATTGCTTTGCAGAAGCTTGTGCAGGTTGAGCGAAGGGCATGACGGCGGCGGCGGCAAGGCCTAGTCCGGCGGTCATAACGCCACGACGGGTAGCTTGATTGATCGACTGGCTCATTTCAATCTCCACTTATAATATATTGCGCGATTTATTATCGCAACATCATTATGCATAGAGCACTTGCCACGCGTTGTCTACAAAAATTTATCTTACGATTATATCGCGCGATAAATAATTATAGAATGCTCCGCGAAACCCGATCGGCCCGCGCTTCCCCGGAAACCAGGATCATTGCACGATTGTACGCCAAGACTATTGCGCGGGTTTGTCGACGAAATGCGAAATCGCGAATTCCGCCACTCTCCCATTCGACTTCCTGGCATCCTCGAGCCAGAATGGGAAAATCTGCCACTGGTGAATCATGCCAGGCCAGATTTCCAGGGCCACGTCTCCGCCCGCCTGCCGCACCTTGTCCGCCAGCCGTACACTGTCATCCAGCAGCGTCTCCCGCGAACCCACCTGGATCAGCAGGGGTGGAAAGCCGGCCAAATTGGCATAGAGCGGCGATATCTCGGGATCGACCGGTGATCGGTCGGCAACATAGGCATTGTGGATGATGGTCAATTCCTCCTTGCCCATGAACGGGTCACGGGAAGCGTTTGCAACCAGTGACGCCCCCGTCGCGGCGAAATCGGTCACCGGGCTCATGGCAACCACTGCCGCGGGAAGCGCTCCTTTGAGGCGAAGCTGGTTCAGGATAATCTCGATGGCCAGGGTTCCGCCGACCGACTCTCCCGCAATGACAATGTTTCCGGCCTTGTATCCTGACGACAGGAGCCAACGATAGGCCGCCACCGCATCGTTGATCTGCGAGGGAAAACCGTGTTCGGGCGCGAGACGATAGTCGATGAGCAGCACATCGGCAGACGCCCCCTTGGCAAGCGAGGCGGCAATATTGCGGTGTGTCCGCAGCGAGCCGCTATAAAAGCCCCCTCCATGCAGATAGAGAATGGCACGCCTGCCGATTCCATAATGCAGCCGTGCCGGCCAGATCAGATCGCCGGCAACGCCGTTGGCGTCAACGCGGCGAATCTGCACCCGCGTCGGATCCGGCGTCGCTGCCATCAGATTCTCGAAGTCGGCACGCCGCTGCAACAGGTCCTTGTCGGCCATGGCACCGCTGTCGCGCAGCGCTTTGATCAGCTTCTCGATCTGCTCACCCGATGCCTTCGTCTGCTGCCCGACCTCAAGCGCGTGAGCTTCTGATGCCGGCAGCATCAGCGAGAAAACCGCGGCGACCAGAATGTTCATCGCCATGGCAAAACGGGGAATGCAGCGAAATGATCGGAACTTGTTCATCAGAATAGCCTCTCGCCCACCACAAGGCCGCACACGACATCGTGATGCCACGGTCGCAGAAATGCTGTTCCTGTCAAGCATGAGAGGCTACGTGAAATCAGGATCCTGTTCGCCCGATTGGGCATCGTCACCTCGATGGGATTGTCGCTACGATCAAAAGTCAGATCGTGTCCTTATCGACGTTCCATTTCAGCGAGGTGACATCGCTTGCGCACAGGATCGGCGCTCAACCGGCCTGATGCCGGCGAGCCGCGAGACGAGCCATGATGGCCTCCCGGGCCGTCCGCGAGCCGGCAAGCCGCCGTTTCGTCTCGATCAACACATCGGCCGGCGCCTCCTCCGGCGATCCGGAGTGAAACGGCGGTGCGGGCGCGTATTCCAGCGAAAGCTGGATCGCTTCCGCCTCCGCCTGATCACGCAGGGCCGCAACGATGGTCAGTCCGAAATCGATGCCCGCCGTCACGCCGCCCGCGGTGAAAAGATTGCCGTCCCGGACGACCCGTCCAGGGGTCGCGATGGCGCCGAATTCCGCCAGGAAATCGCGCGCATTCCAATGGGTCGTCGCCTTCCTGCCCTTGAGCAGACCGGCGGCGCCAAGAACGAGAGAACCTGTGCACACCGAGGTTATGAAGCGTGCCTGAGCCGCCTGCGCGCGGATAAAGGAGAGAACCGTCTCGTCTTCGAGCAGCGCATTGACGCCGCTGCCCCCCGGCACGCAGATCACATCGAGGGACGGGCACGCCGCAAAGCTCGTCGTCGGCTGCAGCACCAGCTTGGTGGCGGAGACAATCGGAGACGTATCCTTCCAGACGAGGTGAACCTCCGCACCTTCCATCGACGCAAATATCTCGTAAGGGGCGGTCAGGTCGAGTTGCTGGACGCCCGGAAAGGCGAGCAGGCCGAAGCGAACGGTCATGGTGGATCTCCTATGGTTGACTTCGACCAGCCTATGCGATCACAATCTGGCGTATTTGCCAAACTCCCGTCATTTTGTGCCAATCATGCGCCACATCGAGATACTTGCCTTTGACAACGCCCAACTGCTCGACATAGCCGGTCCGCTGCAGGTTTTCACCAGTGCCAATGAGGCGGCAATCGAAAGCGGATTGCCAAGGCCCTATGAGGCAGTCGCAGTCGCGACGGACGCGCAGACCAGGACCAGTTCAGGCCTTGTGCTGACGACTTCGCCACTCAGCGACGTTGGCGTCCCGCTCGACACCTTGATCATCGCCGGCGGCTGGGGCGTCAACAAGGCATGCGAAGATCAGGCCCTGGTCGAGTGGGTGCGCAGGCGGTCGGCAAGCGCCCGGCGAACCGCCTCCGTCTGCAGCGGCGCCTTTCTTCTTGCCGAAGCGGGACTTCTGGACGGGCGACGCGCGGCGACCCATTGGAACCGCTGCGAGGAATTCTCAAAGCGCTTCCCACAAGTGAAACTGGAGCCGGATCCGATCTTCGTGCGGGACGGCGACCTATGGAGCTCGGCGGGCGTGAGCGCCGGCATCGATCTGGCCCTCGCTTTGGTCGAAGACGACCTCGGCCGGAAACTGGCACTTTCCGTCGCCCGCGAGCTCGTCGTCTTCCTGAAGCGGCCGGGCGGCCAGGCGCAATTCAGTTCAGCATTGCGCCTGCAGGAAAGCGGCGAGCGCTTCGACCAACTGCATGCCTGGATCATGAGCAATCTGCGCGCGGACCTCTCTCTGCCCGTTCTCGCCGAACGGGCGAATATGAGTGCGCGCAGCTTTTCCCGGCATTACCTCAAGGCGACCGGACGCACGCCCGCAAGGGCTGTGGAGGATATCCGCACCGAGGCGGTGCGGCGTCTGCTGGAAGAGGGACTTACGGTTCACCAGGCGCGCATCCGTTGCGGCTTCAGCTCGGAGGAAACCATGCGGCGCAATTTCCTGAGAAAATTCGGAACCACGCCACAGGCGTTCCGCGATCATTTCGCCTAGATCGACCTGCATTCCAGGTCGCGGCCGGCGGAATCCGCAGAGCGCCGTTGTCGCTTGTTTATTATCGTCCTTGGGATCGTCCGAAGCGGTAATCCATAATATCCGCAAACGCGGTCTTTCGTGACACGGCAAAGCTGTCATAGGTTGACCGAACCAAATTCAGGATAAGGCTGTAGGCAATGGCAACGCACCGTTTTACCCCCACCGTCTATCACAACGTCATCGGCTCCCTGCCGCCGGCCTTGCATGTCGCCGATGGCGATACCGTCATTACCGAAACGCTCGACGCTGCCGGCTATGACAAGCATGATATTCGCCATGCCTCGGGTCCCAACCCGATGAACGGCCCGATCTTCGTCGAGGGTGCGGAACCGGGCGATTCCCTCAAAGTCGAAATCCTGACGATGGTGCCGACGCGCGATACGGGATTCACCCGCAGCGTCGTGGCAGGCAACGTCGTCGATCCGCAGGATGTGCGGACACTGCCGGCCAGCGAAAAGGTGATCTGGCAGATCGACCGCGAAGCCCTGACAACGAGACTTTCCGAGCCGGTGGCCGGCCTTGAGGCCCTGACGCTGCCGCTTTCGCCGATGATCGGCTGCTTCGGTGTTGCGCCGGCGCTCGGCCAGGCCATATCGACCGCCACCAGCGGCGAATTCGGCGGCAACATGGACTATCGGCTGCTGGGGCCGGGCACGACCATCTGGTTTCCCGTATCGGCGCCAGGCGCACTTTTCTTCCTGGGCGATTGCCACGCTGTGCAGGGAGACGGCGAGATCGTCGGCACGGGAATCGAAACCACCTTCGAGGTGACGGTACGGCTGAGCGTCGAAAAGAAAAAGACGATCGTCTGGCCGCGCGGCGAGACGGTGGACGACATTTTCACCATCGGCAACGCCCGGCCGCTCGACCAGGCCCTGCAGCACGCAACCAGTGAAATGCTGCGCTGGCTCGGCTCCGACTACGGCCTCGATAAGACTGCCGCCAGCCACCTGCTCGGCCAAGTCGTGCGCTACGATGTCGGCAATGTCTTCGATCCGGCCTATACGATGGCCTGCCGCGTTTCGAAATCCTGGCTGAGGCGCCGCTAAATCCCATATCGGGTGTCAGCTCGCATCCTCTGATTGGTCGCGCCGCTGGCGCGACACATTGCTTTCCTGCCGCTCGCGCGCCATGTGGCTGACGGCGGCGCGCAGTTGCGGATGCCGCGACATGAACAGGTTGAAATCACGGCGCTCCAGCACGAAAAGCTGACAGAAATCGACGGCAACGACATCGGCGGTACGGCGCGCGCCGGTCAACAGTGCCATTTCGCCGAAGAATGAACCGGCGCCGAGCGGAACCTCATCGTCCTCAAGCTGCACTTCGACGGCGCCGGACGCGATGAAGAACATGCTGTCGCCGCGATCGCCCGTGCGAATGACGCGATCGCCCGGCGAAGCCGATCTCGGCCGGAAGAGCAGCAGAAGCTCCTCATGCGCATTGTCATCCAGCTCGGCAAACATCGGAAAGGTCTCGATCAGCTCTTCGATCTCGAGACTATGCTGCCGATCCCTTTCCTCACGCTGCTTGTTGATGGCGGTCAGTTCGCGACGCAGCCCATCTTGCTTGGCCGTGCCATATTTGCTCGCGAACGACGGCCATCGGGAAAACGTCCATTTCTCCAGCTTCTCGACGGCGAAGAAGGCCAGCGGATTGAGCGTGATCGACAGGATCGCTCCTGCAAGAATGAGATCCTGTCCTTCCCGGGACAACAGACCGAGCGAAACGCCGAGCCCGGCCAGGATGAAGGAAAATTCGCCGATCTGCGCAAGGCCGGCTGCAACCGCAAAGCCCATGCTCGCCGGGTAACGCAGCAACAGCACCAGGCCGAAAGCAATCAGTGACTTGCCGATCATGATGAGCGCAAGCACGCCGACGATCATCAGCGGTTCGCGCACCAGGATAGTCGGATCGAAGAGCATGCCGACGGACACGAAGAACAGCACGGAAAAGGCATTTTGCAATGGCAGGGAGTCGGCCGCAGCCCGATGGCTGAGATGCGATTCACTCATCACGAGCCCGGCAAAGAAGGCTCCAAGCGCGAAGGAAACGCCGAATATTTCCGCCGCCCCGAAGGCGATGCCGAGCGCGATCGCCAGAACCGACAGCGTGAACAATTCGCGCGAGCCTGTGCGGGCGACCGACGTCAACAGCCAGGGTACGACGCGCGGACCGATGAAGATCGCTACAAGAGTAAATGCCGCCACCTTGACCAGCGTCATGCCGATCGTCAGCCAGATCGAGCCGGAAGCCGCATGGTCACCGGCATTCACATGGCCGCCCATGGCGCCGGCAAAGGCCGGCAGCAGGACAAGTGCGAGCACCATCGCCAGATCTTCGACGATCAGCCAGCCGACAGCCACGCGCCCGTTGGTCGAATTCACCAGATTGCGCTCTTCCAGCGCTTTCAACAGTACAACGGTGCTGGCGACGGCAAGGCTTAGCCCGAGGACCACGCCTGCGCCGATGCCCCAGCCCCAGAGGGACGTCAAGCCGATGCCTAAAAGCGTTGCGATCGCGATCTGACCGATGGCACCGGGGATGGCGACCCCGCGCACCGCCAGCAGATCAGCGGCCGAAAAATGCAGGCCGACGCCGAACATCAGCAGGATGACGCCGATTTCTGCCAATTGCGATGCGAGTGAAACATCGGCGACAAAGCCCGGTGTGGATGAGCCGATAATGACGCCGGCAACCAGATAGCCGACCAACGGCGGCAGATGTAGCCTGTCGGCGAGATAGCCGAAAATGGCCGCGAACACGAACCCGCCGGCAATCAGTGCGATCAATGCGACGTCGTGCGGCACGGCTATCCTTCCCGTTTCACGGCGTTAAAGCCTGTTCCTCTCTTTTCAGGCTAACTAGCATCGCTTTTGCCTACCCGTCTACGGGGTCGTGCGAAACCGGAGGAAAACGTCGCCTCGCCCATGCAAGGCGACGAGTAAACAGACGCTTACTGATCCAGGATGATCTGCAGCTTGACATCTGTTGGTCTGGCCTCGACGGCACGATCGAACGCCTCGATGGAGTCTTCAAAGGCGAATGTCTCCGAGATCAGCGGCTTCAGATCGACACGGCCGGACGCGATCAGTGCGATGGAGCGCTCATATTGATGCGCATAGCGGAAGACCGTTTCGATACGGATTTCCTTGGTCGATGCCGTCGAAACATCGAAACCGACCGGATCGACCGGCAGACCGACGGCGACGATCACGCCGCCCGGGCGCGGCAGCGCCATGACTGTTTCCCAGGCCTTCTGCGAACCGGAGCACTCGAAGACGACGTCGGCGCCCCAACCATCCGTAAGGCGGCTGACTTCCTCGACCAGATTGTTTTCGCGAATATTGACAGGGATGACGCCCTGATATTGGGCGGCGATGTCGAGCTTCGGCTGGGCGAGATCGGCAACGATCGCCCGTGCGCAGCCGCCGGCAAGAGCCGCGATCGCGACCATCGTGCCGATCGGGCCGGCGCCGAGGATGACGGCGGTGTCACCGGGGGTAATTCTCGCCTTGGTCGCTGCCTGCATGCCGACCGCAAAGGGTTCGACCATCGCGCCCTCGGCAAAGCTGACATTATCAGGCAGTTTGAAGGTATAATTGGCCGGATGCACGACAAAGGGCGTCAACACGCCATGGACGGGCGGCGTTGCCCAGAAGATGACGGCGGGATCGACATTGTACATGCCGAGACGGCTCGCTTTGGAATTGGGATCGGGGATCCCCGGCTCCATGCAGACGCGGTCGCCGATCTTCAGATGCGTCACGCCAGCACCGACTTCGACGACAGTGCCGGCGGCTTCATGGCCAAGCACCATCGGCTCGTTGACGACGAAGGGGCCAATCTTGCCGTGCGTGTAATAGTGGACGTCGGATCCGCAGACGCCGACCGTATGGATCTTGATCTTGACTTGACCCGGCCCGACCTCCTGAGGAAGGTCTATATCGCGGATTGCCAGTTCATGCTGGCGTTCCAGCACCAAAGCGCGCATCTTACTCATCGCATTTTTCCTCTTTTCGAAGCAAACGGCGCCTGCTTGCGCAAGGCCCAAACTCTTGTTCTTCCAGCGTCCAACCGGTGTCGCGAAACGAGCTTGCGCCAATGCCGGAGAAGACGCGTTGTGCTGGTGCCCAATAGAATGGCGGTATACTACCCCATTATATTAGAATGAACTTATTATTTAACGCCCTATTGCCAATATTGACTGGAGTTCCATTTCTTGCCTTTGTAATGATTGAGGAAAAGGAGGGGCTCATTATGGCAGTATATGATTGGACCGGTCAGCGCGCCCGCCGGATGAAAATGTTGCGTGCAGCAAGCTTTGCAATGCTTCTTATCATCCTGATGGCGATACCCGCGGTGCTGTTGCATTATAATCTCATTCAGTATCCCCATTGAGCAGCACATGTCGTTCATAGCGGAGATTTTCAAGCCGCCTTTTTCGCGCCCGCCTTCTGCTTGCGCGCAACGTTGTCGCCGGCCCTGCGGTCGAGCGGCAGGCAATCCAGCACGGCAAAGAGAGCGATGATGCCGAGCAACACGAAGGCGAGGCGGAATTCGATGGCGACGATGCCGCCTACGCCAAGCGGTGCACTGACAGCCTGACCGATGCGAATGCCGATGGCACCGACAGCGATGCCCATGCCCATGGTCAGCTGAAAGACGGTGCTGAACAGCGTGTTGGCGCCTGTCATCTTCTGCGGCGGAATGTCGGCGAAGGCAATCGTATTCAATGCCGTGAAATGCATCGAGCGGCACATGCCTCCGATGAACAGCACCGGTACGACGAGCCAGACCGGCGTATCGGGCGAAAACAACGCACAGGCTGCAATGAAGGCGGCATTCAGGATGCCGTTGACGATCAATACCGGTTTAAAGCCGAAACGCCGCAAAATCGGCGTCGTCCCCGGCTTCATCGCCAGGTTGCCGGCAAAGACCGCCAAGGTCAGCATGCCGGCATGAAAGGCGCTGAGCCCGAAGCCGACCTGGAACATCAGCGGCAACAGAAACGGCACCGCACCGATAGCGGTACGAAACAGTGATCCGCCGGAGATCGTGACCGCGAAGGTCGGCAGCTTCAGCCCTGAGAGATCGATGAGCGGATGCTCCGTCCTCAGAAAATGAAACACAGCTACGGTGAGCAGAACCAGCCCCGCGACCACATAGGCCGAGGCTTCCAGCCATATGAGATCGGGACGGCCGACCAGCTCCAGCCCGTACATCAGGCTTGCCAGACCGATGCTGCTGACGACGAAGCCGATCCAGTCGAAAGGCGGCCGCGCAGCATTCTTGGTTTCCGGAATGAGAATGAGCGCGAAGGCAAACGCCAATATGCCGAGCGGCAAGTTGAGAAAGAAGATCCAGCGCCAGTTCGCATGGTCGGTGATGAAGCCGCCGAGTGGCGGTCCAAGAACGGGCGCCACCAGCGCCGGCCAGGTGATCGTCGCAATCGCCGAGATCAGCTTGTCCTTCGGGGTATTGTTCAAAACCACGAGCCGGCC
Organism: Rhizobium sp. SG570; assembly: GCF_012275345.1. Taxonomy (NCBI): domain Bacteria; kingdom Pseudomonadati; phylum Pseudomonadota; class Alphaproteobacteria; order Hyphomicrobiales; family Rhizobiaceae; genus Rhizobium; species Rhizobium sp. SG570. The sequence continues at coordinate 76,872 of NZ_JAAZQI010000011.1, read as the reverse complement.
CACCGGCACCATCATCGCGCCGCCGATCCCCTGCAGGATGCGCATAGCGACGAAGGAGCCGACACCGTTGGCAAAACCGCACAAAACGGAAGCGAGCGTGAAGACGACGACGGCCGTGGTGAATACCAGTCGCGCGCCGAACCGGTCGCTGATCCAGCCGCTGATGGGGATGAAGACGCCGAGCGTCAGAAGATAGGCACTCATGCCTATATTGAGATCCACCGGTCGGGCGCCAAAGGAAACGGCCATCTGCGGCAGCGCGGTTGCAATGACCGTACCATCCAGGTTTTCCATGAAGAAAGCACCGGCCACGAGCAACGCAATCGAGACCGACCGTGAGCCTGCCGCCTGCATTTCCTTCTCCCGCCCATGCGTGGACATGTCGTTCATCAACCAGTTACTCCGAATCCGCCTCGCATCCCCCTTTATTTAATCGGTTCGGCATCGTTTCCGATAGATCGAAATCGTCCCATCAATCGATTGGTCAATCACGTTTCGCTTAGTGGGTGGCGCAGAATTTGATTGCCGTGCTGCCACCTTCCGCCATGCGGCTGGGCCGGAAATCATGACGATCCGCCAATGCGCCTTGGTGAACGGACCGGTCAATCCGGTGCCAGTAGGCATTTGCGCACAAGACATGGTAGGGTTTTTTATCGGAAATGCCGCGCCAAGAACGACAGGATCGATACAAAAACAATATGAAACAGCCTCGAACAAGCCGAGACATCAGCATAGAGCCCGCAAAACATATCATCGGCTGAAGATTAGCTTCGCAATCGCGTATCAAAGGAATGAGAGCTCCGCATAATGAAACATGGCCTTGATGCAAAGACCACTGCGGCAACACCGGAGGCGAAACTGATCGTAACGCAGTCACCATTCGATGCCTTTGTGCGAAAATACGGTACGATCCCCCGTCGCGGCGTCTTCGGCTATTTCGTCCACGAGCTTGGTCGCCGCATCGTCGGTGGAAATTACCCGGTAGGCGCCACGCTGCCGAACGAGCCCGATCTGGTGGAACAATTCGGTATCAGCCGCACCGTCATTCGCGAAGCGATGAAATGCCTTGCCGGCAAGGGACTGGTGGAGATCAAGACCCGCGTCGGCACCCGCGTCAAGGAGCGCTCCAACTGGCATCACCTCGATACCGACGTCATGGTCTGGTACTACGAGACCGGACCTTCGGTGGAAATCATGCGCTCCATCAAGGATTTGCGGCTGGCGCTGGAGCCGGAGGCTACCGCGCGTGCCGCCACACGCCGCACGGACGAAGACGTCACGGCAATCAGTTCCGCTTACGAGGAAATGGTTTCCACCATCGGCGACATCAATACCAATGCCGACGCCGATTTGCGCTTCCATACCGCGATCTTCGCCGCCACGCACAACATGATCTATTCACAGCTTATCGACCTGATTGCGGTTGGGATCTACGCCAATCGCACGCTTTCGGACCATGATGAAGTGGCGGAGGGTCAGAAGCGTTCCCTGCCCTACCACAAGGCCATCCTTGACGCGATCGTCGCCCGCGATTCCGACGCCGCGATCAAGGCATCACGGAGCCTGTTGGAGTCCTGGCGCATCAGCCACTACGATTTCTGACGCAGCACGTCGCAAGCGTCACGATGAATGCCGGCGGAGGGAAGCGTGGCCCGTTGCCGGTCGCGCTCCGTCAATGCGTCATCGCATCCTGGGCATCCGCCTTGGGCACCGATCGGCGGCCGGCATCATGGGCGACGGGAATGAGCCAGACGGTTGCGAACGTCGTGATGGCGACGATGACGACGCCCCAGAAACTCCAGTGAAGCGCGGCGTCGAAAACGTTCCTGATCGCCGGATCGCCGACAAGATCGGAAAGGCCGGTCGGCTGGTTCAGAATATCGTGAAGCCTCGTTGCCAGTTCGCCGCTGCCGAAATGAGCGATACCGATATTCATGATCGCGCCGAGCGCCGTGGCGCCAAGCGTGTTGCCGAGGCTGCGCGAGAAGATGATCGAGGCCGTGGCGCTGCCGCGCATAGACCATTCGACGCTTTCCTGGACGAGCACGACGCTGGTGAGACTGATGAGACCCATGCCGAAGCCCATCAGAAACGAGCCTACGCCGGCGATGATCGGGCTGCTTTCCGGGGTCAGGAACAAAAGAAACAGCGCACCGAACGGAAACATGAAGCTTCCGGCACGCAAGGTCCGGCGGATGCCGAACATGCGAAAGAACCGGCTCGCAAGCATGACCGCCAGCGGCCAGCCGACGATCAGCATGGTCAAGGTGAATCCGGCTTCGAGCGGTGATCGGCCGAGAACACCCTGAACGTAGATCGGCAGAACCGTCGTCAGGCCGATCAAGGCCATGCCGGCAAGCAGGGTTGCCGCATTACTGGTCGCCACCAGCCGCCGGCTCCACAGCGCGATCGAGATGATCGGCTCAGGCGCCCGCCGCTCCTGCCATATGAACAGGACGCCGCTGACCACAAAGACGATCGCTAGCAAACCAAGGACGGCAAAACCGGAACCGGTTTCCGTCAGAATGACCAGCAGCGATACGATCGATATCGAAAACAGGATCGTCCCGAGATAGTCGATCTTCGCCTCGCGCGGGGTGATGCGCTCATGCAGGAAGCATACGAAGCCGGCGATGGACAGGACGCCTAACGGCAGGTTGATCCAGAAAATCCATGCCCAGGAGAGATGATCGACGATGATGCCACCGGCAAGCGGACCTATGACGGCCGAAACAGCCCAGACGCTGGCAAGGGCACCCTGCACCTTGGCACGCTCTTCCAGCTTGTAGAGATCGCCGACAACCGTCATCGTCACAGGCTGAATGGCGCCGGCGCCAATCCCTTGAAGCAGCCGGAACGCGATCAGCGAGGCCATCGACCAGGCAAAGCCCGCAAGCGTAGATCCCACGAGAAAGATCAGGATGCCAACGATAAGCATGGGCTTGCGGCCGAACATATCGGAAAGCTTGCCATAGATGACCGTCGTGGTGGACTGCGCCAGGAGAAAGGCGGAGAAGACCCAGCTGTAATAGGTGAAGCCGCCCAGTTGGCCGACGATGCGCGGCATGGCGGTCGCAACAATCGTCGCTTCCACTGCGACCATGAAGGTCGCAAGCATGATCGAGACGATGACCAACGGGCGTCTCGAACGATCGACCGTGCTGGACATGGTATTCCTTTCTGACTGCCGCGCCCGATGTCGAATACGCACAGGCCGTCGAGGCGACCATGATCGAGCGTTTCATTTTTGGAATCGACGCCCGAAGACGAGGCGACTGGGGGGATTTTTGCCTAGATTGCTATGATAAGCATTGCATACTGATACAGGTCGATGTCAACTGTTTAAACGCAACTGCAGATCGCGCAGATTGACTGGAATCCATCTGTTGTCACGTCCGCAAATAAGCTCTCAGCTAAATTTATTTCCGTTGATTTGTTCATTTTCTGAACTTATTATCGGAAAAACACGCTGAAATCCAGGCGGAACGTCGAATTGCTTACTTCTTCCCAGCAACAGCTTCTGCGCGTGATCAGTCAATCCGGACCACTGAGTCGAACAGATCTTGCGACATCCATGGGTCTTAGCAAGGCCGCCATGAGCGGAATTGCCCGCGATCTGATCTCCCTTGGCGTCCTGCACGAAACGGAGACGATCTACGGCCAGGGCCGCCCCTCGATCTTGCTCGATCTGCATCCCGAAGGCGCCTTCTTCGTCGGCATTTCACTGCTCGAAGATCCGGCAGCGATGGTGCTTAGCGATTTCAACGGCAGTATCGTCGCGCGCCAGACCATGCCGCGGTCGCGCGATCCGGATGTTATCGCCGAGTTGATAGCAGAGACGCTGCCGAAGCTGCTGGCAGAACGCGAGGATGCTGTCAGCAAGCTTTATGGCATCGGCATTGCCCTCTCAGGCTTTGTCGACGAGAAGCAAGCAAACTGCGTTCAATCAACGCTGCTTGGCTGGAAGGATGTGCCGCTTGCGAGCATCGTCAGGCAGAAGACCGGTATCGACACCTTCATCGAAAACGACGCCAAGGCGGTCGCCGTCAGCGAGAAGCTGTTCGGCAGCACACGCGACGTCCAGAATTTCAGCGTCGTCTCTTTCGACGACGGCATCGGCTGCGCCCATTTCGTCGGCGGCAAGCTTTATCGCGGCAATCATGGCGGCGCCGGCGAGATTGCCCATTGCACCATCGAACCCAATGGCTCGCCCTGCCGGTGCGGCAAGCGCGGCTGCCTCGATACCGTCGCCTCGATGAAGGCAATCAAGGAAATGGCGAAAGCGGAAGGCCTTGCCTGCAGTTCCCTTGACGATCTGGAAAACGAGGCCTCGCTCGGCAACGCGGCCGCCATCCGCATCCTGCATCGGGCCGGAAATGCACTCGGTCTGGCCATCGCCCATCTGATCCAGTTCAACGATCCCGGCATGATCCTGATCACCCATGTCGATGGACGCTTCGATGGTCTCTTCGGCACTGTCATGCGGCAGGCGGCCGAGGCGAACGTGTTGCCGCGCTATGCCGGCCAGACGCCGATCCGCACCCAGCGCGTCGATGGCGATGTCTGGGCGCGTGGCGCCGCCAGCATTGCCGCCCACAATTTCCTGATTGGTCCCACCCCGAATTGAGGTTCCCATGCGCATTGCCGTCGGAGGCATTCACATCGAATGCAGCACCTATAATCCCGTATTGAACGAGGAAAGGGATTTTCGCGTTCTGCGTGGCGAGGAGTTGACGGCCGCGCCCTATTTCGCTTTCCTTAGGGATTACGATGGCGAATTCCTGCCGACCATTCATGCCAGGGCAATCGCCGGCGGTCCTGTCGCCCGCCATACATACGAGGCCTTCAAGGCGGAGTTTCTGGAGCGTCTCAAACCATTGCTGCCGCTCGACGGGCTCTATCTTGCCATGCACGGCGCCATGTATGTCGAAGGCATGGAAGATGCCGAAGGCGACTGGATCAGCGCGGCACGTGCCGTCGTCGGCGACGATTGCATGGTCTCGGCCAGCTATGACCTGCACGGCAACGTCACCCAACGCATTATCGATGCGCTCGACATGTATTCCACCTATCGCACCGCGCCGCATATTGATGTCGAAGAGACCATGCGTCGCGCCGTGAAGATGCTGACGGAGAGCCTGAAGACCGGCGTGAAGCCGATCCTGCTTTGGGCACCGATCCCTGTGGTACTGCCGGGCGAACGCACCAGCACGGTCGATGAGCCGGCCAAGAGCCTCTACGATCTACTGCCCGAGATAGACGCCATCGATGGCGTCTGGGATGCCTCGCTGATGGTCGGCTATGTCTGGGCCGACGAACCGCGCGCCACGGCAGCCGCCATCATGACTGGCACGGATCGCGCCGTTCTCGAACGGGAAGCGAAACGCCTGGCGCAGGCCTACTGGGACGTGCGCAAGGATTTCGTTTTCGGTTGCGAGACAGGCACGATCGAAGATTGCGTCGCCAAGGCGATTGCCAGCGAGACCGTGCCCGTGGTGCTTGCCGAATCCGGCGATAATCCCACAGGCGGCGGCGTCGGCGACCGCGCTGATGTGCTTGCTGAACTTATCGCCAATAACGCAAAGGGCGTCATTTTCGCCGGCATTGCCGACAAGGCTGCCACGGAAGCCTGCTATGTGGCAGGCGTCGGCGCCACCCTCGATCTTTCGGTCGGCGCATCGCTCGACACGAAGGGCAGCAAGCCCGTGAAAGGCAGCTTCACCGTTAAATTTCTACTTGAGGCCGCAGACCCGATCGACGCCCAGGCGGTTGTTTCCATCGGCGGTATCGACCTAGTGCTGTCGGCAAAGCGCCGGCCCTATCACAACCTCTCCGATTTCACGCGCCTCGGCCTCGATCCGCACAAGACCAGGATCATCGTCGTGAAGTCCGGCTATCTCTCGCCGGAACTGGCGCCGATCGCCAATCCGAACCTGATGGCACTTTCGCCGGGGGTCGTCGATCAGTTCGTCGAACGCCTGCCGCGGCTGCGCAAGCAGAAGCCAACCTATCCCTTCGACAAGGATTTCGATTTCACGCCCGAGACGGTAGTCTCGGCGCGAGCTATCAGTCGCTGAGCTCCAAAGCCGGCAGCGGTAGGTCGGGCAAAACCTTCCGGAATAGCACTCGGGCGGCACCGTTTTACGGTTCGCTTTTGCGTGCCACGCACAAACATTGTGCATTGCATAAATTGCACAAAAAAGAGCTTGACGGCAGGGTTGCGTTGAACTTCTATTGAACCAATTCGAAATTGGTTCACTCCCCACTATGGCAATCAGCAGCCTTCCGGAGAATTCGATCTACGCCCTGGAAAAGCTCAGAGGGCTTTTGAATTCGGCCGATCTGCCGGCAGACGGGAAGTTGCCGACGGAACGGGTTCTGTCAGAGACATTGGGCGTCAGCCGTCGTGCCATCCGGCGAGCGTTGGAGGTGCTGGAGGCCGAAGGCCGCGTCTGGCGGCGCCAGGGCTCGGGAACCTATGCGGGACAGCGCCCGGACGGCTGGAGCGAGCATGTCAGTTCGCTTGTCGCCCGCACGGATCTCATGGAGGTCATGGAGGTTCGTCTGCGCATCGAGCCGCAGCTGGCCCAGCTGGCGGCCATGCGCGCCAAGCCCGATGACATCGATCGCATGTATGAGCTGACCAAGAAAATCACCGCCAGCGACGATGCCGACAGTCGCGAGCTCTGGGATGGCGCGCTGCACCGGCTGATCGCCGAGAGTGCCGGCAATCAGTTCTTTCTGACCATCTTCGACGTCATCAACCATGTCCGCCAGGACGAGGCATGGCAAACCATTCGCGAATTGGCCCGCAGCATCAACAAGACGCGCCCGATCTCCTATGCGCAGCACATGGCGATCATCGATGCGATTGCGGCGCGTGACCCGATGAAGGCCGCCGAAGCCATGCGTAAGCACCTTCTGATGCTTCAGGAGAGCTTGATCCGCATCACCTCGCTCGATGCGCGACAAGCACAGGCACCGCTGACCGAAGAGGTAGGCTGACCAAAAGCTCTGCCCGCACCAGACAACGACCGGAGAGGAAACCGGTCGAGACTGCAAAAAACGAAAATCATAATTCATAATCAGGAGAACAAGATGAAGATCGCCAAATTCCTGACATCGCTTGCCGCCGGCGCATTGATCGCGCTGCCGGCTTTCGCTGTCGAGCTGAAGATCGGCCTGCAGGACGATGCCGACGTGCTGGATCCGGCCCAGTCGCGCACATTCGTCGGCCGTATCGTCTATACCGCGCTCTGCGACAAGCTGGTCGACGTGACGCCGGATCTGCAGTTCGTGCCGCAGCTCGCCACATCCTGGAAATGGTCGGCTGATGGCAAGCAGCTGATCATGGAACTGCGTCAAGGCGTAAAATTCCAGGACGAGACGCCGTTCAACGCGCAAGCAGTGGTCGATAACATCCAGCGCTACCAAACGATGCCGGAATCGCGCCGCAAGAGCGAGCTCTCCTCCGTCGCCAAGGTCGAGGCATCGGGCGAATACGAAGTCACCTTTACCCTGAAAGCGCCCGATGTCACTCTGCTTGCCCAGCTCTCCGACCGCTCCGGCATGATGGTCTCGCCGACCGCGGCAAAGGCGACCGGCGCCAAATTCGGCGATCATCCCGTTTGCTCCGGTCCGTTCAAATTCGTCGAGCGTGTGCAGCAAGACCGCATCGTACTCGAAAAATTCCAGGATTACTGGAACAAGAACACCATCTTCATCGACAAGGTGACCTATCTGCCGATCCCCGACACGACGGTTCGCCTCGCAAACCTACGTTCCGGCGATCTCGACATGATCGAGCGCGTCGCCGCATCCGATGTCGGCACGGTGAAGGGTGATCCCAATCTCGTTTATGCCGATGCGATCGGCACGGGGTGGCTCGGCGTCTATGCCAATGTCGGCAATGGTGCGCGCGCAGACAATCCACTGGGCAAGGATAAGCGCCTGCGCCAGGCCTTCTCGCTGGCGATCGACCGCGAAGCCGCCATGCAGATCGTCTTCGACGGCACCGGGCTTGCCGGCAATCAGCCCTTTGCACCGAACAGCCCCTGGTACGATAAGGACATTCCGGTTCCTGCCCGCGACATCGACAAGGCCAAGGCATTGGTCAAGGCCGCCGGTTTCGATCGCATCCCCGTCGAACTCGCCGTCGCCAACAATCCGGTCTCGATGCAAATGATGCAAATCATTCAGTCGATGGTTGCCGAAGCCGGTTTCGACGTAACCTTGAAAACCACCGAATTCGCAACGCTGCTTGATGCGCAGTCGAGCGGCAACTACCAGCTCAGCCGCTCCGACTGGTCCGGCCGCTCCGATCCCGACGGCAATATCCAGCAATTCGTGACGACCGGTGCCGGCCTCAACGATTCCAAATACAGCAATCCGGAGGTCGACAAGCTGCTGCTCGAGGCACGCCAGTCGCAGGACACTGCGGTGCGCAAGCAAAAATACGATGCGGCAGAAGCCATCCTCAACGAGGATCTGCCGATCATCTTTCTCGGTCATCAGGCCTGGATCTGGGCCTACAACAAGAAAGTGACCGGCTTCGCGCCCGCCCCGGACGGTATGATCCGTCTTGCCGGCGTGAAGAAGAGCAACTGAGCCAAAAACGCCATGCGGGCGCTCTCCCCGCATGGCATTTCCGGCATTCGATATGCGCGGCGAGGATCTGCCCATGTATAGCTATATCGGAAAGAGGTTGCTCGTCGCCATACCGACGCTGCTGATCATTTCGATCTTCGTCTTCTCCCTGCAGAAGCTCCTTCCGGGCGATCCGGTGCTGGCCATGGCAGGCGAGGAGCGCGATCCGCAGGTTCTTGAGCTGCTTCGCGAAAAATACCGGCTGAATGACCCGGTCATCTACCAATATGGCTATTGGTTGCAGGGCGTCGCGAAGGGCGATCTCGGCGTTTCGCTGCGCACCAATCAGCCGGTCTTGACGCTCATCGCGGAAAAGCTGCCGGTCACCATCCAGCTCGCCGTCATGTCGATGATCTTCGCCTTCGCCATCGGCATTCCCATGGGCATCCTCGCAGCGGTGAAGAAGAATACGCTTATCGATTTTCTCGCCAATATCGTCGCCCTCTGCGGCTTGTCCGTGCCGAATTTCTGGCTCGGGATCATGCTGATCCTGCTGATTTCGGTGAAGCTTCACTGGCTGCCCGCCTCCGGATACCAGCCGTTCTTCGAGGACCCCTGGCGCTCGATCCAGACCATGCTGATGCCCGCCTTCGTGCTCGGCAATGCGCTCGCGGCCACGCTGATGCGGCACACCCGCTCTTCGATGCTGAGCGTGCTCAGCGCCGACTATATCCGCACGGCCCGCGCGAAAGGTCTTTCCGAAGCCGCCGTCGTTTTGCAGCACACCTTCCGCAACGCCATATTGCCCATCGTCACCGTCAGCGCGCTGCTATTCGGCGAGCTGCTGGCCGGCGCGGTTTTGACCGAGCAGATCTTCACCATCCCAGGCTTCGGCAAGCTGATCGTCGATGCCGTCTTCAACCGGGATTACGCGGTGGTCCAGGGAGTCGTGCTTTGCACGGCTATCGGCTTCATCGCCATGAACCTCATCGCCGACATTCTCTATGTCCTTCTCAACCCGCGCATGAGGGCAGCGCTATGAGTACGATCGTACAGACGGCCGTAGCCGCGCCCTCGGCCAAGCGCGCTCCCAACCGCGCCTGGCGCAAGTTGAAGGCCAATAAGGGAGCATTGGTCGGGCTTGCCATCATCCTCTTCTTTGCCGTGCTCGCCGCGCTGGCGCCGATCCTGCCGATCGCCGATCCCATTGCCACCAGCTGGTCGGCGATCCGCAAGGCGCCATCAACAGCCCATTGGTTCGGCACCGACGATATCGGCCGGGACATTCTGTCCCGCATGATCTGGGGCGCGCAGGCATCGTTGATGGCAGGCATCTTTTCTGTCGCCATTGCGGTCGCCATCGGCGTGCCCTTCGGCCTGATCTCCGGCTATTACGGCGGCTGGATCGACCAGATCATCTCGCGCATCACCGAAGCCTTTCTGGCCATGCCGTTCCTGATCACAGCCATTGCTCTTGCCGCCTTTCTCGGACCGAGCCTCACCAATGCGATGATCGCGATCGGCCTTTCGGCAACGCCTGTCTTCGTACGGCTAACACGCGGTCAGGTGCTCGCGGTCAAGACGGAGGAATATGTCGAAGGCGCCCGCTCGATCGGCCTGCGCCACTTCAGCATCATCACCCGCTATATCCTGCCGAACGTCTTTGCGCCCATCCTGGTGCAGGCAACACTCACCATCGCGACCGCCATCATCGCCGAGGCCAGCCTCTCCTTCCTCGGGCTCGGCCAGCAACCGCCGGCTCCGAGCTGGGGCTCGATGCTCAACGTCGCCAAGAATTATCTGGAACAGGCGCCCTGGATGGCCATGTGGCCGGGGGCCGCCATCTTTCTCGTCGTGATCGGCTTCAATCTCCTCGGCGACGGCCTGCGCGACGCGCTCGACCCGCGCGAAGCATGAATAAACCGAAAGGATGCCCCCAATGACCGCATTCACCACGCGCCCCGAGATCCTCGGCACTTTCGGCGTCGTTACGTCAACGCACTGGATCGCCTCGGCCGTCGGCATGAGCATTCTCGAAAAGGGCGGCAACGCCTTCGACGCCGCCGCAGCGACCGGCTTCGTGCTGCAGATCGTCGAGCCGCATCTTTGCGGACCGGGCGGCGATATGCCGGCCATCCTCTATTCGAAGAAAAAGGACAAGGTCGAGGTCATCTGCGCCCAGGGACCGGCGCCGGCCGGAGCGACGATCGAGCACTATACGAGCGAGGGGTTGAAGCTGATCCCTGGCGATGGCCTGCTCGCCACCGTCATCCCCGGCTCCTTCGACGGCTGGATGCTGATGCTGCGCGACTATGGCAGGCTTACGGTCCGCGATGTTCTCGAGCCGGCAATCCACTATGCCGAGAACGGCCACCCCGTCCTGCCCCGCGTCTCCGCCACTATTGCGGGGCTCGCCGATTTCTACCGCAAGGAATGGCCGACTTCCTATGAGACCTGGCTTCCCGGAGGCTCCGCCCCGGAACCTTGGTCCAACTTCAGAAATCCGGTTCTTGCCGAAACCTGGAAGCGGGTCGTCGCGGAGGCGGAGGTGAAGAGCGGCCGCGAAGCGCAGATCGAGGCGGCACGCGATGCCTTTTATCGCGGTTTCGTCGCGGAGGCGATCGACAGCTATGTCGGCAAGGCCGAAGTGATGGATGCGAGCGGCCAGCGCCACAAGGGCGTCCTGACGGCTGATGACATGGCCAATTGGTCCGCCACCGTCGAGGAGCCGCAAACCTACGACTATCATGGCTGGACCGTCGCCAAGATCGGCCCGTGGGGCCAGGGACCGGTCTTTCTGCAGACTTTGTCGCTGCTCAAGGGTTTCGACCTCGCTGGCATGGATCCTGCCGGCGCGGACTTCGTCCACACGATCACGGAGGCCATGAAACTCGCCTTTGCCGATCGCGAGGTCTATTACGGCGATCCCAATTTCACGACCGTACCGCTCGATACCCTGCTATCGGACGCCTATGCCGATGAGCGCCGCAAGCTCATTTCCCCGGAGGCCTCGCTTGCGTTGCGCCCGGGCAAGCTGCCGGGCTTCGAAGACCAATACGATCTCACCATGAAGATGCTCGAAACTCCGGAAGCCAAGGGCGGCGCGGTCTACGAGCCCACCATGTCGCACCTGACCGAAAAGCGCGGCGATACCGTGCATATCGACGTGATCGACCGTGAGGGCAACATGGTCTCCGTCACCCCTTCCGGTGGCTGGCTGCAGTCCTCGCCGATCATTCCCGGTCTCGGCTTCTGCCTGAATTCGCGTGCGCAAATGTTCTGGCTGAAGCCGGGCCTGCCCTCTTCGCTTGCTCCGGGCAAGCGGCCGCGCACGACGCTGACGCCGACGCTTGCGCTGCACGAGGGCCGGCCGACGCTCGCCTTCGGCACACCGGGCGGCGATCAGCAGGAGCAATGGCAGCTTTCCTTCTTCCTGCGCTATGTTCACCACGGGCTGAACCTGCAGGAAGCGATCGACAAACCGCTGTTCCACAGCACGCATTTCCCGAGCTCCTTCTATCCGCGCACCCGCGAGCCCGGCGGCCTGACGGCGGAGGCCAATTTCAATACCGAAGTGCTCGATGCCCTCCGCAGGAAGGGCCATCAGCTGACCGTCGCACCCGAATGGACCGTGGGGCGGCTCACCGCAGCACGGCGAGATAAAGATGGCCTCTTGCGCGCTGCAGCAACACCGCGTTTGATGCAAGCCTATGCCATTGGGAGATAGAGCCGATGACCTGGTCGATCGTTGCCCGTGAGCCGGAAACCGGCCATCTCGCCATTGCCGTCGCGACCCGCTTTTTCGCCGTCGGCAGCATCGTGCCGCATATTCGCGGCGGCATCGGCGCCGTCGCGACGCAGGCTTTCGCAAGCCCGCTCTACGGCATCGACGGACTTGCGATGCTCGCCGCCGGTCATACACCGACCGAGATTCTGCAAGCGCTGAGTGCCCGCGACGAAGGCCGCGAGCAACGCCAGTTCCATCTGATCGACAGCAAGGGCAACAGCGCCGCCTTCACCGGCGCCCGATGCATCGACTGGGCAGGCCATCTCGTTGACGACAATGTCTCGGTTGCCGGCAATATGCTGGCGGGACCGCAGGTGATTGCCGAGACGCTTGCGACCTTTAAGAAAACGACAGGAAAGCCGCTCGCCGAGCGGCTGCTCGAAGCCATGCGCGCCGGCGAGCATGCCGGTGGCGACAAGCGCGGCAAGCAATCGGCCGCGCTCGTGATTTACCGCGATCAGGACTATGCCTGGCTGAACATCCGCGTCGACGACAGCGCCGACCCGCTTGCCGAACTCGAACGACTCTATGCCGTCGCGCAGGAGCGCTATCTGCACGTCGCCGAAACCATGCCGACACGGCAGAACCCGAGCGGGATGACCGACCGCCGCGAGATCGACGAGAGGATTGCTGCTCTTGAAGCCGCAAGGATCGCCGAGGGTCGTCCTTCGGCCTCCTTCGCCACCGCGCCGGTACCATCATGAACAGCGTCGATTGATGCCCGGCCAGTGCGCAAGATCATAAAAAGGGGACGCCATGACAACCGTTACAACGCAGCAAACCAAACCGGATGCACAGCCTGTTCTCTCGGTCTCCAATCTGACGACCTCGTTTCTCGTCGATGGCGAATGGCATCAGGTGGTCAAGAACATCTCCTTCGACGTCATGCCGGGAGAAACGGTTGCGATTGTCGGCGAAAGCGGCTCCGGCAAGAGCGTCACCTCGCTTTCGATCATGCGCCTGCTTGCCAGGGGCGGCAGCCGTATCGAAGGTTCCGTCAGGCTCAAAGGCCGCGATATCCTTACTCTTCCGGAAGGGGAGATGCGCAGGGTCAGAGGCAAGGACATCGCCATGATCTTTCAGGAGCCGATGACCAGCCTCAACCCGATCTTCACCATCGGCCGGCAGATTTCCGAAGCGCTCACCTGCCACGGCGATATCTCCAAGGCAGAAGCCAGGGCAGAGACGATCCGCCTGCTGGAGAAGGTGCGCATCCCCAACGCAATCTCGCGCTTTGACGAATATCCTCATCAGTTTTCCGGCGGCATGCGCCAGCGCGTGATGATCGCCATGGCGCTCGCCAGCCGCCCGAAACTATTGATCGCCGACGAGCCGACGACGGCTCTCGACGTCACCATTCAGGGGCAGATCCTCGACCTCATCAAGGTGCTGCAGGAGGAGGAAGGCATGTCCGTTCTCTTCATCACCCACGACATGGGTGTCGTTGCCGAGATTTCCGACCGCACCATCGTCATGTATCGCGGCGAGGCGGTGGAAACCGGCAAGACCGACGACATCTTCCATCGCGGCCAGCATCCCTATACCCGCGCGCTGTTGTCGGCCGTGCCGCGGCTCGGCTCGATGAAGGATCAGGCCCAGCCGCTGCGTTTCCCCATCGTCGATATCAGCACCGGCGAGCGCAGCGAACCCAAGGCGCTTGCCGACACCGTCGATCGCGGCAAGACGCCGGTTCTCGAGGTCAAGAACCTCGTCACCCGGTTCGATCTTCGCGGTGGGCTGCTGGGGCGCCCGACCGGCGCCATCCACGCAGTTGAAAACGTCTCCTTCGATCTTGCCCAAGGAGAAACACTGTCGCTGGTGGGAGAATCCGGTTGCGGCAAGTCGACGACCGGGCGCTCCATCATGCGCCTCATCAATCCCAAATCCGGTGACGTTCGTCTCGACGGCTATGACGTGATGAAGCTCGGCGCGCTCGATCTGCGCCGCATGCGCCGCAGCATCCAGATGATTTTCCAGGACCCCTTCGCCAGCCTCAACCCGCGCATGACGATCGGAGCGGCGGTCGCCGAACCCTTCATCGAGCATCGTCTCGGTTCACGCGCGGAAGCCCGCGAAAAGGCCGCCGATCTTCTGGAGCGCGTCGGCCTCAAGGCTGATATGATGGGCCGTTACCCCCACGAATTCTCGGGCGGCCAGCGCCAGCGCATCTGTATCGCCCGCGCACTCGCCCTCGATCCGAAGGTGATCGTTGCCGACGAAAGCGTCTCGGCGCTCGACGTGTCGATCAAGGCGCAGGTCTGCAATCTGCTGATGGACCTGCAACAGAGCCTCAATCTATCCTATCTTTTCATCTCGCATGATATGGCCGTGGTCGAGCGCGTCAGCCATCGCGTTGCGGTGATGTATCTCGGCGAAATCGTCGAGATCGGCCCGCGTGCCTCGGTGTTCGAAAACCCGCAGCATCCCTATACGAGGAAGCTGATAGCGGCAGTGCCCGTGCCGGATCCGTCGCGTCGCGGCATCAAGCGCAATCTGGGCGTCGACGAATTGAAGAGCCCGGTGCGGCCGGTCGGATACATCACGCCGACGCGACACTACCGTGAAGTGTCGAACGGCCATCTGGTCCGGATGGAGGAGGCCGCCTGAGCAGGATTTTGACCTTGACGGCCGTCAAATCCAAGCAAATATCGGCATCCTATTTTCCATCTCACTTGGAGTGAACGAAATGACCGACAACGTGCTCGATATTCCGGTAAAGAAGATCGACGGCAGCGATACGACGCTCGCCGATTATCGCGGTAAGGTCATCATGGTCGTCAACGTCGCCTCCAAATGCGGGCTGACGGTGCAATATGAGGGGCTGGAAAAGCTTTACGAGGACAAGCGCGACGAAGGCTTCGTCATTGCAGGCTTCCCGGCCAATGATTTCAAGGGCCAGGAACCCGGCACGAACGAGGACATTCTGAGCTTCTGCACGCTGACCTATGACGTGCAGTTCCCGATGTTTTCCAAGATCGCTGTCACGGGCGAAGAGCGGCATCCGCTCTACGACGGCTTGATCGCCTCCGGCGTCGAAACGACCGGCGACGGCCCGATGCGCGAACGCCTGGCGAAACACGGCCTTGAGACCGGCCAAGACGGCGGCATCGTCTGGAACTTCGAAAAGTTCCTGATAGGCCGCGACGGCAAGGTCGCCGCCCGCTTTGCACCTGATGTTACGGCCGACGATCCGCGCTTGCTCTCCGTTTTGGAAAAGGAGCTGGCGCGCGCCGGCTGAGGCAGCTCGGCACCTCGCGCATTTCCAAAATAAGGCATTACCTCAATAGGTTGCGCCTTTTCCAAGGCTGCAGCACGAGGCCTGCTCAGCCGTATGACGTAATTGCCTCCCCTCCCGCCCGAGAGTATGTTTCAGCTTCCGTATATATCTGGACGGAACGCTGCATCAATTCTGATGGGAGGATGTCATGCGCGAACCTGATATGCAGAAACTCGATGCCCTAGTCGGACGCCTGGTCGGCGATCTCGGCGCGGCAGTCTCGGGTGTGTTGGTAACACTCGGAGATCATCTCGGCCTGTTCAAGGCCATGGCGGACGGAACACCGATGACTTCGGCTGAGTTAGCCGACAAAGTCGGCGTGAAAGAGCGCTATGTGCGCGAATGGCTTTCGGCTCAGGCGGCGGCCGATTATGTCAGCTATGACGACAAGACCGAGCGCTTCCACCTGACGCCGGAACAGGCGATGGTGTTTGCGGAGGAAAACAGTCCCGCCTTCTTCACCGGCGCCTTCGATGTCGTTCAATCCATGTGGCTTGACGAACCGAAGATCGCCAATGCCTTCAGGACCGGCAGCGGCCTCGGCTGGCATGAGCACAGCGCCTGCCTGTTCCGCGGCACGGAGCGTTTCTTCCGGCCGGGCTACAACAGCCATCTCGTCTCGGAATGGATACCGGCGCTGAAGGGTTTAGAGGAAAAGCTTAAAGCCGGCGCCGCCGTCGCCGATGTCGGCTGTGGCCATGGCGCCTCGACCATCCTGATGGCGGAAGCCTATCCAAACTCGACCTTCTTCGGCTTCGACTATCATCTTCCCTCCATCGAGCGAGCGAAAGCTGCGGCGAAGGAAGCGGGCGTCGACGGTCGCATCACCTTCGAACAGGCGAGTGCCAAGGACTTCCCGGCTGCCGGCTATGATCTCGTGACGATGTTCGATTGCCTGCACGACATGGGCGATCCTGTCGGCGCCGGCAAACATGTCAAGGACAGCCTTACCGACGACGGCACCTGGATGATCGTCGAGCCTTTTGCGCATGATTGCCTGAAGGACAATCTCAACCCGGTCGGCCGCGTCTTCTACGGCGCATCGACGATGATCTGCACGCCGGCCTCGCTGTCGCAGGAAGTCGGGCTGGGTTTAGGCGCGCAAGCCGGCGAGTTGAAACTGCGCAAGGTCGCTATGGATGCGGGCTATTCGCATTTCCGAAAGGCGACCGAAACGCCGTTCAATATGGTCTTCGAAGTCAAGGCATGAAAATGGCGCCGCGCGCTCCGCAGAACGCGCGACGCCATCTGATCTTTTATAGACGCTGCCCGTCTTCGCCGAACAGCGACGCGAGCGCCGGCTGGAAATAGACCGGCTGCTCGCTTTCGAGCGCAACCTCCTCGTCGGCATCGATGCGCACCGATATGGTCTCGTTGCCGACCTGGCCCCAGATCAGATTGTCCGAGCCCATCGGCTCGACGATGCTGAAGGTCGCCGGCAGATTCGAGGCACGATCGCTGGCGGGCGTGAACTGCATCTGTTCCGGCCGCACGCCGAGCGTTGCCGTACGCCCCTCCCCGGGCGTGCCGGAAAACTGGTAGCCGTTGAGATCGATCGTGCGGCCATCGGTCAGCACGAAGGCAGGCAAGCCGTTGTTGCTCGTCACCTTCCCCGACAGGAAGTTCATGGAGGGCGAGCCGACGAAGCCCGCCACGAAGCGATTGACAGGGCGACGATAGATTTCCTTCGGCGTGGCGAACTGCTGGATGACGCCGCCGCTCATGACAGCGATACGATCGGCCAACGTCAGCGCCTCGATCTGGTCGTGCGTGACGTAGATCATGGTGGAGCCGAGGCCGCTATGCAGGCGCTTCAGCTCGACGCGCAGTTCGGTTCGAAGCTTGGCATCGAGGTTGGACAGCGGCTCGTCGAACAGGAAGACATCGACGTCGCGCACCAGGGCGCGGCCGATGGCGACGCGCTGGCGCTGGCCGCCGGACAATTCTCCCGGTCGCCGCTTGCGCAGGGGGTCGATCTGCAGGATCTGCACGGCGCGGTCGACGCGCTTGGCAATCTCCTCCTTCGCCATGCCGGCGATGCGCAGCCCGAAGGAGAGATTTCCTTCGACCGTCATCGTCGGATAGAGCGCATAGGATTGAAACACCATGCCGATACCGCGATCCTTCGGCTCCTCCCAGGTGACGTTCTTGTCGCCGATCCAGATCTGGCCATCGCTGATATCGGTGAGGCCGGCAATGGCATTGAGCAGGGTCGACTTGCCGCAGCCGGACGGACCGAGCAGAACGATGAACTCGCCCGACCTCACCTCGAGATTGAGCGATTTCAGGACGCCGACGCTGCCGAAACCGATTGCAAGTTCGCGAATGGAAACATTGGCCATGAACTATCCCTTGACTGCGCCGGCGGTGATACCCCGCACGAACCAGCGACCCGAACCGAAATAGACGATCAACGGAACCAGGGCGGTCAGAATGGTTGCCGCCATGTTGACGTTGTAGAGTTTCTCGCCCTGGGTGGAGTTGACGATATTGTTGAGCTGCACGGTCATGGGGAAGTTTTCCCGGCCGGCGAAGACGACGCCGAACAGGAAGTCGTTCCAGATACCGGTGACCTGCAGGATCCCCGCCACCACAAGGATCGGAATGGACATGGGGATCATCAGCCGGAAGAAGATCTGCCATAGCCCCGCGCCGTCGATGCGGGCAGCCTTGAACAGCTCCATCGGCAGGCTGGAATAATAATTGCGGAACAGCAGCGTCAGAACAGGCAGGCCGAACACCGTATGGGTGATGATGATGCAGGGCAGCGTCGAATAGATGCCGACATCGCGATAGATGAGAACCAGCGGATAGATGAAGACCTGGTAGGGAATGAAGGCCCCCAGCAAGAGGATGGCGAAAAGGACATTCGAGCCCCTCACCCGCCAAAAGGAAAGCGCATAGCCGGTCAGCGACGAGATGAAGATCGACAGGATCATGCTCGGAATCAGGATCTTTACCGAGTTCCAGAAGCCGACGCTGATACCGCCGCATTCAAGGCCGGTGCAGGCCGTGCTCCACGCCTGCACCCAGGCCTCCGTCGTCCACATCAGCGGGAAGGCAAAGATATTGCCCTGCCGGATCTCCGGCATGGATTTGAACGAGGTGACGAGCATCACATAAAGCGGCAGCAGGAAGAACATTGCCGCCATGACGAGAAAGGCGTAGAGGCCGATGCGCCCGGGAGTAAAGTGCTGCGGTTTGCGCCCGGTCGGGCCCTGCATGGCGGCTGCGACGGAAGATGGCATCGTCATCAGTTCCCCCTCGGTTTTTCACGGAAATATTCGTAGTAGAGCCAGGGCGTTACCACGATGACCACGGTGACGAACATGACGGTCGACGCCGCTGTGGCAAGGCCGATATTGCCGCGGCCGAACAGGTAATCCATGATGAATTTCCCGGGCACCTCGGTCGAAATTCCCGGGCCGCCGCCGGTGGTCGCCAGAACCAGCTCATAGACCCTGACCACGGCGATCGCCAGAAGAACGCTGGCGGTGATAATGGTCGGTCTCAGAATCGGTATGACGATGTGGAGATAGACGCGCCAGCTCGGGATGCCGTCGATGCGCGTCGCCTTCCACAGCTCGCGGTCGACGCCGCGCAATCCCGCCAGCATGATCGCCATTACGAGGCCCGTCGATTGCCATATGCCGGCAAGCACGATGACGTAGAGCGCCAGATTGCTCTGGACGATCCAGTCGAAGCGGAACCAGGTGAAGCCGATGCTGTCTGCAACCTTCTGCAGGCCGAGCGTCGGATTCATGATCCACTGCCAGACAAGGCCTGTCACGATGAAGGACATGGCGAAGGGATAGAGGAAGATCGTCCGGAACGTATTTTCGAAGCGAACCTTCTGGTCCAGCGCCACGGCAAGAAGGAAGCCGAGGATCAGGCAGCCGGCAATGAACAGAAAGCCGAAAAGCACGACGTTCTGCAGCGATATCTGCCAGCGTGCGGTGTCAAACAGCCGCTCGTACTGCTTGGTGCCGACAAAGATGTTGACCGGCAGCACCTTGCTGTCTGTGAAAGATATCCAGATGTTCCAGACAACCGTCACGACATAGGCGAGAAGGACGATGACGAAAGCAGGGAAAAGGGCGATATAGGGCGAAAAACGCATTCTCCTGCGGGTGGCGCCCGTCTTTACGACGGTCACACCGACAGTGGCGGCGCTTGTTTCAGGTGTGCTCATGACGCTCCTCCTCAGCATTCATGAAAACCGGCGGCAGGCCGGCCCTGCCGCCGCATGGATGTCGACTGAAGCTTACTTCGCCTGTTCTATGACCTTGGCAAACTGGTCGGCGAACTGATCGGGCGTCATGCTCGGTGTCGTCCAGTACTGGGCGACGAGGTCCTGTTCGGTCTGAACGATATCCTGCGATGTCAGCACGTCGGAGGTCAGGATCTGACGGCTCGGATCCTTGAGCGCGTTCAGACCCTTCTGAGCGCAGGCATCGAGCTTCGACGTGTCGACGTCGAGACGAACCGGTACCGAACCCTTCTTGGAGTTGAAGGCGAGCTGGCCTTCCTTGGACATGATGACCGTTGCCAGCAGGGTCTGAGCGTCGACCGCTGCCTTGTCCTTCAGGACCGGGAAGACGAAGATGTCGCCGCCCATCATGAAGTTCGATTCGCCCGGCCCGAGGATGCAGCCGAAATCCTTGTCGGCGACGAGGCCTGCATGGATGAATTCGCCCTTGGCCCAGTCGCCCATAAACTGGATGCCGGCCTTGCCGTCGATCAGCATGCCGGTCGCGACGTTCCAGTCGCGGTTCGGGCTGCCCGGATCCTGGTAGTTGCGCAGCTTGGCGAAGACCTCGGCGACATGTTTGAACTTGTCGGACTTGACCGCATCCTTATCGAGATCCTTCCAGACCTTGCCGTAGAGATCCTTGCCGCCCTCACCGAGAAGGATGGCGTTGAACATCAACTGGAGCTGCCAGGGCTGGCCGCCAACGGCGACCGGGATCAGCCCGGCGGCCTTGATCTTGTCGAGCGCGGCAAACATTTCATCCCAGGTTTTCGGCTCCTCGGTCACGCCCGCCTTGGCGAAAACGGGCTTGGAATAGAACAGCCAGTTTTGGCCGTGGTCATTGATCGGCGCGCCGTAGATATGGTCCTGGAACTGAATCGCCTGATAGAAGGCGGGCGTCAGGACGGATTTCCAATCCTGCTCCTTGGCCAGATCATCAAGCGGTCGCAGCAGACCTTGCTGGGCCAGGTCGTTCATCTGCGTGCCGGTGTTGAACTGCATGGCCGTCGGCGGGTTGCCGCCGATGATGCGGTTGATGCCGATCGGGCGAGCGGTCGAGCCGGATCCGGCAATCGCGGTATCCACCCATTCGCCGCCGGCAGCGTTGAAGGCCTTGGCCAGTTCCTTCACGGCGGCGGCTTCGCCCCCGGATGTCCACCAATGCAAGACTTCGGCTTTCTTGCCGTCGGCCAGAGCGCCGGTCACGCTTGCCGCGACCAGCGCCGTGGCGCCGACCAATGCCATCATCAATTTACGCATACGTTCCTCCTCCTTTGATAACGTTCTCCAAACGCCCGTGCTCAGCCGCCGCCATCTTCAGACATCGGATGCCGAATTTCACGGTCCTCCAAAACCGTACCGCCGGGCCTCCATTCCCTGCGGCGAGTGGCCAATGCTCCCTTACGCATCGTCCCTTCGTCAAGCCCACAGTCCGAAAGGACTGCATTTTCCCAACCTATAGCGCAGCCTATGCGAAACGTCCCTCATTAATTGTGCGATCTATCGGATCCGGGCGACCACAGCTGCTGTGGATTGCAACCACGCCGCGTGACTGGGCCGACCGCTCGAATGCCGTCATGACTTCCAAGGCGTGGAAGGCAAGTTCCGACGATACCCGATGCTGGCGTCCCGAGCGAAGGGAATCAACCATTTCAGCCGCGCCCAAACCGCGCAGCCCGAGATGGCCGGGCACACCCTCGGTATAGGGATGGTCGACCGGAACCTCCTCCCAGGCATCAGTGCCTTCGCGGAATATCTCGACCTTGCCGGTAAAGTTGTTCGGATCCGGCGTCACCATGGTTCCTTCCGAGCCATAAAGCTCGATCTGGTTGTGCTTGTGCTTGATGACATCGAAGCTGGTCGCGATGGTCACCGTCGCGCCGCTATGGAACTCCATGACGCCAGTCAGATGCGTCGGCACCAGTACCTTGATCGTCTCGCCGCGATGCGGATCGGTCTTCACCGTGCGCTCGATGCGAGTGATCTTGGCGGTGCCGAAAACCTCGCGCACGGGGCCGAGCAAGGCAATGAGGTTGGTCACGTAGTAGGGACCGACATCCAGCATCGGCCCACCGCCACGGCCGTAGAAGAAGGCCGGATTGGGATGCCAATGCTCATGGCCGGGCAAGAGCAGCATGGCGGTGGCCGAGATCGTCTTGCCGATGCGGCCTTCATCCAGCAGCCGCCGTGTCAATTGATGACCGCCGCCGAGGAAGGTGTCGGGCGCGCAACCGAGCCGCAGGTCACCGGCACGGGCGATCGACATGAGTTCCTCG
This sequence comes from Rhizobium sp. SG570, assembly GCF_012275345.1. Taxonomy (NCBI): domain Bacteria; kingdom Pseudomonadati; phylum Pseudomonadota; class Alphaproteobacteria; order Hyphomicrobiales; family Rhizobiaceae; genus Rhizobium; species Rhizobium sp. SG570. The sequence goes on along the minus strand of NZ_JAAZQI010000011.1, from coordinate 54,694 downwards.
GCCTCTGCCATGGAAACGCCGAGCGGCTTTTCGGAATAGACATGCTTGCCGGCAAGAAGCGCCTTCTTGCTGATGGCATAATGCGAGACTGGCGTCGTCAAATTGATGATCAGGCCGATTTCCGGATCGGCCAACATCGTATCCAGCGCCACGGCCTCAATACCGAACTGCGCAGCCAGCTTCTGCGCCGATGAATCATAGAGATCGTAGATCGATTTCACACGGATAAAATCGAACATATGCAGGGTTGCGACATAGGTGGCGCTGATATTGCCGGCGCCGACGATGCCGACTTTCATGGGCTCATTGCTCATTGGGATTGCCTCTAGGAAATGATGATGTCGAGTTCGGCGGCGGCGGCGCGCAGATAGCTCATGCCGCGTCGCATCTCCTCGTCGAATTCCGGTGTCGCTTCACGGAAATGCGTCCAGTGAGACGCTCCCGGCGCATCCTCCAGCTCCAGCGTGATCGGACCGGAATAGCCGATCGCCTGCAGTGCCGCGAAAATCGCCTTCCAGTCGATCTTGCCGCGCCCCGGCCGCCAGTGGGCATTGGTATGGCCCTCATTGTCGGAGAAATGGGTGTTGAAGATGCGGTCGCCGAGTGCCAGCACGACGTAGTGCGGCATGTCGCCGGCCGGAAAGAGGTGGCTCGGATCGAAATTCAGGCCGAGGTTGGGAGCGCCTGTGCGCTCGATCAGACGCTGCATGCCTTGGCCAGAGCTGACCCAGCGATAGGGATGCGGCTCGATCGCCACGCGCAGGCCTGCCGAAGCAGCGATTTCGCAAGCCTTGGCAAAACCATCGACGACCACATCATATTCGCCCGTCCAGTCCCATTGCGGCTCGACCGCCGCCGTCCACTCCTGCGAAATCGGCCGTTGCAAGATCGGCTTGACGTCGGACTGAAAGGGATAGGGCGTCATGCTGGTGACGATGGGCGTGCCGATCTCCGCCGCCACATCCATTCCGCGCTTATAGCCATCGAGATCGACGCTTGAAGTCGCCGCTTCCGCCACGCGGCTGAAGGGCAGATTGAAGAAGAAGTTGGTGAGCACCAGCCCCTCGCCATCGGCGATCTGCTTCAGCTCGCGAATGGTCTCCTGCGTGTAATAGGCCAGCATGTCGACCGACCATGCGGTGAGTTCGAAGCCCTTGCAGCCGGTGCGGGCAAGTCGCCGCAGCGGTGCCGCGTAAGGCGGGTTCCAGTTGAACGTCCAGATTGGCGATCCGAAAAAAAGCGCGCCTTGGCTCACGTCATCCTCCCTTGGAATGTGGCTGCCCGCCTGCGGCAGGGCCTCCGTGCCTTCGTCGATATTTTTGCCAATCGGAGCCTCAAACCCCTCCGAATGACAATTCGTAACGTTACGATTGTTGGATAATCACGATGCTGTCAAGCGATCATTTTCTCAGCAACAGGCGCGGCATTTCCCATAAATGCGCAAAATCGTAACGTTACGAATATCTTCCAGGGCTCGGCTGATGTTACCGACTGCTGCGCATATCAGGCAGAGAGTAGCTGACTATTTTGATCGACGAATTCGGCCTGAACGATTTCGCGTAGCTCAGCGGGATCGTCACCGGCGATCGCCCGGGTTAGAAAGGCGGCCAACCGCTCGCCGATCGCATGATTGGAGTAATAGAAAGTACTGAGCGGTGGATTGAAGAAATCGGGCAATGCCGTGCCGCCATAGGTGATCAGCGCGAAATCCTGCCCACCCTGTCGGCCTGCGTCCCGCAAGCCGGCCAGGAAGCCCAGAGCCGCCTCCTCGCTCGCGACGAAGGCGGCGGTCGCTTCCGGATTTTGCGTGACGACGCGCTTTGCCAATTCGCGACCATTATCCGGCGTTCCCGCCGTGAAGTGGATCTGTTCGCCCGTAACATCGAGATGCCGCTCGGCAAAGGCCTTGCGCCATCCCCGGACGAACTGAAGGCTATAGGTGAATTGACTGCTGGGCGCGATCAGCAACGGCTTGCGATGACCGGCATCCAGAAGCAGGCGCGCGGCCTGCGCGCCGATCACCTCGTGATCAAGGTCTATGCTCGGATGGACGCTCAACAATTCGGTGCGGCCGAAGGTGACAAAAGGCATGCCGACCTCAAGCAGATATTTGACGCGGTCGTCCTGCGGCGTCGTATGCGTGATGATGATGCCGTCGACGGACCCTTCCTCGACGATATCGCGCACCGTCGCGAAGGGATCATCCGCCTGCAGTTGCGGCACGATGGTGGTCCGGTATCCCCGCGCCTTCATGTAGCGCGACGCACCCTCGATCAGCGAGGCGACGACGATATTCACCTCGCCCTCGCGCCCGAATGGCAGCACGATGCCGATGGCGTGGGTCTTGCCGGTGCGCAGATTGATACCGCCGAGATTGGGGCGATAACCAAGCTCGCTCGCCGCTCGCTTGACCAGTTCGATCGTCTCGCGATTGACCTCGGGTCCCTCTTTCAAAGCCCGGCTGACGGTTGTGACCGAAAGGCCGAGAGCAGTCGCGACCGTTCGCAAAGTCACGCGCTGGCCAGCTTCGCGCCGCAGGCCGCGCCCTAGTCCCAATCCATGCACTTTCGACAAATCTTTCTGCTCCGTCATATCAACGTGACAATGCCCGCCGGCGAATGGCGACGCAAGCGCGGAGCCGCGCTCATCGCAACGGAAAGACCAGCAGGCCCCGCCGGCGCATATGCTCGACAGCAAATTGCTTAATGCAACTTTTTGTAATTGACATTCATAAAGGCAATTTTAAAGTGCAAATCATTGCTCGCTACTTTTGAAAGAATAGCTCATGGACAAATATACCAAAACTGTTTTGTCAATCATTGCCGTCGCGCTTGCAGCGATCGCCATCCAAAACACGATCACGCCGGCACAAGCCGTCGGTGGCGGTTGTGGTTTGGAGACTTATAGGCCCTGCTACGTAAAGCTCGTAAACTAACAAAACCCATCGTTCGCAGCCCGAGCTCGCTGACCGGATTCTCCGGATCTGCCGTTTGGGCCGATATCGGCGGATCCGAAACTGCGGATCGACATCGCAGATAGTGGCAATGGCATGCCCGGAAGTGCTCCCGGGCAGCCTCTTTGCTACCCAATCGTTTATGAACTAGCGATTTTTCGTGCAGTCTGAATGGCCGTGCGGGCACCGGCCCGCAACTGCGCCGTTTCCGCGCCGGCGATGACCAGATCGAGGCCAAGTTTCAGATATTGCCCGGCGCGATCGCCATCGCCGCCGAAGGCGCAGATCACCTTGCCATGGGCGCGGCAACGTGCAAGCACCGTCGACAGCGCCTGATCGATCGCCGCACTTTCCGGCGCCAATCGCGCACCGTTCGAAAGCGCGATGGAAAGATCGGATGGGCCGACAAAAATGCCATCGATACCATCGACAGCAAGTATCTCGTCGATGGCGTCGAGCGCCATGCGGGTTTCCACCATAGCGATGGTGACGGTCAGACTATTGGCGCTCTGCAGATAGTCTTCCGCTGAAATGCCGAAATGATTGAGCGCAAGCGAAGGCCCCCAGCTACGCTCGCCGAGCGGCGGATATTTCGTCGCCTTCACCAGAGCGCGAGCGTCATCGGCGGAATTGATCATCGGCGCGATGATGGCGGAGGCACCCGCATCCAGAAGCCGCGAGGCGGAGGCGAAATCGCCGACCGGGATGCGGGCGATCGCCGGCTTGCCGGCGAGCCTTACATGCGCAATGCCGTTGGCGGCCGACGCCATGTCCCACATGCCATGCTGCATATCCAGCACAACGGTATCGAAGTCTTCCTGCGCCAGGTGATTGACGAACAGCGGGTCGGGTGTGCCGATCCAGGCAGAGATCATACCGCCATTCTCGCGACGCTTCAGGCGCCCGGCAAAGCCGTTAATGTCAGTCGTCATATTGATTTTCCTCACCTAATCGAGCGCAAGCCCTATCTTTCGAGATGGCCTTCGACAATCAAATCAAGGCCGCCACTACCGCCGACAATACTCAATTCCGACGCCCGGGCCACTCGAAAGTGACCATCCGACGCAAGCGCGTCAAAAAAGCCGACCCTAGCGTGATTGCCACCGCACGGCGGGCCGCTTCATCCCGAACCTGACAGATGAACATGACAAATATCCGGATATTTTCGCTGCTTGGCTGGCCGATAGCACGATCGGTTGATGACAAGATGTTTGAAAATCACAACGCGGCAAGGCCATGGCTTCCATGACGGAAAAAACACCGTAAAACACTATCGACGCCGCGCCATGCGCGCGGATGCACACAAGGCAGACAGAGGACGTCGACGACATGCAGCAGCGAGACTTTTTCAAGCCCGGCCGTTCGGTCACCGTTTCGGACAAGGGCATGGCCGCCACCTCCCATCCGCTGGCAACACTCGCCGCCGTCGACATCCTGCGTGCCGGCGGCAATGCCGTCGACGCCGCGGTCGCTGCGGTCGCGCTGCAGTCGGTCATCGATCCCCACATGACCGGCATCGGCGGCGACTGCTTCGCCCTCTATAGTGCCGCCGGCGGCATGCCGGTCGCGCTCAACGGCTCCGGCCGCGCGCCACAAAAGGCAAAACTCGACTATTTCCTCGAACAGGGCTTCACCGCCATTCCCGACGACAGCCCACATGCCGTCACCATTCCCGGCGCGATCGATGCATGGTGCCGGCTGATCGGCACCTACGGCAGGCTGGATATGGGCCGCGTACTGGCTCCGGCCATCGCCGCCGCGGAAGACGGCTATTGCATCACGCCGCGTGTCGAACTCGACTGGCATCGTTACAGCGACCGCGTCGCCAAATATCAGGATTCGGCCGCCTACTTCCTGCCGAACGGCCGGGCGCCGAGAACGGGTGAACGCGTCACCAATCCCGCCCTCGCCGCGACGCTGAAGGCCATCGCCAGGGATGGCCGCAACGCCTTCTATCGCGGCCCGGTGGCCGAGGAGATCACCGCGCTTCTGAAATCGCTGGGCGGCCTGCACGAGGAAAGCGATTTCGCCGACTACAAGGCGTTCGAGACCAAGCCGATCTCCGGCAAGTTCCGCGGCCGCGATCTTCTGGAATGCCCTCCGAACGGTCAGGGCCTTGCGGCGTTGCTGATCACCCGCATCCTCGACGGTTTCGATCTTCGCGACCCGAAGCTTTCCGAAGCCGATCGCATCCACCTGCATGCCGAAGCGACCAAGGCGGGCTATGCCATGCGCGATCAACTGATCTGCGATCCCGATTATCTGACCTTCGACATAGACGAACTGCTGTCGGAGCACTCGGTCGCGGCCATGCGGGCAAAGATCAGCCTCGAGCGCGCCGCCGATGCCAAAATCTGGGATGGGCCGACGCATCGCGACACCGTCTACGTCTCCGTCGTCGATCGCGATGGCAACACCATTTCACTGATCAATTCGGTCTTCATGGCCTTCGGCAGCGGCATCTATGCCCCGCGCTCGGGTGTCCTGCTGCAAAACCGCGGCGCCGGCTTCGTCGTCAAGCAGGGCCATCCAAACGCCATCGGCCCCGGCAAACTGCCCTTCCACACGATCATCCCGGCGATGCTGATGGAAAACGGCAAGGTGCTCATGAGCTTCGGCATCATGGGCGGGCAATATCAGGCGGCTGGCCATGCCCATATGCTGACCCAGATCCTCGACCGCGATCTCGATCCGCAGCAGGCAAGCGACCAGCCACGCAGCTTCTGCTTCGGCGGCAAGCTGTCGCTGGAGCCGACGATATCGGAAGAAACCAAGCGAAATCTCGAACGCCGCGGCCATGTCGTCGAATGGGCGGACGAGCCGATCGGCGGTGCGCAAGCGATCATGATCGATCACGAGCGCGGCATCCTGCTCGGCGGATCCGACCACCGCAAGGATGGCATCGCGCTTGGCTATTGAGTTCGAATATTGACGGAGCAAGAGGTGGGGCCTATATTATGACTACACTAGTCATATAGGTGACCTATGAGAGAAATTCAGTTGAAGGACGCGAAGGCAACACTTTCCGCCGTTGTCGATGACGCTCTCAGCGGCAATGCGGCCGTCATCACCCGCCATGGCGAACGCACCGCCGTCATCATTTCCTATGACGAATATCAAAAGCTGAAGCAGGTTCCGTCCTTTGGTTGGTTGCTAACCAATGCACCGCTGGAAGATGACGACCTGCCCGTGCGCAAGCCGGGCCGACTGCTGCGCGATAACGATATCTGATGTATCTTCTGGATACGAACATCATTTCCGCGACATCGCCGCTGCGTGCGCAAGATTTACTGTCACAAACGGTTCGGGCATGGGTTGCGGCCCATGCCGATCGGCTTTTCCTATCCGCGATAACCGTCGCTGAAATAGAAACTGGGATCGCGAAGGCCCATCGAACAGGTGCCAGCCAGAAAGCCAGTCTGCTTGGCGAATGGCTCGCGCTCGTCCTCCATCTCTATGGCGAACGTATCCTGGCGTTCGACGCGGCAACGGCCCGCATCGCCGGTCGCCTGTTCGACCAAGCGGTCGGGAGTGGCGGAAACCCTGGGTTCGAAGATGCAGCCATCGCCGCAACGGCGCTGCGGCATGATTACACGGTTCTCACCCGGAACCTGAGACACTTCGAGTTAATGGATGTTCGCTCGCTCGATCCGTTCGCCAATCCACCGGAACTATAAGGTCCTCAGATAATCCCGCCGCTGCCGCCAACCGAGGTCGGTCGTTCGCCGGCAACCTTGCGGCGATAGCCGCTTGCCCTGTAGGTCGCGACGGGATCGATGGCGCCGCCGGCGCGACGGCGGGCTTCGGCGAGGATCGGCTCGACATCGGCGCGATAGGCGCGCTTCAGCGTTTCCGACGCCATCAGCGCGTCGTTGGCATCCTGATAGTCCGCCAGCGCATTTCGGTCGACGATCAGCGCCTGCGCATAAGCGCGGCGGATCTCGTTGGCGCTGGAAATCAGGCTCTCGATCGGATCGGTGACATTGTGCGATTGGTCGATCATGTGCGCCGGATTGAAATCGTTGACGCCGCGCCGTTCGGCATCGACCAACTCGTTGAAGACGAGGAACAGGCGGTAGGGCTCGATGGCGCCGGCGTCGAGATCGTCATCGCCATATTTGGAATCGTTGAAGTGGAAGCCGCCAAGCTTGCCGAACTGAATGAGGCGCGCGACGATCATTTCGATGTTGGTGTTCGGCGCGTGATGGCCGAGGTCGACAAGGCAGTGGGCTTTCGGGCCCAGTGTCTGCGCGATCAGGTAGTTGGTGCCCCAATCCTGCACGATCGTGGAATAGAAGGCCGGCTCGTACATCTTGTGTTCGGAAAACAACCGCCAGTCATCAGGCAGCGCCTTGTAGATATCCGCCATGGACGCGAGATAGCGCTCGAATGCCCTCGTGAAATTGCTCTGTCCGGGAAAGTTCGAACCGTCGCCGATCCAGACGGTCAGCGCCTTCGAGCCGATCGCCTTGCCGATCTCGATACATTCGATGTTGTGCTCGACGGCCTGGGCGCGGGTTGCGGCATCGACATGGCTGAGCGAACCGAACTTATAGGAATGCGCCTGGCCGGGCGCATCGGAGAAAGTGTTGGAATTCATGGCATCGAAGCCGAGGCCGAGCGCATCGCCCTTCGCCTTCAATTCGCGGGGATCCGCCTTGTCCCAAGGGATATGCAGCGAGACCTTGGGCGTTGCGCGCGTCAATTGCTGAATGACGGCGCAATCGTCGAGCTTGTCGAAAATGCCGCGTGGCTCGCCGGTGCCAGGGAAGCGGGCAAAGCGCGTGCCGCCGGTGCCGACACCCCAGGACGGGACGGCGACGAAGAATTCCGAGACCTTCGTCGTCACGGTTTCGATATCGACGCCACGGCGGGCGAGTGTGGCGCCCAGCGCCTCGTAATCGGATTTGAGCGCAGCGGCGCGCTTGTCGTTTTCGGCAGCGACCAGATCAGGCGCAATTCTAAACTCGGCCATTCTTTCCTCCCAGATACGTCATTCGAAATGTTACAGCGTTTCGATCGTGCGGCCTCCTCTTCTCCCCAGCGGGGAGAAGATGCCCAACGGGCAGATGAGGGGGACAAGGAGCGTGGCGACGAGTATCTTGAGCACCAGCAAAAGATAAAACTGCGTTTTGCCGCGCCCCCTCATCCGACCCTTCGGGCCACCTTCTCCCCGTCGGGGAGAAGGGAGAGCGTATCCATCACCGCGTGAAGCTTTGCGCGTTGCCGGCGTCGACGTTGATGATATTGCCTGTCGACTTGGCGGAAAGGTCAGAAGCCAGGAAGTAGATCGCCTCGGCAATGTCCTCGGGGAAGACGTTGAGCTTCAGCATCGAGCGCTTGCGGTAATGTTCCTCGAGTTCGTCCACCTCGATCTTCGAAGAGGCCGCCCGCTGTTCGCGCCATTCGCCGTTCCAGATCTTCGAACCGCGCAGGACGGCATCCGGGTTGACCGTGTTGACGCGAATGCCGGCTTCGGCACCTTCCAGCGCCAGGCAACGTGCGAGATGGATCTCGGCGGCCTTGGCCGTGCAATAGGCCGCCGCATTCGGCGATGAAGCAAGGCCATTCTTCGAGGCGACGAACACGACATTGCCGCCGAGGTTCTGCCGACGGAACAGCCGGAAAGCCTCCCGTGAAACGAGGAAGTAGCCTGTCGCGAGGATGTCGATATTACGGTTCCACATCGAAAGCTCGGTGGTTTCGATCGGCGCCGAGGAGGCGATGCCGGCGTTGGATACCAGAATGTCGATGCCGCCGAATTCGACGCAGGCCTCGGCAAAGGAGGAAATGACAGCGTCTTCCTTGGTGACATCGAGCTTGACGCTGCGCACCGTATCGGCACCGAATTTCTTGGCGAAATCCTCGTGCGTCCCCTCAAGTGCCGCGTGATCGATATCCGCCAGCACCACGCAGGCACCCTCGCCGGCCAGACGCGCCGCCGTGGCGCGACCGATACCGCCGGCACCGCCGGTGACGAAGGCAACCTTGCCGGCAAGGCTCTTCGGCTTCGGCATGCGCTGCAGCTTTGCCTCTTCCAGCAGCCAGTATTCGATATCGAAAGCTTCCTGCTCCGGCAGGCCCTGATATTCGGACACGGTGGAGGCGCCGCGCATGACGTTGATGGCGTTGACATAGAATTCGCCGGCGATACGGGCGGTCGCCTTGTCACGGGCAAAGGACAGCAGGCCGACGCCCGGCACCAGGAAGATCACCGGATTGGGATCACGCATGGCGGGCGAGTTGTCGTGCTTGCAGTCGTTGTAATAGCGGGCGTAATCGGCGCGGTAGTCTTCCAGCGCCTTGTCGAGACCGGCGATAACGGCATCGACATCGGGCTTGGCCGGATCGAAATCGACGATCAGCGGGCGGATCTTGGTGCGCAGGAAATGGTCCGGGCAGCTCGTGCCGAGCGCACCGAGCGGCCGCAAATTCCTGGAGTTGACGAATTCGAGCACGGCAGCCTGATCGTCGAAGTCGCCGAGCTTACGCTCCGCCTTGCCGATCCGGCCGCGAATTTCCGGCATCAGCCGCGCAGCGACCGCACGCCGTTCGGCCTGTGGCAGGCTCTGGACGGCCGCACCGCCGAAGATCGTCTTCCCTTCGGTCTTGGCGGCAAACCATTCGATGGCCTTGTTGATGATCTGAAGCGTCAGCTCGTAGCAGGCTTTGGCGTCATTGTCCCAGGTGAACAGGCCGTGGCTTTCGAGCACGACGCCCTTGGCATTCGGATGCGCCTTGACGAAGGCTTCGAGATCGAGGCCGAGCTGGAAGCCGGGACGGCGCCATGGCAGCCAGCCGATCTCCTCGCCGAAGATCTCCCGTGTCAGTTCGCGCGAATTCTTCGAGGCGGCGATGGCGATGATGGCATCGGGGTGCATATGGTCGACATGGGTGAACGGCACGAAGCCATGCAGCGGCGTATCGATGGAGGCAGCGCGCGCATTGAGATTGAAGGTGCAATGCGGCAGGAAGCCGACCATGCGATCCTCATCGGCAACGCCTTGATAGATGGCCTTCAGACTATCGAGCTTTTGCTGGTAGAGCGTGGCAAACCCATCGAGCTTGATGGTGCCGACATCACCGCCGGAGCCCTTGACCCAGAGAACCCTCACCTTCTCGCCGGTCAGCGGATCGGTTTCCATGACCTTGGCCGACGTGTTGCCGCCGCCGTAGTTGGTGATACGCTTGTCGGCGCCAAGCAGGTTGGACCGGTAAAGCAGTTTGCCCGGCTCATCGAGGCCGGCCGCATATGCATCATCCCAACGGTTCTTCAGAAGCTGAACGTCAGCCGCCATGTCATCCTCCCTTGAAATCAAGTCTTGCAAGCGGAACCGGAACATGCAGGTACCACTCTTTGTGAGCAGGGTATCGCTCACACACAGTCACCTTGTCAATCGAAAACGATCATATTCGATAATGCTGCGATGCAATATGAAAGTTTGTGATCGTTTATGATTGACACTTTGTCATATTTGCGAAATAACCGCCAACAAGGAGGAGCCGATGCACGAACGTGAACGCCATCGCATTATTCTGAGCGCCGTACAGGAAAAGCCTGTGGTGACCATTCAGGATATTTCCGAGCTGACAGAAGCTTCGGAAGCGACGATACGCCGTGATATCGCAGCCCTGCATGTGCAAGGGAAGATTCGCCGCGTCCGTGGTGGCGCAGAATCGATCCACCCTCCGCAGCTCGGCAATCTGGCCGGCCGCCCCTTCCGTGTCTCAGAAGCGGTCAATATCGATAAGAAACGCGCAATTGCGCGCAAGGCCGCTGAATTGTGCAATCCGGGCGACGCCATCATCATCAATGGCGGCACGACCACCTTTCAGCTGGTGCATTACATTTCGGGTTTCCGGCTGCAGGTGATGACCAATTCCTTCGCCATCGCCGAACATCTGGTCAAGCATTCGAAAAATACGGTGACGGTTCCGGGCGGCGCGATCTATCGCGAGCAGAGCCTGATTCTCTCGCCCTTCGACAACGACACGACCCGCAATTTCTACGCACGACGCATGTTCATCGGCGCGCAGGGCGTCGGCCCGCTCGGCATCATGGAGGCCGACGGGCTGCTGATCCAGAGCGAGCAGAAGCTGATGCGCCAGGCCGACGAACTCATCCTCATGGTCGATTCGAGCAAATTCCGTCAGCGCTCCAGCCTGATCCTTTGCCCGCTCGAGCAAGTAACGACGATCATCACCGATGACGGCATTTCGGCAGACACCGTGCGGATGATCGAGGATGCAGGCGTATCGCTGATTATTACAAGCGTTTCGGCTGAGGCCGAGGAGGAAGATTCCCCGTCGGTCGCATAAGGGACGCGGCTGTGGCGGGGTGAGCATAGCCTATCAACTTGGGAGGAAGAAACATGAACATAGCAAAGAAACTGGCGATCGGCGTCGCACTCGCTGCGGCATTGATGGCCGGCACGGCAAGCGCGAAAGACATCAAGATCGGTCTTGTGGTGAAGTCGCTGGGCAACGGCTTCTTCGAGGCCGCCAACAAGGGCGCCCAGGAAGCAGCCAAGGACCTCGGCGGCGTGCAGGTGATCTACACCGGCCCGACCTCGACCACGGCCGAAGGCCAGATCGAAGTGATCAACTCGCTGATCGCGCAGGGTGTCGATGCGATCGCCATTTCCGCCAACGATCCGGACGCTGTCGTCCCTGCCCTGAAGAAGGCAACACAACGCGGCATCAAGGTCATCTCCTGGGATTCCGGCGTCGCGCCGGCCGGCCGCATCCTGCAGCTGAACCCCTCTTCGAACGCGCTGATCGGCAAGATGTGCCTGACGCTCGCGAAGGATCATCTTGACGGCGGCAAGGGCGACTTCGCCATCCTGTCGGCCACGACGACCTCGACCAACCAGAACATCTGGATCGGCGAGATGAAGAAGCAGCTCAAGGACTTCCCGGGCCTTAACCTGGTAACCACTGTTTACGGTGACGACCTTTCGGACAAGAGCTATCGCGAAGCCCAGGGCCTCCTGACCTCGCATCCGGAAGTCAAGGTCATCGTCGCTCCGACCACCGTCGGCGTGCTGGCCGCGTCACAGGCCGTCAAGGATGCCGGCAAGATCGGCAAGGTCTACGTGACCGGTCTCGGCCTGCCGTCGGAAATGGCCGGCGCCATCAAGTCGGGCGCGACGAAGGAATTCGCGATCTGGAACCCGATCGACCTTGGTTATTCGGCAACGCAGATCGCTTACCGCCTCGTCAAGGGTGAGACCGACGGCAAGCCGGGCAGCGAGATCAATGCCGGTCGCATGGGCAAGATCAAGGTTGGCGAAAACGGCGAAGCCGCCATGGCCGATCCGTTCGTCTACAACGCCACGAATATCGATCAGTTCTCCAAGGTTTTCTGATCGAAGATCTTATCCGCAGCTCTCCGGCGGCGTCAGCCGCCGGACCTGGTTTCATTGATCCGGTACATTGCTGATGACCACAGTCCTTCAACGATCCCTAGCGGACACACCAGCCGCGAACAGTCAGGCCATCCTGGAAATGCGCGGCATTTCTCAGATCTTCCCGGGCGTCAAAGCGCTGGATGGCGTCAGCATTTCTCTCTACCCCGGCAAGGTCACCGCCCTGATCGGCGAAAACGGCGCCGGCAAATCGACCCTCGTCAAGATCCTGACGGGGATCTACCGCCCGAACGAAGGCGAGATCCTCATCGACGGCGAGCCAACGACCTTTACCAATGCCCAGGCCGCCATCGATGCCGGCGTTACCGCCATTCATCAGGAAACCGTGCTCTTCGACGAACTGACGGTTGCCGAGAACATCTTTCTCGGACATGCGCCGCGCACGTCCTGGCGCACCATCGACTGGAAGACGATGAACAGCCGCTCCAGGCAACTGCTGGAATCGCTGGAAAGCGCCATCGATCCCTCCACCCGTCTGAAAGATCTTTCCATCGCGCAGCGCCACCTCGTCGCGATCGCGCGCGCACTCTCGATCGATGCCCGCATCGTCATCATGGACGAGCCCACCGCCGCCCTTTCCCGCAAGGAGATCGACGATCTCTTCCGCATCGTCGAGGGGTTGAAGGCCAAGGGTAAGGCCATATTGTTCATCAGCCACAAGTTCGACGAACTCTATGAGATCGCCGACAATTTCGCCGTCTTCCGTGACGGCCGCGCCGTCGGGCACGGCACGCTCAAGGAAACGCCGCAGGACGAGATCGTCCGCATGATGGTCGGCCGAGACGTCAAGGACGCTTTCCCGAAAGTCTCGGTGACGATTGGCGATACGGTGCTGGACGTCGCAAATTATTGCCACCGCACAGAATTTCGCGACATCTCCTTCAAGCTCCGCCGCGGCGAGATCCTTGGCGTCTACGGCCTGATCGGAGCCGGACGCTCCGAACTCTGTCAGTCCCTTTTCGGCATTACCAAACCGCTTTCCGGACGATTGACGCTCAATGGGCAGGAAATCCACGTCCGTTCGCCGCAGGACGCCATTCGCGCCGGTATCGTCTATGTGCCGGAAGAACGCGGACGCCACGGTCTGGCACTGCCGATGCCGATCTATCAGAACATGTCGCTGCCCTCACTCGGACGCACCTCGCGCAAGGGCTTCCTGAAGGCCGCCAACGAATTCGCGCTGGCGCGCAAATATGCCGAACGTCTCGATCTTCGCGCCGCTGCCCTTTCCGTTCCGGTCGGCACGCTCTCCGGCGGCAACCAGCAGAAGGTGGTCATCGGCAAGTGGCTGGCGACGCAGCCGAAGATCATCATTCTCGACGAACCGACAAAAGGCATCGACATCGGCTCGAAAGCGGCCGTGCACGGCTTCATCAGCGAACTGGCGGCAGAAGGCCTCAGCATCATCATGATTTCCTCCGAGCTGCCAGAGATCATCGGCATGGCGGATCGCGTGCTGGTCATGAAAGAGGGCTTGTCGGCCGGCCTGTTCGAGCGCGAAGGGCTGACACCGGAAGCGCTGGTGCGCGCCGCCACGGGCAACGCATAGGGAGGACGGGATGCCACGCATCCTCAAAAGACGCGAAACGCTGCTTGCCATCATCATCGCCGTGATGATCGCGGGCTTTGCGACACGCGCGGCCGGTTTTGCCGAGCCCGCCAATCTCGCCAATATCTTCAATGATACGTCGATCCTCATCATCCTCGCCTTGGCGCAGATGACGGTCATCCTGACGAAATCGATAGATCTGTCGGTTGCCGCCAATCTTGCCTTTACAGGCATGGCGGTGGCGATGCTGAATGCTGCCTATCCCGATCTGCCGCTGATCGTCCTCGTGATCACGGCGATCGTCATGGGCGCGGCTCTCGGCGCCATCAACGGCTATCTCGTCTGGGCGCTGGAGATCCCGCCGATCGTCGTCACGCTCGGCACACTCACCATCTATCGCGGCATGGCCTTCGTGTTGTCGGGTGGCGCCTGGGTCAACGCCCACCAGTTCACGCCGAATTTCCTCAGCGTGCCGCGCACACCGTTGCTCGGCCTGCCCGTGCTCGCCTGGATCGGCATCGCCATCGTGCTGATCATGTATTTCGTGCTGCGCTACACGCGGTTCGGCCGCTCCACCTATGCCAGCGGCGGCAATCCGGTGGCGGCGGTCTATGCCGGCATCGACGTCGGCTGGACGCGTTTCCTCGCCTTTGTACTCTCAGGCTCGCTTGCCGGCCTCAGCGGCTATCTCTGGGTGTCGCGCTATGCGGTCGCCTATGTCGATATCGCCAGCGGCTTCGAACTGGACAGCGTCGCAGCCTGCGTCATCGGCGGCATCTCGATTGCCGGTGGCGTCGGCTCGGTGGCGGGCGCCGTACTCGGCGCACTCTTCCTCGGCGTCATCAAGAACGCCCTTCCGGTCATCGGCATTTCGCCGTTCACGCAGATGGCGATATCAGGCACCGTCATCATCCTCGCCGTCGTCTTCAACGCCCGGCGCGAGCGCAATCGCGGCCGTATCATCCTGCGGGATCAGGCGGCGAAGGACACCGCCAGCCATGGAGCAAGCGCATGAGCACCGTTTCTCAATCAAAGACGGAAAAGCGCGCCATTCCAGACCGGTTGGGAACACCGCTCAAACGCATTCTGGCAAGCTGGGAAACGCTGCTGTTCGGCGTCGCAGTCGCGATCTTCATCTTCAATTCGCTGGCCTCGCCCTACTTCCTCGATCCCTACAATCTCTCGGACGCGACGTTCAATTTCACCGAAAAGGCGATGATCGCCTTTGCCATGGCGCTGTTGGTCATTGCCGGTGAGATCGACCTTTCGGTCGCCGCCATCATCGCGCTTGCCTCGACGGCCATGGGCGCTGCGGCGCAGGTCGGCGTCGATACGGTCGGCCTCGTTGCCATCGGGCTTGGGGTCGGGTTGTTCTGCGGCCTGTTCAACGGCTTCCTCGTCTCCGGGATGAAGCTGCCGTCGATCGTCGTCACCATCGGCACGATGAGCCTCTTCCGCGGCATCTCCTACATCGTTCTCGGCGACCAGGCCTATGGCAACTACCCAGACAGCTTCGCCTATTTCGGCCAGGGCTATGTCGTCTGGGTCTTCTCCTTCGAATTCGTTCTCTTCATCGTGCTGGCGATCGTCTTCGCGATCCTGCTGCATGCGACGAATTTCGGCCGGCAGGTCTATACGATCGGCAACAATGACTTTGCGGCACGCTTCTCCGGCATCCCTGTCGAACGGGTCAAATTCATCCTGTTTCTCCTGACCGGTCTCATGAGCGGCATCGCAGCAGTGTGCCTGACCTCGCGGCTTGGCTCGACCCGCCCGTCGATCGCGCTCGGCTGGGAGCTCGAAGTGGTCACCATGGTCGTGCTTGGCGGGGTCTCGATCCTCGGTGGCTCAGGCACGATCGGCGGGGTCGTCATCGCCGCCTTCGTTATGGGCCTCGTCACCTTCGGCCTCGGCCTGCTCAACGTCCCGGGCATCGTCATGTCGATCTTCATCGGCCTCCTTCTCATCATCACCATCGCACTGCCGATCGTCGCAAGACGCATCAAGACCATGAGTTCCAGATGACCGCAGCTCTCGAACGCCACGCCTTCAAGATGAAGCTCAATCCCGGCATGGAGGCGGAATACAAAAGACGCCATGACGAGATCTGGCCCGAACTCGTGGCGCTGCTGCATGAGGCCGGCGCCAGCGACTATTCCATCCATCTCGATCGTGAGACGAACACGCTCTTCGGCGTGCTGACGCGACCGAAGGATCACGCGATGGCGAGCCTGCCAGACCATCCCATCATGAAGAAATGGTGGGCGCACATGGCCGATATCATGGTGACCAATCCCGACAATTCGCCGGTTCAGAGCGATCTCGTTACGGTCTTCCATCTGCCATGACCGCCGTATCAGCCTATCGCCATATCGCCGTGATCGACATCGGCAAGACCAATGCCAAGGTCGTGGTGCTCGATGCTGAGACCGGGGGCGAAATCGCCGTCGTCAAAACGAGCAACGGCGTGCTGAAGACCGGCCTCTATCCGCATTACGATATCGAGAGACTTTGGGATTTCATCATCATTGCGCTGAAGGGCTTTGCAACAGCGCCGGGCTTCGATGCCATATCGATCACCACGCACGGAGCCTCGGCGGTGCTGCTCGATGTCGATGGCGGCCTTGCCTTGCCGGTTCTCGATTATGAGCACACCTATCCGCAAGCCATACAGGACGCCTATGGGCAATTGCGCCCGGCCTTTACGGAAACCTTCTCGCCAAGCCTCTCCGGCGGCCTGAATGTCGGCGCGCAGATCCACTATCAGAAAAGCGTCTTTCCCGAAGACTTCGCCCACGTCGCGACGATCCTGACCTATCCGCAATATTGGGCGTTTCGCCTGACGGGCGTCGCTGCCAGCGAGGTGACCTCGCTCGGCTGCCACACGGATCTCTGGAACCCGACGACCGGAACCTATTCTTCCCTGGTCGACACGCTTGGCATTCGCACTTTGATGGCGCCGGTTCGCTCGGCTTTCGACGCGCTTGGGCCGGTACTGCCGGCACTTGCGGCTGATATCGGCCTTGCGGCGCCGGCCCCGGTCTATTGCGGCATCCATGATTCCAATGCTTCCCTACTGCCGCATCTGGTCGAGAACGAGGCACCTTTCGCCGTGGTGTCGACGGGAACCTGGGTGATCAACTTCGCCGTCGGCGGCGATCTCGAACATCTCGACCCGGCACGCGATGCGCTTGCCAATGTCGATGCCTATGGCCGCGCCGTGCCCTCGTCCCGCTTCATGGGCGGCCGCGAGTTCGAGATTTTGGCTGCAGACATCGGCGAAGCACCTCCCGAGGCGATCGAAGCCGCTCTTGAGACGGTGATCGGAAATGGCCTCATGCTGCTGCCGAACATTGTCGAGGGATCGGGACCGTTCCCTGACAGGAAGATGCAGTGGATCGGGAATGCCTCAACAAGCAATGCCGAACGTCTTGCAGCCGTCAGCCTCTATCTTGCCCTGATGACGGAAGCCTGCCTCGGCCTGATCGGCGCCAGAGGGCCGATCTTCGTCGAGGGACCTTTTGCCCTTAATCGCGCCTATCTCGTCGCGCTGTCCGCCCTGACGAGGACTGACGTCATCGCTGTGGCGGGCTCGACGGGGACCAGCCAGGGTGCGGCCTTGCTCACCGGCATCCGACCGCCGGCTGCGACGGAAAATCCGCCAGTCCACGCCGACCTGCCGGGTTTGATTCGCTATCGGCAGACCTGGCGCGAGGCTTTGGCCGGGTAGGTTTGGTCAATCCGCGCCGAGTGACGGGTGGTCGGGACAGGGAACAACCCTTGACTGCAAGACTACAACAACCATCCCTCGACGAAAATTTCCGAAAAGTCGCTAAAATTGTCTTCGCGACGGTTATTTTCTTGCGGAATCGTCGCAATATTCCTACAGAAAATACTCTTATGAGCGCTCTCGAGGTCAAAAATGTCCGAAAGCGGTCGTCAGCTTCGATGTCAGTTCTGTTCTCTTTAAGAGCACGCCTTACGGCAGTTTGCGCGTCGAGACAGGCCATTGGGCGGGTTCAAAGGGCGCTGCCGCGCCCATCCAAGGAGAGATAAAATGAGTCTGAAGACATTGACGGCCGCGACCTTCGTCGCTTCGCTGGCCTTTGCGCCTCTCGCGCACGCGGACATCACGATCGGCCTCATCGCGCCACTGACCGGCCCGGTCGCCGCTTACGGCGAACAGGTCAAGAACGGCGCGCAAACCGCTATCGAGGAAATCAACAAGAGCGGCGGCGTTCTCGGCCAGAAGCTGGTCTTGAAGCTCGGCGACGATGCCGGCGACCCGAAGCAAGGCGTATCGGTCGCCAACGGCTTCGTCGGTGACAGCATCCACTTCGTCGTCGGCCCGGTCACATCGGGCGTTGCCATTCCGGTTTCGGATGCGCTTGCCGAAAACGGCATCCTGATGGTGACGCCGACCGCGACCGCTCCGGACCTGACCAATCGCGGCCTGACCAACATCCTGCGCACGTGCGGCCGCGATGACCAGCAGGCAACCGTTGCGGCCGACTACGTCGTGAAGAACTTCAAGGACAAGAAGATCGCCATCCTCAACGACAAGGGCGCCTACGGCAAGGGCCTGGCGGACGCCTTCAAGGCTACCCTCAACAAGGGCGGCGTGACCGAGGTGCTGGACGATTCCCTGACGCCAGGTGAAAAGGACTACAGCGCCCTGACGTCGAAGCTGAAGCAGGCCGGTGCCGAGGTGATCTACTTCGGTGGCTATCATCCGGAAGCGGGTCTGCTGGCTCGCCAGCTGCATGACATCTCCGTCAAGGCGCAGATCATCGGCGGCGACGGACTTTCCAACACCGAATATTGGGCGATCGCCAATGACGCCGCTGCCGGCACGATCTTCACCAATGCGGCCGACGCCCTGAAGAACCCGGCTTCGCAGAGCGCCGTTGCCGCGCTCAAGGCACGCAACATTCCGGCTGAAGCCTTCACGCTCAACGCCTATGCCGCCGTGCAAGTGTTGAAGGCCGGCATCGAGAAGGCCGGCAAGCCAGACGACGCCGAAGCCGCCGGCGCTGCATTGAAGAAGGGCGAGCCTGTCGATACCGCCATCGGCAAGGTCACCTATGGCGAAACCGGCGACCTCACCTCGCAGAGCTTCTCGCTCTACAAATGGGAAGGCGGTAAGATCGTTTCGGCCGAATAAGCCGTCGGATCGACGCTCTCAAAATCTCGCCGGGCCACATGCTGGCCCGGCTTTTTTATGCCTAATTCACACTATGCTGGCTAGAGCGGTTACGCGTTTCACGGAATCGCCTGACCGCTCTAGCTTATTATTTTTGCGCAATTCCGGACGGAAAACCGCTACGCACTTTTCCTGGAATTGCTCTAACAAACAGTGCGGAACCGCTCGATGCAGGTGGCCAGCACTTCCTCACCCGGGCGCTTCCACCAATTGTCTTGTGAGAAGATTTCGACCTCCTGCAGGCCGAAATAGCCGGCTTTCTCGATCTCGGCGCGAATGCCCTTCAGATCGATGACACCATCGCCCATCATGCCGCGATCCAGCAACAGATCCGTGGTCGGGACCAGCCAGTCGCAGATATGGTGCGCCAGGATCCTGCCGCCGGCACCGGCGCGCGCGATCTGCTCGTAAAGCTTCGGATCCCACCAGACATGATAGACATCGATGGCGACACCGATGCCCTCACCCAGCAGGTCGCAGATATCGAGCGCCTGCTCCAGCGTGTTCACGCAGGCGCGGTCGGCGGCATACATCGGATGCAGCGGCTCGATCGCTAAGGGAATGCCGACGCTGCGGGCATGCGGCAGGATCGCCGCGATACCGTCGGCCACCATCTCGCGGGCGTGGCTGATATCCCTCGAACCCTCAGGCAAACCGCCGACGACGAGGACAAGACAATCGGCATTGAGCGCGGCGGCCTCATCGATTGCGCGCTTGTTGTCGTCGATCGCCACAGCCCGCCCATTGGCGTCCGCAGCGGGAAACATGCCGCCGCGGCAAAGGCCTGTCACCTTGAGCTTGTTGTCTGCCACAATCCTTGCGGCCTCCGCGAGGCCGATCTTGTGCACTTGATCGCGCCAGGGGGCGATCGCGACGATACCCTGCTTCAGGCAGGCCTCGACCGCCTGGCGCATGTCGTATTGCTGGCGCACCGTCGCCAGATTGATGGACAGACCCTCTACGGCCATTGCGATGATCCTCTTGTCCGTTAGTCGATGCCGACGGTGGCGAGGATCGTCTTCATCCGGCGCACCGCCAGATCCGGATCCTTCAAAACACGTGCCGCCTCCGCCAGCCGGAACAGTTCCGAAAGATGCAGGATGGAACGCGTGCTCTGCTGGCCGCCGAGCATCTGGAAGTGATCCTGGAAGCCGTTGAGATAGGCGAGGAAGACGACGCCGGTCTTGTAGAAGCGTGTCGGCGCCTTGAAGATATGCCGCGACAGCGGAACGGTCGGTGCCAGTATCCGATGAAAGGCATCGAGATCGTTCTGGGCGAGTTTCGCCAAGGCCACGCTCGCCGCCGGCGCGATGGCATCGAAGATGCCGAGGAGGGCATGCGAATAGCCTTGGCTGTCGCCGGCGATCAGTTCGGCATAGTTGAAATCGTCGCCCGTATACATCTTCACCGACGGGTCGAGCCGGCGGCGCATGACGATTTCCTTCTCGGCCGACAGCAGCGAGATCTTCACGCCATCGACCTTGGCGGCGTTCTGATTGATGATTGCGACCGCTGTCTCCATCGCCTGCAGATCGTCGGGCGATCCCCAATAGCCTGACAGCGCCGGATCGAACATCGAACCGAGCCAATGGATGATCACAGGCTCCTTTACCTGCCCGAGGATACGGTCGTAGACCCGGATATAATCGTCCGGACTTTTGGCCGCCGCGGCAAGCGCGCGGCTCGCCATCAGAATGATGCGGCCGCCCTGCCCTTCCACATAGGCAATCTGCTCCTCATAGGCGCGAATGACATCGTCGATCGTCACATCCGGGCCGGGCGGCACGTGATCGGTGCCGGCGCCATAGGCAATCAGCGCATCCGGCCGATTGCGGGCGGCCGATTGCGCATGCGCAATCAGCTCCTTGGCGCCGGTCCAATCGAGACCCATGCCCCGCTGTGCCGTATCCATGGCCTCCGCCACGCCGAAACCGAGATCCCAGAGGTATTCCCGGAAGGCGATGGTGCGTTCCCAGTCGATGTTGCGATCGAGCCAGGGATCGTTGTCTGCCAAGGGGTCGACGACGACGTGGGCGGCAGCGTAGGCGACGCGGTTGAAATGATGACCGCCGGCCGGCTCTACCGGAGCGCTCAACGGTGCGTTGGTGAGCGTGAAGTCGGCAAGGCCGCCGCCGACCGTCGGCAAACGAAGGCTTCTCGTCATGAGGCCGATCTCCTATAGCGCTGTCAGTGCGGGCACATCGACCCAGCGACGCTCGGTCCAACTCTTCTGCGCCAGCTCCGCCAGCTGCACGCCCTTGGCGCCTTCGCGAAGCGTGAACTTCCACGGCGCGTCCTCGGCGACATGGCGCAGGAAACCTTCCCATTGCACCTTGAAGCCATTGTCGAAGACCTGGGTGTCCGGCACCTCGTCCCAGGTGTCGAAGAAATTGATCGTTTGCGGCTGGTCCGGATTCCAGACCGGCTTGGGCGTGTTGACGCGATGCTGCGTCCAGCACCGCATCAGGCCGCAGACGGCGGAACCATGGGTGCCGTCGACCTGGAAGGTAACGAGATCATCACGCCGCACACGCACCGCCCAGGAGGAATTGATATGGGCGACAATGCCGCCTTCAAGTTCGAACGTGGCATAGGCCGCATCATCTGCATCCGCGACATAGGTCTTGCCGCTCTCATCGACGCGGCTCGGAATATGTGTGGCGCCGAGGCAGCTGACGGCCTTGACCTCACCGAACAGGTTGTCGAGCACGTAGCGCCAATGGGGCAGCATATCGAGGATCATGCCGCCGCCGTCGGCCTTGCGATAGTTCCACGACGGGCGCTGCGCCTGCACGCCCCAATCCCCTTCGAAGACCCAATAGCCGAACTCGCCGCGCACGGAGAGGATCTTGCCGAAGAAGCCGCTGTCGCGCAGCATGGCGATCTTGCGCAGGCCCGGCAGGAACAGCTTGTCCTGCACCACGCCGTTCTTGACCCCGCGCCGCTCCGCCGAAGCGGCGACCGAAAGCGCCTCGGCAAGCGTCTCGGAGATCGGCTTTTCGCAATAGACGTGCTTGCCGGCGGCAATTGCCCGCTCCAGCAGGTCGACGCGCATCTGCGTCGAGCCGGCATCGAAAAAGATCGTATTGTCGGGATCGGCCAAGGCGCTGTCGAGATCGGTCGTCGTTTTGGAAAGCCCATGCTTGCGGGCGATCGCCTCGATCTTCTCGGCATTGCGGCCGACGAGGATCGGCTCGGGCATCAGCTTATCGCCGTTGGCCAGCAAGACGCCGCCCTGTTCGCGGATTGCCAGAATGGAGCGCACCAGATGCTGATTATAGCCCATGCGTCCGGTGATGCCGTGCATGATGATACCGATCGGCTTCGTCACCATAAGTCATTCCTCCCGTAAATAACTATATAGTTACATAACTGACATGGCGAAGCGAGGCTGTCAACGGTCATCGTCGATGGCCGCGGCGGCAATCACCCGCAATTGCTGAACTTGTCGCGAGAGGGCGCCTAGGGGCGCAGATAGGCGAAGATGACGTCGACGATGTGCTCGCCCCAGGCGTCGATTTCCGCCTTGTCGGAAAGATTGCGCCGGAAGATCGTCGATAGCGTCCAGCGGTTCGTGAGGAAGAACGAGCCGAGCGCTGCGATGCTCATATAGATCTTGACGGGATCGCAGCCGGGGCGGAAATCGCCGGCTGCCGCACCCCGGTCGAGCAGGTCGGAAATCTCTGAAACCAGGGGCGAATGCAGCTCGAAAATACGCGCCGAACGCTTCAGGAAGCGGGCCTTGTGCATGTTTTCCGTGCTGAGAATACCAAGGAATTCAGGGTGATCCAAGAAATATTGCCATGTGAAAACAACAAGCTCCCGCATGCCTTCCACAGGCGAGCGATGCGAAAGGTCAAGCCTTGCCTCGGCCGAGCGGATGGCGATGTAGCTGCCTTCGAGAACGGCGACGTAAAGAGCGTCCTTGCCGCCGAAATAGTGGTAGAGCATCCGCTTGTTGATCTTGGCGCGCTCGGCGATCGCATCGACACGCGCGCCGCCATAGCCGCGCTCGGCGAATTCCTTGGTCGCGGCGGCCAGGATCGCCTTGCTCGTGCGTTCCGCATCCCTGAGACGGGGCCGTTCCGGCGTTGCGCGCGATGACGCCTGATCGATATTCGCAAGGTCTGCGTTCTTTGCGCGGCGCTTCACGGTTCTGGCTTCCGACATCATGGCTCCCGGCGGCATCGTTCAAGGCTTGTGCGGCCATTCCTGACGCCGATAAGTAACCGATCATCTCATAAGTTGACAGTCCCTCGCGAATCGCTGGTCATAGTAACCAGATGGTTATATCGATTTAAATGTGGATATGTGTCAGGCAAGACCCTCCCTGTGGCATGAATTTCCCTGACAAATGAATGGGCTGACCTTGCTTTCGACACCGGTCCGGCCCAAGAGAGCGGATAGGAATTGGCACCGGACGGCTTATGGCTGAGAAGCAGATCGCAATCATCGGCGGCGGCCCCGCAGGGCTCATGGCGGCAGAAGCCCTGTCTCTGTCGGGCCATCGCGTCACCGTCTATGACAGCATGCCGACCGTCGCGCGCAAATTCCTGCTGGCCGGCAAATCCGGCCTCAACATCACGCATTCGGAAGCCTATGGCCTTTTCGCCGACCGCTTTGGCGCGGCCTCGCCCCGGCTGCGCGCGGCACTCGATGGCTTCAAGCCCGACGATATCAGAGCCTGGGCGGCGGGGCTGGGAACGGAGACCTTCATCGGCTCTTCCGGCCGCGTCTTCCCGAAGACCATGAAGGCGTCGCCATTGCTGCGCGCCTGGCTCGCCCGCCTGGAGGCGCAAGGTGCGCGTATCATGACACGGCACCGTTGGTCTGGCTTCGCAGACGGCGGTCTGGCATTCGAGACACCGCAGGGGCGCAGCATCGTCCATTATGATGCCGTTCTGCTCGCGCTCGGCGGTGCCAGCTATCCTCGGCTGGGTTCGGATGCGGCCTGGACCGGTTGGCTTCGAGGCAAGGCCATCGACATTGCCGATTTCCAGCCCGCCAATTGCGGTTTCGACGTCGCCTGGAGTGGGCCATTCAAGGAACGTTTTGCCGGCATGCCGCTCAAAGCCGTGACGGCAACATCCGAGGCGGGGACCTTCCCAGGCGAATTCGTCGTCTCGCAGGCGGGTATAGAAGGCAGTCTCGTCTATGCCCATGCCGCCACCTTGCGCGATCGCCTAACAAGCGAAGGCAAAGCCGCGCTCATCATCGATCTGGCGCCCGGCCGAACAGCGGCACGGCTGTCGCGCGATCTGGCTCGACAGGATCCGAAAGCCAGCCTTTCCAATCGCCTGCGCAAGGGCGCGGGGATCGAAGGCGTCAAGGTCGGCCTTCTGCGGGAGCTTGCCGATCCGGCGACCCTTTCGCATCCGGAAAGTCTGGCGCGCCTGATCAAGGCCTTGCCGATTCCGCTTTTGAGACCAAGACCCATTGCCGAGTCCATCTCGTCTGCGGGTGGCATCCGTTGGGGCGAACTCGATGACGGCTATATGCTGAAGAAGCTCCCTGGTATCTTTGTCGCCGGGGAAATGATCGATTGGGAAGCGCCGACAGGCGGCTATCTCCTGTCGGCTTGCTTTGCCACCGGCCGCGCGGCGGCCAAGGGCATCGACGCCTGGCTCAAGCGTTGAGCGATAAGGTCTGAGCTTCTCAGCCGATACGCCCGTTCGCCATCAGCCATGCCACCGATTCCTGAACAGCTTCGAGCGATGTATATCGCGGCTCGTAGCCGAGAAGTCGCTGTGCCTTGGCGATCGAGCAGTTCGGACTGCGGGCGATATGCTCCCATGTCGCCTGCGCATCTTCCGGAGTCCGATCTCTCGCCCATGTCTCATAGGGCAGGAATTCAAGCTTCGGTTCGTGACCAAACCAGCGCGACATCGCCTCAGCATAGCCTCGAAGCGTCACCGCACCGCCCGAGACGGCATGGAAGCTCTCCCCGGTCGAAGCCCGCCAATTGGCGATCGCCCCCATGAACATCTGCGCGACATCATCGGCATGGACATGGTGAACAGTCTCCAGGCCGAAATTCGGCAAGACGAGCGTTTCGCCCCGCGCCAGCGTCGAAAATGCCGACAGATTGAAATGGCCGGCCGGATTAAGGGGAGCCCAGCCAGGGCCGACAATATGGCCCGGATGGATCAGCGTCGCGGGAAAGCCCTTGCGGCGCGCCTCACCCAGCAGATGCGCCTCGATGGCTGCCTTCTGGATTCCATAGTCCCCGAAGGGCCGCTTTGGTGTCTCCTCCGGCGTCGGAACGACCATCGAGAAGCCGTGCGTCCAGATCGTGCCCGTATGCAGGAAATGGCTCATATGACCGGTCAGCGCATCCGTCAGGTGCCTGGCGCTGTCGAGCGTGAAGCAGATCATGTCGATGACGATATCCGCCTTCAAAGCGCGGATCGCCGGACCAAAACTGCCGTCCTTTTCCATGGCGGAGCGGTCCATCGTCAACATTTCGACGTCGTCCCAGGCCCGGTTCGGCGAATAGGGCTTTGCCTGACCACGGCTGATCGCCACCACGTCGTACCCTGCCTCGACCAGCCGCGGCACGAGATAGGTGCCGACATGGCCGGTTGCGCCGATTACCACTGCACGCGTCATGATGTCCTCCCAAAGTCAAAAGCCGGATCCTATCGAAATTCAAAAAATGATCCGCCCTTGAGAATAGGAGCGCACACCGATTTGTCACCCTCCGAGAGGAAAGGAAACGGGGATTTTCTTACGGCCGCGCCGATGCGCAGCTTTGGCCCTTCCCGTTCATCGTCGCAGCCCTCCGAACGGATAAGATCAGGACTGCGCTGAACGGTTCGTCCATAAGAATGATTTCCGGATTTGCGGCAATCGCGCGAGCCAGGCCGACACGATTACAGCTAACCTGGGAATTCTTCCTCAATATTATAATACTTGAACGTGAAGACCCGCAGAAACAGCCGTATTCTCGCGACTAATTTCCGAGCGACATAAAAGTAGAAGAGACCACCGCTGCCAGCGTCACGCTCGCCGGCGAGGCAGAGCGGTTGCGCGAATTGGTGACGCATTTCGAATTGAGCGAAGTGCCGTCTGGCCCCCAATCCCGCCGCGCTGCTGCGTAAGCAACGCCGCCTGCTATCGACTGTAAGTAGGCGATTCTCGTTCGAACGCTTCGCAATCCTGGGGTTCATGGCGTCCAACTCGAACTTCGCGCCTTTGACCTGCCCAATCGGGCGCTCCCGATTTAATGTCTAATCCATTGATATTATATTGTTATTTACAATATCCGGACACTGTGACGCTATCCGTTCTCATCCTCAGAACGGATATAGACCTGCAGCGTATAGCCGATATGCTCCGTCATCAGCGCCTTGGCGCGCTCGAGATCGCGGTCGAGGGCCGCTTCCATCAGCGCCGTGTGATGCTCGATCGCCATCGCATCCTGCAGGGCTGCGGCTGCCTTCTCATAGCCGATCGTCAGGCCGGCGGCGGCGCGCTGGGTCGGCGCCAGACCAAGGAAACGGTGGTGGCGGCGAAGCTGGTCGGTGATGGTGGCCTGGAAGCGCAAGAGCCAGTTCGATGTCGCCGCGCTGACAAGCGCAGCATGAAAGGCCGTATGCTTCTCGTCCCATTCGTCAGCCATCTCGTCCGAAGCGGCGTCGGGCACGATCTTGCAGCGCGACAGGCGATAATGCGCGGTGACGACGGCCGATTCCCAATCCGGACCGCCCTTTTCGATTGATTCCAACAGCAGCGGCAGTTCGACGACCATGCGCGCCCGCATCAGGTCCTCCAGTTCCGCGCGCGATACGGGGGCGACCGCAAAGCCGCGATTGCTGACGGCCGTTACCAGCTTTTCGGCCTCCAGCCGCGACAGCGCCTCGCGAAGCGGAGTCCAACCGACGCCATAGGCATCGCGCAGGGCGGCAAGCCGCAGGGATGCGCCAGGCCTCAGCCTGGTGTTGAGAATGTCGCGCCGCAACAGCCAATAGGCCGCCTCCGTCTTGCTCAACGCGTCCTTGTCCTGCATGACGCCCATCCCAATCCTCACATTCCCCAGATTATATATAAAATCGCCATATCGAGAAATTATATATTAAAGCCGCCCGTGGTGCATATCATATATCGCAAATTGACAGGCTTGCAGCAGTCGCTATGATCCCGCCCAAGAAAGCCGAAAAACACGGCTCCTTGACACATGCGGGAGGGAAATATGCTGAAATCTACGTCCAAATGGCTGTCCAGCCTCGTGGTTGCCGGTGCCTTCATGGCAGGCGTCGCCTCGGCGTCGGCAGAACCCATCAAGATCGCAATCGCCAACTTCGGCGAGCATCCGCAGCTCAATGCCTCGATCGCCGGCTTCAAAAAGGCGCTCGCCGACAGTGGCTTCATCGAAGGCAAGGATGTCGTCTATTCCGAAAGCAACACGAGCTTCGACGCCTCGCTTGTGCCGCAGATGATCGCCAAGCTGCAGTCCGAACATCCGAAGCTGATGTACACGGTCACGACGCCGGTTTCGCAGATCGCCAAGAAGGCGCTCGCAGGCTCCGGCATTCCGATCGTCTTTTCGGCCGTGACCGATCCGGTCGCCGCCAAGCTCGTCCCCTCCTGGGATGCCGGCGGCGAAGGCATCACCGGCGCCAGCGACCTGCAGGACATCGCCGCCATCATGACCTTCACCAGGAAACTGCTTCCGAATGCCAAGCGCTTCGGCGTCCCCTACAATCCGGGCGAGGCCAATGACGTTGCCCTTCTCGAAAAGGTCAAGCAGGCCGCACCGGCAGCCGGCTTCGAAGTGGTTCCCGTCGGCGTCGACAACGTCAACGACATCCAGCAGCGCATCGCATCGCTCGCCGGCAAGGCAGACGTGATCTACACGCCCGCCTCCAATCTCCTGCAGCCGGCAATCACCGCCGTTTCTTCCGCTGCCCGTCAGGCCCAGATCCCGATCGTCAATTCCGACGACGCCGCGGTTCGCAATGGCATCGTGCCCGCGAGCTTCGCCGTCAACTACGAGCAGGTCGGCGAAAATGCCGGCAAGATCGCGGCCCAGATCCTCAAGGGTGCCGATCCGAAGACGATCAAGCCTTCGCTTCCGGCCTATGCCGACCATGCGCCGCTGATCAACAAGACGGTGCTGAAGGCATTCGGCGCCGAAGTGCCGGCATCGCTTGCCGATTGCAATTGCTTCACGAAGTGATCGGCGTCATCGTCTAACGATCATTCGATCCATGGCGGCGTCACGAACGCCGCCATTTTCCAAGCCTACACTGCAGGGGAGGCACGGATGCTGGACATCAAATCCGCGCGCAAGGTTTTCTACAGGGGCCAGCCGGACGAGAAAGTCGCGCTCGACGGCCTGACACTCTCCCTCAAATCCGGTGAATTCGGCGTCGTCATCGGCTCGAACGGCGCGGGCAAGAGCAGCATGCTCAACGCGATCTCGGGCGCGCTCAGCCTCGATTCCGGAGAGATACTCATCAACGGCGACGACGTCACCGCCATGCCGGTGCACAAGCGCGCCGCGCGCCTTGCCCGTGTGTTCCAGGATCCGATGAAAGGAACCGCCGCCAGCATGACGGTCGGCGAGAACATGCTTCTTGCCGAACTGCGCGGCAAGAAACGCGGGTTGCGACCCGGACTGAACGCCTCCCGCCTCGCCACCTACAAGGAGCGCCTCTCCGTTCTCGGCCTCGGCCTCGAGAACCGGCTTGATACCAAGGTGGAGCTGCTTTCGGGCGGCCAGCGGCAATCGCTCTCCCTCATCATGGCGGTCGGCGGCTCCCCCGATGTGTTGCTGCTCGATGAACATACGGCAGCGCTTGATCCCCGCACCGCCGACATCGTCATGCAGGCGACGGTGCGCACCGTCGAAGCGCTGAAGCTGACGACCCTGATGGTGACGCACAACATGCAACACGCCGTCGATTTCGGCGACAGTATCATCATGCTCGACGCCGGGCGCGTCCATCTCGAAATTACCGGCGAAGGAAAGCGGCGCATCACGGTGCCCGAACTGATCGGCCATTTCGCCGTCAAGACCGACCGCATGCTGCTGGTGAGCTGAGATCATGGATTTCATTCAGACAACCTTTTCGAGCTTCGTCTCGCTCATCCCGGTCACGCTGGCGCAGAGCTTCATCCTGAGCTTCGTCGTCCTCGGCATCATGATCCCCTTCCGCATGCTGAGCTTTCCGGACCTGACCAGCGAGGGCGCCTTTCCGCTTGGCGGCTGCATCAGCGGCATTCTGCTTGCAGCCGGCGTCACACCGCCGCTTGCCATCGTCGTGGCCTTCACCGTCGGCCTTGCCGCCGGCTGCTGCACGGCGTTTATCCACCTGCGCTTCCGCATCCATACGCTGCTTGCCGGCATCCTGATGTCGACCATGCTTTACAGCATCAACCTCGCCATCATGGGCAAATCGAACCTTTCCGTCTTCGGCTCGCCGACCGTGTTCGACTGGGTGCCGTTCACGGAGGCCGGCTTTCCCGCGAGCAAGATCGTCGTTGCCGGTTTCATCGCTCTCGTCGTGCTGATTGCACTCAATCTCTACTTCAAGACGGAAAAGGGCACGGCCATGCGCGCCGTCGGCTCCAATCCCGACATGGCCGAGGCACAGGGCATCAATGTCCGGGCCGCGACCATCGGCGGCGTCGGCATCGCCAGCGCCTTTTCCGCAACAGGCGGCGCACTGATGGTGCAGTCGCAGGGATTTGCCGACGTCAACATGGGGATCGGCATCCTGATCAACGGCCTTGCCGCGCTGATGATCGGCGAAGCCTTCACCGGTAAGCAGAGCGTACTGCGTCAGCTGCTGGCCCCCTTCGTGGGGTCGATCATCTATTATCAGCTCGTGTCGCTCTGCCTTGCAGCCGGCATGCCGCCGCCGAACCTGAAGCTTGCGACCGGCCTGTTCGTGCTTGCCATGCTGGCGCTGCCGAGCATCCGCCGCAGCCGCGGGGGAGCGCCCGCGCGGGAAACCATTCGCGAATAAATCAAGAGGCAATATCATGGACAGCCTTCCCGATCTCGCCGCCGTCGAGGCCCTGGACGAGGCCGATCCGCTGCGTGTCTTCCGCGGCCGTTTTGCCCTGCCGGCCGGTGTCATCTACCTTGATGGCAATTCGCTCGGCGCGGCATCGCACGAGGTCTTTGCCGAAGTGCGCCAGGCGGCCATGGAAGAATGGGGCAACGGCCTGATCCGCAGCTGGAACAGCGCCGGATGGTTTCATCTGCCGCTCGAACTTGGCGATCGCATCGGCCGGCTGATCGGCGCCGCCGAAGGCCAGACCGTCGTGACCGACTCCACGTCGATCAACATCTACAAGGCGCTTCATGCGGCTTTGACGATGCGGCCGGCCCGCAACGTCATCGTTGCCGAAGGCGACAGTTTCCCGACCGACCTCTATATGGCCGAGGGCGTGGCCTCGACCCGTCCTGGGGTTACGCTCCGTCTCGAGGGTCGCGATGCCGATACCATTGAGGAATTGATCGACGAGAGCGTCGCCGTCGTCCTCATCAATCATGTCAACTACAAGAGCGGCGAGCTGCGCGATATGGCGGCACTGACGAAGCGCATCCAGGCGGCCGGCGCGCTCGTCATCTGGGACCTGTGCCACAGCGCCGGCGCCCTGCCGGTCGATCTCGATGGCGCGGGCGCCGATTTCGCCGTCGGCTGCTCCTATAAATATCTGAACGGCGGCCCCGGCGCGCCGGCCTTCATCTATGCGGCCCGCCGCCACCATGCATCTATCGTCCAGCCGCTCAGCGGCTGGTGGGGCCATGCTCGTCCCTTTGCCTTCGAGCGAAGCTTCGACGGCGACGTCGGCATCAAGCGCTTCCTCTGCGGCACGCAGTCCATTCTGTCGTTGCGGGCGCTGAAGGGTGCTCTTTCGATGTGGGACGAAGTGGACATGAATGCTCTGCGCCGAAAAAGCATAGCGCTCACCGATCTCTTCATCCGGCTGGTCGAAGCGAAGTGCGGCCGATATGGCGTCGTATTGGACACCACGCGCGACAGCGAAAGGCGTGGCAGCCAGGTCTCCTTCACCCACGGCAATGGCTATGAGGTCATGCAGGCGCTGATCGAGCGTGGCGTCATCGGCGATTTCCGCGCGCCCTCCACGCTGCGCTTCGGTTTCACGCCGCTTTATGTCAGCTATCGCGATGTGTGGCTGGCAGCTTCGGTGCTGGAAGAGATTCTGAGCAGCGGATCGTGGCAGGACGCACGCTTTGCCGTGCGCTCGGCTGTAACCTGATCCATTGTTGCCGATCGCCGAAACGGAGGAGCCATAGATGAGCTATTTCAAGGTCACCGATTGGGATAGTGCCTATACCAACGGCGCCTACATCGTCGACGGCGATCGGTGGCCGGATGCATGGGTCGAGCCCGCTCGATCCTTCCGTGACAACCTGACAACAGCCGGACGTGCCAGACTAGACCTCGTCTACGGTCCCGCCGAGCGCAATCGCTTCGATCTCTTCCTGCCCGAAGGACATCCGAAGGGATTGGTCGTCTTCGTTCATGGCGGCTACTGGCTGCAACTGGACAAAAGCTACTGGTCGCATCTGGCAGCAGGTCCGATTGCTGCAGGCTACGCAGTCGCCATCCCGTCCTACACGCTCTGCCCTGCAATCCACATTGGCGGGATCGGCAGGGAAGTCGCAGCGGCGATCACAACGGCGGCAGGCATCATCGATGGCCCCGTGATCCTGACGGGACATTCGGCCGGCGGTCAGCTCGTGGCCCGCATGATGACGACGACATCGCCGCTGGACGAGACGATCCTCAAACGCATCCGCCATGTCCTCGCGATTTCCGGCCTGCATGATCTGCGCCCGATCATGAAGCGGAGCATGAACGCGCAGCTTCGCATCGATATGGCCGAGGCACAAAGCGAGAGCCCCGCGCTCCTGGAACCCTTAAGCAATATCCGCCTCACGTGCTGGGTCGGCGGTGCGGAGCGTGCCGAATTCGTGCGTCAGAATGCGCTGCTTGCCAATATCTGGACCGGGCTTGGCGCTGCAACGGAAGTGGTAATCGAGCCGGATCGGAATCACTATACGGTACTCGACGGCCTCACCGATGTCTCTCATCCACTGACGCGATCCTTGCTCGCGGATTGAAGCTTGCAGTCAATGAAACATGCCCTCGGCGCGCATCGTCCGCGCCGAGGGTTGGCAGATATCACTCGTTGACGGGCGCATTCATGGCCCAGGTGACGCCGAAGGGATCGCGGAGCTGGCCCCAGCGATCGCCCCAGAACATCACCTGCGGCTCGATGACGACCTCCAAGCCTGCATCGACGGCACGCTTCCACCAGGCATCGAAGTCCTCGACGACCAGCTGCATCACGAACGACTGCGGCTTTTCCAGCGCGTGGCCATACTCGGGAAAGGCATCGCCGAGCATGACCGAGCTGCCGTTGATGTAGAGATGGATGTGCATCGTCCGGCCCTTCTCGTCGACCGGGAACATGAAGGCCTCTTCGGCACCGAAGGCACGCTTGTAGAAATCGGCTGCCTTTACAGCGCCATCCACCGTCAGATAGGCCACAACGCCGCCGTGAACCGGCACGCGGGGCTGCGAGGATTGCGTCTGTTCTGCTGTATCGGTCATGTTCGTCTCCTTGCGAACGGGTTTGCATGTCACGCCCTTGCGGTGGGCCGCCCCAAGGACGTCGGCCGAAAAGACTTCCCGACAAAAGGAGATCGATTTTTTAAATTATCTTTTCGGAAGCAGGGGGCATCCTGTCCGAGGATCACCCATGCGCCGGCTTTCGGGCGCGAAGCGCCTTGGCGGGATAGATCTCGCTGAAGATGCGTGCTTCCGCCTCCTCGCGCGGCATCGGCCGGCCAAGCAGGAAGCCCTGTACTTCGCTATAGCCCTCGGCGCGCAATTTCGCCAACTGCTCCTCGGTCTCGATGCCTTCCGCCAGCGTTACGGCATTGAAGCCCGAGGCAATGCCGACGACGGCACGCACGATCGCCAGATTGCCGGGATCGGTCTCCATGCCGGCGACGAAGCTGCGGTCGAGCTTGATCTTGTCGAAAGAGAAGGAGCGCAGGTAGCTGAGCGATGAGTAGCCGGTGCCGAAATCGTCGATGGCGATGCGGATGCCGAGTTCCTTCAGGGCGCGCAGCAGCGACAGGCTTTGCTCGACCTCGGAAAGCAGGACGGATTCGGTAACCTCGATCTCCAGTCGCTCGGGGAGAAGGCCGGTCTCGTCCAAAACCGAAACGACGGTCGCGAGCAGGCTCGCATGACGAAACTGATAGACGGAAAGGTTGATGGCGATTTTCAGATCGCCTGGCCATTGCCTCGCGGTCCGGCAGGCCTCCCGCAATACCCAGTCGCCGATCGGCACGATCATGCCGGTTTCCTCGGCAACGGGGATGAACTCGGCAGGCGCAATGAGCCCACGCGTGGGATGGTGCCAGCGGATCAAAGCCTCGAAACCCGACAACCCGTCATTGTCCAGCCGAATGATCGGCTGATAATAGAGCTCGAATTCGTTCTTCTGCAGGGCTTCGCGAAGCTCCAGGGTGAGTTGATAGCGCCGCTCCGCCTCAAGCCGCATATCAGTCTGATAGAAGCGATAGGTCGATCGGCCACTGCCTTTTGCCGCATAGAGCGCCAGATCGGCGTCCCGCATCAAGACGTCGGCATCGCCGCCATGTTCCGGCGCCATCGCGATGCCGATGCTGCAGGTAACGTGCTCGCGGACGCCATCGAGATCGAAAGGCACGGAGAGCGATAGCAGCAGCAGGTCGGCAAAGCGCTGGGCCCGCCCGGCATCCGTCATCTTCAGGACCAAGGCGAACTCATCACCACCGAGGCGGGCGACAAGATCGTTCTTCTCGGCAAGCTGCAGGAGACGCTGGGCGACCTGGCGCAACAGCATGTCGCCGGCGGCATGGCCCTTGCTGTCGTTGATATCCTTGAAATGATCGACATCGATGTAGAGAAGCGCAATCGGCTTCTCCGGTGTCGCGGCAGCCACCTGCTTGACGATGCTCTCGGAAAAGAAAGCACGATTCGGAAGGCCGGTCAGGGAATCGTGCATGGCAAGATGCGCAAGCTTCGCCTCGACATTGCGCTCCTCCGTGACATCCTGCGAGATGCCGAGAAGGTAGCGCGGCGCCTGTCCTTTGGGCGCTGGCAGTATCCGCTTGGCGGTCTTCACGATGCGCGGAACTCCATCCCGTGCGTGGATGGTTTCTTCGAAGCCGACGGTCGTCGCCGCGTCGAAGGCAAGCCTGTCCTGTTCGCGAAGGATCGCCGTCTGCTCGTCGGAAAATATAGCTTCGTCCGGCCTGCCGATCACGTCCTTCGCCCGCAGCCCGACAATGCCTCCGCACGCCTCGTTGAACAGGATATAGCGGCCGCCCTTCGCCATATCCTTGACGAAAACGCCGACCGGCAGATTGTCGACGATGCTGTCGAGCAGCGACTGCGTGGCATCGACCTGCCGCCGGGCAGCGTTGACCTCGGTGCGATCCTGAACGATCGCCAGGATCGCCGCCTTGCCGTCGAAGTAAATTTCACGCCCATAGGTCAAAACCTCGAACGTCTGGCCATCGACTTTCAGATGCGTCCAGCGCTGCGCCGTTTCCATGTCGGTGCGCTGGTGAACCGCTTCGAGCATGCGCTCGCGCTCCTCCGCCGGCCGGATATCGAGCACGGTCATGACCGAAAAGGCAGCGTGGCTGTAGCCATAGAGATCGCGAGCGGCGTCATTGACGATCAGGAATTTCAACGTCTTGGGATCATAGACCCACATCGGCGAGGGATGCGTCTTGAAAAGCGACCGAAAATCGTCGTTCGGGGCGTCGGGCCAAACGGAATTCATGGACGGATCGACCTTGCAAATTCGAGTTGAACTACCAGAGAATTGGAAAGTCATATTCTAAAAAGTTAAATAAAATCAAAATGGTAGCTCGCCTAAACTTTGAGCAAAAGCCTACCGAATATGCAACCACACGCTTTGCTTTCTACGCTCACGGCCACGCAGTCCAACAGCGGACAAGCGTGATGCTTACAGGCCAGCCTTACCGATGGCGTGAATGACGCCATGCAGTTCCGCCAGCCCCTTCAGGCGGCCGATCAAAGAGTACCCCGGGTTGGTCGGCTTATCGATATCGTCGCCGATGAGATGCCCGTGATCCGGCCGCATCGGGATCAGATGATCATCGCGACCCTCGGCGCGTCGGCGCGCCTCCTCGGCCAAAAGCGTTCGCAGGATGGCGTGCATGTCGCTGCGCCCCTCCAGATGGGAAGCCTCGACGAAGGAACCGTCGGCCTCGATCGCGACATCGCGCAAATGGGCGAAATTGATGCGTGGGGCAAATTCACGCGCGATATCAAGCACGTCATTGTCGGCGCGGGACCCGAGCGATCCGACGCAGAGCGTCAAGCCGTTGGCCGGATGGTCGACGCTGCCAAGGATGCGGCGCAGATCCGCCGCCGTTGAAACGACGCGTGGCAGGCCGAAAAGCGAAATGGGCGGATCGTCCGGGTGGATTGCGAGCCTCGCGCCAAGCTCGGCTGCAACGGGCGCAACCTCCTGCAGAAACATCTCGAGATTGGACTGAAGATCCCGAGCCGTCGTTCCCTCGAAGAGGGCGATGGCCGAGCGGATCGCCTCGCGACCGTAGCTGTCCTCACCGCCCGGAAGCCCGGCGATGATGTTGTTTTCCAGCCGTTGCACCGCCTGCTCGGAAAGGCCCTTCAGCCGCTCCTCGGCGCGTTGCACCAGCTCCGGCGCATAATCCGCCTCGGCACTCTTCCTGCGCAGGACGAAGACGTCATAGGCGATGAATTCCACCATGTCGAAACGCAGCGCAAGCGCCGTGGTCGGCATTTCAAAGCGCAGATCCGTCCGCGTCCAATCGACCACCGGCATGAAATTATAGCAGATCGTCTTGATGCCGGACCGGGCGAGATTGACCAGGCTGTCCTTCCAGATGCCGATCGCGGCCCTGGCTCCGGCGCCGCCAAGCTTGATGGCGCTGGGCACGGGGATCGATTCACATACGCTCCAGCGCAGGCCCGCCGCCTCCACCAGGGCCTTTCGCGCTTCGATTTCAGCCGGCGTCCAGGAGCGTGAATAGGCGACCTCATGCAGCGCCGTGACAATGCCCGTCGCCCCGGCCTGACGAGCATGCTGAAGCGGAACAAGATCCTTCGGCCCAAACCAACGCCAACAGCTCTCCATGCGACACCTCCTCCATTTGTTGGTCAAAATATCGCCGTATCCGCAAATGTCCACTCACAACACATCTTTTGCCGCGCTTGACAGTCCTTATTGACCAACAATATGTTTCCGGCCATGGAGGATGAATCGTGGTGGAGACCGCTGATATCGAGGATAGAGGCTCGGCAGTGGACCAGGTGGTCGATGCGCTGCGGCGACTGATGCGCGAGCGCAATCTCGGCCTTGGGGATGCATTGCCCTCTGAGGCGGAGCTCGCCTCGATGTTCAACAGCAGCCGCAATACGGTCCGCGAGGCAATCCGCATCCTCAAGGCCTACGGCATTGTCGAAAGCCGCCAGAAGGTTGGCGCCGTCATCACCGACCGGCGTCAACAGGCACTGATGGATCAGTTCTCCTTCGCCATCGACATATCGGCGGAAAGCTTCCTCGATATCCAGGGTTTTCGCCGCCTGATCGAGGTCAATCTCTGCGATCTTCTGTTCTCAAGCATCGATGATGCCGCCATCGAAACGCTGCGATCGATCAACGACTCAATGAAAGCTGCACCGGAACTTTCGCAGGCCGCCGCGCTGGATTTCAAGTTCCACGCCACTCTCGTCGGCTTTGCCGGCAATCAAACGCTGTCACAAGTCTATGGTATTCTGCAGCCATTGTTGCAAAGGCTGATGGAGGCGGGCAAGCGGTCCCGCGAAGCCGTCGACAACGCTTATGACGAACATAGCGACATCATCGAGGCGTTGATAAAACGGGATCGAATCGCCTACGCCTATCACATGAACCGCCACCTGCAGGCCGGGCTGCAATTCATCGCGCCGAACGCCGTTTGAGACGCCCATTTCTTCACGGATCCATGACATGAAAAGACAGACGCTCGACACCGGCTGGACCATCTCGCGCCTTCGCGCACCCTCCACCGCGCCGTCCCTGCCGAATACGATCCCGGCCGCTGTGCCTGGCAACGTGCATCTCGACCTGATGGCCGCCCAGCTGATCACCGACCCCTATCTCGACGTCAACGAGATCTCGCAGGACTGGATCGGCCGCGCCGCCTGGCGCTATCGCCTCGCCTTCGATTGGGAGAGCGAAGAGGCCGAGCGTATCGATCTCTCCTGCCTCGGCCTCGATACGGCGGCGCGCCTGGAGCTGAACGGCACCGTGCTCGGCGAGACCCGCAACATGCATCGCAGCTATCGCTTCGACATCGGCGCCAACCTCAAGAGCGGCCGCAACGAACTGATCGTCGATTTCCAATCGGCCTACGAGCATGGCGAAGCCGTGCGCAAGCAGCTCGGCAGCGCAGCCGATATACCCACAAATTATCCCGGCCCCGGCAATCTCATCCGCAAGATGGCCTGCAATTTCGGCTGGGATTGGGGTCCGACCGTCGTCACCTCGGGCATCTGGCAGCCCATCGCCATCGAGAGCTGGTCGAAGGCACGCCTCGGCAGCATCCGCCCGGAAATTACGCTGCAAGGCGGCCAGGGCGTCGCCCGCCTGCATGTCGAGATCGAATGGGCCGCGAAGGGTACGGATAGCGTGGCACTGGTGCTGTCGGTCGGCGGCAAGCGCTCGGAAGTTCGCGTCGCGCAGGGAGAGACCCACGCGCAGATCGAATGCCGCATCGACAATCCGCAGGTCTGGTGGCCGCACGGGCTCGGCGACCAGCCGCTCTACGACCTCGATCTTCAGCTTCAGGGCTCCGATGGCGCGGTGCTGGACGGCTGGAAGCGTCGTGTCGGCTTCCGCTCCGTGCGGCTCGACACGACGCCGGATGAGATCGGCTCGGCCTTTACCCTCGTCGTCAACGACGTACCGGTCTTTGCCCGCGGCGCCAACTGGATTCCGGACGACTGCTTCCTGCCGCGCGTGACGCGGGAGCGCTATCGCGAGCGGATCGCCCAGGCCCGCGATGCCAACATGAACCTCCTGCGCGTCTGGGGCGGCGGCATCTACGAGACCGATACCTTCTACGAGGAGTGCGACGCAGCGGGCATCATGGTCTGGCAGGATTTCCTGTTTGCCTGCGCCACCTATCCCGAAGAAGAGCCCGTCTACAGCGAGATCGAGGCCGAAGCGCGCGAGGCAATCACCCGGCTGATGCCCTATGCCTCGCTGGTGATCTGGAACGGCAATAACGAGAATATCTGGGGTTATTTCGACTGGGGCTGGCAGGATGTACTCGGCAATCGCCCCTGGGGCGCCGGCTATTATCTCGATCTCCTGCCGAAACTGGTGGCCGAGATCGATCCGACGCGGCCCTATTGGGCGGGAAGCCCCTATTCCGGCTCGATGGAAATCGCGCCGAATGCCGACGAGCACGGCTGCAAGCACATCTGGGATGTCTGGAACGAGGTAGGCTACGAGACCTACCGCAACTACATCCCGCGCTTCTGTTCCGAATTCGGATGGCAGGCACCTTCAACCTTCGCGACATTGACGCAATCCGTGCGCGAGAAGGATCGTGCACCCGCCTCCCCCGGCGTCCTGCACCATCAGAAAGCGACCACCGGCAACGACAAGCTGCTGAAAGGCTTGGATGGTTGGTTCCCCCATCCGGAAAATTTCGACGACTGGCTGTTCGTCACACAGCTCAATCAGGCGCGCGCCATTGGCTTCGGCATCGACCACATGCGCTCGCACCGGCCGACCTGCATGGGCACGATCGTCTGGCAGCTCAACGATTGCTGGCCGGTGACCTCCTGGGCGGCGATCGACGGCGCGGGGCGCAAAAAGCCGCTCTGGTACGCGCTGCGCCACAGCTATGCCCCGCATCTTCTTACTATCCAGCCGCGCGGCGACGGCGTTGCCGCCGTTGCCGTGAACGATGCGACGCTATTCTGGCGCGTGCCCTTCACCGTCGAACGTTTCGATGTCAACGGCAAGCTGCTTGCACATCACTCCGTCTGGCGCGTTCTGTGCGATCGTTTCGAGAATACCGACATTCCGATCCCCAGCGACGTGGCGACGCCTGATGATCCCCGGCGGGAATTCCTGCGTGCCCGTTTGGGTGACGCCGAAGCGTGGTGGTTCTTCGAGAAGGACATGGAGCTGCACTATCCGCAGCCGCGCTTCGATATCCAGAGCGTGCAGGCGGCCAATGGAATTGCAGTCACCATTACGGCACAGACGCTGCTGCGCGACCTCTGCCTGTTCGTCGATCGCATTCGCCCGAATGCCGAGGTCGACGATATGCTCGTCAATCTGATGCCGGGGGAAAGCAGGACTTTCCACGTCAGCGGCATTTCGAAGGAAGCCTTCGACAACGCCGATCTTTCAACCATCGTGCGCACCGCCAATCAGGTCGCGGAGACGCCGATGCATCGATGAAAGTGACAGCGTTTCCAGTCGAATGACCCGGCGCCCTTGCCGGGTCGAGTCATATGTTTTCCGTGAGCCAGCAGGCAGCCGTCACGAAAGATTGCTGTCGCGAATGGCAAAAATGCCGCCTATGATCGGGCTCAGCCTTGTGATCTAGTACCCCCATCCGATCCATGAATCAGCGAGACCTAGCTTATGTCCTCGGACTTCAATCGCAGCTTTCAGACGCCCCGTCGCGAAGAACTCGGTCTTACCACGCTTACCAATAGTGCCGGCCTTTCGGTTTCAGCGCTGCCGAACGGCACGCTGTTTTCAATCGATTTTGCCGACCAGCAGGGCGGCGTCATGATCAACCAGGTGCTTGGATCGCCCGTCTATGGCGGCATCGGCCGTCTTTATCTGCGCGTCGGCGGCGCCAAGCCGGAAACGGCCGAGATCGTCGGCCCGAAGGCGGCCGTGCGTTTCGGCCATGCCGAGAGCGGCCTTTGCTGGAGCGGCGAGACGGCCGGCATCAAGCACACGGTCAGCCTGCGGCTGCACCCGAGCGAGGCCGCGTGGTTCTGGCAGGTATCGCTCGAAAACACCACCGGCACGACGCTCGCGGCCGATCTCGTTCTCCTTCAGGACGTCGGCCTTGGCGATCGCGGCTTCCTGATGAACAGCGAGGCCTACGCGTCGCAATATATCGATCACCATATCGCCAACCATGCCGTCTTCGGACCAGTGGTTATGAACCGGCAGAACCTCAAACAGGGTGGCAAACGCAACCCCTGGCTGGCGCAAGGCTGCCTCGAGGGTGCAGCGGCCTTTGCCACCGACGCGATCCAACTCCTCGTGCCGTCCAAGGACAATGACGGCGTCATGGTGCCGGACTTCGGCATCAGCCTGCCGAGCGTACGCCGACAGCACGAGGTCGCCTGCCCGGCGATCCAGTCGAAGCCGCTTTCTCTGGCACCAGGCGCGGCAGCTACAACGTCCTTCTTCGGTCTCTTCGTTGCCGACCATCCGGCCGCCTCGAGCGATGCCGACCTTGCGCGCCTCGATAACCTGCCAAAATTGCGAGATGAACTGGCCAAGGACGCGATTGTCGCCGCGCCGCCGGCCCGCAGCCTTGTGCAGGACGCATCTTTCGCCGTCAGCGACACCCTCGAGCAGGCCGACATCGATGCGCTTTATCCCAAGCGCATGCTCGAGGAGCATGTCGACGGGAAGCTCATTTCCTTCTTCGTGCCGGATGGCCCGCATAATAGGCACGTCGTGCTCAGCGAAAAGGAACGTGTCGTGGCGCGCCGCCACGGCGCCATCATCCGCAGCGGGCAGAACATGCTGCTCGACGACCAGACCTTGGCGGCGACCTGCTGGATGCAGGGCATCTTTGCCGCGCAGCTGACCATCGGCAACACTTCCTTCCACAAACTCTTCTCCGTCTCCCGCGATCCCTACAATTTGACGCGGTCGAGCGGCCTGCGCATTCTCGTCGATTTCGGCGACGGTTGGCGCCTGCTCGGCGTGCCCGCTGCCTTCGAGATGGGGCTGAGCGACACCAGCTGGATCTATCGGCTGTCCCACCGCACCATCACTGTGTCGGCAATCGCCTCCGGCGACGATCCGGCCATGCAGTGGAGCGTTTCGGTCGAAGGGGCCGCCTGCCGCTTCCTGGTATTCGGCCATATCGTACTCGGCGAACGCGATTATGAAGCAGTCGCCGATATCGCCATCGATACCGAGAACAAACGAATTTCCTTCCGCCCGCAGCCCTCGTGGCTGTGGGACCGCTACCCGCAGGCGGCCTATCACCTCGTCACCCCGACGCCGGATGCCTTCGAGGCCATCGGCGGCGACGAACTGCTCTATGACGATGGCAACTCCCGCAACGGCCCGTTCATCGCGCTGAAATCGCATCCCACGCAGGAATTGCGCTTTGCCGTCACCGGTTCGATGGCCGATGCGGCTGCCGGCGAGACCTTTTCGGCGCGCTACGCCTCGGGTGTGAAGAGCGAAGAGATGCTGGCGCCTGCGCAACGGTTCTGGAGCCATGTGACGCGCAACGCACGCATCGAAGGCGACGATCCGGATGTAACAGCCCAGGCCGTCATGCTGCCCTGGATCGCCCATGATGCGATCGTGCACTTGAGCGTGCCGCATGGACTTGAGCAATATACCGGCGCTGCCTGGGGAACGCGTGACGTCTGCCAGGGACCGGTGGAATTCCTGCTTGCCTATGAGCATGACGAGGAAACCCGGCAGGTTCTGAGCACCGTCTTTTCCGAGCAGTATCGGGATCGGGGCGACTGGCCGCAATGGTTCATGCTGGAGCCCTACGCCAATATCCGCGCCGGCGAGGCCCATGGCGATATCGTCGTCTGGCCGCTGAAGGCGTTGTGCGACTATATCGAGGCGACGGGCAATATCGCTTTCCTTGCCGAAACCGTGCCGTGGCGTGCCGACGACACCATGCTGCTGACCTCGGAGCGCGCGACGATCTCCGATCACGTCGAAAAGCTGCTCGAAACCGTGCGCAGCCGCTTCGTGAAGGGCACAAGCCTTATCCGCTACGGCGATGGCGACTGGAACGACAGCCTGCAGCCGGCCGACCCGCACCTGCGCGACTGGATGGTCAGCAGCTGGACCGTTTCGCTGCTTTACGAGCAGCTGGTGCGCTATGCCAAGATCCTGACGCTCGCCAGCCGCAGCGATGAGGCGCAGGCACTGCAAGAGACTGCAGCCGCCATGCGCAGCGATTTCAACCGGCTCCTGATGCGCGACGGCATCGTCGCTGGCTACGGCGTATTCGATCCGAGCCATGATGGCGTCGAACTGCTGCTGCACCCGCAGGATACCCGGACCGGCCTGCATTATTCGCTGATTGCGATGACGCAGCCGATGATCGGCGGCCTGTTCACGCCGGAGCAGCGTCACAGCCATATGAAGATTATTCGCGAGAACCTACTGTTCCCGGATGGTGTTCGGCTGATGG
Source organism: Rhizobium sp. SG570 (assembly GCF_012275345.1). Classification (NCBI taxonomy): domain Bacteria; kingdom Pseudomonadati; phylum Pseudomonadota; class Alphaproteobacteria; order Hyphomicrobiales; family Rhizobiaceae; genus Rhizobium; species Rhizobium sp. SG570. Next base: position 12,070 of record NZ_JAAZQI010000011.1, on the reverse strand, counting down.
AAAAGCCGGCGACCTATGCCGGTGGGCCTGAAACGCTGTTCCGGCGCGCCGAATCCTCCTCCTTCTTCGGGCGTGAGATCGGGCTGATGTATGTGCATGCACATCTGCGCTATTGCGAAGCCTTGGCGCTTGATGACGATGCCGAAGCGGTATGGGCTGCCCTGGCGCTCGCCAATCCAATCGCCGTCAGCGGCCGGCTCGACCATGCGTCACTGCGCCAGCGCAACACCTATTTCAGCAGCAGCGACGCCGCCTTCGACGATCGCTATCATGCTTCGTCCGACTGGGCGCGCGTCAAGGCGGGCGATATTGCTGTCGATGGCGGCTGGCGCACGTACTCGAGCGGCCCGGGCCTCTATACCAAGAGCCTGATCGGCAATGTCTTCGGCTTCAAGCGGGACTTCGGCCAGCGCATCCGCAAGCCGCTTTTGCCGGCTTCGGTTGGTGCGTGCGAGGTCAAGCTGGATTTCAAGGCTTGAACCGATAAACACATGAGGGAGCCGCTGGTGCGGCTCCCTCATTTTTAGAATTCAAGCTGCCTCATCCCAGACAGGTGCTAGGCCGTCGGGACTGACGATGCGGCCATCTGGGCGGCTAAGCGCGTGGATTGCCGCCATTTCATCCTGCGTCAGGGCAAAATCAAAGATAGCGGCATTTTCCATCGCGCGACTTTCCGACACGGTCTTCGATAGGACGACCAGACCCTGTTGCACGATCCAGCGCAGGACGATCTGGGCAACCGACTTTCCATGCCGGCTGGCGATCTCCTTCAGCGGCGTGTCAGACAATACCTTCCCGTCGGCCATGGCATAGTAGGCGGTCACCGACATGCCCAGGCTTCTTGCCGTCTCGATGACAGCGGACTGATCGAGATAGGGGTGATACTCGACCTGATTGGTGACGAGCGGCAGTTCGCTCAACGCTGCCGCCTCGCGCATCAGCACCCGATTGAAGTTCGAGACGCCGATATGGCGCACCTTCCCTGCCCTGGCGACGTCGTTCAGCGCGCCGATCTGTTCGGCAAGCGGCACTGTAGCGTTCGGCCAGTGAAGAAGCAGGAGATCGACGTAATCGGTCTTCAGCTTCTTCAGGCTTTCGTCGACCGAGGCGACGAAAGCCTCGTGGCGATAATTTTCGACCCAGACCTTCGTCGTCAGGAACAGATCGGCGCGGGCGATGCCGGAGTGCCGGATGCCATCGCCGACTTCGGCCTCGTTGCCATAGATCTGGGCGGTGTCGATGTGGCGATAGCCGTTGCGGAGCACATGCGCCACCATGCGTTCGGTGTCAGGCCCCGGCACACGGAAGGTGCCGAAGCCGAGAGCGGGGATGGAGGCGCCGTTGGCGCTGACGATTTGCATGGATTGTCCTTTCGATTGCAAAGTTTGATCAGGCAGCGGAGGAGACGGCCTGCGCCGTGGAGGCCGAGCGGCGGTCGAGCGCGCCGCTCCAGAGAGTGAAAAGCAAGGCAGCGACGACCAGGATCGCGCCGACCCAGGGCGTGGCACCGAGGCCAAGCGAAGATTCCACCACCAGGCCGCCGACCCACGCACCCGCGGCAATGCCGAGATTGAAGGCGGCAATATTGAGGGCAGAGGCCACATCGACGGCGGCAGGGCGAACCTCCCGGGCAAGCTGGACGACATAGAGCTGCAGCCCGGGCACATTGGCGAAGGACAGGAAGCCGAGAGCGGCCAGCGTCGGGATGGCAAGCCAGGGCGAGACAGCCGTGAAGCTGAACAGGACGAGCACCACAGCCTGGGCAATGAACAGCCAGGTCAGCGCGCGCACCGGATTGCCGTTGGCGAGGCGCCCGCCGACGACATTGCCGATGGCAATGGCGACGCCATAGAGTACCAGGATGAGGCTGACGGCGGAGGCTTCAAAGCCGGTCACGTCCTGCAGGATGGAAGCCAGGAACGTGAAGGCAACGAAAGTGCCGCCATAGCCCAGCGCCGTCATGGCGAAGACGATCAGCAAGCGGCCGCTTGCAAGCACGCGGATCTGCTCACCGATGCCGGCCGCGGGTGCCTTCTTCAGGTTCGACGGCAGCAGCAGCGCAATGCCGGCGAAGGCGATGACACCGAGAGCTGCGACGGCGGCAAAGGTGGCGCGCCAGCCGAAGGTCTGGCCGATGAAGGTGCCGAGGGGAACGCCTGTCACGATCGCAACCGTCAACCCCATGAACATCATGGCAATTGCCGAGGCACGGCGGTTTTCCGGCACGAGATCGGCCGCGATGGTCGAGCCGACGGAGAAGAACACGCCGTGGGCGAAGGCGGAAAGCACGCGCGCGACGAGCAGCGGCGCATATCCCGGGCTCAAGGCAGCCATGCCGTTGCCGACGATGAACAGCGCCATCAGGCCAAGCAGCAGCGGCTTGCGCTCGATGCGGCCGGTGAGCGCCGTCAGGATCGGTGCGCCGAAGGTGACGCCGAGCGCATAGACGCTGACGATGAGGCCGGCAAGCGGCAGGTTGATGTGGAGGTCGTTCGCCACAGTGGGGAGCAGACCGACGATGACGAATTCGGTTGTCCCGATCGCATAGGCAGCGATCGTCAACGCGAAGAGAGCGAGAGGCATGAGATCACCCGATCCAAAAGGCAGGCCGGAGAATTCCGGCTGCACAGGTTCTTGTTCGGGAGAGAATATGGGGCCAAGACATTCAAGCGATAATCGCCTATATAAACGCAACACTTGTGAATTCAATTCAAAGCCAGGAGGAAGAAGTGGACAATCGCGCCGGCGAGATGGATGTCTTCGTTCAGGTGGCGACCCTTCGCAACTTCTCGGCGGCCGGGCGGAAACTGCGCCTGTCTCCGTCTGCCGTCAGCAAGCTCATCACCCGGCTGGAAGAGCGGCTGAACACCCGTCTTCTGGTGCGGACCACCCGCTCCCTGCAACTGACGCCGGAAGGAGAGATCTATCTGGAAAAGGCGCAGGCGATCCTCACGGATATTCAGGAAGCGGAGAGGATCGTGGCAGCCGGCGGGGCGGCCGTGCCACGTGGTTTGCTGCGGGTCAGCGCCTCCGTCGCCTTTGGGGTAAGCTGCCTTGTGCCACTCATTCCCGATTTCCTGAGACGCTACCCCGAGATCGAACTGGACATCTCGCTCACCGACAACGTCATCGATATCGTCGGCGAGCGCGCCGACGTCGCCATTCGCTCCGGGCTATTGCGGGATAGCTCGCTAAAGGCCCGCAAGCTTCTGGAAAGCCGTCGCCTCGTCGTTGCATCGCCGGCCTATATCGAACGGAAGGGTCTTCCGAAAACGCCGGAAGAACTCGACCATCATAATTGCCTGACCTTCAACTTCCGTCCGACGGCCGAAGGCTGGCCTTTTCGCGATCCACGCACCGGCGCGCAATTTGTGAAAATCGTTGAGGGCAATCTCCAAGCCAACAACGGCCCGACCGTGCGCAGCCTCTGCCTCGAGGGAATGGGGCTTGCCCGCATCGGACAATTTCACGTGCAGCCGGATATAGATTCTGGACGGCTGGTGCCAGTTCTGGAAGACTTCAATCCGGAGGATATCGAAAACATCCATGCCGTCTATGCCGGCCATGAGCACCTGGCGGCCCGCATCCGCGCCTTTATCGACTTTCTGGTTAACCGAATCGGATAAACCGAATCCGGACACTCCAGAGCGGAGAGCAGGATTTGGAAACGGAACTCTATCTCCCGATCAAGTCATTTCTCGAGATGGCGGGCTACGCCGTAAAGGGCGAGATCGGCGGCTGCGATCTCGTCGGGCTCAATGACGGCGAGCCGCCCGTCGTCGTCATCTGCGAGCTGAAGCTCACTTTCAATCTCGAACTGATCCTGCAGGCGGTCGATCGTGCCGCGGCCAGTGACGAAGTCTGGATTGCCGCCCGGGTCTCGGCGAAGGGCAAGGGCCGGGAAAGCGACCGGCGCTTCCGCGATCTCTGCCGGCGGCTGGGCTTCGGCATGCTGGCGGTGTCCGACAGCGGCACCGTCGACATCGTCGTCAGCCCTGTCTCGCCGATGCCGCGCAAGAATGCGCGCCGCAGATCACGGCTTGTTGACGAACATCGCCGGCGAAAGGGCGATCCGGCACTTGGCGGCAGCACGCGCAAACCGATCATGACTGCCTATCGTCAGCAGGCCCTTGCCTGCGCCGCAGCGATCGAAAACGGCGTGCAGAAACCGAAGGATATGCGTGCTGCAGCACCAAAGGCGCCGCAAATTCTGAGGGATAACGTCTACGGCTGGTTCGAACGCGTCGATCGCGGCATCTATGCGCTGACGGAAGTCGGGGCGGAGGCGCTTAAACGATGGCCGGCGCCACAGCCCTGAATATGGAGAAATTCGGGCCGCCAAACATTAAATTCATGTAATATCTTAAAATTTTGCAATAATAACATGATCAATATTTAATTTGTAAAAGTCAATTGGCGGATCATATTACATGACAGCGCCAATTCAATTTTATACTTTGCTTCCCCACAGTAAATGCGGGAAACAAAGGCTGCCGGAAAGAATTGACGCGAACCCATTCGACGCCTGTCCCGGAGATGGACAAGACGCCAATTCGCCAACAATCTCGCAAGGGACTTTTGCCATGTCATCTATTCTTCGCAAACATCGCACCGCCGCCATTGTCGGAGCCGCCATCATTGTCGGCGCGGGCGCATTGCCTTTTGCCTTCGGCACCTCCGCAACCCCAGCAGCCGCAGCCGAGCCTGCCGGCATCATCGCTCCCGGCGGCTCCTTTGCCCCGATCGTCGACGCCGACAAGCCCGCTGTCGTCACCGTCACCACAACCATGAAGGCGACGGACACGAGCGCCGACAGCGGCGACTCGCCGATGGACGAGCAGTTCCGCCAGTTCTTCGAAAACCAGGGTATCCCCTTCCCGAAACAGGCGCCGCGCCAACAGCAGAACCAGCACGCCATGGCGCTCGGCTCCGGCTTCGTCATAAGCCCTGACGGCATCATCGTCACCAACAACCACGTCATCCAGAACGCAGTCGACATCAAGGTGACACTCGACGACGGCACCGAACTGCCGGCCAAGCTGCTGGGCGCCGACGCCAAATCGGACCTTGCCGTCCTGAAGATCAAGGCGCCGAAGCCGCTGGCAACCATTGCCTGGGGCGATTCCGACAAGTTGAAGCTCGGTGACCAGATCCTGGCCATCGGCAACCCCTTCGGCATCGGTACAACAGTCACCGCCGGCATCGTCTCGGCCCGTGGTCGCGACCTGCACAGCGGCCCCTATGACGATTTCATCCAGATCGATGCCCCGATCAACCACGGCAATTCCGGCGGCCCGCTTGTCGACCGCGAAGGCAATGTGGTCGGCATCAACACCGCCATCTATTCGCCGAACGGCGGCAGTGTCGGCGTCGGCTTCGCCATTCCTTCCGACGAAGCCAAGACGATCGTCGCCAAGTTGGAAAAGAATGGCTCCATCGATCACGGTTATCTCGGCGTCGCGATCCAACCCGTAACCTCGGATGTCGCCAACGCCATGGGCCTGTCACAGACGCAGGGTGCGCTCGTCGCCAGCGTCAATGACGGAACCCCCGCTGCCCGTGCCGGCATCAAGAGCGGCGACATCGTCACTGCCGTCGGCAACGAGACCGTCAAGACGCCGAAGGATCTGTCGCGGCTCGTCGCCGATCTGTCCCCGGGCGACCAGCGTTCGGTCACCCTGTGGCGCAACGGCAAGAGCATGGATGTCAATGTCACCATCGGCGGCAACGACGACAGCAAGCAGGCCGCCAATGACAATGGCGATGGCAAGGTTCAGCCTTCCAACCAGCCGAGCATCGGCGTCGGCCTCGCCAACCTCACTCCCGATCTACGCCAGCAGTTGAACCTGCCGCACGGCGTCGAAGGTGCGGTCGTTGCCAGCGTCAACCCGGACAAGCCAGCCGCTGCGGCCGGCATCCAGACCGGCGACATCATCGTCTCGGTCAACGACCAGCCGGTTCGCAACGCCCACGAGGTGCAAACCGCCGTTGCACAGGCAAGCAAGGATGGCCGCAAATCCGTCCTGCTCCTCATCGAGCGTGATGGCGACAAGACGTTCGTGGCCGTACCGTTCTCGGCCGCCTGACGCCTGAACCGATAGTACAAAGCGGCCCGTCTCCCATTCCGGGAGGCGGGCCGCTTGCGTTCAGATGACAAGCAGCCCCTGCCGTTCGGCAAGACCGATCCTCGCCAGGGTTCCGGCGTTGAAAGGGAGAAAATCCGTCTCGATGCCGTCGCTGAAGATGACGCCGTGCTCCGCCATTTCGGATACGACGGTCATCCCAATCTCGGCGGCGATCTGTCCCGAAACCAGGGAGACACTCGTCGTCCGGCTGGGAAAGGGTTCCCGCACGAAGTAATGCAGGAACTCGGCATCCCAGGGAAACGTAGCGTCGGCAAGCGCAGCCGGCACCTCCATGCCGAAACTGGCGGCCGCTCCCGCCCAGCCCGCGTAGAGGCTCTTCAGCCATCCGGTCGAGCCCATGCCGGTCGAGACGATGATGCCGCTCGACGATTGCCTTTCGCGTCTCTCGCCGATTTGGAGATCGTAACGGGCTGAAACGTGGCTGCGCGGACCGATAAAGAGGTCGTTGACGGCATAGAGGACCTCGCCGGTATTGAGCGAGGCCTTCGCCATGCTGACACGCTTAAGCGATCGGCGCTGCGCCAAAGCTTCCGGCACGACCTTGCGGACGTCGGCCACACGGAACGGCAGCAGCACGCCGTCCCAGCGCTTCGGATCCGGGTTGACGCCGAGCACATGCTGCCCGTCGAGATATTTCAGCGTGTTGGCGACCAGACCGTCCTGCCCCAGCACGACGACGATATCATCGACGGCGAAGATGAAATTGCCGAGATAGCGCCGATTGAGCGTCTGCACCCGGGCAACTTCGCGCAGGCTGGCTTCGACCTCGTGCACGGCTTCCCGGTAATGCTGCTGCTCCGCCAGATAATCGCCGAAATCCGCACCGAGATGCTCGACATAGAACTGCGCCTGCTGGACGGTGTTGAACCGCACAACCAGTTCATCGAGACGCGTGTCGCGCACGATCAGCACGATCTTTCTGTCGTCATACTTCCCGTACTCCGAGGTCGGCATTGGCTTACCCCCTCGCTTGCGGCTGCATGATTTCGCGCAGGAGATCAGGCGAGACATTGAGCTGGCCGATCTTGGCGGCATTATCGGCGAGATCGCGGAAGGCGAGCGCCATCAGCTGGCCGGGGTCCATGCCGACAGACGCCAAGGCTTGCAGCACCTTGGGATCGGCGTCGCCGAACGACTTCATCATGACGGCGAGACCATAAGCCTTGGCATCCGCCTCTTCGCGCGCATTGGTCGAGGCGAGAGCGACAAGCGCCTTGTTCTGCTCTTCCAGGGCGATCTTGCCGGTCATCTCCTCGCGGCGGATCTGCAGCTGCCGCTCCTGAACCGAACGCTCCGCATCCATCTGCGCCTCGCGGACCTGACGCTTCTTGTTTTCGACGGCTATCTCGGTGGAGAGCTCGTTCTCCTTGATCGTACGCTCCTGCTCGACGGCGGCGTTGCGACGCGCATAAATCGCCTCGTCGGCACTGCGCAGCAGCGCTTCGCGTGCGCTTGCCTCCAAAGCCTTGGCGGTCTCCGGCTTCGGCTTTACCGCCAGGATGGACAGGCTGAGGAGTTCAAGGCCGAGCGCCTGCAGCGCCGGATGACCATGAAGCGTGGTGGCGACGCGCCCGACGAGCAATTCACTGGCCGCCAAAGCCTCCTTCAGCGTCAAGGCCTGCACCTCGGCACGCATCGCCACCTGAACCTGGTCGATCAACCGCTGCGACAGCTTCTGCGGATCCTCCGAACCGTAGGTACCCTTGGCATTGAGCGAGAAATCAAGCAGCTCCGCTGTTCGCTTCGGATCGGCAATGCGGTAGGTGATCTGGCCCTGGATCGTCACTTCCTGAAAGTCGGACGTCACCTCCGGAAAAATAAACGGTTCGTTGACGCTCGCCGTCGGCACCACGACCAGCGACGTCGAAGGCGCGAAATACCAGAAGGAAAGCCCTGCGCCCTCCCGCTGGGGCCGACCATCGCGATACTGGATCACATGCTGGGTCGGCTGCGCCTTGATGAAACGAAATCCGAACATGACTGCCTCCTGAGCGAACACGACGGCCTTCCCAGCCGCCACGTCGCGAAGAAACACCACTTAGTGTCAAATGTCAACTAAGTTAGTTGAAACTTTACACTAAGATGAAGGCGCGCTATATTCGGGAGCATGAATAGCCCCGAAGACCTTTATCAAAGGCCGATCGTTTCGGTCGATCTTGCCATTTTTGCCCTGGTACCTGCTGGGCTCGAGGTCCTGCTGGCATGTCGCGGCACGGATCCTTTTGCCGGCGATTGGGCGCTGCCGGGCGGGTGGATCCATGTCGACAAGGACCGCGACCTCGAAGCGGCGGCGCGGCGTGTCCTGGCCGACAAAGCGGGAATCACGGCGCCCTATCTCGAACAAGTCGGCGTTTTCGGCGATGCGTTGCGCGATCCGCGCGGCTGGAGCTTGAGCGTAACCTACATGGCGTTGATTTCGCCGGATGCGTTCACCTTGCGGCACGGGGGTAACGTGACTGATGTTGCCTGGCGGCCAATCAGCGGCGAGGCGGTTATGGAGCCCCTTGCATTTGACCACGCCGCCATTCTGAGGGCGGCGACCGCAAGGCTGCGAAGCAAGGTCGAATATTCGACGCTGCCCGTCCACCTTCTGCCGGAAGCCTTCACATTGGGCGAATTACAGGCCGTCTACGAGCGCCTTTTGGGCCGCAGTCTCGACAAATCGGCCTTCCGCAAACGCATGGCGGAAGTAGATTTCATCGAGCCAATAGAAGGAGAAATGCGCCGTGCCAGCAATCGCCCGGCCCAACTCTATCGGCTGAAGCAGGCACGCTCGACCGTCTTCTTCGATCGAACGATCTAGGAAGCCGCATTTCCACAGAAGAGACACTTCGGCTTTGACACGTGATTGTTTTTGTCCAAACTCTGCCTTTGTGATGGTACAAAGACGTCGTGGGCAGATAGGAACGACCCGATGGGGGACCTTTTTGTCTGCCGGAAAATTCAACGGCAAAGGGCTTCTGCCCTTGGGACAGGACGAAGCGGCGGCAGGAGTTGGAGTGACTGATCCATACGACATTCTCGGCGTTGCGCGCGATGCGGGCGAAGAGCAGATCAAGGCGGCCTATCGCAAACGGGCGAAGGCGGCACACCCCGATTCCGGCGGCGATACCGAGACCTTCTCGCAATTGCAGAAGGCCTATGAGCTGCTTCTGGATCCCGTGCGCCGAAAAGTCTTCGACGATACCGGCTATGATGTCGAATTGACCGATGCCGTCGATCTGCAGGCGCTGGTCGCCATCGAGAAGCTTATTACCGATATGGTTCTGGACGAACGCGAGCCCGGGACCTTCGATCCGGTTGCCAAAATGCGGGCGGCTCTTCTCGAAGAGATCCGCAAGGCGCATTTCAGCAAGAGCGAACTGGAGCGGCATTCCAATCGGATCAACCTTCATCTCGACCGTCTTGGAAAACGCCCCGGCAAGGACGTTGTCGGCCACATGCTGCGCGCCCGCATTAAGGCGATTGCCACCGCGATCAGTGAGACCGAATCAAAGATCGGCGCCAACGAACGCGCCTGCGACATGCTCGACGGCTATCTCTATGTCATGGACGAATCTCATGACGAGGCGGAATTAGCGCCCGATATCGAATGGGACGAAGTGCCTAAGGTCCGCTCCGCCGCCCAGTGATTGCGCCATTGATCATGGCTCGCATGCGGGGACATAGATAAGCCCGTCCAAGCTGATCTTTGCGGTCGATCGAAGCCACCTTGAGACGGTCGGTTTGCTCGCCCTTATCTCGATCGCCGACTCTTTTCAGCAACGCTATGTTGCAATGCAACAATCGTCCCTAGACAAATCGAAGGGCTGGCCTAGATCAAGCCTCAAGTGAGCCGTTCGATTCCATCAAAGATGACGACACGGCGATCGGCCGACGCCGGAAGACGCCTGCGCCGGTTGAAAATTTAAAACGTGGAGTATGCGATTGCTGGCTTCCCAAGCGGATGACATCGTCTTTGAACATCTGAGCGAAAACCGATCGCGGGCCGCATTGAGGGGTGCATTCTGGTCGGCACTGGACACGTTGATCCCGACGGCGCTCAACAGTCTCGTCTTCGTCGTCACGTCGCGATTTCTTCTGCCGCAAGATTTCGGTCTCGTTGCGCTCGCCTTCGCCATCGTCAGTTTCACCGCCGGCTTTGGGCCTACAGCCTTCGGCGAAGCGCTGATCCAGCAGAAGTCGATCCGGCGCAGCCATCTCGACACGGTCTTCTGGCTCTCCTTCCTTTCGGCGGCCATTCTCTATGCCGCGCTGTTTTTCCTTTCCCCGACCGTTGCCCATTGGGTCGGCCACGACGAGATCGTCAGCCTGCTGATGATCATCGGATTGAAGATCTTCTTCGACATGATGATCATCGTTCCCAACGCCTTGATCGGCAGGACGATGTCCTTTCATCTGGCGGCGGCGCGTACCGCGATCGCCACCTGCGTGTCCGCAACCATCTGCCTGTCGTTGATCTTCGCCGGCTTCGGCCTCTGGGCGCTTGCGATCGCGCAGATCGCGGCGCCGGCCGCAGCCTGTGTCGCGGCTTTCTGGGGCGCCAATTGGCTACCCGGCGTCCGGATCAAGCTCTCAAGCCTGCGCGAGTTGCTGCATTACGGCATATTCGCCTCCGGCAACCGGTTCCTGCAGACCATGAACCTCGATCAGCTGATCATCGGCACGTTGGTGAGCCCGGCTGCGCTCGGTATCTATAATTTCGCCAGACGCCTGTACGAGATGCTGAACAACGTGGTCGCCGGCGGCTTGACCTCGGTGAGCCATGTCCTGCTCTCTTCCCTGCAGCACGATCAGAACAAGGTCCGCGAAGCCTTCCTCATGGCCACCTTCGGCTGCTCGCTGATTTCCTTTCCGGCTTTCATGGGCCTCGCAGCCGTTGCCGACGATGCCATCCCGCTGATCTTCGGCCCGCATTGGGCGGCTGCCATCTGGCCGGTGCGCTTCTTCTGCGTGATCGGCCTGATGGCCGGCATCGGCGTGATCCAGGCATCCCTGATCACAAGCCAGGGTAAATCCGATTGGTGGTTCTACTACCAGCTGGTGCGCAACATCGTCACCATCCTGACCGTGCTTCTTCTTTATAAATATGGCGTTACCACCATCGTCTTTGCGCTGATGGTCGAAGTGCTGATGCTGTGGCCTGCGACGCTGTGGATGGTCTCCCGGTTGATCGGCCTGAGCATCCCGCAATATTTCGGCCAGTTCATCAGACCGATCGCCGCCTATCTCGGCATGCTTGTCGCGGTACTGGCGATATCGTCGGCCATGCGCGACTGGTCCATAGCCTCGCGTCTGGTCTGCGAAATCCTGATCGGCGGCATCACCTACTCAGCTCTGATCCTCCTCCTGTGCAGGGAAAGGATCCTCTTCCTGGTGCGCACGACGCTGCAAGGTCGTCGCGCAAAAGCTCAATAACTGCCGTCGCGGACAACGGATCGAAACAAGGCAGCAAATGCCACTTCGACCCCCGCCATGGCAGCACCAACTGTCAGAAAGGGCGCGTTTATGACGCTGGTTACCTTCATCATCCCGGTTCGTCATCAGGCCAATTCGAACGATTGGCCTTCGTTGAAGAGGAGGCTGTCGCAAACGATAGCCTCGATTTCCGGACAATCCAACGGCGACTGGCGCGCCGTGATCGTTGCCAATGAGGGCGCCGATCTGCCTGACCTGCCACCGAAATTCTCGGCAGAGCGCGTAACCTTCCCGCCAAATCAGCTGCACGATATCAACGGCGCCGACCGCGAAAAAGTCTACGACGCATTCCGTCTGGACAAGGGTCGCCGGGTGTTGGCCGGAATGCTTTCCGCCCGCGACACGCGCTTCTTCATGATCGTCGACGACGATGATTTCGTCAGCGCCAACATCGTCGAGTTTGCCGCAAGAAACGCCGATGCCAATGGCTGGAAGATCGACCGCGG
>NZ_JAAZQI010000010.1:0-305510 GCF_012275345.1 Rhizobium sp. SG570 | reverse complement strand
CAACGACGAGACGGACATGCAGGCCAAGAAGGACCATTTCGGTGGCCTGTTTGCCAAGCAGCACATCGTCTCGGCCCTGATGCAGGGGCCGGAGAGCGCTTATGCGCTCGGCGAGGAAATCGCCAAGGTCATCTGGGCACCCGTCATGCGCTCGCACCGCGTGACCGTCGAGCAGATGGCGATGCTGGAACCGGGCCTTTCCGAGACGGTTTGCGCCTCGCTGCTCGTCGTCATGCGTCAGGCCATGGATGAATGTGTTTCCCGCGGAGTTCCGGCAGAAGCTGCCCGCGACTTCCTGCTCGGTCATATGAATGTTCTCGGTGCCGTGATCTTCAAGGAAGTCGACGGCGTCTTCTCCGACGCATGCAACAAGGCAATCGAGTTCGGCATCCCCGCCCTGATGCGCGACGACTGGAAGAAGGTTTTCAAACCGCAGGAGATCGCCGAAAGCATCCGGCGTATTACCTGAGGAGATCCTGGGGAGGGCGTCAGTCCTCCCTTTTCTGCCTCGCTGGGAACGGGGCCTGTTTCATAACTGGGAGGAAACCATGAAACTGACACGCAGACTGACACTTGCTGCCTTTGCCAGCGTTCTTGCCCTGGGCACGGCCGCACCTGCCTTCTCGGCGGATCTGATTGCCATCATTACGCCAGCCTTCGACAATCCATTCTTCAAGGCCGAAGCCGTCGGTGCCGAAGCCAAGGCAAAGGAGCTTGGCTACGACACGCTCGTCATGTCGCATGACGACGACGCGAACAAGCAGTCCGAGGTCATCGATACGGCCATTGGGCGTGGCGCCAAGGCCATCATTCTCGACAATGCCGGCGCTGACGCGACGGTTGCCGCCATCAAGAAGGCCAAGGATGCCGGCATCCCCGCCTTCCTCATCGACCGCGAAATCAACGTCACCGGTATCGCCGTCGCCCAGATCGTTTCCAACAATTACCAAGGTGCACAGCTCGGCGCGCAGGAATTCGTCAAGCTGATGGGCGAGAAGGGCAATTATGCCGAACTTGTTGGCCGCGAAGCCGATACCAATGCCGGTATCCGCTCGCAGGGCTATCATGACGTCATCGATGACTATCCGGACCTGAAGCTGGTCGCCAAGCAATCGGCGAATTGGAGCCAAACCGAAGCCTATGCCAAGATGGAAACGATCCTGCAGGCGAACCCGAACATCAAGGGCGTCATCTCGGGCAACGACACTATGGCGATGGGCGCAATCGCAGCCCTTCAGGCCGCCGGCCGCAAAGATGTCATCGTCGTAGGCTTCGACGGTTCCAACGACGTGCGCGACTCGATCAAGGCGGGCGGCATCAAGGCGACTGTCATGCAGCCGGCCTATGCCCAGGCTCAGATCGCGGTCCAGCAGGCCGACGCCTACATCAAGAACAAGACCGTGCCGAAGGATGAGAAGCAATTGATGGATTGCGTCCTCATCAACGCGGACAATGCCGACAAGCTTGAGACCTTCGCGCTGAAGAACTAACGGCAGACCGAGCACCATGGAGAGCGTGGAAACCCCACGCTCTCCAGATATGTTTCCTGTGAGATAGAGGTGCATTGCATGTTGAGGATCAGAGGCGCCGTCGCGGCCCTCATGCTGGTCGCAGCGCTGCCTGGCTGCAAGATCATCAAAACGCCGACACCTGAGGAAAAGGCGGCGGAAGCGGCAAAGACCGCCTTCGATCCGACGACCAAGGTCGAGGCGATCTGGCAATCACAAGTGCTTCCCGACCTTGAGAAGCGTGCGGGCGACTTCAAGACGGTGTTGCAGGCAGTCGCATCCAACCCGGATGAGGCCGGCGCAAAATATGGAAATCCGCGCAAGCAGGCCTCATCGCCCTGGACCTATGCGGTCAAGCTTAGCGGCAAGATCGTCGCCGCCGATACAACCTCCCGCGCAGGAACCCTCGACGTCGATGTGGATAGCGACGGCAAGGCGGACGCGAAGGTGCAGATTGGCCCGGCAGTCCGCGGTACGGCGCTGCGCGACGCGCTGGATTTCCTCGACTTCAATGAATTCAGAAACCAGATTGAATGGGCGCAATTCGGCAAGGCATTCAACGAGAAGGCAAACACGTCCTTCCTCGCGGCCCTGCCACGCGATGGCCTCGTGGGCAAGACCGTCACGGTGACCGGCGCGTATCCGCTGCCAGCCTCCGGTCAACTTCCGCTGATCACCCCTTCGGCGCTGGCGTTGGGGCAATGACCATGGGCGGCACGACAGAGGACGACATCATCCTTCGCCTGGAAGACGTATCGAAGGTCTATTCCGGAATCGTTGCGGTCAAGCGCGCCAATCTCGAGCTCCGGCGCGGCGCGGTTAATGTCCTGGTTGGAGAAAACGGCGCCGGCAAATCAACGCTGATGAAGATTATCGCCGGCGTTGAGCGGCCTACCCTCGGCCGCATCGTCCTTGAAGGTGAAGCCGTTCATTTCGATAGCCCGGCTGACGCGCAAGCGCGCGGCATCGGCATGATTTTCCAGGAACTCAACCTCTTCGCCAACATGTCGGTCGCCGAAAACATTTTTGCGACGCGCGAAATCACGCGCGGCATCTTCGGCATCGACCACAAGGCGCAAATTACCAGAGCCAATGAATTCCTAAAGAGACTGGACGCGGGCATCAATGCCGAGACCATGATCGAGGATTTGCCGATCGGGCAGCAGCAGCTTGTCGAAATCGCCAAGGCCATCTCGCTCGATGCCCGCATCCTGATCATGGACGAGCCGACATCGGCGCTGTCTGCTGCGGAAGTCGACATTCTCTTCAAGGTGATCGCCGAGCTTAAGGCGCAGGGTGTGGCAATCGTCTATATCTCGCACCGGCTGGAAGAACTGATGCGGATCGGTGATTACATCACCGTGCTGCGCGACGGGCAGATCACCGGCCAGGCTATGGTTCGCGATATCGATACGAAATGGATCGTCCGGTCGATGATCGGATCTGAAGCCAAGGATTTTGCCAAGGGCGACAGCCACACGATCGGTAAGGAAGCCTTCCGTGCCGAGGAGATCAGCCTGCCGCGCTCGACCGGCGGCCTTGCCGTCGATCACGTCTCGCTCTCCGTTCGCGCAGGCGAGATTCTCGGCATTTATGGCTTGATGGGCGCGGGCCGCAGCGAGTTCTTCGAATGCGTCATGGGTCGGCACGTGCATTCGACCGGCAAGATCTTCATCGACGGCGTCGAGGTTCGCGAACGCGATACCACCCGCCGCATCCGGCGCGGCCTGGCGCTGATACCGGAAGACCGGCAGCGCGAGGGGCTGGTGCAGGTGCTGTCCATTGCCAGCAACCTGACGCTCGCAAGCCTCGGACGCTTCGCCCGCTTCTTTCACATCGATGCCGGCGCCGAAAGGCGGGCCATGCGCGACATGATCCGTGACCTGTCGATCAAGGCACCCAATCCGGATTTCGAGGTGACATCGATGTCCGGCGGCAATCAGCAAAAGGTCGTCATTGGTAAGGCGCTGATGACAGACCCCAGGGTGCTTCTGATGGACGAGCCCAGCCGGGGCATCGACGTCGGCGCCAAGGCCGATGTCTTTCGCACCATGCGCAAGCTTGCCGGCAAGGGTCTGGCAATCCTATTTTCGACATCAGACCTGGAAGAGGTCATGGCACTTTCCGACCGCATCGCCGTCTTGAGCGACGGCAAGCTGGTCGCGGTCTTCGAAAGAAGCGATGCCACGGAAGAAGCCATCATCGCCGCTTCGGCCAAAGGACACGGACATACAAAGGAACTCGCGTCATGACGGCAGATACCTCTACTTCTTTTGCGGCCAAGCGGTCGAATGGCTCGGCACTCCTGACGCTGATGAAACTCAGAACCTTCATCGCGCTCTTTGCCGTCATTATCTTCTTCGCAATCTTCGCCCCGAACTTCACCTCGACCGCGAATATGATTCTAATGTCGAAGCACGTTGCGCTTAATGCCTTCCTGGCGATGGGCATGACCTTTGTCATCATCACCGGCGGCATCGACCTCTCGGTCGGCTCGATCGTCGGCCTGTGCGGCATGGTGGCGGGCGCCCTCATCCTCAATGGCGTCGCATTGCCGATCGGATACACCGTCTATTTCAACATATACGAGATCATCCTGATCACGCTTGCCGTCGGACTGTTGATCGGGCTCATCAACGGGCTACTCATCACCAAGCTTAACGTTGCCCCCTTCATCGCAACGCTCGGGACGCTCTACGTTGCTCGCGGCCTCGCGCTGCTATCCTCGGACGGCCAGACCTTTCCGAACCTGGTCGGCAGGCCGGAGTTCGACACGACCGGTTTCGACGTCTTCGGTGCCGGCAGGCTGCTCGGCCTTCCCGTTTCCATCTGGATACTCATCTTTCTGGCGCTGATCGCCGCCTATGTGTCCCGCTCGACGCCGATCGGCCGGCACATCTTCGCCGTCGGCGGCAATGAGCGCGCGGCACGCATGTCGGGCATCCGCGTCGATGGGGTGAAGATCTTCGTCTATATGTTCTCAGGGCTGTGTGCTGCGATCGTCGGCATCATCATTTCGTCGGAGCTGATGGCCGCTCATCCGGCGACCGGCGAGAGCTTCGAACTCAACGCCATCGCGGCTGCTGTTCTCGGCGGCACCTCGATGTCGGGTGGACGCGGTACGATCGGAGGCACGATCATCGGCGCATTCGTCATCGGCATCCTGTCCGACGGGCTGGTGATGATGGGCGTATCATCCTTCTGGCAGATGGTCATCAAGGGGCTGGTCATCATCATCGCCGTGGTTGTCGACCAGGCGCAGCGGCGTCTTCAGCAACGCGTTACCCTGATGCAAATGGCAAGGGCCGGATGAAATTGCGGAAATCCGGCGTATCTTGAACAGTCTTAGCAACACCCGTTCTCAGGCAATGACTTTAGATCATTCGCACGACGGCACCCTGGCGCTCTTGAAGGGAGTCGGCCTCTTGACCCGTTTCGCAATTTCCCGCGTTCTTGAAAACACGATATTGCTGACCTGCATATCTGATGACTGCAATGACGCTTGCGATCGCTCGTTTTTGTCACCCAGGTGCTGTCGCAGCCTGTCAGCAATATAGGGCCACTCGCAAGTGAAACACGGACTATAGGTTTCTTGTTGCCGACATTTCCGGCAGCAGATCCCCGCCACGAGCAAAGCTGCGGCGGAAAACCGTGTCGCGCCCGGATCATATTACCGATGGCCCAATTCTATATCTCATCACCTCCATGACCACCCTCATAAGCGGCGTCAATACGTGACAACATCCTTGATTATTATCAACGCATGTTGATGCACTAAAAAAAGATTAAGTATATTAGCTAATGGTCGACAATATGAGAAACCTAAATTGAGGAGAACAATATGAAGCAAGAAGCAATGCCGAAATTTAGACAGGGGCTTTGCTATCCAAAGAATAGAAGTATTCGGGCGGTCACAAGAAGAATAAGGGTCACACTAAAGGTTGGGGGTATCGACCATGAACGGACAGTCATTAACGAATGAGAAATTCGCTTCAGAAACAGCAGCTCGCATCATTTCAGTTCGAACACCGGATTCATTGAGGCCGTTTGTTGCCTCGGGCATCGCCGGCGCGGCAGAATCAGAGGACTATATCCTTCTGATCGATTCCAGGGCTCTGGGTCGCGAGTATTTTTCAAGAAGTCTCACAGACTATGACGACAGCATGAATATCGTCACCGTAGCGTCATTCGAGGAATGGCAGATACGGGACATGCAGGTCGCACCGTCAGCCATTCTCTTCATGATTGGCGGACGCAAGGTTTCCGACTCCGAAATCAGCACGAAAATTTGCGCCTTGGTGGAGAGATTCAAGGCCAGCCCCGTGATCGTCGGCGCCGACAGCGACGAGCTCGCACAGCTTTTGCAAGCACTGGAATGCGGTGCCCGCGGCTATATTCCGACCAGTGTCGACGTCAAGGTCGCAGCGGAAGCGGTGGCCCTTGCCCGTGCGGGAGGTGTATTCGTGCCTGCCAGCAGCATTCTGGCTGCCAAGGCGTCGATTACTCCCGCCGCGAGCAAGAATTGCTACCTCGACAGTCTGTTTACACCGCGTGAGGTCGTCGTTGCCGAGGCGCTGAGGCGCGGCAAGGCAAACAAGATCATTGCCTATGAAATGAACCTCTGCGAGAGCACCGTGAAGGTTCATATCCGCAACATCATGAAGAAGCTCAATGCGACGAACCGCACGGAAGTTGCCTACAAGATCCGGGAACTCGTGCAGTAACGCTTTGATCGCGCCGGCGAGCTTTGGTTGCTGCCCACCATGTGGCATCGCCAAAGATAGCGATCGTCGGCGTGAACTTGATATGGCGACGGACGAAGCGGCCTCAGCCAAGGCATGCGTCATCGCCAACACCGGATCTTGCGCGCCTTGTGAGGAGTCGAATGGCGGAGTCGAACGCTCTAAGCGGTTAGAGGCGTGGTTAGACTTCATCGTGGAATCCTTCCCCGATCGCATTTTGTATGTTGACCCGGTGGTTGACGGATCGCTGGAGCGCTTGAGGATGCCAGCGCTGCAAGTAGCCTGATAGACCGTTGCTGCGACCAGCTCTTCGGCCACGAATGGAAGAGCATTCACTCGGCCTTCGATCCTTCTGCCAGATAATCACATAATGATATACTGCTCCTGATTACCTCGTCCGGCCAGTGCCGGTGAACCTCACGTCCAGACTTCGTGGTCGCTAGAACCTCCAATGTACTCTCCATGGAGAAACTCCCTTCGCTCATCCATGGAAAGCCGATCACAGATTACAGCGGCTAGGACAACGTGGTGCCGGAACGGCGGTTACGGAAAGACGCAATCGATCAGTTCTGCACATTGAAGCAGCAGACCTGCCACTTCCCTGGTCAGCGGTGAGTCGGCGCCGGTTACGTCGAGCTAGAAGACGATGTCGAGATTTTCTATCAATGGCGCGGCCGTTTCACGATGCGCCTGCCCTAGCCCTTAGGAGGGCTGAGACCATCGGTCTGATTGTGAATTGTCGCTCTGTAGCTCGTCTTGTGAGGTTGCGGAGGTAAGCGCCTGCAGAGTTGATATGACCTCCCCTTTCAAAAATGCACGCAATGGCGACGCCGGCATTTTCGGGTCCCATGACCTGGCAGGCTTCATGGAAAGCTGACGGGCTTATTTGAAGCATGGGTCGCAGAACAGCTGTTGCAGTCAGGAGGTCGTGCCATGTCCGGATCTCTCCACCCGGACCGTAGGGAGCGATTTCAAGGCATGCTCGAAGCACAGTATCTAGTGGAACTGAGGGCTGAAGCGACTTTAGCGGCACGCCAGTAGTTTCGCCGGCGGATGGGCGGATTTTTTTCCCAGCCTCAAACGCGGACGGTGAACCAAGAGGCTTCGTCGGTTGCGCTTCCTGGACGGTTTCAGATTCAGAAATGGATTGTGTTTGTGAATCCTGTATGTGGCGCTCATTTTGGGATTCTTTGGCGCACATATTTTGCGTTTTATCGTGCTCGTCCAAGAGCTTGACGATCGTTGTGCGAAGCTCAAGTAAACGGCCGAGGAGAAATTGGAGTTCTTCGAGCGACGGGCGGCGAGGCAAAGATGCAAGGCACGTGCGGAACCGGTCGTGGATCAGGCCCCACTCGCCTTCTACGTGACCGTCTAGCGCCAGCTGGATAAGCTTGGTTATGTCGCGCCGGCATAGGCTGATCCGTTCCCTTGTTGCGTGAAAATACTCCCGATCGGCTGTGATTTTCGCGGCGATCCCCTCGATCTCCCTTGCGCGTACCAGCAGCGGAGCCAAATTGAAGCCGAAAGCTTCGTTGATCTCCCCTGCCCTGCTCCGCCGTGCAAATCGCTTGCCGTTAGCGCTGTCTTTGCGAAGGATAAGGCCAGCGTCGACGAGTGCGGCCAGATGACGTCTCAACGTAGCTGCAGTCATACCTCTTGCGCGTATCGAAAGCTGGGCATTCGACGGAAAGACGATGAGGTCGTTGTTCGCAGTGAGTTCATCAGACGGGTAGAACGACAATAGAGCATCGAGGACCGATAGAGATCGATCGGACACATTCAGTTCCTCGCGAGCCTCGCAAACGGCCCTGAAGAGCTTCCATTTATTTCGCTTGGTCTCAGGCTTTGCTTCGCTGATTTGTCGTTGCCGTGCCAACAAGGCAAACGACATCGACCGCCGCCCAAAGGGCGTCGTGACATGTCCACGTTCCATTTCTTCACCTTTCATAAGGCAAAAGAAATCCGCTCACCAAAAACGGTGCCAAGACTCTTGACTGTGATTCGTGGAAATGCGATTCTCGATCTTGCTTAAGGACTTGAGGAAGGCTTCCACGACGGGAACGTTTTGGTGGCCTTTTTCTTTGCGCTATTGCTCCTTTTGAACCAGATAGACTGCTTTACCAGACCTCATTTTACGCGGCCCAATTGATGATCGTACTCCCGTACGAGCTCAGGCATCCGCTCCGCCAACCAGCGAGCGAACGCATCTTGCTTTTTCGGGATAGTGACTGTGGTACCTGTGGACGAACTTTTCATCCGCCCGAACAGCCGTTCGCCGAGCGTAAAGTTGATCACATTGGACGACTCGTCCGGCTCTGTAGGAATGATGCCACTGGCCCTGTCCATTGCCATGCCGATACGGGCCGCTCCGTCTTTCGACAGAAAATCGGTGGTGTCCAGGATCTGGCGAACAGCGGCGACCTTGCTATCGTCCTTCAGAAGCTCGGCGAAAGCAGTCCACTTCGGACGACCGACGGATTTGGCGCGACCGATGGCAAAGATGATGTCAGCCGGAATGACGGAGGTGACACGAAACAGGTGTGACACGGCCGCTTCGGACAGAGCCAATACCGGACAAATGGCACGATGAGACAAGCCGGCTTCCTTTAACTGAACCGCCCACATTGCTTGCTCTATCCAGGTCAGGTTTTCGCGCACACCATTTTCAACAGCCTGTTCTTCGATGAGCTGCCGATCCGTGAGATTGCGGACATGCGCCTTTATTTTGACGGTCTCCGGTCGTTCGGAGTCCGCCATCAAGGATTTTATGGCTGCCAGACGGCGGTGGCCATAAGCGAGCTGGTAGTAATCAGGTTTGCTTGGATGCGGCCGAACGAGGACGGGTATTTTCTGTCCTTCGGCCGCGATCGAAACCTTCAAGGCCTCAAGTTCGGCTTCGGCCTCGTGATCGTTGTTGAATCGGTCCTGGTAGGGTGAGCGATCGATTCTAGACGGATCGATCGACAGGATGCTGTCCTCACCAAGGTGCGCAAGGGATTTTCCGACGTTGGCGATAACAGGCGATGAATGCCGTCGTGAAGGGACAGGCTTTTCAGTGGCGTCAGCCTCAACCGTCTCGGTGCGATTGACGGCCTCCTCGGCCATTCGTTGAAGGATGCTCTTCTTCATGGGCTGCGTCCCCAAATTTTGTGAGCGAGTGCCAGGATTTCGAAATTCACCCGATCGGCGCTTTCGAGCGCGCGCTTGAGGGCTTCCCTGCCGACCTCACCTGTTTCCAATTCATAAAGGGTTTTTTTGGCGACGGCGGCCCCGGCGATTGCCGTGGATTCGAGGGCTTCGGCCACAAGGACGTCATCACCAAACAGTCGCCGCATCACGCCGCCCATGTATTTTTGTGGGCCGTCGTTCGGGTTCACGCGCGTGAGCAGGAAACGAAAGAAGTCATGCTCGAATTTAGCTCCGAACTGTGCGAGCACTTCGGAAAGATCCGAGATCATGATCAGGAATTGATTGCACGAGGCAACATCGAGCATGGCTGGATGCACAGTGATTATGAGGGACGTTGCGGCATACAGGGCAGCAAGCGTGGAGTAGCCCAGTGAAGGTGGTGTATCCAGAATGACGAAATCGTACTGATCATCGACGCTCGCTATCGCGGTATTGATCCGCTCAAAGAAAAGACCAAGCTCGTCGCGCGTTTTCGATGTCAGATAGGTTGGTGTATCAAACTCGAAGTCCATCAGTTCGAGATTGCCGGGAACGAGATCGACGCCTGGGAAATAAGTCGGTTGGATTATGTCCCGGAATGGACGTCGCTCGTTGTCGTATCGTATCGCAGCATAGGTGGTCTCGTTATCGTTGAGATCGAATTCCGGTTGGATGCCGAACAGTGCGGTCATCGAAGCCTGGGGATCAAGATCAACACAAAGGACCCTATAACCTTGCAAACCGAGAAAATGTGCAAGATGGATGGATGTTGTGGTCTTTGAACTTCCACCCTTGAAGTTCGCGGTCGCAAGGATCTGGAGCTTTTCGCCCTTTCGGCGATGAGGCACGAGGTGTCCGGCATCGTCGGGTCGCAGCGAAGCGAGAAACGAGCGTAGTTCTCGAACTTGTTCGATCGTGTAGGTACGGCGGTTGTTCTCCGCTCTATCAGGAAGCGGCCCTTTTCCTTCGATAGTGAGTTGGCGTAGGGTGCTCTCGGGCACGCCGAGGAGGCGAACCAGATCGACGGTCGAGAAAGTCTTTGAAAATGTCTTTCGCGCTTCAGGCGGATAGACCGCCTCGCGCATGTCGCGGAGCTCCGCAGAAAGCTTCGACGTGTATACGCCGATTTTCGATGCGGTATCTGTGACGCTTTTGGATACCATCTGATGCATCCGGTCCTCTTGACGGTTTTATTCATTTTGCGGGGGCATTTCCGTCATGATTGGCAGAGGTCGTCCGATTCGACAAGCCATTTTTAGTTAATGAAAAATAAACGCTCCGCTGGTTTCAACTTACTCAGCTCTGTGGCAGTCGCCTTGAGTCGCTGCAAAGACTTTACAGTTGTAAAGTTGCGCCGTCCCCTCCCCTCGCAGTAGCCGGGGACTTTACAGCTGTAAAGTTTGAGTTGGCCCCGATGCGCAGGATGGGCGTGCGAATGCTTGCTATCGACGATATCCACCCAATGCTGACTGGCGCGTTTCGCCAGCTGCGGATTTTCCTCAATGTGATCCGCTTCCTTGCCGCCGACCTGAAGGTGCCGTTGATCTGTGTGGGCATCGATCGTGCCCGGTGAGCGCTTCTAACGGACCCGCAGCTCGCCGGACATTTGATCCGTTACACCTGGAGCACTGGTGGAATGATCAGCGCCTGACGTAGCTTCATTCCAGCCTAGCGTCCATTTCTCCCCCATGCCGGCATCGGCAGCAACATCTCCGGCGGTTCGTCTGCGGGTTCTCGAGCTTGCGGATGGCATGACTGGGCGCATATTCCGGTTGATGGACACCGTTGTTAACGACGCCGTCCGCAACGGTAGTGGATGTATCGCCGCGGACGGCTTCAGCCGCCAGGACCTTGTGTTGCCGCTTGTGGCTATGGTTCGACGGTCGGAGCATTTGCTACAGTGGCGATCGGTGCGGCGATGCAAATCCGCCTCTTGGCGATCGCGCGGAGGTCCTACGCTGACGAGCTAACCTTGTCCAGGCAGGCAAGAGTGGCTTGTCGCTCTGGATGCGCGTCGGGCGAAATCGAGCATTGGTTAGGGCATGAGGATTGGCCGCCTGCGTTCGGAAGTTTCGAGTTGCGGGATTTTCGCCCGGATCCTCTGGTCCTCAGATCGCGCGAGCGGCCAGATTAAGAATCGCCGAAATTGAGCAAATGATTCTGAGCTAATCGCTGATGTCGATAGACCGGTATATTGCAGATCGCCGTGAGCAGGGGGTGCCCTGATTGCCTTGATGAGCACGTGTCAGCTGGCCGGGATCACTATCTTCGTCGCGAATGGGCTCATGTCGAAACGGTGGTTTGGCGGAAACATCGGCGAATGCTGCAGGACTTCTGCGAATGTTGCTTTGCGCGGACCCAATTTCGATTCCAATGTGTCGAGGAAATGGCGTGACTCATTTGCGGTCAATGTGCGAATGCGGTCTCGAGCGGAAAGGAAAGCCAAGAGGATCCGGCTCGGTTGGATTTTCTACTCGCGCTGACGGCAACTGTCGGGGCCGCCATCACGGAGAGAGCGGATGCCGTGGCGCGGAACGTCACAAAGGATGCGGTCCAAGTCTTGTGGGCGCCGTCGCAGGCGAATGAGAAGCCGTTCATTGCGTGGGTTGACCTAAAGCTTCCCTTCGGACGCCACCCCGTTTTCACCGTCCAGGAACCCTCTCGCCGACCTGTCGTCGGCGTGGCGCACGGTCCATTGATAGCTCCAGCGCAACTGCTCGATCTAGTTCAAGCAACACGGTTCGCAGATAGTTTGGAGTTCCTTGAGGATGCGTCGGTCAACACGTTGATTGTGATCGGACCGGGTTGGAGCGCTCGAAATCGCGCAAGGCTCGGTATGCTGCTGGCCACACATTTGATGGTGCGAGGGCTTGCAACACTGTGGACCGCCTGGACCAAGCTTCAATCTCTGTTGCCGCCTGATCCGCTATCCCCGACCACGCCGGGCGCCGGCGCGCTGATAATCAACCTTTCTGTGCTTTCCTGTCAGCGCTGTGCCGAAGCTATAGCGGCAGTCTCACCAAGGCAGCCTGCCTGTCTGCTCGAAGCGATGCGATCGCCAATATCGCAATCATCGTAGCAGGGCTGATAACCGCGTTCCTGCGGTCGTCGGCCTGGCCTGATCTCATCGTTGGGATTGGCATTGCCGCAATGAACGCTGATGCTCCACGTGAGGTGTTCAAAGCCGCCACGGGAGAGCACCGCTCCGGAGTTGAAGCATAGATTGATGAGCCCGCGGCGCTATCCGTCGTGTTGCCGCCCTCATTGGAAGCGAAAAATTGAGGCTAGCGTCCGGCTTCTGACAGATCTTATTCCGATCTCCGCTAGGGGCTCAATCGCGGATCAATCCGAAGCGGCGAGCTTCGTCGAGCAACGCCCTGACGGAAGACGGCTGCCACTTCCGACCGCCACGTGCTGGCGGTTGGTGCATCCGGTCCAATTGGGCAGCGATATCGCGCAGCGACAGATCAGGATCGGCGATGGCGATCCCGGCGACCAACCGCATCAGATGATCCTCGGGCCGGCGGCGAGGGGAGCGCTTGATCAAGTCCGACTCGACGAGTTTCTCGCGCACCATCCGCTGGACCGCCCGGCGCAATCGCTCAGCTGTCCAGTCGTGGCCTTTCCGATTGAGGATCCGAACGATGTCGTCCCAATTATGCTGCGGGCGTAGCTGGCGCACGGTCGGCAGCCATGTCTCGGCCGACGCAATCAACTCGTCCAGATAGGCGCGGCCGCGAGCGGCTGAGACCGCACGCACTGCCTCCGGCCGACGTTCGCGAAGCCCGGGATTGCCAGCCAGCCTGCCACGCGCCTTGGCGGCTTTCATGCCGGACTTGGTCCGCTCCGCGATGAGGGCACGCTCGAGCCGGGCGATGGCGCCGAGCACCTCGAGGGAAAACATCCCCTGCGGCGTCGACGTGTCGATCGGATCGCGCAGAGAGCGGAAATGCACGCCGCGCTTCTCGAGATCTTCGATCACTTGAAGCAGATGGCTGACCGATCGTGCCAAGCGATCGAGACGAACGACGATCAGCACGTCGCCGGCGCCAAGTTCTTTCAGCAGTTTGGCGAGCACCGGCCTTGCGCGTGAGGCTCCCGATCCGTGCTCTTGATGAATGCGGTGGCAACCGGCGGCGCGCAACTCGTCGACCTGAGCGTCCTTGAGCTGGTCCTCTGTCGAAACGCGGGCATATCCGATCAGCCTTTGGGTCGGGGGAGGGGGCTCGGCCTTCGCTGCTTTCGCCATCGATTTATCGGTCCATCTTGATCGACGTTTGTACAGATAGGGAATGCATGAGAAAAGGTACCTTTGCAAGCGTATTTTATGACCATAATGGAAGGCCACACAGCGCGTTTTCTGGTGTGGGGCAGGCGCTGATACGTCGCGACCGCAGAATATGCGTCAGTGAGCCTCTATGGAGGAAATCGCGCGAAGCCATCTACTTCGAAAGTGGTTAGTGGCGGCCTATCGCTACAATGGGTTGTCGGCTTCTTGCCGGATGGGCCATTATCGACTTCGTGAGATCTGGGCCTCGGAGCAAACCAAGTATGGTGTTGAATTGCCGACAAGCCGACCGCGCTTGCGGGCGATGCATAGGGAGTCAGGACACGCCTTCGAAAGGTCGTTGCATGGTCGCTGGCTTGTAAGGGTACGTGGAGCAGAATGGGTGGCACTCTCGGTTTATGTCGGATTGTGCTGAGGATTTAGTTGTGTTGTGCGATCAATTTGGCGATGCAGCTGCAATCCATAGAGGCTCCTGCTCGCCGTTACCCAGAGAAGCGTTCGACCGTCAAGAACAGCAAATCAGCCCAGAAATGAACCGCGAAAATATCCGGTACTTTCTGTTTAAGTATTGGAGTGAAACAATTTTGCCGGGGTTATGAGTGGAAACGACAATCCGGGCGACAACCGCTGAGGGCTTTGGCGAGGCTTCCGTTTCGCTGAACGTAGATTCTCCGTCCAGTCCAAACCGGGGTCGCGGTTTTTTTGTAACCAAGCGCTTAATCGCTTTCCCCGCGCTCATGAAGGAAATGCAGTGAACAGACTTCACCTGACAACTATGACCCTCGCCACCATGCTTCTGACCACTGCGTCCGTCGATGCTGCCGATTTCTCCGTCACGCCGCTGAAAGAGGGCGACACCTTCACCGGTTGCCTCGCTCAGAACCCCGCCACAGGCGTCGGTCTTCTCGCGGTTGGCGACAAGGTCGTCCTGTTTGCCAATTCTTCGAAGTTCACTTTCGCCAAGGGCGATCAGGTGACCGGCTCCTGGTCGATCGATGGTGGCACGGCCACAAATTTCTCGTCGACTGCTGACACGGCAGCAACGGCAACGATCGACGTCCCGAACACGACCGAGGCCGTCATGGCACTGACCAGCGGCAAGTCGCTGAGCCTGACGGCCAACAGCACTACTGCCGATTTCAGCCTTGCGGGCGGCGAGAAGGCCTTCATGGGCTTGTCCGAATGCATGACCACCCAGGCGGCGCCGGCCGCTAACTAAGGCGCACCCATTTGCGAATGACATGGCGGGTACCATGGTGCCCGCCACATTTATGGTCAGCCCAAGCTGTTGAATTGCGTGCAAGATTCACCCAGTTTGCCATCTCGCTATGATTCAGCGACTGCTATGAAAATCGATGTTTTTCATTGCCTTGTCTGAAGCTTGGCCTGCTCAGGATCAAGCAGAAAACCGGGTTAATTCATGTCTCGAGTCAACACCCAAGCTTCGCAGTGCCTCCAGCGAAAGCGTATCGGCATGCTCAGGGGAGGCGAGCCGTTTCCTTGCCATCCCGGGACTGAATCATGATTTGCCCCGGTCAAGGAATACCCAGGCCCGCAACCAACTCGCAGAGCGAGCGCTTGTGCACAGGTCTTCAAGAAGACGGCTGCAGATGAGCGCGACCCTGAGCAGGCGAAATAGGCTCCCCAGGGATCGATGACCGTCTAGGTCGATCCTTGACACGAGCCGGCACAAACGTCCTTTGCATTCGATGGTGATCGCTATGCGCACCAAGGCGAGTACTGTTTGTGATGTCCGGCGACCGTGGCTTTCACGGCCCGTTATTTTGTCCTATTTACCTTATAAGGTAGCTCTCGTGCTGTTTTGGAGCAGGTTTTTACTGGTTGATATAAAAGAGAAAAATCTCTATACGGAAGTGTATTGGATACTTCTTTCTGCAGGCCATGCGCGACAATGGACTTGCTCTGCTTGGGTATCATCCGTCTCGCTGGACGCCCGTTTCGAAGCGTGGATCATCTTAAACCCTGCGAAGCACTTGTCAGCGGAATTCGTCGCGGGAACGCCACAGGGGCGGCTGTTCCCCAGGGGATACTGACACGCGCCGTAATCTAAGCCCCGCATTGAGAGAGAGAAAGGTGCCGGCAATCTTGGCGCGGAGCGATCGCTCCGGCGAGGGCGGGAAATGTATTGAGAGCTTTTGCAATGGAAAAGGGATTACGGACGAAATCAAGCAACTTTGCTGCAAACAGACAGATGATTTCGGCCTTAATGTCATGGCTGCCGGCCTTGAGTTTAGCGAGCAGCCTCAGTTCTGCGTGGAAACCAACAGCCTAGACATTGGCCGAAGCCGTGCCGAGCCAGACATCAGGTTTGAGAAGCAACGGTAGTGACCGTATTCCATCTACTGCCATTTTGCTGCAATTGTCAGGCGTGTAAACTTCTTCCTATTACTTCAGGCCATGGCTTCGCAAACTGCCCCACATATCCCATAGTCCTCGTTCCGGGAGATGAGCGCCCAGACGATGCGGGCATTCTTGTTTGCAAGAGCGACGGCTGCGCCACCGGGATGGCGTCGCAGACGAACTCGGCTAAACTCAAGCTTTCCCAAACGTGAGATCGCCTGCCTGTCGCCGGCAAGCCTTGGCCTGACGAGCGAAAAGATCGCGAAGGCAACCGGCTACCGCGTCAATACCGTCAATAGCTACCTGATTTCGGCAGCCAAGAAGTTGAAGGCGGGCAACCGGACCAAGGCGATTGCCGACGCCATCAGACGCCGGCTCGTCGCCTGATCGGCATTCAAGGCAATATTTCGACGAAATACAAAAGATCTAGCGAAGTAACTTTTGCACCTTTGTTTATTACTCTGCGTTAGCGAAAAATAAACCAATACACCCGAATAATCGGGTTACAGAGTCATTTGCCATGAGGGTATTTGTTCCTCTGTCCTGTCCAGACGTTTCCAGTGTGAAGCATTCCGAGCCGCGCTCCTTGCGAGCGGAGGTCGAACGAACTTGCCCGATGGCCGATCACCAGCGGATAGAACATTCCGGCACGCGAACCTGACTAACTGAAACCTGACCGCGCGCTCCCCTTGGGATCCCCGGGATCAACCCGCTCCCATTCGCTGTACCTTGGGGCGAAAGGCAAACTGCTTCGCTTTCGCCACCGTTCGATCATCAAAGGTTCGACAATGTCCGCATTCACCAATCTGAAGATACTCACCAAGATTTCCTTAGCCTTTGCAGTCGTCATCCTCCTGAGTATCATCGTTTGCATCATCAATCTGAGCGGTCTTGCCCGCCAGAATCAGGCGGTGGCGATTACGGAACACACCTACCTGGTTCTTTCCAACCTCGATAAGATCGTGGCGTCGATGGTCGACCAGGAGACCGGGTTGCGCGGTTACCTTATCGCCGGCGACGAAGCGTTTCTGGCTCCGCAGAAGGCGGGACAGGCGACTTACAGGCAGGCTCTCGGCGACGTCAAAAATCTGACGGCGGACAATCCTGTCCAGCAGAAACGTCTGGCCGATCTCGACGGTTACGTCTCCGACTGGACCGACAAGGTGCTCGAAAAGGAAAAAACGCTGATGCAGGCCTCCGCCACCCGGGAGCAGGCCCGGGCGATGGAGAGCGCCGGTGCCGGCAAGCAGTTCATGGACGCCATTCGCGCCAAGGTTCGCGAGATGCAGGACGAAGAGCGTGGGCTGCTCGGCAAGCGGAACGCGGAATCGAAACAAGCAGCCGACCAGACCGCATTCAGCAACTATTTGACCAGCGGGTTGACCGTGACACTCTCGGTGGCGGCTCTGTGGCTCGTCTTTCTTCTGGTCGTCAAGCCTATCCGCAACATCAACGAAGCCATGCGCAAGCTTGCGGGCGGTGATAATTCCAGCGCCATCCCTTATATCGAGCGCAAGGATGAAGTCGGAGAGATGGCGGCAGCCGTCCAGGTGTTCCGCGAGAATGCCATTGAGCGAATCCGGCTTGAGCAGGAAACGGAAGCCAATCGCTCGATGAGCGAGAAGGAACGCATCGAGCGTGAAAAGCAGAGGGCGAAGGAAGCTGCCGACATCCAGTTCGCGGTCGACAGTCTCGCAGCCGGCCTCTCGAAGCTGTCGGATGGCGATGTCTCCTACCGCATCGCCCAGCCGTTCACCCAGTCGCTGGATGGCGTTCGCGGCGACTTCAATCAGTCAGCCGAAAAACTGCAGGAAGCCTTGAAGCGGGTTTCCGAGAACGCCCGCGGCATCGATGGTGGCGCGAACGAGATCCGTTCGGCTGCTGACGATCTCGCCAAGCGCACCGAACAGCAGGCGGCCGCCGTCGAGGAAACGGCCGCAGCATTGGAAGAGATCACCACGACCGTCAAGAACGCCACCCAGCGGGCCCAGGACGCCGGTCAACTCGTAGCCCGCGCCAAAGCTGGCGCGGAACAATCCGGCGAGATCGTGCGCCGGGCAGTGATTGCAATGGAGGAGATCGAGAAGTCGTCAGGCGAGATCTCCAACATCATCGGTGTTATCGACGAAATCGCCTTCCAGACGAACCTGCTTGCACTGAATGCCGGCGTCGAGGCGGCGCGGGCGGGCGAAGCCGGCAAGGGCTTTGCTGTCGTTGCCCAGGAGGTACGCGAGCTCGCCCAGCGTTCGGCGACCGCCGCCAAGGAGATCAAGGCGCTGATCACTACCTCCAACGACCAGGTGCATCAGGGCGTGCAACTCGTCGGCGATACCGGAAAGGCTCTTCAGACGATCGTCTCCGAAGTGCAGGAGATCAACCGTCATGTGCTGTCGATTGTGGAATCGGCCCACGAACAGTCCTCCGGGCTCCAGCAGATCAATACCGCCGTCAATCAGATGGACCAGGACACGCAGAAGAACGCCGCGATGGTGGAAGAATCGACGGCCGCAAGCCATAGCCTCGCCAGGGAAGTTCAGTCGTTGAACCAGCTCCTTTCTCAGTTCAAATTGGGCAGCGGTTCGGCAGGTAGCATCCGCCCTGCGTCCGGACGCGAGGTCCCTGCCGCTTCTCCGGCCAGAGCGCTCGGTCGGAAGATTGCGTCGGCCTTCTCCGGCAACGCAGCCATCGACGCCGGCAAGGACGGCTGGGAGGATTTCTGATGAACCAGATGCTCAGCCACGATGCCGATACGCTGGAGATCATCGCCTTCATGCTGCATGAACAGCAGTTTTGCGTGCGCACCACCTCCATTCGCGAAATCCGCGGATGGGCGCCAGTCACCCCTCTACCGCATACGCCGGCAGAGGTTATGGGGGTGATGAACCTTCGAGGCACAGTGATCCCGATCGTCGATCTCGCGGTCAAGCTCGGGATGGCGTCAGCGGAAACCAGCGAGCGTAGCGCGATCGTCGTCACTGTCGTCAAGGACAAGACCATCGGTCTTATGGTCGATCGTGTCTCGGACATACTGACAATCCGGGGTGACGTGCTTCAACAAGTCCCTGCGGCGGCCGGCATATCTGCCAACGGATATGCCGAGGGGATCTTCGCCCGCGACAAGGACATGATATGCTTCCTCAATCTCGACGTCATATTCGCTACCGGCGAACCCGATGAATGGGAACAGGCTGCCTGATTTGACATCGGACGCATCGGTGCATGCGATGCGTCCGATAATGCTGAAATTCGCAAAAGCCGCCGGGAGCTTCCATTGCGAAGACGTATTCATCTCTATCAGTTGAAGCTCAGCATGTTTGTCGAGGAGTTGCTCCGGCCGCAGCGGCGATGAACCTGTAGGCAAAAATCGCCTGGACATGACACACAAAAGAGGCCCGCTTCATGGTCGCGCCTTTTTGTCGTTAAGTTTACGATGCGACGGCAGGTTGTTCTGTTGCATTGCGCATGATCCTTGTTGCGGGGTGTCAGGCGTGACGCCGACGCGGACGACGCGTGAGAGAAGGCAGGAAAGCCCCTGCCATGGCGGCTGCGACGTGGAAGGCGAAGCGTGACATCCGTCGCCATGCCGGCGGCCGCAGTTGCGGTATCGCCGACCACGCTGGCAAACAGTGCACTCATCAGTAATGAGCCGGTGATCAGGCCGACCTGACACATTGCCTTAGCCCAGCTTGCGTGGCCTGAATTGCTGCTCCGATTGAGAAACCGTGCGACATTCGCCACGAGCCTATCGCGCGACTGGCATCAGGGCTTTTTGAAAACGATGGGTAGGGACCAAAAATCCACCGCCGGAGCCCTCAGGGACCCAAAGAGCATCGTCAAACGACGCAGACAGGTTCCATCCTTCCCGCTTATAGAACTTTTCGGCCCGACTATTGCCGGCCGTGCAAAACAACTCGGCCTCTTGCACGCCTTTTTCAAACAAGAGCTCTTCGGCAAAGGATAGCAAGGCATGGGCTACGCCGGTTCCGCGAGCGCTTTTGCCGACATAGAGTTTGACGACCTCGGCATCTTTAACGGAGACAAATCCAACTAGCTGGGCATCGATCGCGACGTAGAACGTGTCGCGCGCCTCCTTCAGCCAGATTGCAAAGTGACTTTCGGTCCGGAATGCCAGAACCTCAGGGGGAACGAGATCGGCATGAGCATCATGCCATCCTCGATGCCAGAGGTGTAAGATTTTTGCATGGTCTGCGGTTTCCGCTGGACGGATCTCGAGCATACTTCTTCTCCCGAAGTGTCGCGAAATTGGTCGTGAACAGACGTCTCTAATCAAGAACCGAGAGCAACAGCGTGCGTTTGTTGGCTAGTCCATCGCGACCGCCGAATGCGCGGCGACAAACTGGATGAGATGAGATTCGTATTGCCTCAACAGCCATGGGCAGCAGCGTCCTCGCAAATGCCGCGACACTGTTTCGTCCAACAGGCGTCAGGCGTTGTAGATCGCCCGAGCGATATCACGTGGATAGGTTCCCAAACAACCTTCTACCGCCGTGTTGGACATGATCACAGTGGAAATGCCTTTCACGGGATCTATAAACCAGCTGTGTCCATAAACTCCGCCCCACGTTATCGATCCTTTCGACATCGGAACCTCTGCCAAAACTGGATCCTGGATCACTCCACCCAAAAAGGAGAATCCTTGTCCTGGTTCGCCTGGGCGTGGGATGTTGCCGATCTGGTTGAGAAGCGCGGCCTTCGCCGTCTCGGCCTTCAAGATGGGTGCGCCACCGCGACGAACAGCTTCGAGAAAGGCAATTAAATCCGGCGCGGTTCCCACCATGCCCGCACCGCCGGACTGGAAAGCCTTGGGATTGAACAGCCGGATCGGTGCAAAAGTCAGCAGATTGCCGGCATCATCGGGAACCAGATGATGATCTCCCATTCTGACGGCCGCCGGACTGGCGTCAGCATAGGGTGTGGCAAGCCGTTCGGGATCGCTGAGCGAGAAGCCGGTGTCCTTCATTCCCAGCGGCTCGGCCACATGATGATGCACCGCCTCTCCCAAACTGCACTCCTCGATCTGGGCGATTACTGCCCCAAGGACATCGATGGCGATCGAGTAAGACCAAAGCGTACCTGGCACGGCCAGGAGCGGAAAGGTCGCTAGTCGGCTGAAGTTTTCCTCGAAATCGAGATCTGTGTCGGCAAGGCCGGCATTGAACATCCGCTCGGATGGTGTGGTTTCCGGATCTGCGCCATAGCTCAGACCTGCCGTATGCGTCAGAAGGTGGTGTATGGTGATTTCGGCGATCTCCCCGTCCGGCCGTTTCGGCCGGAAGTAGGGGAGATAATCTCGCACAAGGTCGCCAAGCGACAGCCTGCCCTTGTCGATGAGAGCTAGAGCGGTTGCTGCCACGAGCGGTTTGGTCACGGAAGCGAGGCGGAATATGGTCCGCGTTTCAGTGGGCTTTCCGATTTCGCGATCAGCATAACCAGCAGCGCGGCTATAGATGGTCTCTCCGTCTTTGACGACGATCACGACAGTGCCGACGATCTTGCCGGCCACTATCGCCCTTTCGATAACCGCGTCGATCCGCGTCTTCATCGCAACCATCCTCCGGTACTTCCGAATAAGCAGGCGCACAACGACATATTCTGCTTTGTACCGCAAGGCGGCGCAGCGCCGATAGTGTCGTGTAGAACTGCAAGTAATCCTCGATGCCGCGGCTCAAATGCTCAATCGAGCTGCCCGACCCTGCTTGCGTTCGGTATTGTTGTAGTAACTCGCCGCCTGCGGCACCGATTTGTGCAGCGACTGCTGCATAGCCTCCTGCAGGGGGGACGGCACGATTGGCTGCTTCGGTCAGATAGCCCGATCGGAGCCCGTGCGCCGAAAACTCTTCTGGATCGAGACCCGCCTGCTTGCACCGGGTCTTCAGGATCAGATTGACCGATTGCGGCGTCAACGCCCGCCGGCCGACATTGCTCCATTGGTCGATCGGACGGAACACAGGCGCAATGTCGATCCTGGACTCCTCGATCCATCGTTTTAGGGCCTCGACCGGCCGGCCAATCAGAACAACATGAGCTCGGTCTTCGCCCGCCCTTGTCGACTTCGTTCCAGTAGACGAGGTTTGGCCAATGGGCTTCGGCCCATGCCTTCGGCGCCCGGTAGATTTCCTTCGGGAAGATCGTCGCGGCCATCGGCAGCTCGATACGACCAGCGTCGAATCCCCCGCCGTTGCGCGCGTTTTCCCAGTAGTTCCGAGCGGAAGAGGCCGCAGTGTCCGTAAACCAGTATAGGGAGATGTCGTCGAGCATCTCGTCGACGGTCAAAGCGTCTTCTGGTTCACCGCGGTTATCGGTCCAGGCCTGAAACTTCTCGTAGATCCATGTTGCCTGGCCGACCGGGGAGTCGGCAAGCGCGTAGCCGATTGTCTGTGGACGCGTTGCCTGTTCCTTGAAATAGCCGAACTGGTCGTTGGCAAACTTGGCGGCCGCATACATCGCTGCCTTTTCCTCGGGGTCGGATTGTCCGGGAATTTTTCCGGGAAGACGAGCGGCCAGTTGACGTGAGCTGCGACAAGCCCTGCAGGCCGGATGTGGCCGAGGGCATGGGTCACGCCGGAACCCCACTCCCCACCTTGTGCGACCCACTTGCTGTAGCCAAGACGGGTCATCAGCTCGACCCAAGCTTTCGCCGTGCGTACGACGTTCCATCCCTCTGCCTGGGGCTTGTCCGAAAGCCCGAAGCCGGGCTGAGAGGGAATGACGACGTGCAACGCGTCCTCAACTGTGCCGCCGTGCGCGGTCGGGTTGGTGAGTGGCCCGATAACCTTGAGGAACTCCACCACCGACCCTGGCCATCCATGGGTCAGGATGATCGGCAGGGCGTTCTCATGCTTCGATTTCACATGGATGAAGTGAATGCCGAGCCCGTCGATCTCAGTGCGGAATTGTGGATAGGCGTTGATGCGCTTCTCGAAGTTCCGCCAGTCGTATTTGCTCTCCCAATAAGCGATAAGCGCCTTCGCCTTTTGAAGAGGTACGCCCTGGGACCAGTCAGACGCCGTTTCCTTCTCGGGCCAGCGGGTGTTCTTCAGCCTTTGCTTGAGGTCGTCGATCGCCGACTGCCGCACGGACACACTGAACGGCTTGATGTCTTTCGAAGCCGGCGGAATGTTTAGGCCGGATGTCTGAGCCGCCGCTTGCGAAACGAAGGCGGTCGCGGCAGGCAGGGCGAGAGCAAGCTGTAGCATGCGCCGACGCGAAGAGTCAGTCGATTGAAGTGTCATGGCTTTTTCCTGGAGAATCTTAGTTGAGGAAGTCGATGATGTGTTTCAGGGTTTCTTCCGGCTGCTCTTCGGCAATGAAGTGGCCGCTGTCAGCGATCTTGAAGACCTGCAGATTGGTCGTCTTTCGCTCAAGGGTCGTCTTCAGCCAGACGTAACCGGGGCCGCCGAGCGCCAGAACCGGCATCTCGAGTTTGGCGTAGTCGCCATCATCGATGATGTCTTGTGGAAAGGCCTGATACCAGGCGTTGCCGGCGCGGATTGCATCGCGGCTCGCGTAAGCCGCCGCATAGACGGCGCGGTCGCGGGCGTCGATCCTGCTTTCATCCTTCATCAGGTAGCGGAAGAACCACTTTTGCTCGATCTCTCATGTTCTGGTTTTATGATGGTTGGGTTGTCGACGATCCCTTGAAATATCGGATCAAGATTAGACCTGCGCGTAGCGAGCGCCGATGTCTGGATTTGCTCCGCCTGGATGTTCTTGTTCCAGATTTCGGCTCTCGTGCCGCAACGGGGCAGCTTGCTAGTAGGAGGAAAGCAGGACCGTCCCAGTCTTGCCAGGCATTTCGACGAGCGCCGCCGCCTTGCCGACGTCTGCCAGATCGAATGTCTTCTCGACCGGGAAAAGCTCCGGTTTGCCCGCGGCCAGTTCTATCGCCAGCTTGAGATCGGCTTTGCGGATTTTGACTGGTAGGCTTGCCCACCGCCCAACGGTCACGCCCGATATCCGGATGTCGCGCGTCGAAAAGTAAAGTGCGGAGACCGAGATCGGCTGCCCGGACAGATCGCCATAGGATACAAGGCTGCCACCTTGAGCGAGCAGCCCGGCGGCCGCACTGGCAGTCTCGCCGCCAACAGGGTCGAGCACGACCCCGATCGGATGACCGTCCGCCGCAGATATGACATTCTC
Organism: Rhizobium sp. SG570; assembly: GCF_012275345.1. Classification (NCBI taxonomy): domain Bacteria; kingdom Pseudomonadati; phylum Pseudomonadota; class Alphaproteobacteria; order Hyphomicrobiales; family Rhizobiaceae; genus Rhizobium; species Rhizobium sp. SG570. The sequence goes on along the minus strand of NZ_JAAZQI010000010.1, from coordinate 281,283 downwards.
CTGCCAGCCGGGCTTGTCGGTCGAGACAACAGGCAGATCCGGGAACACCACGTTGAGTTCGTTCACGCCGGCTTCCCGCCGGACGACGCCGACCACGTCGAAGCCACGATCGAGAAGCAGTCCGATCAGGAGTCTGGCGACCGCGGATCCGGCGGCGGTGAGAACGAGTACGTCGCGGCCCGGCTTCGCGCCGGATGTTTCGACGGCGCGCAGAAGGAGCGCCGCCGTCAGCGGATTGACGTGAAGCTGCGCTGCGGCTTCATCAGATACGTCATCGGGGATTTCGGTGACGTATTCGGCCGAGACGATGGCCTTCTCGCTCCACGCGCCCTTGCCGGGAAAAAAGGCGACGCGGGTGCCCGGCTTCAGGTCGACGCCATCACCTGCTTCCTCGACGATGCCATAGCCCTCGAAGCCGACACGCACACCCTCTTTCGGAACCACCGCTCCCGGCTGGTAGCGTCCCGATATACCGAGAAGGTCGCCGTGGTGGACCGGCCGAAGCAACACCCGGATCAGCACTTCGTTGTGCTCGGGATGCTTGGGATCTTCGACTTCGACAGCCTGAAGAACGTCCTCAGGCTTCCCATGCTTGAAATAGACTGCGGCACGCATCGCGGGCTCTCCTTGAGAATGAGAATGGGAGCGGCTGTTGGCCGCTCCCGCTGCGGGAGTTAGACTTGGGCCTGGCCGCCGTCGGCGAAGAGCTCGGCGCCGTTGACGAAGCTCGCATCGTCGGAAGCCAGGAACAGGGTCGCCTTGGCGATCTCCTCGGATTCGCCGACGCGGCCGAGCGGGATGCGCGAGGCGAGATAGTCGAGCAGGCCCTGCTGCTGTTCCTTGTCGTCACCGGCAAGCTCGACGAGGCCGGGGGTGCGTGTTGCGCCGGGCGAGACGACGTTGACGCGGATGCCGGTGCCCTTCAGGTCAAGCGCCCAGGAGCGGGCCAGGTTGCGGACGGCGGCCTTGGAAGCGGAGTAGACAGAGAAGGCAGCCGTACCTTCAGTGCCGGCGGTCGAGCCGGTCAGCACGACCGACGAGCCCTTGCTGAGCAGCGGTAGCGCTTTCTGAACCGTAAAGATGACGGCCTTCACGTTGCGGCCGAAGGTGTCGTCGATCTGCTCCTCGGTGATCTGACCGAGCGGCAGCATGGTGCCGCCGCCGGCGTTGACGACGAGGGCGTCAAGGCGTCCCTGTTCCGCCTTCACCTGGGCGAACAGCTTGTCGAGATCATCGTTGCTGGAGGAATCGGCCTGGACGCCGACCGCGCCACGGCCGATCTCGGCCACTGCCTTGTCGAGCGCATCCTTGCGGCGGCCGGTGATGTAGACGCGTGCGCCTTCGGCGGCAAAGAGCTTGGCGGTCGAGAGGCCGATGCCGCTGGTTGCCCCGGTGACGACGGCGATCTTGTTTTCAAGCCTGTTGGTCATTTTATTCTCCTGATGCTGGGCGCGCAGAAGGGTTCAGCCCGAATGCGCGGCCTGTTGAAAATCTAAAACTGTTCGGGAGGTGGCGTTGGCCGTTGGCCTCGTCGCCGTCCGATGAAGAGAAATTAGTTCGTCAGATCGTCGGTGAGAAGCCGCTCAGGGTAGAGACATTATCCATGTGGATGGATGGTCTGCATCGTCACATTGCGTCGCGCGTCGACGGCTTCGAATACCTTTGCCGCCCATTCCGTGAAGGCGCGCAGCCGCGGGTTTGGAAATCGATCAGCGGGATAGACGAGGTGCAGGGGATGATTGTCCGGCTTCCAGTCGGGCAGCAGTTCGACCAGCGCCCCACTCTCGAAATGAGGCCGTGCCAGGAAACCGAAACTTTGGCCGATCCCCAGTCCTGCGAGCAGCGCGTTCAGGTGCGCGGTGCTCTCGTTGACAGAAATGCCGCTGGAGGTTGGGAGATACTCGCTTCGCTCTTCGCCGCGCTGAAAGCGCAATGGAAACCGCTTTCCCGATGACGCTGAGAAATAACTGACGATCCGATGCTTCTCGATATCACCAGGCCGCTCCGGCAACTCCATGCCATCCAGATAGGCGGGCGACGCGCAAATCACGTAGTCCAGTTCGCACAGCTTCCGCGCCTTCATCGACGAGTCACCGAGGGCTCCGCCGCGAACGACGCAATCGATCCCCTCGCTGATGAGGTCGGCGGGGCGATCGCCGACGCCGAGCATAAGGTCGATATAAGGGTACTGGTGCTGAAAATCGGAGAGCGCAGGTATGAGGATTTGATTTGCAAGCACCGAGCCAATGTCGACGCGCAGCTTTCCCTTAGGCGCGCTACGCGAACCAGCGACAGTGCCGTCCATGTCATCGAGATCGGCGAGGAGCTTGAGCGCGCGCTCGTGATAGGCGACGCCCTCGGTGGTCATCGTGACTGATCGCGTCGTGCGCTCTACGAGCTTTGTTCCTAGATGCGCCTCGAGATCCTGCACGAGCTTGCTGGCGGAGGACCGGGGCAGGTTCAACGTGTCAGCCGCCCTGGCGAAGGAGCCGGCTTCGGCGACGCGGACAAATGTTCGAATAGCAAGTAGCTGATCCACGGGAGACCTGACAGATAGGTGAAGGTATTCTTCATCTACACTTGGTCGGCGACGAGCACTATGCAAGTTCTCGAAAAAGGTGGATAAATTTGCGCCGTTCGATGGGATGTGGAACGCAAGTAACTGATAACGTTAGATCTTTTCTAACGGAGTGAAGGTTCACAATCCATCAACTGCATGGGTTGGGGTAGTATGCTCTGAGGGCTAACGCGGTCCTAGAAACTATCGTTTCGGAATGCCTTAATCGGACATAGTGCAGGCATCATCGCTGAGGGACCCTGGAGGGCGAGAAGAAGCGGAAAGTTTATGCACAGCCCCATGCCGATTATCGCAAGCGAGGGCAGCTCCTGTTCTAACCCCTCTTCCAGGAACTGGACTCGGCGCAAGCATGGCGAAGGAGACAGCCCAACTTCTTTCGCCACGTCGATGTTGGAAATGCGTCCGTCCCGGAATCAAGCTAATAGCATCTGATATCTGTCTGCAGGGCCGACGCGCGCCGGTCCTCACAGCACTGGCTCGCGTTCCTAGTCCAGCGACTTCGATTGAAAGAGGCGCAGGCTGAGCCGGGCGCTCAAGCCGTGGCCCGAAGCGGTCTCGCCGAGAGTGATCAAGCCGCCATGGAGATCGGCAATACGGCGCGCGATCGCAAGACCGAGCCCCGAACCCGGCTTCGCGTCGCCACGGGCGATCTGGTAGAAGCGTTGAAAGACACGACTACGCTCCTCCTCGGGAATACCCGGCCCTTCATCCTCAACCGCGATTGTCCCGGTCGTCGCGTCCAGCATCACGCGCACCGTTACGCAACCGCCTTCGGCACTGTGTGCAATCGCGTTATCGACAAGGTTGGCGATGATTTCCCTGAGAAGCAGCGGATTGCCCGTGACGTTGATGGGGTCGTCCGGCGCATCGAGCACGATGTCGACATTGCGGTTCAGAGCCTTGGGGACGTGCTCGGCCAGGACGTCGGCGGCAAGGCGGGCGAGATCGACGCGCTGATCGAGATCGACCGCGCCGCTCTTCGCATCGACTCGCGCCAGCACGATCAACTGCTGAAGCGTGCGTTGCAGGCGCGTCACACCGTTCTGCGCTTCGCCGAGCGTTGCCAGAAGATTGTCCTGGCCCACCGCCTGCCGCTCCAGAAGCTCAAGATGCAGCTTGATACCGCCCAGCGGCGAGCGCAACTGATGAGAGGCATCGGCGGTAAAATCGCGCACGCCGGCGATCGTTTCATCCAGCCGCTCCATCAACGTGTTGATCGCCGAGACGAGATCGACGGCCTCTTCCGGCACCCGTGCGGTATCGATGCGGGCAAAGGGGATGGCGCCCGGTGGCGCCCGTCCCAGAAGCTCCTGACTGATCTCGGTGAGCGGCAGAAGCCCGCGCAGGATGGCCAGATAGGAGAGAATGGCGGCAGCACTCAGGAGAACGGCTTCAAAAAACACGAGGACGACGAGCATCCGCGCTTCCATATTGAGCCGGCTATTAAGCGTCTCCGCCATCCTGAAGGTGAGCGGACGCGCAAAGCCCTCGATGGTGCGGCTCGTCATCGCGATCCGCACCTGGTTGTCACTTAGATCGGCCGGCACATGCGTGATCCGGCCGAGGGGCGCGGGGCGCGTGTCCAGCGCACAGAGCTCTCGGTCGCCTCGCTGAAAGCCGGCATCGTCGGATATGCAAAAGGCAAATGTGTCATCTGTCTCGCCGCCCAGGATCTCGATGGCGCCCTGCGCCACCGTGTTGTCGAGATGCGCCGGCCCCCGTGCCGTTGCCCGATCGATGATAGAGACGAGCGCCGCATCGAGCAGGCGATCCTGGGTCAGGCTCACGACGCTATGGATGAGAAATGCGCCGCCGATGCCGAAGACGATCGCCAACACAGCGACCGGCAACACCATATTTTGCAAAAGGCGCCGACGGATGGACGGCGCGGCGCTCGCGTCCATTTCACTCGACCTCGAGGATATAGCCGACCCCACGGATTGTGCGAATATTGGGGCCATGTGGCTCAAGCTTCTTTCGCAGGCGGCCGAGATGCAATTCCACGGCATTGGGCGTGAGCGCATCGTCGAAATTCGAAATCGCCGAAGCGAGCCGCTCCTTTTGCACAACCTGACCTGCTCGGCTGAGAAGAAGCACCAGGACTGAATATTCTCTTGGGCGCAGAAAAAGCGTGCGTCCGGCCAGCGTTACCGTGCTTGAGTTACGATCAATCGATAGAGAGCCTACGGTCAACATCGGGCTGGGTTGGTTCTGGCCGCGCCGGACGAGCGAGCGCACGCGGGCCTCGAATTCCTCGAGCGCGAAGGGCTTGGTCAGATAGTCGTCGGCTCCCACATCGAGCCCGGCGACCCTGTCGGGAATGGCATCGCGCGCGGTCAGGATCATCACCGGCGTTGTCGAACCGGCCTGCCGCAACGCTTTCAGAACCGTGAGCCCATCCATTTCGGGCAAGCCGAGGTCGAGCACGACGAGCGCATAGTCTTCCTCAAGGGCTGCAGAGAGACCGTCGCGGCCATTGTCGACACGATCAACCGCATAGCCGGCGGCCACAAGGGCCGCCACGATCCCGCGCGCCAACGACGGGTCATCCTCCACAATGAGGACCCGCATGCCTTCCTCCCTGGTCACGATTTGCTTCGGCCTAGATCAAGCACGGAGGATGGGTCCGCGACAAGACAATTTCGTGCCGCTCCGGCGGCGTGACAGGATGGTGACAGGAAATCCGATGTAAGCGGTTGGAAATGAGTTTGGTAAAGCGGCATGTCGCGGCCTGCCGTCGATAAGCGGCGTGGGCTAACACGACTGACGCGCGACCGTTCGCATGGAGACCGGAGGACCCCAAGCTGGGTAGGTCTCATGCATAGGGAGAGACAACCATGACAGTAAGTACACGCTCATCCCGCGTTGGCACCGTATTGCGCGTAACAAGCGGCAATTTCCTTGAAATGTTCGACTTTTTCCTCGTCGGCATCTATGCCAGCAACATTTCCAAGACCTTCTTCCCGTCGAACAATGAAGTTGCATCGCTGATGCTGACCTTCATGACCTTCGGCGCGGGCTTTCTGATGCGACCGCTCGGAGCGATCTTTCTCGGGGCCTATGTCGACAAGATCGGCCGCCGCCAGGGCCTCATCGTCACGCTCAGCATCATGGCGCTCGGCACTGTGCTCATTGCCTTCGTGCCCGGCGTCCAGACGATCGGTCTCTTCGCACCGCTTCTCGTTCTAATCGGCCGCCTGTTGCAAGGCTTTTCCGCGGGTGTGGAACTCGGCGGCGTCTCAGTCTATCTGGCGGAGATGTCGACGCCCGGCAAAAAAGGCTTCTATGTCTCATGGCAGTCGGGCAGCCAGCAGGTTGCCATCATGGTCGCGGCCGTCCTCGGCTATGCGCTGAACTCCCTGATGCCACCGAGCATGATGTCGGAATGGGGCTGGCGCATACCCTTCTTCATCGGCTGCGGCATCGTACCGTTCCTGTTCTATATCCGGCGCTCACTCGAAGAAACGCAGGAATTCGCCGCCCGTCAACATCGCCCGACAATGACGCAGCTCTACCAGACGCTGGCCACCAACTGGGGCATCGTTCTGCTCGGCATGCTGATGGTCGTCATGACGACGGTCTCGTTCTATGCCATCACCGTTTATACGCCGACCTTCGGTAAGAGCGTCCTGAAGCTTTCGGAGACCGACAGTCTTCTCGTGACGTTCTGCGTTGCCCTGTCGAACTTCTTCTGGCTGCCGGTCATGGGCGCTGTTTCTGACCGCATCGGCCGTAAGCCCGTACTCGTGGTCTTTTCGGCGCTCTCGCTCGTGACAGCCTACCCGGCCATCGCCTGGCTCGTCGCCGCACCGAGCTTCGAGCGCATGCTGATCGCCGAACTCTGGCTCAGCTTCCTCTATGCCAGCTATAATGGCGCTATGGTGGTTGCCCTGACGGAGATCGTGCCGCCGATCGTGCGGACAGCGGGCTTCTCGCTTGCCTATTCACTGGCGACGGCGATCTTCGGCGGCTTTACGCCAGCCATCGCCACCTGGCTCATCCAGGAGACCGGCGACAAGGCAGCTCCAGGCTACTGGCTCGCCTTTGCAGGCGGTTGCGGTCTGGTGGCGACGCTTCTGGTCTACCGCAAGGTGACGGACGGCGCGCGGGCCAGCGCCATCACCGCCAAGGCATGACAGACGACGCGGGACGGCGCCATTTTCTGTCCCGCTCTCTTCACTCAGTCTCTTTCATTGAAATTCAATCCCAACAAAGAGGAGTTTTTGGGATGAAACGCATCGCAGCGGCCTTCGCCGCCTTCTTTTTGGTTGTCGCCCCCAGTGCATTTGCCGATACGATCAACGTCGTTTCCTCGGGTGGTTTCGCTGCCGCCTACAAGGAACTCATTCCGGAATTCGAGAAACGGACCGGCAACAAGGTCGTCTCCCAATGGGGCCCGTCGATGGGCACGACCAAGAATGCTGTGCCGCAGCGCTTGGCCCGCAATGAAGATATCGACGTCCTGATCATGGTTGGCGAGGCGCTCGACAACCTGATTGCAGACAAAAAGGTCATTGCCGATACGCGCATGCCGCTGGCCCAGTCCGGCATTGGCATTGTCGTCAAGGAAGGCGCGCCGGCTCCTGACGTCAGCACGCCCGAAGCGCTGAAGACAGCGCTTCTCGGTGCCAAATCCGTCGCCTATTCGGACAGTGCCTCCGGCGTCTATATCGAAAAGGAAATGTTCGACAAGCTGGGCATCAAGGCCGAAATGGCCGGCAAGGCCAAGATGATCCCGGCTGTGCCGGTCGGTTCGGTCGTGGCGTCGGGCGAATATGAGATTGGCTTTCAGCAGGTGTCCGAGCTGAAGCCGATCACGGGCATCAAGCTCATCGGTCAGGTGCCCGGCGACCTGCAGAAGATCACCGTCTTCTCGGCGGGCGTGGTTGAAGGATCCCATCACGTAGCAGCCGCCCGCGCGTTGATCGACTTCCTCGCCGATCCCGCCAACGCCGCCGTCATCCGCGGCAGCGGTATGGAGCCGCTCGGCAAGGCTGCGGCCAAGTAATCCGGGCGGCACCGTAACGTTATTCGAGCATCGCTCAAAATGTGGGATCTGGCGGCATGACCAGATCTGCACGTGATCCTCTCTATCGTCGTCACCGGTTTCCGCTCAGCCTGCGCATGGCGAGGATATGCTGGCAGCCCGTGGTGTCATCGTCTCTCACCAAACCGTAGGACTGTGGGCCGAGAAATTTGGCAGGTGCTTCGCCAATGATATCTGCAAGCGATCAGCCGGTAGGCTCGGTGACAAATGGTACCTCGACGAGGTGGTCATCACCATTCGGGGAAAGAAACACTGGCTCTGGCGCGCCGTGGATCAGGATGGTTTCGTCCTCGACGTTCTGATCCAAAGCCGCCGTAATGCCAAGGCTGCAAAGCGTTTGATGCGCAAGCTTCTGAAAGGGCAAGGTTCTACCCCGCGCGTCATGATCACCGATAAGCTTCGATCCTATGACGCGGCGAAGCGGGAGATCATGCCCGGCGTCGAGCACCGTTCTCACAAAGGGCAGAACAATCGGGCGGAGAATTCCCATCAGCCGATCCGGCGACGAGAGCGGATCATGAAGCGCTTCAAGTCGCAGCGACATCTACAACGCTTCGTCTCCATCCATGATCCGGATTTTGCCAACCTGTTTCATATCCCGCGCCAAGACACTCCTTCTGCCCATTGTCGCGAGCTGCGAGCGGCCGCGATGCAGATGTGGAGCGAGATCGCCCATCTGTAGGTCGCTTGATCACAGACCTCGTGCCGCACTTTAACCCGAGACCGATAACTTTACAGTGCCCCATAAAGTTTGACGCCTGCGTGAATTTGGAATTCGTTTCTGTTCCGATGAGCGATGTGAAATGCGGGTGATGGCACCATGGTAGATCTCCGGAGAGCAAGAGTTCCATAAGTTCCATTACCTATTTGGAAGGTCGTAAAGCGCTGATATCGCTTCTTTAATTAGGACTGATATTGAAATTTCAATCGCGGGATCATCGGTTCTGGTCTCATCAAGAGCAGGGGTTCGCAAAACCTATCTGAAGCACTAGACCTATGGCTTCAGCATTAGTGAGGCGCGTTGACCGGGATATGCAGTGAGGCTTGTGCCTTTTTCGCTGCTGCCCGCAGACGCTTGTCTTTGGTCCATAAGGACACTTTGTGGTCAAGAAGAACGGACGCCAGCAAGTGAGCATCCGTGTAGCCAATGCCCATACTGAAAATACCATGTCGATCGATCATTATCATGATTTCGTCATGTGTTGCGACGACTGCACCGCGCTGGGCCGACAGGAAAGCTATCACGTCACTGCGATCCCGGAGGCTGCCAAGAGCCAGCTCGCCGATCACGCACGGATGGCAGAGCAGTCGATCATCTTCAATAATCCTGCGCAACTCCGCGTCAGCAGATCGGAAATGATCAATCCAGATCGAAGTGTCAGCTAGTATCACTTAACTGTCGCGCTCCGGCGGCGCGGAGGTGCCTCGGCGTCCGGCATGGTTCCTCCGAGCGCGATGAGGCGTTTTCCGGACTCTACACGAACAAGCGTCTCCAATGCTTGGCGAACGACCGCCGCGGTTTCCTTGGTCCCGGTCAATGATTTCGCCCTATCCATGAGTGCGTCATCAAGATTGATAGTAGATCGCAATAGTCGAATCCCTTATTGAAGCATCTAAAATAGCACCAGTTGGTGATAAAATCTACGCCTCATTTCTGCTTAACGTAGGCAGGCATCGCCTGCAATCCAGAAAAAGGGGGGCCGCTGTTCAAATTGGTTCAAGGCGGCCGATAATCACCGTACGCGCCTTGCAGTTGTGTGCGCCTCGCTCTTGGCCTGCGACATCGACTGACATCGAAATGGAATTCCCTTTCGTCAATATCACCTCGGTGGTTTCCTCGCCGGATCGCGTGCCTCCGGGCTTGCGGGTAAACTTCGGGTACGTCCGCCACTTGCGCGGGCTCCTTGGCTGCGAACGGCACGCGAGCAGCGGTCGAATGGACACCACTATCACAAGATATTCGCAAGAAATTTCCCGACGGACTGGGCTTCTGTCGAGAGGCTCGCCCGTCCTTTCACCAGTGCCATCTCAGACGGGGGCTGATCGTCGAACCCATCCGTGGGCCCGAGTTTTCGGTGTTCAGGAAGTATGGCATCGGAAGGCAGGAGACTGATTCCAAGACCGGAAGCGACGGCTGCTTGCACCCCCATCAAACCTTGGCTGGTGTAGGCGATCCGCCAGCGACGACCGCTGTGCTCCATCGCTCGGATGGCACGATCCCGATAGATGCAGCCGACGGGAAACACCGCGAGTGGCACTGGATCCGCTTCGACAGAACGGGCGGCGCTCTCCACCCATATCAGTTCTTCTTTCCAGCTCGCGAGACAAGCCCCATCTCCGGGCTCGCGCTTGATCAGCGCGAGGTCGATCTCGCCCATATCAAGCAGGCGACGAAGCTCAATGCTCCAACCGCTAACTGTGTCGAGCCTGATATGTGGCGATGCGGTCGAAAATCCCCACAGCAGATCAATGAGGCGCCGCCCGGCAAAATCCTCCGGTACGCCGAGGCGAACGGTTCGCGGTGCCAGAGGTTTTCGCATCACCTCGGCAGCCTCATCTGCCATGGCGAGTATTCTACGGGCATAGCTCAGCAGCAACTCGCCGGCTTCCGTGGTTTCAACGGTTCCGGTCGATTTATCCCGACGTAGCAGCGAGGTGCCCAAATTCACCTCCAGCTTCTTGATCTGCTGGCTCACCGTCGATTGTGTCAGATGCACCCGTTCGGCCGCTTTGGTAAAGCCGCTACAGTCGACAACTGCAGCGAAGGTTCTCAAGAGATCCAGATCGAAGCCCAGGCTCATTTGATTTCTCGATGAAGATGATGATGAGATTTAATTTCTCAATTGGTTCAGCTTTTGTCAACCTCGGGAAACCGAAGGAGACGAGAGATGACACTGCCTGGAGCCAGACCAACATGGTTGACCTTTGATTGCTACGGAACCCTCATCCAATGGGACGAAGGGCTGCTTGCAGCGGTGGACCGGATATTATCCCCGAAAGGTCGCGATATCGATCACAAGGCTTTCATTACGGTCTATGACCGCTATGAACATGCGCTGGAAGAGGAGCGTCCTCACCGAACTTTTGCCGCGGTCAGTGCCCTTGCCCTGGAGCGGGCCATGGTTGAATTCGACCTCCCGTTCACGCCTGCGGATGCCGGGATCCTGACATCCTCGATCGGCAAGATGCCGCCGTTTCCAGAAATCGTAGCAACGTTGGAAAAGCTGAAGGCCGCGGGTTTCCGCCTTGCGATTATCTCGAATACAGACGACGCGATCATTGCCGGCAATGTCGCCCAACTTGGTGGCTTTATCGACCGCGTCATCACGGCTGAGCAGGCCGGGGCCTACAAGCCATCCCGGCAGATCTTCCATCATGCCTGGAAAACCCTGGGCATCGGTATGGAGGATTTGGTGCATATCTGCGCCAGCCCGCATCTCGACCTTGCGGCGGCGCGCGAACTCGGCTTTCGTACGGTCTGGGTCGATCGCGGAACAGGCCGCAAGCCGCTCGCTGACTACCACCCGAACGAAATCGTGCCGACCCTCGGCAGGGTGCCTGCCGTCCTTGCCGCAGCGGGCTGGATATAACTTAAGGAGGTGGAGATAACCATGGCTCACGAACTGAATGTCTCAAAGGCAAATGCCGCTGTTCGCCGCAATGTCTCGCTGGAGACCGATGAGATATGGCAGGCACGGGTTGATCTGGCTGCCTGTCTGCGGATGGCGGCGCGGCTGGGGTTGGAAGAGGGGATCTGCAACCATTTCTCGGCCGTCGTTCCCGGCCACCCCGATCTCTTTATCGTCAACCGTCTTGGCTGGGCCTTCCAGGAGGCAACGGCTTCATCACTGCTGATCTGCGATTTCGAGGGCAATGTGGTCGCCGGCGACGGCGTGCCGGAAGCGACCGCTTTCTACATCCATGCCCGCCTTCACAAGATGGCCCCTCGGGTGGGGGCTGCCTTTCATACCCATATGCCGAATGCAACGGCGCTCAGCATGGTGGAAGGCGAACCGCTGGTCTGGGCAGGGCAAACCGCGCTCAAGTTCTATGGCCGTGTTGCGGTGGATGAGAATTACAACGGTCTGGCGCTGGACGAAAGCGAAGGCGACAGGATCGCAGCGGTGCTCGGCGACAAGGATATCCTGTTTATGAAGAACCATGGTGTCATGGTCTGTGCGCCCAATATCGCCGAAGCATGGGATGATCTCTACTATCTCGAACGTGCTGCCGAAGTTCAGCTGAAAGCAATGGGGTCGGGCCGCAAACTGCTGCCGGTTTTGCCCCATGTTGCTGCCGAAGCGGCGCGGCAGATGCGCGAAGGGGATCCGGAAAGTGCGCGCATGCATCTGGCAAGTATTCGACGCGTGCTTGACCGGGAGGCGCCGGACTATCGAGACTGATCATGTTAAGCTTGTCGGTACCCATCACGCGTGGCGCACGGCTTTGGCCCTTCAGCAGCTTGCGCACCAGGCGTTTGGCTGCCTTGGCATTGCGGCGGCTTTTTTTCTTGCGGCGGATCAAAAGGTCAGTCAGAGGCATCATCAAAGCGTCTCAAAGACCGAGATATTCATTTTTGAATAGCCGATAGTAGAATTTAGTCAATTTTGTATGTCCATCGTCGATGTTATCACTCCGACATAACAGTTGGAGATAGGGTTATGACTGGTTTCGTCACTGGAATACCAAAGGTGCTTCTTCGCCTTGAGGGGCTTGGGGTACTCGTTGTCGCCACCGCTTGGTACGCCAAACTGGATGCCAGTTGGTGGTTGTTTGCCGTCCTGATCTTGGCCCCCGACCTGTCAATGGTCGGCTACCTAGCCGGGAAAAAGGTGGGGGCCGCGCTTTACAACGCGGCCCACTGGTACATCCCACCGCTCGCTTTGATCGCTTGGGGTATGGCTGGTCATGCGCCTGTGGCGTTGGCCGTCGGATTGGTATGGGCTGCCCATATCGGCCTCGACAGAGCGCTCGGCTACGGGCTCAAATATGCAGAAGGATTTGGTATGACACATCTGGAGTCAATCCGGCGCTAAAGAACAATACGAATTAACAAGACCAGTTACGACCAGGATCCCGTCGGAAAAGCATCATCGCTTTAGGCAAGTTTTTGGTTTGCCTTACGAATTTATTGGCAGAAAGGATTTGCAATAACAGGGTCGTCGGTTCGTATCGCTTTCAAGAGCGGACAGAGCGTAGACATTTCAGCTGCGCCGGGACGTAACTATGATCGCCGATACACCTGCCAAGATCAGTGCAATCCCAAGCATTGAGAGAAGCGCCGGTTTCTCATCGAGCGCTACCCATCCAAGCACGACGCCGACCAGCGGATTGACGTAGGCGAAGGTGGATACGACCGTTGGCGGATAGATCTTCATGACCGTAATATAGGCCAGAAGGCTGGCCACGGAGCCGAAGATTGCCAGATATAAAAATGCCGTCAGCTGGACCGGAGCGATATCAGCCGGTGGTAAAAGAGATGTCTGGCTCGTCCAGCAGATGACGGTCAGAACGATTGCCGCCGACAGCGTCTGCAGTCCGGCAGCCCAGACCGGCGAAGTGGCTGCAAATAAAGGCTTCTGGATCAGGCTGCCGATCGACCATGTCAGGCCTGCGGCGCAGAGAATGAATGCCAGCCAGACCGCGTATCCGGTCTCGACCGATGCTGAACCGGCCAGGAAGACCGGCGGCCCGACGATAAGAAACAGGCCGGAAAGGCCGATGCCAAGCCCCACAACCACATTGCGCGATGGCGGCGTGCGGTCGATGACGCTGGAGATCAGCGTTGTCCAGATCGGGATCATGCCCATGGCCATGACGATGAAACCCGAGGCTGCATGCCGGGATGCCAGCGTCGCAAGTCCGTTGCCCGTCACCCACATCAGAATGCCGGAGGCCGCACAGATGACGATCTGCTTTGCCGAAAGAACGGGAAAGCGTCGAGTGCGAGAGAGGCCGATCGCAATCAACAGGGCAGATGCCGCCCACATCCGCCATGTCTGCAATTGCAACGGCGCGATGGAGGGTGGTCCAGTGACGGCAATCTTGACCGCGAAATACGTGCTTCCCCAAACGAGATAGACGACCAGCAGATTGCCGAGATTGGTCCAGGAGGTGCTGCGCGAGGTCGTGCCATCGATAAGGGACATGGTTCAGGCTTCCCGCATGAAGATACGGGCAAGACCTTCCTTCATCGTTTCCGTGGCGTCGGTGGCGCTGATCCGGATATGGTCGCCCATGATCTGCGATGCCGTCTGCCCGTCCCGTTTCAGCATCGCTTCGGCAATCCTGTTGTGCTCGGTATAGGTGGTCGAAAGACGCCGATGTTTTTCCACTTCGATCTGCCGGACGAAATGGATGCGGGTGTTGATGCCCTCGATCATCTTGGCAAGCTCGGGATTGCCTGAAAGCTTTGCGATACGCATGTGGAATTCCTCGTCCTTGGCCGTCAGGTCCGCGCTGGAGAGGGCATCCGCCATGGCCGAGGTCTTCTGCCACCAGTCGAACAGCGCCCGCAATTCGAGATCCGAGGCATGTTCCGACGCCAGTCGCACCGCCCGCTCTTCCAGCAGAATGCGGACATCGGTCAGGTTGAGGATTTCCTCGACATCGAAGCCGCGGCAGAAGAAACCACGATTGACCTGAAATGTGATCAAGCCTTCGGTCACGAGCCGTTGCAGCGCTTCGCGGATCGGGCTGCGGCTGACCTGCATCTTTGCCGCAAGTTCCAGTTCGTTGATCCGTTCGTTCGGCTTGAACCGGTATTCCATCGCCATACGGCGAATTTCCTCATAGACACGAGGTCCGGTCTTCGCAGGTTTCGATGCCAACACGTCTTGATCCTCGAGGTTGTGGCGATAGGACGGCCGGACAATTGCGCTGATGCCATGCAGCCTGTCAATTGAAACCGGTGTGGCCATGCCAGGACGACCGCACCGGGAACGCTTCAGATGCCCGCGATGACGGCAATCTCGACGGTAAATTGCGGGGCTGCAAGCTTAGATTCGACGCAGGCGCGTGCAGGGGCGTTACCGGGCGCCACCCATGCGTCCCAGACCGCATTCATCTCGTTGAACGTCGCGATGTCCGTCAGCCAGATCGATGCGGAAATGAGCTTGCTCTTGTCCGAGCCTGCTTCGGCCAGAAGTTCGTCGGTTTTTGCGAGGATATCGGCCGTCTGCTCGGCAATAGAGGCGCCGGGCGCACGCAGGGCGACCTGGCCTGCAAGAAAGACGAGGTTTCCGTAAGCAACGGCCTGCGACATGCGAGGGCCTGCGCCAAATCGGGTGATCTGGTTCATGTTTTTTCCTTTTCGGTAGGGTGATGGGGATGCTGCTGTCAGGCGGCGCGAGAGATGCTGTCCAGATCGACAGGAGAGCTTCGTCCCGCGATCAGGTCGGCGGTAATGCGCGCCGATCCGTGCGACATCGTCCAGCCGATATGACCATGCCCGGTATTGAGCCACAGGTTGTCGATGTCCCGGCGGCCGAGCACCGGAAGGTTGTCCGGCGTCATGGGGCGTAGTCCCGCCCACATATGGGCGCGATCATAGGCGATGCCCTTGGGGAACAGCGATCGCGTCACCTCCATCATGAAGGCGAAATCGGACGGCTTGTGAGACCGGTCGTAACCGGCAAACTCCGCCGTTGCTGTGACGCGGATCGCATCGCCCATCGGGGTGATCGCGACGAGATTGTGCTCGTCGAGGACCGGCACTTTGGGCGCCAGGTCGGGATCGGCGATCGGGATCGTCAGGGAATAGCCCTTGATCGGGTAGATGGGCAGCGAAAGCCCGATCTTGCGGGCAAGCAATGGGCTTTCGCTGCCAAGGCTCAGCACATAATTATCCGCGGTGAACTCGCCCTTGTTGGTCACGACACAGGTAATGCTGTTGCCGCGGCGCTCCAGCTTGAGAATGCGGGTGCCGGTCAGGATGCGGCCGCCGCGGCTGCGGACGATATCGGCCAGCGCCATGGTGAATTTGGACGAACTACCGGTCTCGTCGGTGGGGCAGAGAATGCCGCCGGCGATGAGGTTGCGTGAGCCGAGCAATGCAGGCTCGCGACGCACGATTTCGTCGGCATCGATGATGCTTATCTGCTGGCCGTCACCTTCCAGAAGCCGCATGTTGCGCACGCCGTTGTCGAGCGCCGCCTTGTTGCGGTGGAAATAGATGATGCCGGACGTGGTGCGGTCATAGGCGATCCCCTCGCGGGCCACCACATCCTGCAGGACGGCCTGCGAATGGGTTGCCAGGCGATGCTTGCGCAGCGTGTTCAACCTCGCCTTTTGCGCCGTGCATTGCATCAGGAAACGCCACGACCAGCCGTAGAGATAAGGATCGGCCGAGAGGCGGAACCGCAGCGCCTGGTTCTTCAGCACAAGCGATTTCAACAGGATCTTCGGTGCGGCGGGTGACGACCAGACGAAGGAATGACCGGGAGCGATCATGCCGGCATTCCCCCAGCTGGTGCTTTCCGCCACCTGGTTTTCCTGCTCCAGCACCGTCACCTCATGGCCGTCCTGAAGCAGCTGATAGGCGGTGGTGATGCCGACGACGCCACCGCCAAGGATCAAGGCATGCATGTTCATTTCCTCTGTGTCGAAATTATTGTCGACAATAAATATGCCGAGTGTCCGCTGTCAATATTGATTTTTCGTCTCCCGGAAGTGGATGAATCCGGGGAATAGCCGGATTGTTTATTGATGCATGGCAAAAAAATGTTGCGGTGCATCTTGACGGGAAAATTTATTGTCGTTTCTATTGTCGACAATAAATCTCAAACAAGAGGGGTGTGACATGAAGAGCATTTTGTTGAGTGGCGTGTTCGTTCTGGGCCTGTCCATGGCAGCCTATGCGCAGGAAGCGGTTATCGGCGCAATCCTTCCGCTTTCCGGCTCCAGTGCGACGCAGGGAGAAGACCAGCGGCGAGGCATGGAACTGGCGCTGGAGAAGATCAATGCCGGCGGCGGTGTTCTCGGTCACCCGCTCAAAATCGTCACCGAGGATTCCGGCGGACGCACGGCAACCGCGCTGGATGCGGCCAAGAAGCTCGTCACCGTTGACAAGGTGCCCGTCATCCTCGGGGAGTTCTCGTCCGGCATCACCATCCCGATTGCGCAATATCTGCTGCAGCAGGGCCGGGCGCACATCAATATCGGCAGTTCCAGCACCCAGATCCGCACGCTGGGCAAAGGCGCCTTCAGTGTCATCGGCCTCGATGACGTCTCCGGGACTTTTGCCGCCCAGGACGTCTTTGCTGACGGCGCCCGGAAGGTTGCGGTCATCGCCCCAAACAATGCCTATGGTCAGGGCATCGCCAACGCCTTCGCCGCCAAGTTCAAGGCGCTCGGCGGCGCCATCACCTCGACGGTTCTTTATACGGAAGGGCAGACGACCTATCGCCGGGAGTTGCAGCAGCTCGGAGCCGGCGCGCCGGATCTCTATGTCTACACCGCCTATGGCAAGGAATCGGCGACCATCAATCGCGAAAGCTTCGAACTCGGCCTCAACGACAAGAAATGGTACGGGCTCTATCTGACCATGTGCACCGCCGACAGCGACCCGCAATATGTCGAGGGCCAGATCGGCATGGATCTCAACTATATCGGCGGCAACGGTGCCGACTACCAGAAGGCTTATGAGGCCAAATACAAGGGCGGCTTCACCTCGACCTTCAACGGCTTCGCCTATGACGGCGTCATGCTGGTAGCCGCTGCCATCAACAAGGCGAACTCGCTCGATCCGCAGAAGATCGAAACGGCGATTGCCGAAATCGGCAAGAGCTACGAGGGTGCCACCGGCCCGATCGTATTGGATGCCGACGGGCAGCGCGGCGCCCAGCCCTATCTTCGTCTGAAGATCGAAAGCGGCAAGGCCATCGCCACCCAGTAAGCACCGTCAGCGCCGGCGTCCTGAGGGAAGACCCATAGGATGCCGGCGCTTCCGATCTTTGCCGATTGAACCGGACGAAAATCATGTTTCAATTTCTTGTCGACGTGCTGATGCGCGCCTGCGACCTCATGCTCGTGGCGATCGGCATGAGTGCCGTCTACTCGCTGATGAAGTTTCCCAATATCGCGCTCGTCCAGTATGCCGCGACCGGCGGTGTCCTGGCGATCGCGCTGCAGAAGGCAGGCGTGCCGGTCGGCGTCGCGATCATCTTTGCCGTCGTCCTGACAGGCTTGCTTGCGGTCATTCTCAACGAATTCCTGTTCAACCGGATGCTGAAGATCGGTTCGTCGACGGCGATGATCGGATCGCTGGCGGTCAGCATGGTCTTCTCCGCCGCCTTCCTGGTCACCGTCGGCCCCAACCCCAGCCGATTTGCGCTGCCGGTCTCGCGTCCCATCCGCATCCTCGATGCCCGCATCACCG
Source organism: Rhizobium sp. SG570 (assembly GCF_012275345.1). Taxonomy (NCBI): domain Bacteria; kingdom Pseudomonadati; phylum Pseudomonadota; class Alphaproteobacteria; order Hyphomicrobiales; family Rhizobiaceae; genus Rhizobium; species Rhizobium sp. SG570. Next base: position 263,280 of record NZ_JAAZQI010000010.1, on the reverse strand, counting down.
AACCGCAGCTTCTCGGCTTCGCCATCGTTGCGGCCGCGATTGGGATCTTCGCGTTTCTCTATTTCCGCACCGATCTTGGGCGCTGCATGCGCGCGACATCGACAAATGAAGTGCTTGCCGATGCCACCGGTATCGATACCGGCCGGATGAAGACCATCATCGTTCTGATCAGCGGGGTGATGGCGGCGCTCGGCGGCGTTGCGATCGCGCTGAAGGGCGAAGTCGACATCCAAGTCGGCATGGACCTGCTGCTGCCGGTCTTTGCCTCCGCCATTCTCGGCGGGCTCGGCAATCCGTTCGGCGCCATTGCCGGCGCGCTGCTGATCTCAGCTGCGGAAACGGTCGTGACGGCCGTCAATTTCGGTCCGCTGATGGGAGAGGTCGCCGCCTTCCTGCCGGTCGCCTATGCCAGCGCGATCTCCTTCCTTCTTCTGGTCGCAGCGCTTCTGTGGCGCCCGCGCGGTCTGTTCGTCAGCGAGGTCAAGCGTGTCTGATTTCATAATCCACGTCACTATCATGTCCGGCTTTTACGCACTGCTCGCATTGAGCCTCAACCTTCAGGCCGGTTTCGGCGGCCTGATGAATTTCGGCCAGATCGCGTTGTTTGCCTGCGGCACCTATGGGGCGGCGATCGCCTTCCATTTTGACTTCGGTGCGATTTCCGGCTTCGTTCTCGCGATGTTCGCGGCTGCTCTGCTGGGCTGGGCTTTTGCAAGCTTCGGCCGCAACCTCCAGGCGGACTATTGGGGCATCGTCACGCTGGCGCTGGCAGAGGTCATCCGCATCGTCACAACCAACGAGGACTGGCTGACCGGTGGTGCGCAGGGTATCGGCGGCATCCCGCCGCTTTATCCAGGTCTGGACAGCCAGGCGCGGCAGATCGCCATCCTCGTCACTGTTCTGGCGCTTGTGGTTGCCGCCGGGTTGTTGTGCCGCCATCTGATCGGCGGCCGTTATGGCCTGTCGATCCGGATGATGCGGGAGGAACCGCAGCTCGCCGCCTCGCTCGGTTACGATACGATCGCCCTCAAGCGCCAGTTGATGGCCGCATCCAGCGTGCTGGCGGCGGTATCCGGTTTTCTGTTTGCCCATTACGTCAGTTTCGTCGGGCCGGAGCAGATCGATAGTTCGGAAACCTTTCTGATCTGGGCGATGATCGTGGTCGGCGGTCTCGGCAACAATGCCGGTGCCATCGTCGGTGCCTTTCTGCTGCAGTTCGCCTTCGCCTTCATCCCTTTTGTCAAGGACTGGATCGGCCCGCCGACCGAATATGTCGCGGCCGGCCGGCTGTTTCTGACCGGCGGCGGGTTGATCGCCTTCATTCTGTTTCGGCAGTCAGGCATCGTGCCGGAACGTGTGGGAGGGCGCCGCTATGTCTGATCCGGTACTCACGCTCGAAGGTGTGGCCAAATCCTTCGGTGCCAATCAGGTCCTGGCAAATGTCGGTTTCCGAATCGGGCAGGGAGAGGTCGTCGGGCTGCTCGGGCCGAACGGCTGCGGCAAGTCGACCCTGCTCAATCTCGTATCCGGGATATTTGCTCCCGATGCCGGAACCGTGGTCTTCAACGGCGAAGATATTACCGGCCGCAGCATGGACCGGATCGCGCGGAAGGGGCTGGTGCGCACCTTCCAGCTGCCTTCCATGCCACGCAGGATGACGGTTGCCGAACTGCTCTATGGGGCAGCGGCACGGCGGGCCGGGTTCCGGAGCTTGTTCCGGCGGGAGGTAGACGACAGGGCGGAGGTTGACGCACTGCTGGACGACCTGGCGCTGTCGCATGTTCGCCATCTCCCGGCGGCCTCGTTGTCCGGCGGGCAGAAGAAGCTTCTGTCGATCGCGCTGGCCTTGCGGGCGTCTCCCGAGATGATCTGCCTCGACGAGCCGACCGCCGGCGTCCATCCCAATCTGCGCCAGCGCATGATCGGGCTTCTGAGGCGCATCAATGCCGCCCGCATCACGCTGCTGATCGTCGAACACGACATGCATTTCATCCGCGAACTCTGCAGCCGCTGCGTGGTGATGGATCGCGGTGCGGTGATTGCCGATTGCAGGCCGTCGGAACTCACATCCAACGAACAGGTCGTCGAAGCCTATCTCGGCAATGCCAGACAGAAGAGGGCGATGGCATGATCGAAGTCACCAATGTGAGGGCTGGCTACGGCGATGGGCCGGATATTCTCAACGGCATTTCATTGAAGGCGGAGCCTGGCAGGATCGTCACCATTCTGGGGCCTAACGGCTGCGGAAAATCGACGCTTCTGAAGTGCATCGCAGGTTTCGTCCGGCCGCGGGCAGGCAATATCCGCATGTCCGGCGAGGCCGTCACCGACGTGCCGACCTACAGCAAGGTGCGCCACCATCGGGTCGGTTTCGTGCCACAGACGGACAATGTCTTCGCCACCATGACGGTGGCGGAAAACATCCTGCTTGGCGGCCGGCTGATGGAGCGACGAGACCGCGAGCGCCGGTTCGATGCGCTTCTTGACCAATATCCTAGCCTCGCCTCGAAGAAGAACAGACGTGCATCCGCTCTGTCGGGCGGTGAAAGACAGCTTCTCTCGCTGGCGCGGGCGCTGATTTCGGAACCGTCAATCCTTCTTCTCGACGAACCTTCGGCCGGCCTTTCTCCGCGGATGATGCACGATGTCTTCGAGGCGATCTCGGACGTCCGTCGTCGGGACGGTCCTTCGATCCTGATGGTCGAGCAAAACGCTTTCGAGGCGCTGCATGTGTCCGACACCGCCTATGTCCTGTCGCTCGGCAGCGTGGCGATGGAAGGTGCGGCCAGCGATCTCCTCGCCGATCCGGCAATGCGCTCGCTCTATCTCGGCGGCGACAGCCACTAATTCTCTTCTCACGCATACCGGAGACATGACCATGACGATCCATTCACTGCATGACACGACCCCGCTTCTCGTCAACAGGGAAGGTCTATCCTTCGACATCGATAACGGCATCGGCACGCTTGCCAATCTCGGCCTGCTGGTGCTTCGAACGGACCAGACGATCGAGGACGAGTTCCGCTTCGCGCTGCCGTCGTCGGACGTGGCGCTCTACGAGGCGCGGCTCTACAGCGATGTCGAGATCACGCCGGCAAACCTGATGAAAATGTCGGACGAGATCCCCGGCACGGTCGGCTTGCTTCCGGATGTGGCATTCGACGTTATCGGATTTGCCTGCACGTCCGGCTCCCTCGTCATCGGCGAGGATCGCATCGCCGAGCGTGTCCACGAGGTTCTGCCAAGCGTGAAGGTGACCAATCCGGTCACCGCCGTCCGCGCCGCGATGGAGGCGCTCGGCGCCCGGCGCATGGCGCTGCTTACACCCTACATGCCGGAGATTAACCACTCCCTGCGCGCCTCGCTGATGGCGAGGGGCATGGATATCCCGGTCATGGGCTCCTTCCATGAGCCGGATGACAATCGTGTGGCCCGAATCACGCCGGTTTCGATCGAGCGCGCTATTCTCGAGCTGGGAAGCTCGGATGAATGCGATGCTGTTTTCGTTTCCTGCACCAGCATGCGGGTTGCACGTATCGTTGAGCAGGTGGAGGCGAAGCTTGGCAAGCCGGTAACATCCAGCAATCATGCGCTCGCCTGGCACATGCTCCGGCTGGCCGGTTACAGTCAGCCAATGCCCGGTCTTGGTCAGTTGTTCACGTTGCCAGGCGGCTAACCCTTCGTCATTCATGCATCAGAACAGAGGTTCTGTTTCTGAAATTAGCTGGGCCAACGGTACACATCCTTTCAAGACCTTCAATGCGGAGATTTGCGATGAATGTTTTCGATGACGGCTATGCGCCCTATTCCGGCCGTTCGACTGACACTTGAGACCTCCCGAAAGCCGATGAATGACGGAGGCAAGCATCAATACCTACACAGTCCACGGCAATTGCACGCCAAGGTCTGGGCCGAACCCTTGGAAAGTGACACACACTTCATCGCGATGGCCGGAATCCTTGCAGGATAGCCAAAAGCGTCTCTGAGCTCTCCAATGCTAAGACGGACATCCCGCCCTCAGGCGTCACGTTCGGGCGTTGGGAAACTCAGAGCAGAAGGCCGACACGGGCGGTTACTTAGGTGACAAAGTGTTGCTGCCGATGCGAGCTTTGATTTGGGGACGTCATGACAACTCTTAGGATCTACGATCTCAAGCAAGAGGTCCTTGCTCTTGATCTCAGAGACTTGCTGCGGCTTTTGGCTCCAAAGTCTCTGGAAGCAAACTGGATCGTTTCGACGGTCAAGTCGTCTACACCTGGGCACGAATGGTTTGAGGCTACAGGTGAAGGCGGGGAACGGCTTGAAGGATTGGCGCAAAACAATGCCCAGCTTTCGGGCTCTGATTTAGCTGCGTTGGCCGAGAATACGCGACAGGTTATTTGGGGCGAGTTCGTCGGCTTGCCGCACACACAATCAGACAAAACGTGGGTGATATCCGAGCGGTCGATAGCACGTTCTACGAGGTCGATACGGACGACGAGATGGTGCTGAGCAAGATTAGCTCGACTTACAAAGATGTCCGTGCTGGGGAGGTTCCGGTTGCGTCATGGCTTTGGGCCCCCCGGTGAATGATGGCAGCCAAACGCGAACGGCAGCCAGAGCGAGGAATGCAGCGAACGACCTCGCGGCTACGGCTCAGTGGAAACATGAAATAGAGCCAAACAGCATGGATGATATCGACGGTGGAAAACGATGTCTCTTATAGCTGACAGTACGCGTGGTCATGCCAACCACTTATTTTGCAACCATTAAACACACGACAACGTGACATCGCCCCGGCGGCAACTTTTGCTCAGACATGTCTATCCTCCAACCAACGTTTGCTGTCTTAACGCCACTCGGGAGTTGGATGTTCCGGAGCCAGCTTGTTCCTCTTCCGCCATAGCGTTATATCGATAGGGGAGATAACCGGCCGCCGGCGTGAAATTGCGGTGGTATGCCTCGATATGGGGAAGCAGGGCATCGATCGCATCCCAGGCTTGCCGCTCGCCTTGCGTTTCTGGTCGTTCCAGCCGTCCGGCGATTTCTGCCAGCACTGCCTCACGATCGATCGTGATGACTTTGCCGTCATTGACGACCAGGCGACCGCCAACGAACACCTGGGTGACGGCATGCCGTCCGCCGCGATGCAGGACGCTCTCCACCACCGGCGTGCGGGCGTTTACATGCGGTCTTCCGATCTTGCGGCGATCCATGAGCACGATATCGGCCTGAAGACCTGGTTCGAGCCGGCCCGTAAAGCCGCCAAAGCCGACGGTTCTGGCGCCATGCTCGGTCGCCATCTGCAGCACGGCACCAGCATCAGGACGGTCGTTCCATAGGCCTGTCTCGCGGTGTAGTGCCCAGACCAGCTTCATTTCAAGCGTCATGTCGCGGTCGTCGGCTATGTTCGACTGGTCTATCCCGAGCGCGACCGGAATGCCGCGGTGGCGCATTTCGTTGACAGGGGCGATGCCGCTGCCGAGCCGCAGGCCGGATGAGGCATTGTGGCACATGCTGCAGCCGCAATCGGCTATGATGTCGAGATCCTCGCGGCTCATCCAGTTGCCGTGCCCGAGCGTGACGTTTGGCCCGAGGCATTCGAGCGCCTTCAAATGCTGAACGGCACTGTGGCCGAAATTATCGTGGGCGAAGCGTGATTGCCGTTCGGTTTCCAGAAGGTGCATATGGACCTGCGCATCGGTTTCGCGGGCCGTCTCGAAAATCGTCCGCAGGCATTCGTCCGTACACCAGTGCAGATTGGCAGGGGCGAGATTGATGCGGACATGATCCGGCCGGGCGTCGAACCAGCTTTCTTTGAGCGCGCGGTAAAATGTCATCAGCTCTGCGATGGGAATGTTCGACGCGTCGAGTTTGGGCGCGATCCAGCTGCGGACGGCATCCGGAAGGGTGGCCAGCACCTTGGCGTCGTCGTCATAGGTCAGAATGTTGCGGTCGCGGATCATGAATGTAAAGCCGGCCCGCATGCCTATCTCGCTATAGGCCTCCAACGTAGCATTTGCCGTGGCCGTCCAGTTCTCTGGTGCGCCTGCAAGTCCGCTGTTTATATGCTGCACCGTCGTCGTTCCGCTTTCCAGCATCTCGATCGCGGAATAGAGCGTATCCAGCCGGACATCGATCTGGCGCATCGCCCGGAATTGCGGCAGCCACAATTCCAACGGGGCAAAGGGTACGCCCTGCATCAGTGGCGTGATCCCGAAATGGTGGTGGCTGTTGACCAGTCCCGGCATGGCGATCATGTCCGGAGATCCGAAGCGGGCGAGATGGTCGTTGCCGTAGGCAACGGCGGCAAGAGGCCCGATCTGCGCGATCATGCCGCCAGCGACGCGGATGCCCACATCATGGCGCATGGACATGGTGCCGTCAGGCAAAACGCCGCACAGCACGGTTCCGGCTTCAATGATGCAGTCGCCGGACATCGGCTCTTCCGGGCTCATTTCGTGTAGTCTCCGATTAGTCCGAGGCGGCGGGCGACTACGACACGGTAGAGCGGGTCGCCATAGACTTTCATTTCCTCGCTGGCGGAAAAGGCGAGACTGATATCATGCTCGTCGTAGCTTTGCGCGGCGATCGCATGCATTTCGGGCCAGTCCGGCACATGGATATGACGCCAGCGATCGACGATCGCTCTGTCCGGCATCTCGGGAAACCCGAGCTCGCCCATCAGCGCAGCGATCCCCTGCCAGAACACCCGCATCATCCGACGGAGGGTCGCCTCATCGCAGTGCGGCTCAAGGAGACGGATCCAGTGCAGCCCGGTGATGATGTGCAAGGCCGCGAAATGCTGGGTTGCGGCAAATATGGCGAGCGCCGTCGCCGCCATTTTTTCCATCGTATCCGGCCCGATGTCGAGCCAATCGACGACGGGCGCGAATTCGGGCACGCTTCCGGCGTCGCGAATGTTTTGCCAGAGAAGGTCGTGAAGTTCCATGCCATGCAATGGCTTGATCGCAGCTGTCAGGGCCAGGACTTCCGCTGGGTCGCGCGTGATCGGGGACGTTCCCTGCGCTTCCGGAAGCGGCAGATAGGTGGCGGCCCAGTAGGCGAGCGCAATGGCGACATCGGTCTCGTCGGCGCGAAGCACGCCATAGGCTGATCGCATCAGCGCGTGAAAGGCGCTGGCGGCGACGCCGTCGGCAAGATCGGGAAGATAAAGCTCCAAAGCCCCGTGTATTCCGAGCCGGGTCACCTCGTCGGCAAAAAAGACGCGCAGATCGGGTTCGCGCTCGCGCATTCCGATGGCGGCTTTCCAGCTTTTGCCATCCAGGCGCTTCAACGGCTGGGCGAAGGGCAGAAGCTGCTTTGCGTCTCTGTAGTGATGGAAGAACCGCCGCAGCTGAGCCGGCCCGCCGCCGATCCGGTCCAAAGCGACGAGGACCATCGGCGCATGATTGGCGAATGTACGCGAAAATTCAGAACCCCATGCCGGCATGCCGGCCAGCAACGTCTCCAGTTCGTCCGAAGTGCTTTCTTTGGGGACCATGGATATAAACTCCTCCTTGAAACCGGCGTCTCATGCCTGACCTTGTTGAAAGCGGAGTGCCCGCTTGTATTCACACCGTTGATTGCCAGGCGTCCCGGTGAACGGCTTCCGCTTCCGTCTCGATCAAGGGCCCGATGACCTCGATGCTTTTCTGGCCGGCTGCAAAGACATCGCGGCATGGTAGATCCATTGTCGGGTTGTCCGGGTGATCTCCTGTCATGGCCTTCAGCCGATGTTCGGAAAGGCCGTAGACGACCCGGCCGATACCGACCCAGTAAATAGCGCCGGCGCACATGGCGCAGGGTTCCGCCGAGCTGTACATGGTACACTCCGCCAGAAACGGCTCGCGATAGAGCTTCGATGCACGCGTCGCCAACAGACGCTCTGCATGGGCTGTTCCATCGAGGTCGGGGAAATATCCGTTCTCTTCCTCAAGAAGAATTTCACCACCGGGACCGGCTAGAAGCGCGCCGAAAGGCATATTGCCATGCGCTTTCGCCCGGTGTGCAATCTCGAAGGTCAATCTAAGAAGGCTTTCGTGATCAATGCTCATGTCGGTTCTCCTCTACGGTATGGGATTGCCTGTCTTTCGCATCGGCCTGCCGCATCACGGGCAATCGCAGGGTGGAGTGGTAGCCATCGCCTGAGCGGAGTACGAGGGTCGTGACCAGCCGATCCGTTACGGCTGAGTCCTGGGGACGCGCTCCGGTGCCCGGATTGACGGGGAAGGCAGGGAACGATGCCGCCTGTATGGACAGACGCAGGCAATACCCTGCCGGCACCGTAACATGCATGGGCCGCAGCGTGACGAGAACCGCCGATCCGTCGCCGTGCATCTTTACGGTCTTATGCCCCGACGTTACGCTGATGGCGGGCCCGTCAGGGGCAAGCGCGCTCAAGGTGCAATCCACGTCGAAACTCGGCCTGTCGGCGGTGACGAAGAGGTTCACTTTTGCGGCTCCGGTCAGCAGGAGCGGCCGGTCGAGCGGATCGGAGGTATAGACGAGCACGTCAGCCCTGTCGTCGATGGCTGCCCGGTCGGCAAAATCCGGAGGCGTGCCGAGATGCAGCCCGACGCTCGGGGCCGGCCGCCATGGATCGTGGACGAGATAATCGGCGCTCGCAAGTGCCGGCTTCTCCGTAAGCGTTCCATCGATGCTCGTCGCCGCCGCCCGGCCGCCCGATGCGAGATGAAGCACCAGAGTCTCGGCCGTCGGCAGGCTTTCGAAACCGGTCCATGTCTTTTTAACAACATCGTAAAGCCGGACCTTCGGGTAAGGATTGTCGCGGCCTTTGAGAGCTTCGTCGAAAAATGCGACGATCTCGCGGTCGATACCGTCTGCCGCACCGGCTCCAGCATCCACTGGCCCGACCTGTCGTCCCCAAGGGATATGCGACCATGGTCCGATAGAAAGCCGCTGGAGACTGCCCCCCGCGGAAAATGCCTCGAAGGCGGCGAACGTGCCCTCAAGCATAATGTCGTTCCATCCGCCGACATGCAGGACCGGAACGTCCAGCGTCACGCCCTCAAGCAGCGATTGCGGCGACCTTGCCCGCCAATAGGACGGATCATCAGTGAGCCAGTCATGATAATGCGTGTATCGCGCTGCCTGCTCCAAGACGTCCGACCGTGCCGAAACCGCGCCGGAATGCAGAGAAGGCAAAGCAGCATGCAACATATGGGCGGCATCGAGGTCGCCGGCCAGCCGAGCATTTTCGACGGCCATCTGGCACGCCCACATCTGGTTGGACTGCAGACGGAATCCGTCGCCCTCGAAGGCCCAGTGGTTGCGCACATCGAAGGCCGCCATGGCGATCGCCATCGCGTCGGGCAATTTTCCGCCGGATTTTCGAGCGCCGGCAAGGGCCAGGAACTGGTTCATGCCGTGATAGCTGAAGCCATAGCTGGCCACCATGCCGTTGCCGCCGGCAAGATCGGCCGCCAGCGACAATGTCTGCGCGCCATCGGCGACATCGTCCTCGAGAATCCTGAAGACCCCTTCAGAATCTCCACGGCCACGAACATCCTGCACCAGCACGACATAACCCTGCGCCGCATACCATGCGGGGTGGGCCAGAACGACCGTCGAGGCGACCTTTCGCCCGTAGGGCAGACGCATCACCAGGACGGGATAGCGCTCCGGGCCGACGGGACGATAGACGTCAGCTGCCATATGGACGCCGTCGGCCATGCGCATCCGAAGAGTTTCGACGGGGCGGAGTGCCTGCATGGTTATCTCATGGCCGAAAAGCGTGTTTCAGAGGTGAGCCTCTTCATGTCGAAATTGCGCGTCGCCTCGATGAGGCGCACCAAACCGGTTGCTGCCCGGTCAAGCAGCTGCGCGCCTTTGACGGCGTCGGCATTGGCGGCATCTCCGCTGACGCCCGCGGGATGGAGGTCCTGCGCTTGCCAGCCGAAACCGACCGCGCCCTCAGCCGTCAACGGGCTGCCGCACTTCTCGATGTCGACGGTCAGCGGCACGAAATCTTCGGCCTTGTCCATGGCGACCAAGTCCGGCGCGATGGCCAGCATCATGCTGGTTTCGATATCGCCGCCGTGAATGCCGTGAACGATTTCCGCCGACGAAAACAGATCGTCGACCGGCGTGATCCTGAACCAGGAACAGGCGACCGCCAGCATGTCGAGTTCGACACGGATATCGCGGCAGGTCATCTCCATCAGCGAGATCTGTCCGCCATGCGAATTGAACAGGATCATCTTTCGGACGCCGGCTCGCTCCACGCTTTTGGCGATATCGAGCCAGACGAGCCGCAGGGTTTGCGCCGATATGGTCAACGTCCCTGGATAGGCGAGGTGCTCATCCGATTTGCCGATACTGATTGCCGGCAGGATGAGGACGTCCGCGTTTGCGTCGAGCAACGGTACCATCCGATCGAGGATGGCGGCATTGATCGCGGCGTCCACCTGCACGGGAAGATGGGGTCCATGCTGCTCGACAGCCGCAATCGGCAGTATGACGACCGTCTCACTCAGATCGCGGGACGCAAAATCGGCGGTCGAGTGATCGGCCCAGTAAAAGGAATGCGTCATGCGCCACTCCGCATAGTTGGCTTGTTGGTCTCGGGCGATCTTGCCGATTGCCGGTTGGCCTCGGCCACGACCGTTTCGAAATCGTCCGGGATCGGCAGATCCGGAGAGACATAGGCCTCGAGTTCCGGCAGGATGACCGCTTCCCGATCGAGCAGCAGACGGCGCAGGACTCCGCGCACGAGCCGTGGAACGGCATACTTGTGCCCACTGATCGACGTCGAGTGCGGACCGTGACTGACGAAACTGCTGCTGTTGAAGGCAAACACCCGGCTGACCCATGTCTCATCCGGATCCTTCGGGATGAATCCATAGAACCCATCGAGATAGGGAAACCTTGCCAGCCGGGCATCCGCGCTGCCGTCTTTCGGCGTGTAGCGTTCGCCCCAAAGCGCGACCTTGTCATGAATGGTCTTGAGTTCAGGCCTGACGGCGAGATCGACATCCATGCCTGTCGCAAGAAGCAGATGATCGAACTCCAGAATACCTTCAGGCGTGGTGACACGGATCGCATCGGCCTGCTGGGAGACCTCCAGCCAAGGGGTTGCGGGACGAAGCTTGAAATTTTCAAGGCGCATCGCGGTCTCGAAACTGCGCACCGGTGGCGGCTGATCAGCACTGCGAAAGAACCGGGCAATATCCCAGCGTGTGGTCTCGGAAAGGTCAGGGTAATGCGTCATCATGCCGGGTGTTTCGACCGCGCGGTGGGGATTGGTGCGCGGCAGTCGCGCGCGCCGGAAGCAGAGATCGACGGAGGCAGCACCGGCTTCCAGCGCCTTGATCGCATTGTCGAACGCAGAGGCACCATGGCCAAGCACGCCGACGCGCAATCCCTTCAACGCGTCGAAATCGACCGGCCCGTTCGTGTGATCGAACTTTTCGGGTGCAAGGGCTTCGGATACAAGTGCCGGCACCCGCCATGCGCCGGCGCCATCATAGCCGGTAGCCAGCACGACGGTTCGCGCCAGGGATTTTTCAATCCTGCCTCCGAGACGGGTCGTGACGGCGATCAGATCGCCCTCCGGGGCGACATCTAGGACCTCGCAATGATTGGTGATGGCGATCTCGAAAACGTCGGCATACCAGTCGAGATAGGCCTTCCAGTCCGTTCGCGGAATGCGGGACAGGTCCGCCCACGCTTGTTGCCCGTAGCGCGTTTCGAACCAGCGGCGGACAGACAGGTTGATAACATTGAACTCGTTGCCGACCTGTGTCTTCGGGGTGCGCAACTCCTCCATGCGCGCAAAGGTCAGCCATGGTCCCTCGGCGCCTGGTGCGCCGCTGTCCAGGACGCGGATATGCCGGAGCCCATCCCATTTCAAGGCTGCGGCGATCGTGACGCCGGACTGGCCGCCGCCGACAATGATCGCATCAGCGATTTCAGCCGCGTCGGGTCTCGGCAGGTCGCTGAGCCATGCTGCGCTCGGGTAGCCGAGCGCAGCAAGATCGGCAAGCGCTTCCTGCTTCAGGTCGTCAAGTGTGATGCGCGGCGCGTCGATTGGAGCAATCATCATAGGTCATCTCGTACATGAGCCATACGTCCGCGCAGGCGGCGTCGGCGATTGATTTCGGTCAGCGCGACGATCAGGGCCGTCAACACGAGGACGGCAACCTGCATTGCATTGAGGTCGGGCTTGAGCTCGCGCCGGAATTCTGATGCGACAATCAGCGACAGCGGCTGCGTGCGGCCGGCGAGGAACATGGAGATGGTCAGATCGGCCAGCGACAGGATGACCCCGATGGAATAGGCGGCACTCAGCGCGACACTCAACTGTGGCAGCAGAACGCGCCGGAAGCTTTGCCACGGGGTAGCGCCGAGATCCCGTGCCGCTTCCTCAAGCCGCGGATCGAGCCGGATCATCACGGCGGCAAGGATTGTTGTGGTGAAAGGAATGGCGACCAAAGTCTGCGCCAGTATGAGCGCCGTTGCCCCACGTCCCAATCCCACCCAGCTCATGAGCATGGCTTGCGCAATGGACAGCACCGTCTTCGGCACTAGAAAGGGCACGAGGACCAGGATGCCGAATGCGGCCCGGAACTTCATGCGCGGCGACGTTACGGCCAATGCTGCCATCAGCCCGATCAGCGCGCCGAGCAGACCGACGGGCTGCGCGATCAGAAAACTGGTGACGAAGCCGCCAAGAAACGCTTCGTTCCCGAAAAGATCGGCATACCAGGAGAGCGTGAAACCGCTCAAGGGGAAGGCCATCGTGCTTGCGGCGTTGAAGGAAAAAATTCCGAGAACCACGATCGGCAGATAGAAGAAGCACACGGCAAGGCCGAGCGTTAAGATCACCAAGCGGCTCATCGTGCCCCCCGCCGAAAGACCGCCCGCGCACCATCGAACCGAAGAAGGAAGATCACAAATCCGCTGGCAAAGACGAACAGGACGATAAGAAGGCTGAGGGATAGCGCGGAGGCCAGCGGCCAATCGAAGGCGGTCCCGAACAGGTTGTCAATCATGGCCATCGGAGTCGCGCCCGACGTCCCGCCCAAAAGGCTCGGCGTCATCATGTCGCCGGCGGCGAGCGCAAAGACCGTAATCACGCCGACAGCCAGTCCAGGCGTCGTCAAAGGCAAAATGACCTTGAAGAACGCATCTATGGGGCGAGCCCCTAGATCCCGTGCGGCTTCGATCAAACGTTCGTCGATCAACTCCGCCGAGATCCAGATTGCCAGCACCATGAAGGGCAAATTGTTGTAGAGAAGCACAAGATGCGTCGTGAACGGCGAAAACAGCAGGAATTTCAACGGCTCATCTATCACGCCAAACCATTTTAGAGCGGCGTTGACCAGTCCTTCGGAGCCGAGAACGACCCGCCAGGCATAAATCCGGACAATCTCGCCGGTATAGAGCGGTGTCAAAAGGACGATGCTGCCGACCCCCTTCCATAGAAGGGGAAGGCGCGTCATCGAAACGGCGATCGGGTATCCGATCAAAGCCGCCAGTACCGCCGTTCCAGCACCTGAGATAACAGCCTTGCCGACCAGAAAGGCGAAGACCGGATTAGTGAACATCTGCGCCCAGCTATGTGACGAAAAGGCCGGAACGAGCGTGAACGCATCGAGATCCACCTCGAAGACGCTGAAAACCGCGAGCAGGGCAAGCGGGAGAATGCATCCCAGCACCAGTATACAAGCGACGGGCATAGCAAGCTGCGCCCGGTGAAACGCCAGGGCCATCAGTCGATCCTCGTGATGAAGGCACGGTCTCGATCGACGACAAGCCCAACATCCGCTCCAGGCGCAGGCGGGCTATCCGCCATGAACCGCAAGATGACGCCCTTAACCTCGGCCTCGACAAGGTAGCGATCTCCTTTGAAAACGACATGCCGGATCGTCGTGTTCAGGCCATCCGCGCCAATACGGACATGTTCCGGCCGAATGGCGAGCACTGCCTTATCCCCTTTCACCAATCCCTCAACCGCCGGGCATTGCACGATGCCGATGGCTGTATCGATCGCAGCCGATCCGGACACCCCGCCATTGTTTGCGATTTGACCTGGAATGAGTGTCGCTGCGCCGATGAAGTCAGCGACAAAGGCGTTGGCAGGACGGGCATAGATCGTCAGCGGGGCGGCCTTTTGAATGATGCGCCCCTTGTTCATGATCACGACGATGTCCGACAACGCAAATGCCTCGTCCTGATCGTGGGTGACGTAGACGAAGGCGATACCGAGACGCCGCTGCAAATCCTTCAGTTCGATCTGTAAATGCCCGCGCATTTTTTTGTCCAATGCGGACAGTGGTTCGTCGAGCAGAAGCAGATGCGGCTCCGCTATGATCGCACGTGCTACGGCGACCCGCTGTTGCTGGCCACCCGAGAGCTGATGCGGATAACGATCACCGAACTCCGCCATATGCACGGCATCCAGCGCCCTTTTGACGCGCGCCGCCACATCGACATTACTGTGGCGCCGCAGTGTCAGCGAGAACGCGACGTTTCCGAACACGGTCAGATGCGGGAACAACGCGTAGCTCTGGAACACGGTGTTGACCGGACGGCGCTCCGGCGGAACGCCGGAGAGCGAACGTCCGTCAAGCACGATCGATCCCGCGTCCGGTGTCTCGAAGCCGGCAATCATGCGCAGTATCGTGGTCTTGCCGCAACCGGAAGGGCCGAGAAACGTCGTGAAGGCCCTTTCCGGAACATCGAGATCGACACTGTCGACCGCGCGCTCCTTGCCATAATTCTTGGTCAGGCCGCGGGCCGACAGCAAAAGCCCCGATCTGGTCGGATCGGACATCATGTCAGGCGTACTCACCTTCATTAGCTTGCCTTGACTTCATTCCAGACCTTTAGCCACTCCGAGTAATTCTCCGGGGCGACGGGCCACATGAAAGATTTCATCACATCCATGTCGTCGACGAAGATCGTTTCCTGCTCCTCCTTCGACAGCTTGTCGCGAATAATGGACGAGGTGGTTGCGTAGTTGCCGATCTTGGCAATCTGAGTCGCGAAGTCTGCGCCAAGCAGATAATCGACAAACTTATAACCGATTTCGGTCTTTTCCGGAGATAGTGTTGCCGGCATGGCGAAGCAATCGCACCATCCCATGATACCGGCTTTCGGCTTGGCCATCCCCACCGCCAGCTTGTCTTTCAGTGCGTCATAGGGAACCCGCCATGAAAACGCGCAGGAAACCTCGCCCGTGGCAAACAGGTTGGTGAGATCGCCGATCGTCTGCCAATAGGTGCGCAGCAGCGGCTTTTGCGCGATCAGCAGTTTTTTAGCTTCTGCCAGTTCCTTGGTTTCCATAAGGAAGACCTTGTCGCGCGGTACGCCGGCGACCAGACCGGCGATGCCGATGGACTCCAGCGCATAGTCGCGCATGGCAAGCTGGCCCTTGTATTTCTCGTTGAACAACGTCGTGTAGTCGGGCTCGCTCTCGAACTTGTCCTTGCGGTAGACGATCGGGTTGAGGCCCCAGAGATAGGGAACAGCGAACTGCTTGCCCGAGGCGTCGAGAACCTTGGGCGTGGTCTTGAAAACGTCGTACATTTTGGCGGCGTTGGGGATCTTGCCCATGTCGATTTCTTTGAGCAGCCCCCCCTTGATGTAGCGCCAGCTTCCATTCAGCGACGGGTTGATCATGTCCCAGTCGGAGGCGGTGCCGGTTTTCAGCGCCGCGAATTGTGCGTCCTCGCTAGAAAGATAAGACAGCTTGATCTTGACGCCGGTCTGCGCTTCGAAGGCCGCAATGTATTCAGGATGGCCGTTGGAATCCCAGGTCGCCCAGACCATTTCGGAAACGGCCGCCCTGGCGCTGCTCAACGAACCGAACATCCCTGCTGCCGTACCGGCTGCAATCCCTGCAAGCACCTCACGTCGGCTAATTCCTGAACCTGCCATCATGCCCTCATCTGGTTGCGAGTGAACTGCGACCAATGTCGTTTGTTTGGACAGGAAAGCCTATAACGGAACCCAAATAGACTGTATTGCACTGCGCAAAAGGCGGGCGCCCTCTTTGCCGCCCGCCCCCCGCGAGATTGGTTTAAACGAAGACCGGTGCTCCGGACCGCAGGAATGTGATCGGTACCGACCCCGTCGGATCACAGACGCGGACTCCGGCCGCAACCGACTTGATCATCTGCCGGAGCCAGACGTGATCGGGAGACTGATGCTTGCACTCATGCCAGAGCATGTAGAACTGCATCTGTCCGAGTTCGCGCGGTGCCTCAAGAACGACGAGCGGAAAGGATTGAGCGATCTGCTCGGCAAAAATTCGACCGGTGGTGAAGACGAGGTCCGATTGTGTCAGCACGTAGGGCGTGATCGCATATTCTGGCACGGATACAGCGATGTTGCGCTTGAGCCCGAGTTCGATCAGCCGCCCGTCGATCGGACTCAGTTGGGCTCGCTTGTCGGAGGTCGGAGAAAGATGTTTTTCCTTGAGGAACTCGCCCATCGAGATCGGTCCACGTTGACTTGCCAGTCTATGGCTCGGGCGGACGATGCACACGATGTCGGTGGTTAACAGGGGAGACATCCGCAGATACTCCGGCGGATGCGGCCAATTGCCGATGACCGCATCGATGGATCCGTCCGCAAGCTGGCTGATAAGATCATCATAGCTCGGCATGTGGGACGCATCGACGCCGACATTGGGCGCCTTTTGTGCAATCTTTCCGACCAGCTGAGGCAGAAACACGGCTCCGAGGCAGTTGTCTGCGACGATGCGGAAGTTTCGCGTCGCATTGTTCGGGTCGAAGGTGGCGTGAGGCGACAGGTGCGCGTCGATCTGGCCGAGAATGTCGCGCAATGTCTCCTTCAGGGCGAGACCCCGCTCCGTTGGTACCAGCGCCCCTCCGGACCTAACCAGAAGTGGATCGTCCAGCATTTCCCGCAGCCGTTTCAGTGTCAGGCTGACGGTCGGCTGGGCCTGCCCCAGAATGTCAGCGGTTTTCGAAACGCTGCATTCCGTCAGCAAGGTCAGGAGCGTGCGCATCAGACGCACATCCATCATCCCATTCGCCTGTCGCATCATGATCAGCCTTCCCCTTGTCGAACGGTGCAGCAAGCTTGAGAAGAGGCATATTTCATGCCAACCGGAGAGGTCGATGGTCATGCCGTTACGCATGATCATTGCAGTCAAGAGCGTCCAAAGCCAGTTGTCAGACATTCGAACACGCTCCAATAGCATTGCGGCATGGACCAAATTTCAACATTTTGGGGGAAATGCGCCATCGCGTGAAGAATTTGTTCGCGTTGGCGAGTGCGATCGTATCGATAAGTGCAAGGGCGCTTGGAAATGTTGATGATGTGCTACGGGCTATTCAATCTCGACTGACGTCGCTGGCGCGTGCCCATGAGCTAACCATGACGGTCAAGCCAGACGCTTGCGGGCCGAAATGCCAAACCCGGCCGCCAAGTTCTGCGATCCTCCTGGGAAAGACCCTCTTGATGGGCTGACGCTATCGCCACCGCTTCACATGGTCGACGAGTGCCCGAAGCTTCGGAGGGAGGTTGTGTCGGCTAGGATAATAAAGAAAAAACCCGGCAAAGGGAGGACAATACTCCTGAAGCAGAGCGACGAGCTGACCGGATTCGACATAGGGTTTGAAGGTGTCCTCCATCCCGAAGGTGATGCCGCCGCCGGCACAGGCTGTGCGGATCATAAGCCACATGTCGTTGGTGGTGATCTGGGGGTCGACCGCCACGTCGAACTCGCGTCCACCCTGGCCGAATTCCCAACGATAGGGCGCGCTGTGGGGAGCTGGTCGCCAACCAATACAACGATGCGCCGAGAGCTCCGAAGGGTGTTCGGGTCTGCCGAAACGTTCGATGTAGGACGGCGCGGCGAAGGCGCCCTGACGCTGCTCACCCGACACCGGAACGGCAATCATATCCTGATCGATCACTTCGCCCAAACGTACCCCCGCGTCGTAGCCTTCCGCGACAATGTCGAATTCTTCGTCCGTGACGGTCACGTCAATCTGGATGGCGGGAAAGGTGTCCGCGAAACGCGCCAGCAGCGGCCCGGAGATGAACTGCTCGGCGATGGATGACACCGCGAGCCTCAACAGTCCGCTTGGTGCGCTGTCGCGGTCCGCCGTCGCGTCGAGCGCCAGTCCGACTTCGGAAATAGCCGGGGCCACCCGCTGATACAGTCGTTCGCCAGCCTCTGTGAGACTGACACTGCGCGTCGTTCGCTGCACGAGCGCGACACCCAGCCGATCTTCGAGACGCCGGATGGCCTGGCTGATCGCTGGCCGAGTGACGCCCAAGTTCTCCGCGGCCACACGAAAGCTCCGCGCTTCGGCGACGGCCAGGAAAACAGAGATGCCGCTCAAGTCGATTGCCATTGGTTAGATTTAGTTATCAAAATGGTTATCATTGAGCAAGTTGTTCGCTCTCCTCGGCGCGTCTATTTTGGATCTCGCAACCAAGAGAGAGCCGATATGGCGCTTGATCATTACAAACTTCTGGGACGGTCGGGCTTGCGCGTTTCGCCGTTGAGCCTCGGAACGATGACCTTTGGTTCCGACTGGGGTTGGGGGGCGGACGGCGAGGAGGCCCGCCGCATCTTCGATCTCTATGTCGACCGGGGCGGCAGCTTCGTCGACACGTCGGTAAACTACACCAACGGCCGTGCTGAGAGCCTGCTCGGCACCTTCATCGGCGACAAGCGCGAGCGGATCGTTCTTGCGACGAAATTTACCATGGCGCGCGACCCGGGCAACCCGAACTCCGGCGGCAACCACCGCCTGAACGTGGTGCGCTCCGTCGAGCAGAGCCTGACGCAGCTCGGCACTGATCGCATCGACCTCCTTTATCTCCATGCATGGGATATGACGACCCGGCCGGACGAGGTCATGCGAGCGCTCGACGACCTCGTTCGGTCCGGGAAGGTGCTCTATCTCGGCATCTGCAACACGCCTGCATGGCGCGTCGCGCAGATGCAGACGCTCGCCGACATCCGCGGCTGGTCTCCTTTCGTGGCGATGCAGATCGAATACAGCCTCGTGGAGCGGATCGTCGAGCACGAACTTCTGCCGGCGGCCGCGGCTTTGGGCCTTGGGGTGCTTCCATGGTCGCCGCTCGGCGGTGGCGTGCTCACGGGCAAGTATTCCCTGGCCGACATCGAGGATTCGCGAGAGGCGACCGTGTCTGCCAGCCGGAAGGGTGTCATAGCTTCGTCGGGACATCTGAATCAACGTGCGATCGAAATTGCGGACGAGGTTCGAGCCGTCGCCGAAGAGGCCAACTCCACGCCATCGCGGGTAGCGCTTGCGTGGACATTGTCCAATCCGACTGTCGTCTCCCCCATCATCGGCGCCCGCACGCTCGCCCAGGCCGAGGACAATCTCGGAGCTCTAGATCTGCTGCTGACGCCGGAGCAATTGGATCGTCTAAACCGGGTCAGCGCACCTAGCCCCGTCTTTCCCGCTCGCTTCACGCAACGTCCCCTCGTCCAGCAACTGATCTTCGGCGGTGCCGCGGTCGAACGCCGCGGCTGACCGTTCAAACGACGTGACGCCTGTCGACCGCGCATGCAGCTTCATTGCCGGTCGATGGGTCTCAGCAAGCTCTCAGCAACAGGAAAGGACCGATACCATGACCATTCTTCCGACACGCCACCGAGTCGCCGGCGCGAGCCGAACAGCTCTGATCACATTGGCATTGCTGTCGCTCGCCTTGCCGGGCCGAGCCATTGCCAACACCGCGGCAACACAGGTGCAGGCTCCGGACAGTGCCGCGATCGAACGGCAGAACAAGGCTATCGTCGAAGCCGCCTTCGAAAAATGGCGTGGGGGCACCTACGTCTTCGCGGAACTTCTCGTTCCCGACGTCGTCTGGACGATCCACGGCTCCGGGCCGGTCGCGGGCACCTATCGCAACCAGAAGGATTTTATCGAACAGGCATCGCGTCCTCTGACCAGCCGCCTTGCGACGCCGGTCGTGCCGGAGGTGCACGACATCTTTGCCGACGGCGACACGATCATCATCCGCTTCGACGGAACAGCGACCACGACGTCGGGCGCACCTTATCGCAATCAGTTTGTCTGGATATTCGAGATGAAGGACGGTCTCGTCGTCAAGGCGGAAGCCTTCCTGGACCTCGTTGCCTATCAGCAGGTCGTCGACAACAACGCTCCGCGTACTCAATGATCGACGCCCGCGGCTTCGGCAGAACTTGACTGTCTGCCGAACCGACACCGCGCACCCATGCGCTATCGCCTCCAAACCGAAAACAGTAACGCTGAATGGAGCAAGACCATGCGACAGTCACTTGCAGCACTCATCACCGCCAGCCTTACGTTTCAGCCCGCAGAAGCACAGGAGACCAATTTGCAGCCGAACCATTCATATGCTGGCATGTGGGTCACCGACGACAACCGCGTTCGCCATGAACTTCTACCGAACGGACGCTATGTCGAGGCCCGCGGCCAGCGCGAGCGAGCCTATGAAGGGCGCTACGAAGTCGACGGGACGCATATCGAGTATTGGGACGATACGGGCTTCACTGCCGACGGCGATTTCGTCGATGCCAATACACTGCACCATGGCGGCATGATCTTGCGTCGCAAGCCAGCGACGCCTTGACATACCGCCGGGCCTCCGCGATGCGGAAACGGTTCAGAGCGATGGGGTGCCGCAGGTCTTCCTGAATCCATTTGACAGGCACGGACGCAATTTGCCGCCGGCCCGTCATCGTGTCCTGTCCACCTCTCGCAGGAGGTCGATGAAAGCCCGTAACGGCGAGGGCACGTGCCGACTGCGCGGGTAATAGAGCGCCAAGCCTGGTGTCGGCGGACACCATTCGTCAAGTACTACCACCAACTGGCCGGATGCCAGGAATGGCCGTGCGAAATAGTCGGGCACATAGGCGATGCCGCGTCCGTCCACCGCCGCCTGCACGAGAAGATCATTGTCATCGAGGGTGAGGTTGCCCGGGACGTCGATCGCCACTTCCGCGCCGCGTTTTGAGAACTCCCAGCGATAGCGCTTTCCGCTCGGCAAACGTTGGCGGACGCAGCAGTGCACATACAGATCGTCGGGCGTATGCGGTCTTGCTTTCCCGTCCAGATAGGAAGGCGCCGCCACGGCGATGAAACGCACGTCGCCGCCGAACTTCACCGCGACCATGTCTTTCGGAACAGCTTCCAGCAGGCGTATTCCGGCATCGAAACCCTGTTCCACGATATCGACGAGCCGACCTTCCGAAACAAGATCAAGCTCGACGTCGGGATAGAGATCGAGAAAGCGCGGCACGACCTCTGCGAGGAGGATGCGCGCGCCGCTCTTGTTTGCATTAATCCGCAGTGTGCCGCTCGGCGTGCCGCGCTCCTCCGACAAGGTATCGAGCGCCTGATCGAGTTCCTGAAGGACCGGATCGAGGCGCGCGAGCAGGCGCGCGCCGGCCTGGGTCAGCGACACGCTGCGTGTCGTCCGGTTGAAGAGCCGCACGTCCAGTTTTGCCTCCAGTCCGATGATTGCGTGGCTGAGAGCCGAGCGCGATACGCCCATGATCTCGGCCGCTCTGCGAAAGCTCTGGTGACTGGCCACCGCCGCAAAGGCCGCGAGATCGTTCAAACTAGGGCGTACCATTCGTGAAATATCCTCACCATCTCATCTCAAATTGAAGACCTTATATCACCAATGTTGATGTTTTACATTCACATGAACAAAACAGGAGTTCACATGCCAAAGATTTGGTTCATCACCGGCGCCTCCTCGGGGCTCGGCCTCGAGATGACGCAACAGCTGCTCAGCCAGGGACACAAGGTGGTCGCTACGATTCGAAGGGCCGGGGCGCTGACGAAGCTTGCGCAGGAATACGGCGATCGTCTCGATATCGTTCAGCTCGATCTGGCCGAACCGGAGAGCATTGCCTCGACCGTTAACGGCGCGTTCCAACGGCACGACCGGATCGACGTGATCGTCAGCAATGCCGGCTACGGTCTGTTCGGTGCGGCGGAAGAACTCACGAACGAAGAGATCGGCCGGCAGATCGCCACCAATCTTGCCGGATCCATCCATCTGATCCGTGCAGTACTTCCCCTTCTTCGAAGGCAAGGCGGCGGGCGAATCGTCCAGGTCTCGTCCGAAGGAGGGCAGATCGCCTATCCGGGCTTCAGCCTCTATCACGCAACCAAGTGGGGCATCGAGGGCTTCGTCGAATCCGTCGCACAGGAAGTGGTGCCTTTCGGTATCGACTTCATTATCGCCGAGCCGGGACCGACCGGCACGAATTTCGGAGCCAATCTCGTCCGTGCGACACCGATGGACGCCTACGATGAAACCCCTGGCGGGGCCGTTCGTCAGGCGATCAGCGACGGAAGCTTCGAGATCAAGGGAGATGCGGCGCGCACCGTAGCCGCAATCATATCAGCCGCCGAGAGCGAGACGCCGCCATTGCGGTTGGCGCTGGGCAGCACTGCCTATTCATCTATCTCGCAGGCGCTTTCCGCACGCCTGTCCGCTCTTGAGGCGCAGCGGGAAGTGGCGAATTCCGCCGATCGGCAGGATCTGTGAACCGCAGCAGTGGCGGAAGAACAGACCTCATGAACAGGAAGGAAAAAACATGTCCATTCGACCGGTCATATTGGCCCTTGCCCTCAGCATTTCGTCTTCTGCCTTTGCGCAGACTGCCGCAGAAAATCAGGTCGCAGGCACTTGGCGGATGATGTCGGCAACGATCGATCCCGGTGGAAAAAATATCTCCGCCTATGGAGAGAAACCCAACGGTCTTCTCGTCTTCACTCCCGACATGCACTTCGTGGAAGTTCTTACCGACGCCGACATCCCGCGGTTTGCTTCTAACGCTCGCGGTGAGGGAACGGATGATGAAAATCGTATGGCCATGTCACGCAGTATCGGGTTTTTCGGAACCTACACCGTCGATGAGAAGGGAGAATTCAGCGGAAACCGTGTCGAAGGGGCCACATTCCCGAACTGGGTTGGCAGCGTGCGAACCCGTGATGATCTGAGGCTGGTCGTTGACGGCGACCGTATGACTGAACAATTCCGTCGGCCGGAAGGCACTGAAATCAGGATCGAATGGCAGCGCGTCAAATGAGGCACCGGAGGGCGGTCCTCCGCAAAAGGTCTCGACCTTGCGAGCGTCCGCCCTTCGAGCATGCCAAAAACGAAGTTGAGCTATCCGGAGGAAAGAGCCATGCTTTTCAATCGCCGCTCCATGTTCACGGCAGGAGCCGTAACCGCGCTGGCGCTTTCAACGCCTCAGTTCATGACACGCGCTGCCTTCGCGGCCGCTCCACCGAAATCGGACATCGCCAACACCGGCTTTTATCGCTTCATGCTGGGCGAGTTCGAGATCACTGTCATTCTCGATGGCAGCCGGATATTCGATGGCCCACATCCGACCCTCGGCGCCGATCGGGACGCCGAGGAAGTCGTATCTCTCATGAAAGCCAACTTTCTGCCGTCGGATCGGATGATCGGGCAATTCAACCCGGTGCTTGTGAACACAGGGACGGACCTCATCCTCTTCGACACCGGCAATGGGCCGGAGGGTAGGGAGTTTGGAACCGGACAACTGGCGAACCGCATCGCGGCATCGGGCTATGCGCCGTCCGATGTGACAATCGTGGCGATTTCTCATCTGCATGCCGATCACATCAACGGGCTCATGGAAGGCGATCGTCCGGGGTTCAGCCGGGCACGATATGTCGTCGGTCAGGCAGAATGGGACTTCTGGACTTCGAGCGACTTTTCTGGAACTCCGGCTGCGATGCATGCGACGGCCGTTCAGAGGAAGGTCCTGCCGCTCAGGGAGAAGATGACCTTCATCGGCGGCGATGTATCGATAGCGCCGGGTGTTACAAGCATGGCGGCCGCCGGACACACACCCGGTCACATGGCGTTCCTGTTGGACTCGGCAGGCCGTAACCTGCTGCTGACGGGAGATACGGCAAACCATTTCGTTGCCTCTCTGCAGAAGCCGGATTGGGAAGTTTCTTTCGACATGGACAAAGGCGCCGCTGCCAGCAGCCGCAGAAGGATATTCGGTATGCTGGCTGCCGAGAAAATCCCGTTTATCGGCTATCACATGCCTCATCCGTCGGCCGGCTATGTCGAGCCGCTCGGCACAGGGTTCCGCTTCGTGCCGGTGAGCTATCAATTCTTGATCTGACGCCAGGCCTGGACCGAGTCAGCCGCTGGCCTGCCAGTCGTAATTTCTCATGTAGTCGAGAAACGCGCGCATGGCGGCACTCGGAAGGCGGCGGCTGGGGTAGTATAAAAACCAGTGAGGCAAGGTGGGGCTCCAGTCGGAGAGAAGCTCCACCAGCCGGCCGCTTTGGATATACGGTTTGGCGTAGTCATCGAAGACATGGGCAATTCCTCTGCCCGCCAGTGCAGCTTGCAGTTCATTGTGTGCAGAACTGACCGTCAAGCGTCCCGTTGGAGTGACTTCAATCTCTTCGCTTCCCTCGTCAAACCGCCAGGTGACGAGCGTGCCACCAGGGAATCGACGTCTTATACAGTCGTGACCAACGAGTTCGTGCGGCGTCTGCGGCTGTCCGCACCTCTTGATATAGTCAGGTGAAGCTACGATTGCATAACGAAGCGCGGGTCCAAGCGGCAGCGCAATCATGTCCTGGGCAAGCTGCTTGCCGAACCTGACACCGGCATCGAAACCCTGTTCCACGATATCGATGACTGCCGCATCGCTGATGATTTCGATCTTCACCTCGCGGTAGGTCTCCATGAAGTCGAATACCAGCGGGCAGAGAAAATGATCGACGGCCGGTGCCGGCGCGTTGATCCTGAGAGTTCCAGATGGGCTATCCCGCAATTCGTCAACCTCTGCGATGGCGAGCCTGATGTCGCTCAACGCAGGTGCCAGACGCTCAAGAAGGCGCTGTCCCGCTTCCGTCGGAAAAACGCTCCTCGTCGTTCGGTTGAGGAGCCGGATACCTAAAGCTTCTTCCAGGGCGTTCATCGTCTGGCTCAACGCCGATGACGAGACCCCTCGCTCGAGTGCTGCTGCGCGGAAACCGCCACAGCGCACGATGGCCACGAAGACATCGAAGCTGTCCAGGCGAATAGGGTCCATTGAGAAGTATTTCTAACCAAGGTGATAAACTTAGCGCAGGTTATCAGATCAATCGGCCCATGTCATGGTGAGCTCAGAGCTTATCGCCGTGCTCGATCTGCCTCCTTTACCGGGCAGTTCGGCCAGCCAAGCCAATGAAGAGTGTCCAACGTAGAAGGGAAGACCGATGAATGCCTTCACCCTCAACAGACGTGCTATCATGCTGTCCGCTGTCGCAGGCGCATCGAGCATGCTCATCCCAAGCCTGGGTGGCTCCGGCAGAGCCAACGCCCAGGCCGCGTCCTCGGCGAGGGGCAATGCGGGTCATTACCGCTTCCGCGTCGGCGAAATCAGCGCGACGGTCTTAAGCGATGGTGTGATTGGTGGCCCGCCCCGCGTCTATGCAAGCAACGCGCCGGAAGCCGAGCTTCAGGAGGTCCTGCGGCAGGCATTTCTGCCGACCGACCACATGACGCTCAACCTCAACACACTGCTGATCGAAACCGGCGGTCGGCGGATTCTAATCGAGGCCGGCGCGGGCAAAACAATGGGCCCGAACGGTGGCCGGATCTTCGATAACCTCGCGGCAATCGGTCTTGATCCTGCCGATATCAACGCGATCGTCATCTCCCACACCCACCCCGACCATGTCGGCAATCTGAGAACCGCAGACGGCGGCAAGGCCTTTCCCCGCGCCACTGTCTTCGTCCCGAAGGCCGACTGGGACTTCTTCGTCCGCACCGATCCGGATCTCTCCCACATGCCTGTGCCGGAGGAATTCCGTCTGCGCTTTGCGGCAAACATCAAGAACAGCCTCGCGCCGGTCATGAACGACATCGAGCTTTATGAAGCCGGCGGCCAGATCGTGCCGGGTCTGACTACGATCGTCGCATCCGGCCACACGCCGGGCATGGCGACCTTCCTCGTCCATTCCGGGAGCGACCAGTTGCTGCTCACGGCAGACCTTGCCTACCACCCTGTTGTCAACGTCGACAATCCTTGGCTGCCCGGACCCGACCGCGACAAGGAAACGGCTCTTTCCTCCCGCCGTCGCATCTTCGACAGGGCTGCCGCCGAGCGCATGCCCGTGCTTGGATTCCATTATCCATTCCCTGGTCTTGGCCGGATGCTGAAGACCGATGGTGGCTACGCGTGGGTACCCGCCAACTGGCAGTTCTGACGCACAGAAACAGGAGACACGTATGGACCAGTCGAATATCAACAGGCGCGGCTTCCTCGGCGCGATGGGTGCGGCGGCAACAGGGTTGGCTCTCGCCACTCACGCTGCGGCGCAGACCCAGGGAACGAATGCGACGTTCTCAGTTTCTGGATCAAATCCGGAGGTGCTGACCCGCAGCTTGCCGCGCACCGACGAACGCGTCACAGCCTTGGGTCTCGGCACCTTCCTGACCTTCGATCTGAAGCCCGGCGATCGCCGCGACGCACTCCGGCAGGTCTTCGAGCGGTACGTCGCTGCAGGCGGTCGCGTGGTCGATACATCGCCTCTCTACGGCTCGGCCGAGGTAAGCGTCGGCCAGTTCATGGGCGAGTTCGAAGGCTCCGACGAGATGTTCCTCGCCAACAAGGTCTGGTCGACAGGAGAATACCTCGGCGACGAAAGCCACGCCGTTGAAAGCTTTCGGCAATCGCGCATGCGGACATGGCGTGACACGATCAATCTCCTGCAATGCCACAGCATCACCAATGCGCCGGTCGTCATTCCGCTGATGAAGGCATGGAAGAAGGAAGGTCTCATACGCCACGTCGGCGTGACCCATCACGAGTCGGCGGCACAGGACCAGTTGCTGGCGATCGTCCAACGCGACGATGTCGACTTCATCCAGACGAACTACTCGATCTTCAACCGCGACGCCGAGCGCCGCCTTCTCCCAGCCGCCGCCGGCAAGGGCGTCGGCGTCCTGATCAATTTACCGCTTGAAAAAGCACGGCTGATGAAGGTGGTCGAGGGACATCCGCTTCCCGACTTCGCACAGGAGTTCGGGGCCAACAGCTGGGCGCAGTTCTTCCTGAAATGGGTCATGGCGCATCCGGCCGTCACGAGCGTGCTCTGCGGCACTTCCAACCCCGACCACATGAGTGACAATGTCCAGGCGATGACAGGCCCGCTTCCAGACGAACGCATGCGGGCCCGCATGGTCGCACATATGGAGACCATTCCCGGCTTCGGCTCCATCGGCACGATGCCGTGGTATCCCGGTAAAGAGAATATGTATTCCGGCCTGATCCGGGAGGCGCAGGCGAATGCTGCGCAACGCCTGCGGTAAAACATACAGCCGCCCACCTTCAACTCCACGGACACAGGGAGATATGACCTTGCCCTCCACCAGACGCTCTCTTCTGACGGCATTTCTAACACTGCCTCTCATTGATGCCGTACGGGTGAGGGCGTTTGCGCAAGCCGCTCCCGAGCTGCCTCTGACCCCGTCATGTGATGATGGGGGCGACCCGACGCTCGAACGGGAAGCCGGCCCCTTCTTCAGGCCTAACTCCCCGCTCGAACGCGATCTCTATCCCCACGCGCCCGGTGGCGAGCGGATCACCGTCGCAGGGTTCGTCTTCGACAGTCGCTGCCGGCCTCTGCCCGGAAGCCTCGTCGAGATTTGGCATGCGGACGAAAATGGTGACTACGATAGCGCCGGCTTCCGCCTGCGCGGACACCAGTTCGCCGACGCGCAAGGACGCTGGTGGTTCAATACCATCATGCCCGCGCTTTACACCGGCCGAACGCGTCATTTTCATTTCAAGGTGCAGCGCCCTGGTGGGCGCGTCCTCACCACCCAACTCTATATTCCCGGAGAGCCCAGAAATGCCGGAGACAGGCTGTTTGACAAGGCACTCCTCCTCGACATCAGGCAAACCGGTGATGGAAAGTTCGGACGATTTGATTTTGTGATCTGACGAAGGAAAGCCGTCGGGGAGGGGGGTGTTTAGTCGCCCTAAGGCTTTGTCAATTTGCGTTGACGTGCATTCCGCTCATTTGCACAGCCTCGTTGACAGATTCAACCGCTCTCAACGCATCTTACGGCCGCCATTGAAAATCGCCTGCCGGACGCCGTAAAGCACGACGTCCTGACAACGCGAAGAGAAAATCAGGCGTTGAAGCCGGCGTCTACACTGAGAACCGCACCGGTAATCAGACTTGCAGCCGGACCCGCCAGAAACGCGACCGCGCCGGCGACTTCACGGGGCTCGCCAAACCGACCAAGCGATGTGAGGCTGCGCTGATAATCAGCATTCTCGCCATTGGCCGGGTTCATGTCCGTGTCCGTTGAACCGGGGAGAACAAGATTGACCGTGATGCCCTGAGGGCCGAGTTCGCGCGAAAGGCCCCGCGTGAACGACAGAAGCGCCGACTTCGACATGGCATAAGCCGTCACACCCGTGAAAGGCACACGCTCCGCCAGCGAGGAGCCGATGGAGATGATCCGGCCCCCCGATGAGAGATACGGGATCGCCGCCTGCGCGAACAGGACGGGTGCGCGAACGTTCACATCAAGCATCGCCTGCAGGTCGGCGAGCGCCAGATCCGCGGTCATGCCGGCGGTTCCGATGCCTGCGCTGTTGATTAGAATATCAAGCCCTCCAAGTGTGTCGACCGTCTGGCTGACGGCGTGACGGATGGCTTCGGGGTCGGCGCTGTCGGCCTGAATGGCAAGCCCGCGCCGGCCTTTTTCCTCGATAGTCTGAACTACCGATGCGGCCCTGTCTGCGGAACGCTGATAGGTGAATGCGACATCGGCGCCATTCTCGGCCAGCGCAATGGCAATCGCGGCCCCTATTCCCCGGGAGCCGCCGTTTACCAAGGCACGTTTTCCAAGCAATTCCATCATTGTTACCTTTATGCAGTGATCGATGCATAAATGGGTAAGGCCATTGCAAATTGCCGTCAACTGATTTATGCAGTGGTCGATGCAAAATGACGTTTTGACCTCTCCAGAGCATGCAGAGCCGACCCACCGCTCACGCGGCCGGCCGCGGGAATTCGACCGCCAGGCTGCGCTTGCCGCCGCGACAAGACTGTTCTGGATCAAGGGTTATGAGGCTGCCTCGATCGCCGATCTGACGGAAGCGATGGGGATCGGCACAAAGAGCCTCTATGCAGCCTTCGGCTCAAAGGACGCACTCTATGCGGAGGCCCTCCGATATTACTATACGACCTACGAGGGGTTGGTCTGGACCCGCTTCAGGGCTGCTTCGACCGCGAGAGACGCAGCGCTAGCATTTCTTCAAGATTCCGCCATCGCTATGACGGGTGGAGATTGCGATCTGCCGCACGGGTGCATGGCGACGCTCGCCATCGTGGGCAGCGAAGGACATGCCGAACTGGGGGAACTCATGCGAGCCACCCGTGCTGGCGGTTTTGATCTCCTCAAGGCGCGCTTCGACAGAGCGAAGAGCGACGGTGACCTTAAGGCCACGGCAGACACGACCAAACTGGCGAGGTTCGTGCAGACTGTCCAAAGCGGGATGGCGATCCGCGCCCGCGATGGAGCGGATCGCGACGAATTGCATGCTGTGGCTGAAATCGCGCTTTCCGGCTGGGACAATATCACCGGCAACATCGATCACGGCATGCAGGGCAAGGCCTGATCCTTTGGGAGGCCGATCACGGCGGTAGCGGGCTTCAAGGCTCCTCCCTTATGTGGAGCGGGACGAGCTTTCCGTGAACCGGCTCGGCGAGCGGCCGACAGCGCGTGTGAAGGAAGTGCTGAACGCACTCGCCGACTTGTAGCCAATTGAAAAGGCGATCTCCTCCACCCCTGCCGTTCCAGACTTGAGCGCCTCCTTGGCAAGCGCCATGCGCCACCGCAACAAGTACGAGATCGGAGCGATCCCGACGATGTCACGAAAGCGTGTGGCGAAGGCGGATCGCGAGACACCGCAAAGCCTCGCCAGAGACTCGACCGTCCATTCTTGCCCGACATTCTCGTGCATGGCACGAATTGCTTTGGCCGCGACAGGGTCTCGAAGGCCTGCAAGCAGGCCACCGTTGGCGGGCTCGACAGATTGTTCCGAAAGACCCGATGCAGGCATCCTGAGAATTTCGACCAGCGCCAGCTCAACGAGACGGACGATGATGAACTCGCTGGCCGGTCCAGGATCGCGGCCTTCGCATTCCATCATCGTGAGCAGGTTGTGAAGCCGGTGGAGTTTGGGTGAACGAGAGGGGATCTGAACGATGGGCGGGAGAAGCCCCGTCAGGAGATCCTCGTTGGCTGTCGAGAACAGAAATTTGCCCATGTGAAGCGAAATCGGCCTTTCCTGACCGGAGCCCAGCTTCAACCTGCCCTCCTGTTTGGCGGCCACCGCCGCGACGCTATCCAACGGCTCTACTTCCTCATTTGAGGTCAGCGTAAAAGAAAGCGTCGTCCGCAGCAGCACGAAGTCGCCCGTTTCCAGCCACATCGGATCGCAACCAGGTCGTATCAACTGGCAAGTGCCGTCTTCTATCCAGAAAAACAACAGGTCTCCCAGCGGTGGAAAGCTCAGACCCCAGTCGCCGGCGGCGTCCATGCCGCGACCCAGAAGGGCGGCGCGCGGCCGCAGCAATCGGACAATATCAAGGAAGGGATCCATTCTTGGACTTTAGATAAAGTATCCTAGGGTTTGAATTATGGAACGTGCAAATGCGATAGCATAATTTGCTGGAAGACTTAACGAGGCCGATGCCCCCATCGCTGGAGAAATTCGATGATTAAAGTCACCGCCGCTGATATCGACCGCTTTCTTGTCGAAGATGATGACCAGCCCATCGTGATGCTCAATCTCCTTCGGTTCAAGGCAGATGGGGGACGCCAGCGTTATCTCGACTATCTCGCCATGGCCGGTCCGATCGTCGCCCGGTATGGCGCGGAAATCATTTTCGCCGGCGACGGCGCAACTGCACTCTGCGCCGAACCCGGTCAATCCTGGGACGCGGTGGCGCTGGTGCGCTATCCGAAACGGGCATCCTTCGTCGACATGATCGCCGATCCGGCCTACGCCGTTGCCGATCCGGTACGGATGTCGTCACTGGAGGAGGCAGTGCTGCAGCCAATCAACATCATGGCTCTGAGGGCAGAGGTACTCCCGCATTTCAAAAAGCTGTAGGATCGTGTTGCTGGCCGGTTGCGTGATTTTACACAAGAATGGCATTGATCGCCCTTTCTAGGTCCGCATGCCTTGTCGTTCCGGCATGGTTGCTACAGCAGCTTCTTCGACGTGAATTGGCAGATGCCGGATCCGTCTGCCGGTGGCGTTGTAGGGCGTATTGACCACGTTTGCAGTCGCCCCGACACGGCCTCATCCAGAACAGAAATGGCCGCGCAGCTTAGCTGATGCCGACTATGATGAATTCCTCCGACTATCAAACAACAGATCATGATGCGTTCGATCGAAAGCTCTGCGCGTTCCT
Source organism: Rhizobium sp. SG570 (assembly GCF_012275345.1). Lineage (NCBI taxonomy): Bacteria > Pseudomonadati > Pseudomonadota > Alphaproteobacteria > Hyphomicrobiales > Rhizobiaceae > Rhizobium > Rhizobium sp. SG570. The sequence continues at coordinate 231,829 of NZ_JAAZQI010000010.1, read as the reverse complement.
CGTCGACTGATGCGATAGACGGCTGCCGGTGGAATATTGGCAAGGGTCCAGCCGATATACGTCGCCTTCAAGTCCAGACGGTCGAGCAAGGGTCTGGCAATCGGGCATCGCGGACCGTAAGTGAATTGGTAGAATGCTCCACCATGGCGAAGATGCGAAAATGCGCCCCCCAGGATAGCATGCACCTTGCGCAACGGCATTGACAGAAGAGGAAGGCCACTCACGACAGCGCCTGCAGGTGCCGACGCTTGCAGCGGCAACTTTCTCAATTTGGCAGCATCCATCTCGATGATTCTTGCAGTCGGAAAACGAAGGCTAAGCTGCGTCGCGAAGTCCGCGCCATATTCGATCAGCACGAGGTTTTCTTCAGCGACACCTCGATGCAGCAATGCTTCCGTAAAAACGCCTGTCCCCGGGCCTAGTTCAATGACTGTGCCCGTCTCCGCAGATATTTCGGCTGTCATGAGAGAAGACAGCGCACGCCCCGACGGTGTAACGGAGGCGACCCGGAGGGGCGCGGAAAGCCACGCCCGAAAAAACAAAAGCGCATCGGCAGTCCTGTTCGTCATCGCTTGCTGGCTCCGGGGTTCAGGCGCACCGAATATCGTCGCTGAAGCCGCCACACCAAGGCTGTGAGTACTTCCGCGATAACAAGCAGGACCAGTATTTTCAGGGCGAGCGTGGACGAATTGATGCCGGGAATGGCCAGCACAGCCAGGTAGCCGGCGGCGATGAACAAGCCGTTCCACAGAACGATGCCGACTGCTACGCCAGATACAAACCGCAGCGTATTCGTGCCTAAAAGCCCAGCCGTTATGGGCGAGATCAAGCGCACGGTGGGAATGAGTTGCGACAGGATCGTGAGCGCTCCTTCCCGGGCACGCAGCGAGGACAATGTCCAGTCGATACGCGGCTGCGATAGACCCACCCATCTGCCGACCGAGTAGAGAAGCGTTACGGATCTTTTTCTTCCAATGGCACGTACGAGAAGATAGAGACCGAAGGCGCCCATAGAACTCCCGACCGTCGTCGCGATGACAGCGGTGTGGAGAGACCAGACGGCGTCTTCGGCCGCAATGCCTATGGCAACGAGAACACCATAGGAGGGTAGGGCAGGCAGGAAACGTTCCGCCAGCCCGATCGCAAACAGGCCGAATATGCCGTAGACCGCAATCCAGTCGACAAGGTTTCCAAGGGGGTCCATATCTCACCCCTCCCGTCTGATCGTTGTCGCGTCCACACCGGAGAGCTCGCGAGGAGGAACCTGTGCATCGAACGATATCCCCGTAAGCCTTTCCGAAATCTCCCAAAGCTTATGTGCCACATGCTTTTCCATCGCCTGTCGCGGGATCTGCGCTTCGCTCGGGTGTCCACGGGTCTCGCCGAGTTTATCGGGGCCATAATAGCCACCACCTCGGGCTTTTGGAGACGTAGCCGCAAACAAGGTCGGCAGCGCGCCTTGTGCAACGGGCTGGAACAGAAACCACAGGAAAGACCTGAGAAGGCCCTGAGCGCTGCGGCGACCGGGGCCGTTGTGAAGCAGATCCGTACGCGATATCCCCGGGTGCGCCGCGATACTGGTAAGACCCCAGCCCGCTTCTTCGCTCCGCCGTTGCAGCTCGAAAGCAAACATCAGACATGCCAGCTTCGACTGACTGTAGACAGGCATGGGCTTGTAGCCCCGTTCCGCTTGCAGATCGTCGAAGTTGATGGCGACGTTTGCGCTTCGAACAGCAATGCTGGAAAGCGTCACAACGCGCGGGTCTTGTGCCCGCATTAGCAGCGGCAGGAGGTGACCCGTCAGGGCAAAGTGGCCGAGATAGTTGGTGCCGAACTGCAGTTCGAAACCGTCCTTGGTCGTCTGGCGCGTTGGTGGCGTCATCACGCCGGCGTTGTTGATGAGAACGTCGATATGATTGCGCGTTTCTTTCAGTCTTTTCGCAAGCGCTTCGATCGAGGCGAGGTCGCCGAGGTCGACAATCTCCAGTGCGACCGATGCCTGGGGCGATCTTTCCTTGATGCGCCGGACAGCTTCAGCGCCCTTCGTCGGATTGCGTCCTGCGATGATCACGTCGCCACCGGCTCGGACCAGGGCTAGCGCGTCTTCGAAGCCCAATCCACCGGTGCCGGTAATCAGGATCGTCCGGCCCTTCTGAGACGGCATATCGTCAAGTGTCCACGGTTGTGACATCATCAAATCCTTCTGTTTCTGTTAGGGCAAGATCGCCCGCCGAAGACGCGTTGTGCGGGGCACGTCTTCGGCGGACAGAAGGTCGCCACGGGGGGAAGCGACCTTTCGCGGATCCGGAACGGGGCGGTTCCGGTCCGAGCTTATTCGATGGCGTCGAGACGTTTGCGGAGCGGCGGCTTTACGGCGACGAAGGTCATCGTGCCGAAGAGCTTCGAGACGAAAAGGCCGGTATTTCCTAGTGTGTTGTATTTCATGACGGGGTGTCCTGTAAGAGTATGGTTGCGAACCCGCTGCGGCGCATGCACGCCATAGCGGGCATCCATCAGGCGATACCGCCATTCGCGAAGACGTTTTGACCATCGATCCACGCCCCGTCCTGCGAGCAGAGAAGGCCTATGACGTTTGCGATATCTTCGGGCTGGCCCAGCCGACGAAGCGGGGTTGCTTCCGGTATGCCGCGAAGCGCCTCTTCCCCGTGCTGACGCAAGAGTTGAGTATCGACGGCGCCTGGCGATATCGCATTGACCGAAATGTTGCGACCGCCCAATTCCTTGGCAAGAACGTTTGAGTAGATCTCCTGCGCCGCCTTGGTTGCAGCGTAGGCTGCCGTGCCGGGAGGGCTCATTTTGATAATACTTGAACTCAGGCTGATGATCCGGCCACCATCGCGGACGCGTCGTGACGCCTCGCGCAGCACGTTAAAGCTGCCTTTGATATTGGTGGCCATCATCCGGTCAAAGGCCTCGTCGGTCATCTGACTGAAAGGACCGACGTTCATGATGCCGGCGTTGTTGACGACGATATCGACGCCACCGAAGGCTTCGTCATTGGCGTCGAAAAGAGCCTTGACCGCAGCTGGATCCGCCACATCTGCCTGGCGAACGATGGCACGGCCGCCAGCGGTCTCGATATCGCGAACGACCTGCTCGGCCAACTCGCGATTGGTAAGGTAGTTCACAGTCACGGCGAAACCGTCCCGCGCCAGACGCCGGGCGGTGGCTGCACCAATGCCGCGGGAAGAGCCGGTGACGATCGCGCCACGCTTGTCACTTGGTTGGGCGATAGCGCCGGTATCGGACGATTGAGCCGATGCAATACCGCTCATGGCGATAGCGGACGGCACGGCCGCCGCAAGGGCGAGGAACGTGCGCCGGGAATTGTCTGTGTTGGACATTGGAATATCTCCTAAGAAGTTTCGAATGTTTGAGCCGGCAATGGCGGATTGCGGTCAGGGTTGGCGAAGGAAGGCGCCAACCCTTTGGTTTGCGATGAGGAGAGTGATGCCCGCTAGCACGGTCGACAAAGGCACGATCAACAAGCCAAGGCCGAGGCCATTTGAAATATCGGCTGCGCTGGCAGCATCGCTGACAATGCCAACAATCAGAGGGCCCAGTGCTGGCCCGAGGAGGCCGCTTCCGATCATGACGAGGCTGGTCGCCTGTGCCTGACGTCCAGGACCGGCGATCAGATGCGCGGCTCCGAAGCCCCACGGCAACATGAACGAAAATGACAGCATTCCGGGCACGAAGAGCGTAATGGACATCCAGCCGGTCGGTGCGAACAGCGCCGCAATCGTCGTTACGCTGGCGATCAGGAATAGAATTGCCGGCGGGCCGAGCACTTTGCCGGTGCCTGAGCGAACAGCGTAGTCAAACCAGCGTCCACCGCCCAATGTACCGATGATCCCCATCAACCCTTGCAACATGCCGAACGAAACGCCGACCTCTGTCGCGGTAAAACCGTAGGTACGGATCAGAAACGGTATGGCGAAGGCATAGAATGGGGCTGCTGCGAATCCAAGGAAAACGGCGCCCGTGAACAACCAGCGGAAGGCCGGAGACGATAACAGGTCAAGGCTGGTTCGCAAAAAGGGTTCGTCGCGAGCGGCTGTTGTTGGAGGAGGGGGAGTGGAACCGGCAACAAGAATGGTCAACAATCCGATCAAGATGCCGATGGCTCCAGCACCGATCAGAACGACGCGCCAGCCAAATACATCTGAAATCGCGCCGCCTGCCGCAAAACCCACCATCGTTCCGAGTGGGATGCCCATGGCGAACAGGCCGATTGCAAGACCGCGTCGCTCCGGGCCAATTTTGCGGACGATGAGAGCATGACCCGCAGGCACTGCGCCAGCCTCTCCGAACGCAACGCCGAAGCGTGTGAGGGCCAGGAACATGAAACTGGCGGCAAAACCGCCGAGTGTCGTCATGACACTCCAGACCAGGACGCAGGACACCAGTACGAACCGGGGTGATCCCCGATCTGCTGCGCGGGCGAGCGGCAACGAGAGGAGTGCGTAGCAAACCGCAAAGGCAAGGCCCGTAAGTAGGCCCATCTCAGTGTCGGTCAGCGACAGGTCTGCTTTGATTTTCTCCGCAAGGATGAAGGGAAGGATCCGATCGATCTGCGAGAACGCGTTGATCAGGAGAAGCACGATGCATATGGCGGCCATTCGCAGGCCTCTTGCGTACTCCCGGCTGGACGCAGCGGGCGGCGCTCGTGTCTCTAACGGGTCTATTGACCGGGCGACGATTTCTGTCATCTTGGGGTCACTCCTCGCTTGGTTGCACCCTTAAGCTAGATGGAGTGTCCAATGACCAGAATGCCCGAACCTTCAAGAAATTTGCCTATTCCTGCAAGAGAGGCGATGATGCCGGCGAAGAGCCACGTGTTGCCGTGGCCCCTGAAACAACCGGAGCCTTGCTTGAATTCTCCATTGCTGTCTGCCGTCATCGCCTACATCGAAGACCAGGGGGGCGGACAAGGCCTGTTCCCGACGGCCATTGAAGGCTTCAATATCGTCCGCTCGTTTCAATCGATGATGCCCATGCGAAACATCTATCGGCCATCGCTATGCGTCGTGCTGGAAGGGGCGAAGGAACTGCAGTTCGGCGACGAACATCTCAACTACCGCAGCATGGAGTGCTTGGTCGTCAGCGTCGGCGTCCCGGCGACCGGAAGGATCGTCGAGGCCAGTGCCGCAACGCCCTATGTCGGCGTCATGGTCGATTTCGACGTCGCAACCGTGCGGGAGGTTCTCGAACAGTTGGATACGCCGCCAGCGCAGTCCGACGCGACCGGTCCTTGCGCTTTTATCGCCAAAGTGGATCAACCACTAGCCGATTGCATTCTCCGCTTGGTTCGACTGTTGGCAACTCCGAAGGCGATTCCGATCCTGGCGCCTTCGATCGTGCGCGAGATTTGCTATTGGCTGTTGAGCAGCCCACATGGCGGCGAGATCTGCAAGCTTGCCTGTCCGGAATCAAACATCGAACGTGTGGTAAGGGCCGTATCCCTGTTGCACACCAACTTCGCGGAAACTTTGCGCGTCGATCAGTTGGCTGATGTTGCGCGGATGAGCCCGTCGTCGTTTCACCGGCACTTCAAGGCATTGACCTCGATGACTCCGCTCCAGTTCCAGAAGCAACTACGCCTGCTAGAGGCGCGCCGCCTCATGGTCACGCAGGCTGCCAATGTTGCTGAAGCCGCCTACAAGGTCGGGTACGAGAGCGCGTCGCAGTTCAGCCGAGAATATTCGAGAACCTTTGGCATCGCGCCCAAACAGGATGCCCTGAACCAACAGCGCCTCCACAACGAATATGCGAGCCGCGTCGTGAGATCCGCGTAATCGCATCAGGAAGCAGTTTGCGGCTAAGGTGCAAGCAGGTCGAGCTGGGAAGACGATCGATTTCCTCACCGGAACCGGACGGATCTGCACGTCCAAGCGCCAGGAATTCATTCTTCTCTCCGATACGCTCAGGATTTCCATGCTGGTCTATGCCATCAACCACCGCATGCGGGAAGGCGCGACCGAAACGACAGTGATCGGTCCGTTTTATGTGCAGGACGCCCCGGAATTGCAGGTCGGCGCCGATATCTCGGCATCGATGGAGGGCGAGCTGCTTTACGTCTCCGGGGTGGTGAGATCGACGGATGGCCAACCGACCGCCAACGCCATTGTCGATGTCTGGCAGGCTGACGATGACGGTTATTACGACGTGCAGCAGTCCGGGTCTTCCTGAAAGCAGACGTCGATGAAGCTACGCCTTGACGGCATCAAAGCGCAGTCACGCGGTGCCGGCTGTCAAGGCGCTCCAAGCCGCGTGTGAGTCCATGTAGTCTCTCCAATGCGCGATCTTCCGGTTCTTCAATTCGATAATCGAGCAGAACCGATTGTCATAATCGGCACCCGTAGAGATGATCGTTCCATGAACCTCGTACTCAATGATGACGACCCCGTCGCCAACCGCTCTGTTGACGATCAAATTATCGGCGGATCGGAGCTGGATACTACCGACATATCCTTCGAACTGTCGCATCAGGCGGGCGCGCCCGGAGATCACGCGAGGCCAGCCCAATTCATAGCGGACTTCGTAAACGATGTCGTCGGCAACGACATCGAAGAAGTGTTCACCATCGACGAGGTCTCCCAGTGCCCTTCGCACAAGATCAAAATAGGGTTGGGCAGCCTTGTAGGATGAATAATTCTTACCTGACATTTTGTTCTCTCCATGCATCTTTCGGATTGTTCGCCTGCGGCCTGTCGACAAAGCCGGTCATCCTGCCGGATACCCGAAGGGTCCGACGCCGCGCCGCGCCTCACATCCACGCAGTCGCGTTTCGCCGCGCGAACTGTTCGAATGTCGTCGCCGGTCTGCCTGTGACGCGTTCGACGTCGTCGTTGGGTCGTGAACCATCGCCGGTAATGATCGCCGTGGTTAGCCAGCGGAGCGCGGCCGCATAATCGGCGGGCACGAACCCGGCTTCAACCGCGGCGCCGATCCAGGCTTCCGGATCAATATCATTGTGGGCCACAGGGCAACCGGCGACATTGGCGATTATGTCGGCGACGTCGGCCACGCTGAGCGACTGGGGACCAGTGGGCGCGTATGTCGCGCCCGCATGAGCGGCAGGGGTGAGCAGCGTCGCGACCGCGACCGACGCTATGTCCTCGGCATCGACAAAGGCCTCGCTGCCGCTGCCGGTAGGCACCGTGATCTGCCCGCCGATGAGAGGCAAATGCTCGTCGCTGAAGTTCTGCATCACCCAAGCCGGGCGAAGAATTGAATGACTGAAACTCTTGCGGCGCGCAAGATCAAGCTCGACGGCGTGTATGTCGACCTCAGCCGGTGCTCGATCACTGCCGTAGGTGCTGAGGTAGGTTATGTGACGAACCCTGGATTGTTCGGCAAGATCGAGGAAGTCAGCCACTTGGTCGGCGAACTTGACCCGCATGGTGGGCGAAACGAGGTAAACTCTGTCGACGCCGTCCAGCGCCGCAGAATACGTATCGGGGTTGTCCCAGTCGAACATTACGCTGGCGCCATGGCGGGCGGCTGTTCGTGCATTGAAGCCATGTTCCACGAGTTTTTTTGCCACGCGCGCGCCTGTTCGTCCGGTCCCGCCGAGTACAAGTGCCGTGTTTCGTGAGTTTGCCATCTCTCGCCTCCGTTTGTGTTTGTAGACGAATAATGACGTTGACCGGAGAGCGATTCAATTTGCGAATCTCTCATTCTTTTAATTGAAACGCTCAAATAATTGACCAAGACGATTGCCTGGTTTATTCCTCTGGACATGGATTTGCTCGTTGACCATCTGACGAGAGCACGCGCCTCCGGTGCCGTTTTCGCCCGAACCGTTGCTAAGCCTCCGTGGGGCTTGCGCCTCGGCGGCGCCATTCAGCTTGCCGTGCATGCCGTCGCGCAAGGACAAGGATGGCTGTGGCTTGACGATGCCTCATACGGTCCGATGCGGCTCTCGCCGGGGGACGTGATACTTGTCCGCGGTGGGCCTGATCACTTCATCGGGCATGAACCCGGAACCGATTGCCTGGAGCCAGAGGGGTTCCGAACACGTTTTCAAGCTGGCGGGCTGTCGGATGACCCGCAGGCGACCGTGTTCCTGTGCGGGGCCTATCGCTTTTCGGGAGATATCGGCAGCGGCCTGCTCAATGCGCTGCCGCAGGTCATGCCATTGTCGCCCGCAATCGGCGACCCTCTGCGCGACGTGATCGGCCTGCTCTCCCGTGAGCTAGCCTCCACTGAGCCTGGGCAGAACACCGTTCTGGACCGGCTCTTGGACATCCTTCTGGTTCTCGCCATCCGAACCTTTTTCCGTCAGAGCGCCGCAACCCCACGCTGGTACCGCGCTTCGGCCGATCCCAGACTAAAGGCAGCGTTGCAAGGGATGCACGAGGACCCCAGACGAGCATGGGCGGTACCCGAACTTGCAAGGATCAGCGGACTGTCACGCGCCGCCTTTGCACGAGCGTTCGGTGACGCGCTCGGCCAGGCCCCCATGCAATATCTGACGGATTGGAGGATGACCCTGGCTCGCGATTACTTGCGCAGCAGTGAAATGAGCCTGGCGGAGATCGCCGATCTAATTGGTTATGGCTCGCCATATGCCTTCGCTGCAGCCTTCCGGCGCCACCACGGATATCCGCCCGGGATATGGCGGCAACAAGCGTTGGTTTCTGGTAACGAAGCGGAAGCAGTCTATGGGCTTCATGGCCGCTGACACGTGTGGCGGCATTTGCTTGCCAGGCGCCCCCCACGCTGGAAAATCGCCCGCGTAGGGCCAGACGCTGTCGTGGCGGCTTAGCGCCGTCTTGTCGGTCATACAGGGCGTCGTCGCGCCTCCCTGAAAGCGGACATCGTGTTAGGCACGGTCTCGTCCCCTGTGCGTCATTTGCGTTCATTGAGCGCTCATGATCGTCAGCCGGACGTTTCCGGGTAGTCCCGAGAGAACTCCCGCACCGACATCAAGACCGGCATAAGACCACGGCCAGCACTTGAAAGACCGTACTCGACACGAGGCGGCTGCTCGCCGAAGTCACGCCTCGTGACAAGTCCGTCATTCTCCAACTCCCGAAGATGTTGTGTCAGCATTTTCTGGGAGATGTCGGGAATGTCCCGCATGAATTGCGATGCCCGCATCGACGGCTCGGCAAAGAGCCGGAACAGGATAGGTAGCTTCCACCGACCAGTTATCGTTCGAAGCACCCTTGCGACATGTGTGGCCGATCCATCGGGGCCGAGACAAACCTCCCTTGGTTCTCGTTCGACAGGCACTTTAAAGTGCGTAATTGCCTCGTCCATCGTCTTGTCCCCTTATCGGTGCATCGCACTAACATGGGAATTGCCAGGTGGATTTGAAACTTGATGGAAAAATTGCGCTTGTCACAGGAAGCAGCAAGGGTATCGGCGAAGGAATAGCCAGAGGCTTGGCGCGTGAGGGTGCTATCGTCATCGTCCATGGCCGCAACAAAACCAGTACCGAAGAAGTCGCCCACGACATCGTCACCCAGGGTGGGCGTGCCTATACGGTCTTTGGCGACCTGACGAATGACGATGACGTACAAGGGCTCACCGATGATGCGCAGGCTTTCGTGAAACCAGTCGAAATCTTGGTCAACAACGCAGGCGGTTCCGGCGAGGTGGAAGACTGGACTACCACTCGCCCGGAGACATGGGCATTCGGTTACGACCGAAACGTGCTGGCGGCAGTAAGGGTGACCGCTCGGCTGCTGCCAAGCATGCGGGCTGCCAAATGGGGAAGAATCGTCAATATCTCCAGCATGGCGGCGATGATGGCTCCTGCGAAAAGGCCCGATTATGGTGCCGCCAAGGCAGCGATGATCGCGATGACGGCCTCGTTGGCAAAGGAGGTTGCCATGGATGGCATTACAGCGAACACGGTATCGCCTGGAACCATCCATAGCGATAAGTTGGACGAAGGCTTCCGCAAGGTCGCTGCCAGGCAAGGCCTTGCCTCAGACGCTTCATGGAACGAGATCGAAAAAATTGTGCTGCCGATGTTTGCCCAAGTCCCTATGGGAAGGGTTGGAACGCTTGAGGAAATCGCTGATGCCATCGCTTTCCTCGTAAGTCCGCGAGCCAGCTATATAACGGGTGCAAACCTGCGGCTTGACGGAGGCATGTGGCCAGGGCTTTGATCTTTCAGCATTGGGCCGAATCAAGACCAAGTCATTCCGCTGTCGAACGCCCGCTTTCATGATAGCGTGCCACACGCCATCATACATGCGATCGACGGCCGCGGACGACAGTAGCGTTTCCGCACTGGCGATCACCGCGATAACCAGCGTCGTCTTAATGATACCGGGCTCGACCATCCTGGCAAAATCATTGAGCACCCCGACAATCAAATCAAAAAATATCGAGCGGTCTTTGCCCAAGGAAGGGGCGTGGCATGGCCGAAGCACGACAACTTTAGAGCGAAACGGCATAAAAGTCACGACCGCCGAAGAGTGGATGCGCGAAAACCTTCGCTCCTAATGGAGATGCGGTTCGACGGGGTCGACGACCGCGCCGAGTCCCTTTGTGTGGTTCGCAGACATGTGAGGCGGGTTACCCCTTCTTTCGAGAGCTTTCGTCAATGTCGGTACGCCACCATCATTTGACATTCATGGGGAAATCGGAGCATCAAAGGGGGGCATGGGCGACGCCGCAACGAGCGGTACTTTTTCTAACAAATGAATATATTCACCGACTTAAGCCGTGTCGCCACGCGGCTGCATTTTGGATGCTGTTTCACATTCGGCAACGACGCGATTAGTTCGCAGCAATTGTTCGTTCCGGCCGTTTCCAGGTCGTCAAAAGCATATCGATGAAACGGTCGGCTGCGGGGGATAGGGTGGCACTCCTGCGTCTGACGATGCCGATCGTCCGAGTAACGACAGGATTGACGATCGGGCGGGTGACGAGAAACGGATGCTCCTCCTGCGGCGTTGCCAGCCTTGGAAGCACGGAAATTCCCAACCCCGCCTCGACCAGTCCCAGCGAGGTATTCAAATGGGTGACCTCGTAGAACCAGTTGAGCCTGAGGTTCGCCCGGGCGAGCGCCGCGTCAAGAAGCGTGCGGTTGCCACTGGAGCGATCGACCACAACAAGTGGGTGGCCCTCGAGCTGGTTCCAGTGGATTTCGTCAAAGGCGGCAAGCGGATGGTCTTTGCGCATGGCCAACACAAATGGATCGTCGATCAACGGCTCGAACGATAGATCCGGATCGGAATTGCCCATCAAGTTGATACCGAACTCGACTTCTCCTCGAGCCACCGCTTGCAGCCCCTCATTGGCGGTCAGATCCCGGATCCTCAACCGTATGTGAGGATAGTCGCGGCCAAAGGTGCGAATAACGGTCGGGAGGAAGTAGAAGGCGGCGGTCGGTACGCAGGCCATGGTTATCAGTCCGCGACGCTGTGATCCACTGTCCTTGATGGCAAAGAGCGAGCCGTCGAACTCCTCCAGCATGCGCCGAACGAGAGGGATCATCTCTTGACCGGTGGCCGTCGGCGCCACATGGCGGGTGGTTCTGTCGAGCAATGGCGCGCCGATCGATTGTTCCAGTTTCTGGATGCGGCGCGTCAAAGCCGGCTGCGAGATGTGCAAGGCCTCCGCCGCGCGATGAAAGCTCTCGAGTTCGACCACGGCTTGGAATGCACGAAGGTCCAAAATCTCGCAATTGATGCTCATAATGAAATAATCCCTCCGAAAATTGCATTTCACAAATAAGCGCTTCTTGCACATATTGCAACAAGCCGGTGGATTGATCCACTTTATGAAACTCAGAAGGTCTGTTATGAACGATTTGGTGCGGATTCCTTGCGTCTTGATGCGCGGCGGAACCTCTCGGGGGCCGTTCTTTTTGAGCGCGGACCTGCCGTCGGACGCCGCCAGCCGCGATGCGGCCTTGCTGTCTATCATGGGTTCGGGTCATCCGCTGCAAATCGATGGCATAGGGGGCGGAAATCCCGTCACCTCGAAGGTGGCGATCATCGGTCCGCCGAGCGTTGCCGGCGCCGATGTCGACTATCTGTTCGCTCAGGTCCGGACCGACCGGCAGATCGTCGACTACTCGCCGAACTGCGGAAATATGCTGGCGGCCGTCGGGCCTTTCTCCATCGAAGCCGGCCTGGTGAAGGCCGGGGCAGCCGAAACGCTCGTACGCATCCACAATGTCAACACCGGCAAGGTGATCGAGGCGAAAGTGCCGACCCGCAACGGGGAGGTGACCTATCTCGGTGATGCCTCGATCGACGGCGTGCCGGGACTTGCCGCACCGATCGCGCTCACCTTTCTCGATGCCGCGGGAGCCAAGACCGGCAAACTGCTTCCAAGCGGCAATGCATCGGATGTCATTGACGGTATGAGGGTGACGATCATCGATTGCGCCATACCCATGGTGCTCATGCGCGCTGCCGATCTCGGAGTCACTGGATATGAAGACGCCGCGACGCTGTCCAGGAATAGCGAGCTGATCGCACGCATGTCGGCGATCCGCATCCGGGCCGGCAAGATCATGGGCATGGGCGATGTGTCGGACAAGGTCATCCCGAAGCCGGTCCTGATTGCGCCGCCGCAGAAGGGCGGTACACTTGCGGTTCGTTATTTCATGCCGAACGATTGCCATCCGGCCCTTGCGACGACGGGGGCGGTCGGCATAGCAACTGCGGTTGTCACGCCGGGGACGATTGCCGCCGATCTTGTAGGCGGCTCATCTCTTCCGGCGACTGTGCGGATTGAACATCCGGGCGGCCGTCTCGACGTCGAGCTGGAGACGCGCGGCGGCGTGACCGTGGCCGGTCTCGTGCGAACCGCGCGTCGTCTTTTCGAAGGCTATGCGTTTGCCAAGCCCGCCGGGTTTGTCGAACACGCGGCCTAGATCATTACCAATCGATCCGGTGAGGACCGGATATAGTCAGGGAGGAAATTTCATGCGCAATTGTCTGCTCGCGGCAGCCGCCATCATGGTGCTTGCCGGCGTCGCTCATGCCGAGCCGGTTCGGATGAGCGTCGGCTCTTATAATCTCAATAACCTGCCGTTCCCCGTTGCCGAAAGCCTTGGCTTCTATAAGGAAGAGGGGCTGGAGGTCACTACGGAGAATTTTGCTCAAGGAGGCTCCAAGGTCCTGCAGGCTCTTGTCGCGGGCTCGACCGACGTTGCCGTTGGCTTTTATGATCACACGATCCAGATGCAGTCGCAGGGCAAGCATGTCGTCGGCTTCGTACAGCTCGCCCGCAATTCGGGGCTGGTCCTCGTTGGAAAGAACGACACCGATTTCGATCCGGCCAAGCCGGCAACGATCAAGGGAAAGAGCATCGGCATCACGGCGCCGGGTTCGTCGTCCGATTTCTTCATTCGCTATTATCTTCAGCAGCATGGCCTGACCGAAAACGATATCTCGATCATCGGCGTCGGCTCCGGCGCGGCTGCAGTTGCGGCCTTGCAGCAGGGCAAAGTCGACCTTCTTGTCAACTACGATCCGGCTGCAACGATCGTCGTCGAGCGCGGCATTGGCAAGATCCTGATCGACGCTCGCAGCGATGAGGGCGCCAAGGCCGTCTATGGCGGTATCTATCCGACCTCGGTTCTCTATGCTAACCAGGCCTATATCGAGGCCCATCCGGAGGTGATCCAGAAGGTCGCCAACGCCACGGTGAAGGCGCTGCATTGGATGAAAAATCACACAGCAGCCGAAATCGTCGAGCAGCTCCCTGACGATTTCGTCTCCGGCGACAAGGCGACCTACATCAAGGCAGTCGAGAACGCCAAGGCGATCTTCTCGAAGGACGGCCTGTTCGTCGCGCAAGATACCGAGACGCCGCTCGCCGTTCTCAAGAGCTTCAACGAGAGCGTTCACAAGGCAACAATCGATCTCAATGCCACCTACACGAACAGGTTCGTAGAGGCCGCAGCCCTGCGCGCCGCCAACTAAGAGGCCTCCAATGTCAGTGACAGCAAGGAAAATTCAGGCCGTGGCCCAATCAAACCCGACACCCATGGTTTCCATCAGCGGCGTCACCATGGCGTTCGGATCGTTCGTGGCCGTCGAAAACGTCAACCTGACCGTCGGCGACGGAGAATTTCTCTCCATCGTCGGACCGACGGGCTGTGGCAAGTCCACCATCCTCAACGCCATCGCCGGCCTTTTGAAGCCTTCGGTAGGCGGGGTCTCGATCGACGGCGCCGCAGTGAAGGGCGTGCAGAACAATATCGGCTATCTCTTTCAACAGGACGCGCTCCTTCCCTGGAAGACGGCTTATGAGAACGTCGAGCTTGGGCTGCGGTTTCGTGGCGTGTCCGCCGGCGAACGGCGCGAAAAAGTCATGGGATGGCTTGAAAAGGTCGGTCTCAAGGGCTTTGAAACCCGGTTTCCCCACCAACTTTCCGGCGGGCAGCGCAAACGCGTGCAGATGGCGCAGGCCTTGATCACCGAGCCCAAGGTCATCCTCATGGACGAGCCGTTTTCGGCGCTGGACATCCATACCCGCCATCTCATGCAGAATGAGCTTCTCAAGCTGTGGCAGGAAGACCGCCGCGCCGTGGTCATGATCACGCATGATCTCGAGGAGGCGATTGCACTCGGCGATCGTGTCGTCGTTCTGGCCGCCGGCCCTAGGAGCCGGGTAATCGAAACCTTCGGCGTTGATCTCGAACGGCCGCGCGATGTCGCCGAAATCAAGCTCGACCCGAAATTCATGACCCTTTATCGCGACATCTGGGCGTCGCTGCGCGGCGAAGTGGAGAAAAGCTATGCAGGCCATTAACGTTCGTCTCATCCAGGTGGCGCTTCTGGCGATCATCCTCGGCGGCTGGCAATTCGGGGTTTCGTCCGGGGTGATCGACCGCTTCTTCTTTCCGGCGCCATTGGATATCGTCAAACAAGTGACGACCTGGATCAGTGATCACGGTTTCTACAAACATGTCGGCATCACGCTCGGCGAGACCGTTCTTGGCTACCTGATCGGGACTGGTCTCGGCGTGGCGGCGGGCGTCTGGCTTGGCCTCAGCCCGTTCGTCGCCAGAGTTCTTGATCCTTTCATCAAGGCCGTGAACGCAATCCCGCGCGTCGTGCTCGCTCCCATCTTCGTGCTCTGGCTGGGGCTCGGCCTCTGGTCGAAGGTCGCACTGGCGGTCACGCTGGTCTTCTTCGTCACCTTCTTCAACGCGATGCAGGGCGTCCGCGAAGTCAACCCGGTCATCCTATCCAATACCCGCATCCTCGGCGCCAAGCGTTCCGACCTGCTTCGCCACGTCTATTTCCCGGCCGCGGCAACCTGGATCCTGTCGTCGCTGCGCACCTCCGTCGGCTTTGCCGTTGTCGGCGCGATCATCGGCGAATATCTCGGCGCATCGGCGGGTCTCGGCTACCTCATCGCCCGCTCGGAAGGCAACTTCGATGCCGTCGGTGTTTTTGCAGGCATCATCATCCTCGCCGTCTTCGTTCTGATCATCGACCTGATCCTCGATGTCATCGAAAGGAAGCTCATCACCTGGCGTCCGAACGCCGGCGAAGAGCGTCCTGCCTGAGTTCACTCTCCGGGAAATTGAGGAGGGTAACCTGGCTGGGTGCCCTCCTGTTGGATTCCGTCCTGTTGACCCGTCCCTCCGCCTGGCGTTGGCCCTGCCAGGTAGAGACAGAGCCCCTCAGGGACAGCCAAGTCCAAAATGGATAATTACACGGTTCTCAACCACGAAATTGTTTGTAGCATCTCCCGAAGGCTTGGGAGGAGCGGCGCAATATGACGGATATGAAACTTTGCATTTTGACAGGTGCCGCGGGGGAAGTTGGCCGGGCGACAGCGAAACGCTTCGCCGAGAGCGGGTGGTCGATGATTCTTTGCGACCGGACCGCTGAGATTGCCGGTCTGGCGAAAGACCTTTCAGCTGAGTTCGGCCATGCCTGCCTCGGTATTCAGATGGATCTCGCGAATGATCAAGAGGTCGACCAGATTGCGAAGACGGCCCTTGAGACCGGCATTCCGTTGCGCTTTCTAGGGCTCGTGGCAGCGATCAACCATCCGGCCGTCAGCATCGAGAACTTGGACATGGCCCTCTGGGACCGAGTGCACAACGTAAATCTGCGCGCGAACGTCAAGTTCATCAGCGCGTGTGTGCCGTTGCTGCGGAAGGCGGGCAAGGCTTCCATCGTGAATGTTGCCAGTTTCTGGGGCCGTGAAGGACATGCCTATTTCAGCCCCTATTGCACATCGAAAGCCGCATTGATTTCGCTGACGCAGAGTGTCGCCGCGGAACTTGCGCCGGATATCCGGGTAAACTGCGTTGCTCCAGGCAATATCAACACGCCGATGCATTTCAACGCGCTTGCGGTTGAGGCCGAAAAGCGCGGGATTTCAGCCGATGAGATGCGTGAGATCGAATGGGGCAAGATCCCGATGGGTCGTCCTGCGGAAACGGCGGAGATAGCATCTGCAATTCATTTTCTGTCTACCGACGACGCCAACTATTTCGTAGGCGCGACGCTGGACGTCAACGGCGGCTGTCGATTCACTTAACCACGCGGTGATTGAGACGCGAATTGGTAGTTCAGGGGAGAAGAACGAATGTCGGACCAGCTAACGGTCATCGCGCATCTGGTGGCGCACCCGGATAAGATCCAGGACACCAAGGAATTTCTGATGTCGCTGATCGAGCGCACGCGCGCGGAGGCGGGCTGCGTCGATTATCATTTGCATCAGAGCCAGGAAGACCCTGCGAACTTTGCCTTCTATGAAAATTGGATCGATCGTGCAGCATTGGATGAGCATATGGAAACGCCGTATCTCAAGGAATTGATTGTACGAAAGAACGAGTTTTTCAAAGTGGACCCGGACATCCGCCTATTGACGATGATTTCGCCGCGATGACATCAGGTTCAAACACTTATGGGATCCGATTGGATAACAATCGCCGAAGGGTCGGAACTCGATCCGGGCTTGCGTGCAGGTCCGGTACTGCCTCTTAGCACCAGATGAGGGGTGAGGAGGATGCGCTTTACCGGTTGCGAGTGATTTTTGATCAGGCTCATCAGCAGGTCAGCGCTCTCGAATCCGAGATCGCGGCCGGCGGTGTGCAAAGTGGTCAATGGCGGCGACAACAGATTCATGAACGGTAGATCGTTGACGCCGGCAAGAGAAATCTGTTCGGGACAAGCGACGCCAGCCGACTTCAGGGCGACGAGGCAACCGACGGCGAGCAGGTCGTTGAAGGCGAGGACCGCGGTGCTGGTCAGTCCGGATGCAAGCATATGTCCCATGATCCGCTCACCTTCCGCGACATCATAGGCTAGCGCTTCAATGACATCGAAACGGCAACCGGCCGCCTTTGCAAGGCGGGTCGCTGCATTGAACCCCGCCAGCCTGTTTTGAGCGGTGGAGGCCGCGAGCGGCGGTGTTACATAGGTGATGTCCTTATGACCCAGGTCAAGAACATGCTCGACCAACGCCTGAACGCCTGCCGCATCGTCCATCGCGACCGAAGACATCCGGGAGTGCCGAGGATCCCGAAGAACGGCGACGGTCGGTATGCCCAGTTCCAGGCAAAGCTCGACCGAGGGGTCGTTCAACTCGAAGCTTGCGACGACCAGCCCGGCGACGAACTGGCTGCTCATGCGTTCGACGATCGATCTGAGTTTGACGGGACTGTAGTCCGAATTCGCGACGAAAGTGACATAGCCATCTTCCGCGACGCGTTCTTCTACGGAAGCGATGATGGGAGAAAACAGGGGGTCGCTGAGATTGGGGACGATGAGGCCGATCGTTCCCGTCTTCTGCGTCCGAAGGCTGGAGGCGAGACTGTTGCGCTTGTAGCCGAGTTGCTCGGCAACCTTTTCGATCTTTCGGACGACCTTGCTCGATATCCGATGGCTCGTCCCGGGGTTCAGCGCACGCGACGCCGTCGAGACGTGTACGCCGGCGCCGTTGGCGACGTCGACGATGGTGACGCGCGGGCGCTTGCTCTGGTGACCTTGCGGGGTATCGCTCATTCGGTGTCGACTACTTCAACATTCGGATTCGATTAACTGGAAAAATATGCGATCAAACCTTTGCACACAAGGTGGGTCATAGAGTGCCGGCGGCCGATTTGCGACCACCCCTGGCGAATGAGCTATTTCTGTCTATGCAATCGTTGATTTTGGATCCTGTTCTTAATTTTCCTCTTTCGGTAAGCGACGGGTGCAGTCGGCAGGCTCTGAGCGCGTCTTTTTGCCGGCCCACTTTTTCCAAATCGTGGGACCGTTGAAAAAGCTTTTTAGTTTTAAACAAACGATTGCTCTAATCGAAAATTTTCATAAGCAATTGAATATTTTATAAAAATCGACAAAAGGTATATTTTCGCAAGACCATTTGGAAAATATTTGAGCAAACGTTTGCACTTGACTCAATCGGCTGTGCTCTCTAACCATGCCTTCGGATGGAACGGCGCAGTGCGGTGCTGGACATGGAGAGAACGCACGATGTCTTGGGAATCTGAGCGCAATTTGAAGATTGCATTCGTCGGCACCGGCGCGCAGGGCGCTTCGATTGGCGCCGACTTTGCGCTTGCGGGCCTCGACGTGACGTTCATCGAACAATGGCCGGAGCACGTCGACGCAATGAACGAACACGGTATCAGCGTCAACATGCCTATGCGATCCATCAATGCAAACGTTCGCGCAAAACATCTCTGCCAGGTGGCCGAATTGCGGGAGCGCTTCGACGTCATATTCCTCGTGGTCAAGGCTTATGACACCCGCTGGACATGTCAGCTTGTCGAGCCGGTTCTTGCGTCCGACGGCCTCGTCGTCGGTGTCCAGAACGGAATGACGCAGCGTGCGATCGCGTCCGTCGTTGGCGCTGAGCGAACGGTTGGGGCCGTATTCGACATGGCCTCCAACATGTTCACCCCCGGCGTGACAAACCGGCAGAACGATCGTGATACGTCCTGGTTTGCGCTCGGCGCGCTCGATCCGGCAAATCGCGAGCGTGTGGAAAGAGTTGCCGAATTGCTGCGGCTGAGCGGCCGCGTCGAGGTTACGGACGATATCGGCTCTGCCAAGTGGATGAAGCTGATCGTTAATGCCGCGCAACTGGTTCCGTCCGCGATCCTCAATTTGCCGTTTGCGGAGGCGGTCAGGGTACCAGGGATGGCAAAGGTGATGCGAGCAGCCGGTTACGAGGCGATGCGCGCGGCGCAGGCTGACGGCGCAAGCATTGTTCCGATCCTTGGCATGCCTCCGACGACAACCAATGATCCCGACCGCTATGTCGACGAGATCTTCGACGAGGTGCTTAAGACCTTCATGATGCCGGATACGCTGACGACAGTCCTCCAGGACTGGCACAAGGGTCGGCGCGGAGAGGTCCTGGATATCAACGGACATGTGGTGGAGACGCTGGAAAGAGCGGGGCAGGGCGCTCCGGTCAACCGCCGGATCGTCGAGATCGCCCGCTCGATCGAGCAAGGAAGTCTGAGGGCGCAGGTGACGAACAGTTCCCTCTTTGCGACGTGACAAGGCGCTTGCGAACTGAGGTTCAAGGGTCCGCCAGACCGGACAGGATTGACTGAAACATTGCGTGCACGAGCCGCACGCCATCGGAGAAGGAGAGTCATATGGGTTGGGATAAGGCGCGCGGCCCGCGGATCGCATTTCTGGGAACAGGGGCACAAGGCGCGTCCATCGGGGCCGACTTCGTATTGGCCGGGCTCGACGTCACCTTCATCGAGCAGTGGCCTGACCATGTCATGGCCATCCGCGAGCACGGGATCACCGTGAACCTGCCGAGCCGCACCATCAATGCGAAGGTCCCGGCTCTGCATCTCTGCCAGGTGGCGGAAATCAAGGAGCCTTTCGACGTCGTTTTTCTCGTGGTCAAGGCCTACGACACCAAGTGGGCATGCCAGCTTATCGAGCCCTGCCTTGCTCCGGACGGAGTGATCGTCGGGCTTCAGAATGGCATGACGCATGAAGACATCGCGGCCGTGGTTGGTCGCGAGCGGACGATCGGTGCTGTGATCGAGATCGCGTCCAACATGTTCGTTCCCGGCGTCACGAACCGGCAGAACGATCATGACACGTCGTGGTTCGCACTCGGCGCGCTCGACCCCAAGACGCAGGAGCGGGTGGAAGACGTCGCCGATTTGCTGCGGAATTCTGGCACGGTCGAGGTGATGGAAGACATTCGTTCCGCAAAGTGGATGAAGCTCGTTGTCAATGCCGCCGAGCTTATTCCATCGGCGATCATCAACCTGCCGCTGGCGGATGCTGCGCGCGCACCCGGCATGCTCGAGGTCATGCGGGCGGCGGGATACGAGGCAATGCAGGCAGCATTAGCGGACGGCGCCAAGATCGTCCCGATCATCGGCATGCCGCCGGTCACGACGAACCATCCGGAGCGTTATGTCGATCAGATTTTCGAAGAGGTACTGAAGACCTTCTCGCAGGCTGACACGCTGACGACATCACTGCAGGACTGGCGCAAGGGGCGCCGCGCCGAGGTGCAGGAGGTTAACGGATGGGTCGTCGATATCCTTCGTGCCCATGGCCAGAAAGCGCCGGTGAATCAGCGCGTTATGGAGGTCGCCTACGATATCGAGGCCGGCCGGATCGAAGCGCGACCAGAGAATGCAGCCCTATTGATCGAAACATATCGGGTCGTGGCCGACCGTCGATAAGTCCCGGCGGTCGGGCGGCAGGCAAAGCATCAATTTTTAACCTGAGGAGGAAAATGGCATGAAATCGCATCTGAAATGCGGCGCCATCGCGCGATGGCTTCTAACGTCCGCGGCGGTCTGCGCGAGCGTCGCAATCCCAGCCGCGCATACGAACGCCGGTGAGGCGAAGGGCGGCAAGCTAATCGTCGGCATCGACGAGACGGCTTCCGAATATTGGTCGGAATATCTGCAGGGCGTGAAGGACATTGGCGAGTCGCTCGGCAAGGATCCGACCGTGCTCACCAGCAACTATCAGGGCGATCAGCTGCTCGCGCAGCTCGGGGCCACCTATTCCGCTGGCTGCAATCAGTGCGCTCTTGCCACCGATCCGTCGTCGAATGCCTTCGTCAAGGCTGTTGTCAACCGGTCGGCCAAGTCGAAGGTCCATGTCGTCACGATCTGGAATCGGCCCGAGGACATCCATCCCTGGGATACGGATTCCAAATATTGGGTCGCCCATACCTCCTTCGACGGTGTGATGTCCGGCTACTACCAGGTCATGGCGCTTTGCAAGGCGCTGAACGGCAAGGGCAAGATCGCCGCGATCGAAGGCGTGCCGTCAACCCCGCCGGCTTATCAGCGCATTGCCGGCCTGAAAAAGGGTCTGAAGGAATGCCCTGGCCTGGAGCTTGTCGACACGCAGGTGGGCGACTGGCAAGAAACCAAGGCTCAAAATATCACCCGTACCTGGCTTGCCCGCTATGGGGATCAGCTACAGGGCGTCTTCGCGTCCAACGATGCCATGGGCCGCGGCGCGGTCGCCGCGCTGAAGGAAAAGGGACTGAACGGCAAGGTTCTGGTCACCGGTTCTGACGGTTCGAATATCGGGCTGGAAATGGTCAAGAACGGCGACATGCTGGCGACCGTATGGAACGATCCGGTCTTGCAGGGCGCGGTTTCCATGTCGCTCGCCTATGCGGCCGCTGTCGGCGACATCGATGCCGAGAAGCTGAGCCATGCGCAGCGCGACTTCTACCTCAAGCAGGATGTCGTGACCAAGGACAATGTCGATAAGTATCTCGACCTGAAGAAGAACGCGCCGAAATACACCTACGACGAAATCAAGAAGGACTTCTGGAAGGACTCGGCAGGTCAGATTCCGGAAGGCGCAAACGAGAACAAGTAATCGGAAGGAGGGCTCGATGGAGGCCGCTACCAGTATGAACTCCAAAACGGTCGCTCGCTCGCTGACGCTTTTTGGCGAGATCAGAAGCAAATCGTCATGGAACCAGTTTGCAGGCCCTGTTGTGGCGCTCATCGTGCTGTCTGTGGGCTTCCAGCTGGTCAGCGGTAGCTTCTTTACGATCGACAACCTCAAATCCGTGGTGGAGGCAGCGGCGGTTCCCGCAATTCTCGCCGCTGCCATCAGCTTTGTCGTCATCATGGGATCCATCGATCTCTCGCTGGAAGGCACCATGGCGACGACGAGCATGATCGTTGCCCTTCTCGTCGCAAACGGGGTCAACGGCAACGATTACGGCATGGTCGGATTGCTGGCGGCGCTGGCCGTTGGCCTCGCCTTCGGCCTTTTCAACGCCGTCCTCAACGCGGTGCTGCAGATGCCGTCCCTGATCGTAACGCTCGGAACCTGGTTCGTCGGGCTGGGCATCGCGGCAGTCCTGTTTCCTGCCCGTGTCCCGCAAATCAACGATCCGCTCATTCTCAACCTCGCCCGCCTCCGGCTCTTCGATTTGAGCTTGGTCGTCTACATCGCGCTCGCCGTCATCGTCGTCAGCCAGTTGGTCCTGAACTTCACGAGGCTCGGGCGCATGATCTATGCGATCGGCGGCGACGAAGGCCTGCTCGTGGCTTCCGGCCTGCGCATTCGATGGGTCAAGATCGCCGCCTTCTCGATTTGCGGTCTGCTGGCCGGCATGTGCGGCGTGCTGCTGTCCGCACAGCTCAGCACCGGAAATGCGAATATCGGCAGTGGACTTCTGTTTCCGGCCATCAGTGCCGCCGTTCTTGGCGGCACCGTGCTGACGGGCGGACGCGGCGGCGCGGTTCAATCCGCGCTCGGTGCCTTAATTCTGGAGGTGCTGAACAATGGCCTCATCCAGATCGGCGCCGGTCCCTATACCCGCCACATCATCAGCGGCTCGGTCATCGTGATCGCCGTCGCCGCAGGCGGCTGGCATCGCCGCCGCAAACTGAGGGTCGTAAAATGACAGGCTCGCTCGTTCTCAAAGGTGTCCGCAAGACCTACGGCAGTGTCGTCGCGCTCGAAGGCATCGATTTGGAAATTCGCGCGGGGCAGGTGCTCGGGTTGATCGGCCAAAACGGCTCAGGCAAGTCCACACTGCTGAAGATATTGGCGGGGCTTGCGGCGCCGGACCAAGGTGAGATCATTCTCGACGGGCATCCGATCGTCCTGGATTCCGCCGCGACAGCTAGTCGCTACGGCATCGGCATGGTGCATCAAGAGCAGTCCCTGATCCCCAACCTGACCGTCGCGGAAAACATCTTCCTCGACAAGCCGCACCCTGCCACGAGAAACGGCCTCTACCGATGGGGCGCTCTGAACAAGGCCGCACAGGCGCAGCTGCATAAGATCTCGGTCGAGCTGCCGACCCGCGCGCTCGTAGAGGATTTGCGGTTTGCCGAGCGCCAGCAGGTCGAACTCGCCAAGGTTCTGGCGATCGAGGAACTCGTCGACAGACCGCCGATTATCCTGTTCGACGAGCCAACCTCGGTTTTGACGCCGGATGAGATCAAGCTTCTCTTCAAGCAGATCAATAGATTGCGCGGCAACGCGACGATCGTCTTCGTGTCGCACCGCCTGGAAGAGGTGTTGGAAATCAGCGACCGCATCGTCGTCATGACCGACGGCCGCAAGGTGGCCGAGAGAGACAGCGGTTCGGTTGACCGCAATGAACTCTATGAACTGATGGTCGGTCGGCAGCGGGTTACCGATGCCAGATCAGATCGGAAGCCCGCAGCGCAGGCCTCGACGCCGGTGCTCAAGATCGAGCGGCTGAGCAGTGGTCAGCATTTTCGCAACATCAACTTCGAACTTCGGCGCGGCGAAATCCTCGGCATTGCCGGCGTGCTCGGCTCCGGGGCCGAGGAAGTTTGCCGGGCAGTCTTTGGCGCCGAACGCGTCGATGCGGGAGGGATCGCGATCGAGGGCAGGGCGGCAAATCCGACCAGCCCGCGAACCGCGGTTCGGCAGGGTATCGGATATCTTCCGGCAGACCGCCGCGCCGAAGGGATGCTTCCGAGCCGATCGCTGTTCGAGAATGCCGTTCTCACATTCGGGCTGGACTACGGCTGGCGCTCCCTCGTTTTGCGGCGCGGCAGGGAGCGGCCGGTCGCGCTCGAATGGATGAAGCGTCTAAAGGTGAAGATGCACACGCCCTATGCGCCCATCTCCAGCCTCAGCGGCGGCAACCAGCAGAAGACTGTGCTTGCAAAATGGCTGATGGCCAGGAAACTCAAGGTTCTCCTGCTCGACCATCCGAGCCGCGGGCTGGATCCCGGCGCGCGGGACGATCTCTTTGCCGTCATCCGGGAGCAGGCCGACAAAGGCCTGTCGATCGTCTTCGTCGGCGACACGATCTCCGAGTTGTTGGAGCTTTCCGACCGGATCGTCGTGATGCGGGATGGCGAGATTACCGCACGTTTCGACCTGACGGATGGAGCCATGCCGAAGGAAGAGGAAGTCGTCGCGGCCATGGTCTGATGTGGCTTGGCCAGGTTTCGCTTCGAAGCTGAATTTGGAATAAGGGAAGAACGACCATGGGTAATGCACTGGACAGCACATTGATCGCCGCTCTTCGGGGACGCCGATCGACCTTGTTGCGAGGGCTTGGCCCCTTGGCGGTTCTGATCGCGCTCGTGGCGATCAGTGCCGCCATCGCACCCGGGGTAGTGGAGGTGGACTCCCTCGTCAGCTTCTTGTCTGATGCGGCGCCGATCATCGCGCTGGTCATCGGCGGCACGCTCCCCATTCTGGCGGGCAGCATCGATCTGTCGGTCGCCGGTGTGGCGTCGCTGACCGGGGTGCTGGTCGTCGTCCTCAATCCGATTTTCGGCCCGTGGACGTCCGTCGTCGTCATCCTCATCGCGATGGCGTTCGGCGCGACACAGGGTCTGCTGCATTCGTGGCTGCAACTGCCATCCTTCATCGTCACGCTCGGCACGCTGAGCATGCTTTCTGGTCTGGCGCTGTTGCTGTCGAACGCGACGGCGGAACCCATTCCGGACAATGATCTCTTCGTGACCTATCTCTCCGACAGCACCGCCGATATCCCAAATACCGTCATAGCCCTTATCATCATCATCGCGGTGCTGGGACTGATGCTTCGCTATCTTCGTCTCGGGCGAGATATCTATGCGCTGGGCACCGGCGAGCGGGCCGCGATCATGTCTGCCGTGAACGTCGTCGCAGTGCGGACGATCATCTTTGCGATTTCGGCCGGCTGTGCCGCAATCGCAGGCCTCTTCCTGATCTCTATAACGGCGTTCAGCTCGCCGACGCTTGCCGGCAATCTGCTGCTGCTCTCTATCGTGGGCGTGGTCTTAGGCGGCACGGCGATTTCAGGCGGTGTCGGCGGACTGCTTCCCGCGGTTGTGGGCGGCCTGATTACGTCGTGGCTGCGCATTGTGACCGTTATCATCGGCGTCCAGCCGACGGCCCAGAATATCGTATTCGGCTTGACGGCATTGGTGGCAGTCGCGCTGACCACGGACCGAAGCAAGCTCGGTATCATCAAGTGAGTTCTCCCGGTTATGCCGACCGATCGGCGTGGCCGGGACCGAATGCGAGAGAGCGGTGGTTCGATTGAACTACCGCTTCGGCGTAATTCCAGCAAAAGTGTAACTCGGTTTTGCGTCCGGAAGCGCTCTATCTATCTCCGCTAAACCACGCTCTGCCTCGCCCACGTCTTATGAGCGGATTTCAGGCTGGCCTCGATCTGTGCGGCTGCGCGCTCAAGAGCTAGCCTCGGTGATTTATTGCCAAGCAGCGCGTCATGGATCTCCTCGCCAAGAACCTTCTCGATCGTCGTATATTGCGGGATCTTGGGGCGTTGCCAGGTATGCAGCAGGTTCTTCTTCGCCAGCTGGTCGACGAAGCGGACGATCGGAGAGCTTGCGGCAGCTTCCGGATCGGCGCTGACCGAAAAGCGCGGAGCGACCGGAAAACCGTTCTTCACATGCGCCTTCATAGCTTCCCTGGAGGCCATCCATGCGATCGCGTCCGCCGCCAGCTCCACTCTTTCCTCCGGCAGATTGGTCGGAATACAGAAAAGAAAGCCGCCGATCGGAGAGGCGCGCGTGCCGCCGGGACCGTATGGCTGCGGCAGATATTCGACTCGCCGCTTCACGACCGACTGGACGTCATATTCGAAGCGGGCCGCGCGCATCGTCCAGAAATAACCCAAGCTCGCTTTTCCCTTCAGGAAGACTTCCAGGGTTTGATCCCAGGCCATCTCCAGAATCTTTGGCGGCGAAATTTCGATCAGCCTGCGCATGTATTCGAGGGCGCCGAAACCGGCATCGGACAAGATGGTGCAGCTCAATTCTTCCAGGTTTGCGCCTTCGAGCGTGAAGCCCGAGCGCGTCTTGCGCAGGGAGATCGCCGGCTGCCCGCAGGCACCCATGAAGAATAGAAAGCTCGACGCGATCGGCATGCCCCGCGCGCCATCCCAGACGGCTCCGAACATGCCTTCGTCCGGAGCATGAAACTTGCGACCGGCGCTGATGACATCATCGAAAGTCTTGGGAAAGGAGAGGCCCGCGTCGGAAAAAAGATCCCTCCTGGCCGCCAGTAGTTCGACGGTACAGTAGCCCGGAACGCCGTAGTCCTTACCTTCCCAGGTTGCCGATGACCAGATGGATGGGTGGAAATCGAGCGGATTGATGCCGGTCTTCTGAATATACTGATCGATCGGCCGGATCACGCCGCTCTCCGCGAATTCCCCGAGCCATGGCATGTTGATCGCGATGACGTCATAGTCGGACAATGGTTTTGCGCCGTTTTCACGCGCGCGCCGATAGAGGTCGGGAAGCGGCAAAAGGTCAAAATTTTTGCGTGAAGCGAGATTGTTGCGGAAGTCGGCCCACATGTTCCGCATTGCGGAGAAGTAGTTATCGTCGTTCAAGAGAAAGCGAAGCTCGATCTGCGATTCGGCACGCTTCTGGACAAGCCTCATCGGTGGAATGATCTGCGAACCGAGAGGCGTACCGCCGAAATAATATTCGTCTTCCTCCTCGCCGGCGCGCAGCCCCAAGGTCTGCGCGAGGAGCGATTTCGTCTTGCGGGCATAGGTTTCGAACGAACGAAGCAACTGCTCGCTCGGCTGCAGCGCGAAGCTCTTGCCAGTCGAACCTTTGGCGACTTTGAGGATGTAGCCGCTATCGATGAGACGGTTGATCAGTCTCATCGAGGTCGCATAAGGGAGACCGGATTCCTGTCCGAGAGTCGAGATCGAGACAGTCTGGCTAAGTATATGGGACTTGATCAGGAAGGTGACGATCAGCCAAATTGCATCGTCATCGGCGGCTGCGACCACCTCCCTGAATGGGCGGCGCGTTTTCTCGATGAAATCGATGACGCGCAGCATTTCATATTCGTTCACGTCGGCCTCCCAACCGTCGCGCTAAAGACGATCAGACTAGCTGGCAAATTTTCCTTTCGCCAGCCCGCTCAAATGGCTTTTAGCGTCTCTGATGTGGCGGTCTTGTCCCGGGTCATCCCCGCCAGCCGTTCGTACTGTTCGAAAAGAACGAAGAAGTCTTTCTCGGCAAGCCCGTCGGCGAACGCTGCCTCGTATTGCTGCCGGATCATGGAAGCGAGATACATCGGCACGTGATCGGATTTCGCCGCGCCAAGAATAAGATCGAAATCCTTCATCATCTGCGAGACGGAGAATGCCGGATCGAAATTGCGGCTGACCAGGAGATCGCGCTTGTAGGCAATCAGCGGCGAGGCCACCGCGCTTTCGCAGATGACGTTGAGCATGGTCTCGACCGAGAGGTTTCCCTTCAATCCGAGTGTCAGCGCTTCTCCGAGCAGGGCAGCCGTCGCCCCCACCAGCGCATTCAGCACCAGCTTGAGATAGCGCGCTTCCTCGCCATCGCCGAGATAGAATCGCTTGGACGAGAAACTCGCAAGGATGGGCTCGATCTTGCGATAGGCCTCCTCCGGCCCGGAGACCATGACGGAAAGCATGCCGGATGATGCGGTGATCGTGCTTCCCGAGACGGGCGCGCGCAAATAGGCCACGCCTTTGCGCCCGAGAGCCTCGGCGATTTCGGCCGAGATTTCCGGGGAAACGGTGCTCATCTCGACCAGAATTTGGCCCGGCTTCAGCAGATCGACGAGGGCGGATGGCGCCAATGTCAGTTGGCGAAGAACGGCATCGTTCGGGATGGTGAGCATCATCACGTCCGACGCCTCGACGAGATCTTCAAGCGAATGCGCCACATTCGCGCCCTGGGCGACGACGGAAGCACGGTTTTCGGGAAGAGGCTCGTAGACGTACAGAGGATATCCGTTTTCAAGGACGCGCCTGCTCATCGGGGCGCCCATCTTTCCGATCCCCGCCCAGCCTACTCTCAACGTCTCAGTCATGCACAACCTTCCTTCCCTGGCGGCGATCGCTGGCCAGAAATATTCAATGCCGCTTTTTCATGGAGGAGCGCATGAACTGAAATAATTTCCACGTTCAGCGCAAGTGCCGCTTCCTCCCGGCAGAAATCTTAGCGTCTGAATCAGATCGATTGCTTCACCGAAAATATCCATTTCGGATAATTAAAGGTTTGTCGAAGCACATGTTCATCCTCTAGCTTTGTTTTCGGATCGCACGGCGGTTCCTGTGGGAGGAATAAAAGCCGTCAACAAAATATAAATGCTGCGGCTGCGAAGTGTCTCCGCAAGCGATACTTTGTTGCCAGCGGTTTAATCATTTCATTGGAGGAGGAATTGAGATGAGATGTAAGGCGATCAGCGGCATCAACCCTTTGGCGCAGTTGTCGCTCGGAGAGCATTTGACTGTTGCGTCCGCAGCGCCGCTGACACCCGCAACTCCTCGTCATCTACCGAATGAATTGCGCCGCTCGTGCCGCGTCGCTGGGATCAATCTTCCTGCGTCACCGGGCGTGGCCGCGGGGCCGCATGCCCGCGTAACGCTCGGTCAATAAGAGAAAATGCCATGAGTGGGTTGGTCAACAACAAGGTTGTCATTGTTACCGGAGCAGCACGCGGCATCGGTGCTGGCATTGCCGCGGACCTTGCCGAAAAAGGCGCACACGTCGTCATCGCCGACCTGAATGCCGAAGCCGCGCGGCAGACGGCTTCGAAAATTTCCTCCGGCGGTAACAACGCGATCGCCGTTGCCGTAGACGTTTCCAGCCGTGCGAGCGTCAAAGCCCTGATCGACCAGACAGTATCTCGCTTCGGCCGGCTGGACGTCATGTTCAACAATGCCGGCATCAGCCAGACCTGCCCATTTCTCAAGGTTACGGAAGAGGATTTCGACCGGATTATGAAGGTCAACGGCCTTGGCGTTCTGATCGGAACCCAGGAGGCTGCAAAGCAAATGATCGCGCAGGGCCACGGCGGCAAGATCATCAATACCGCCTCGGTGGCAGGCAAA
Source organism: Rhizobium sp. SG570 (assembly GCF_012275345.1). NCBI lineage: Bacteria > Pseudomonadati > Pseudomonadota > Alphaproteobacteria > Hyphomicrobiales > Rhizobiaceae > Rhizobium > Rhizobium sp. SG570. Next base: position 202,543 of record NZ_JAAZQI010000010.1, on the reverse strand, counting down.
CAGGGTTATCCATTGTTTGCGCATTATTGCGCCTCCAAGTTCGCTGTCGTTGCGATCACCCAGGCAGCCGCCCGCGCACTCGCCGAGCACAAGATCACCGTCAACTGCTTCGGGCCAGGCGTCGTGAAGACGGAGCTTTGGGAGCAACTTGACCGGGAATTCCTGGAGCGAGGGCTGACAGAAAAGCCGGAACAGGCGATCAACGAGTTCTCGCAATCAATCCTGCTCGGCCGTGTCTCGTTACCGAAGGACATTGCGGGCGTCACCACGTTCCTGGCATCCGATGCGTCGGACTATGTCACCGGCCAGACCGTTATGGTCGATGGCGGCATGGTGCTGATCTGAGGAGGACGTCATGAGGCCGCTGAGCAACAGGGTCCCAATCATCACCGGCTTCGGCGAGGAAGATGCCGCTCCGTATATGGGCCAGGATCATTATTTCGTCCTTATCCGTGCTTCCGGCGAGACCTGTTTAGGGACGCGCAACAGCATGGTCTGCGGCGGTGGCTACACAGCACAGTAATCATGAAAGGCATGACAATGAAAGCTGTACGATATTATTCCAAGAAAGACATCCGTGTCGAAGAGGTACCCGCGCCAAGCGGTCCGCTGGGCGACGACATGGTGCTGATCGAGCCATTGGTCTGCGGCATTTGCGGAACTGACTTGCACGAATACATCGCGGGACCGATCGTGACGCCCGCCACCCCCAACCGCTATTCCGGCGCGACTTTGCCGCAGATCCTCGGCCATGAATTTTCCGCCAGGGTCTTGGAAGTGGGCAAGAAAGTCACGCACGTCTCCCCGGGCTCGCGCGTTTCCATCCAGCCGCTCATCTCGCCGCGCGACGATTACTACGGCCGCCGCGGCCTCTTCCATCTCAGCGAAAACATGGCGGTCGTCGGTTTGTCCTGGGATTGGGGCGGCATGGGGGAACGCGCCGTCATCAATGGCTACAACGCCATTCCCGTGCCGGACTCGGTCTCGGACGTCCAGGCAGCCATGATCGAGCCGGCCGCCGTCGCGCTATACGGCGTCGATCGGGGCGGGGTGACGAGCGGCAGCAGCGTCCTGGTCTCCGGCGTCGGCCCGATCGGCGCGCTTGTCCTGTTGGCCGCCAAGGCGGCCGGCGCGACGAAGATCTTTGTCTCGGAGCTCAACCCGAACCGTCGCGCTCTGGCGCAACAGCTCGTTCCGGAAGCGATCGTCTTCGACCCGCGCGAAACGAATACGGACCAGTTGTTCCGCGATCAGACGGAGGAGGGTGTGGGGGTCGACGTCGCGCTGGAATGCGTCGGCGCCGAGGCATCGCTCAATCTTTGCGCCAAGGCCGTGCGCCGCCGTGGCACCGTCGTGCAGGTCGGCCTGCATGTGCGGCCGGCCTCGGTCGATGCGATGCTCTGGGCACTGAAGGATATCACCGTCGAGGCAACGTGGTGCTACCCCGTTCAGATCTGGCCCCGCATTGCCTCGATGATCGGCGCCGGCATCTTCCCGGTTGAAAAAGTGGTCACTGCGCAAATCGCGCCGGAAGACGTGGTCGAAAAAGGCTTCGAAGCGCTGCTCGATCCCAAGGCCACCCACATGAAGATTCTCGTCGATATGAAGGCCTGATCATGACGAATCCGATGGATCTCGGCGGACGAAGCTTTCTGGTCTCAGGCGCGGGCGGCGGCATCGGCAGCGCAACCTGCCGGTACCTAGCCTCACTCGGCGCAACGATCGTTGCTGCCGATCGCGATACTTCGGTGGAGAAGACCCGTGATGACATTCGTGCGGCGGGGGGAACGGCGGAAGCCGTCATCTTCAACGTTACCGATAAGGCATCGGTCGAGGCCGCGGCAGCAAAGGTTGCCGAGCGCTTCGGTCCCCTCGACGGCCTCTTCGCCAATGCCGGCATGTCCTATGAGCGCACGGCGCTAGACCACAGCGAGGCCGACTGGCGCACCGTCATGTCCGTCAATCTCGACGGAGTCTTCTGGACCGTGCAGGCGTTCGGAAGATCCATGATCGAGGCGGGGCGAGGGGCCATCGTGATGACGGCGTCGATCGCCGGCGTCAAAGCTGTTCGGCCGGAGCTCCATGTCGGCTACGACGTCTCGAAGGCCGGCGTCGCCCATATGTGCCGTGTTCTGGCGGCCGAATGGGCAAGGTCGGGTGTGCGCGTCAATGCCGTCGGCCCCGGTTACACGGATACCGTCATGCTGGCGGAAGTCGGCCGCGCCCAACCTGCCGTCATGCAGAAATGGTTGGACGACACGCCAATCAATCGCCTGATCAAACCCGAGGAAATTGCTTCCACCGTCGCCTTCCTGCTCTCCGATGCGGCGAGCGGCATCACCGGCCAATTGCTGATGGTCGACGGTGGCTATTCCATCGCTTAAATTCGAAAGGAATTTTACATGTATTACGCTGTTCATTGCCTCGACCATGAGGGCGCCGTCGAGAAGCGGCTCGCCAACTACGATGCCCACAAGGCCTATCTTTCCACCGGCAAGACCAAGACGGTGATCTCCGGTCCACTTCTGGCGGACGACAACGAAACCATGATCGGCTCTCTCTTCGTTTTCGAGGCCGACACCAAGGAAGAGATCGTCGCATTCAACAAGGCTGATCCTTTCACCAAAGCGGGTGTGTGGAAGGCCGTCAACATCCATCCATTCAACAAGCGGGTGGACAATCGATGACCATGATCGAGGAAAACCCGGTCACCGCCGCCCTGGTCGGTCTCGGCTGGTGGGGCCGAAAGATGGCGAGCCTCGTCAATGCCGGCGGCGCGCGGATGCATTTCGTACGCGGTGTCGATCCGAACCCTGATGCGGCTGCATTCGCCGGCCAGATGGGTCTGCAATATTCGCCGGATATGGCTGAAGCGTTGAATGATCCGACGATCGAGGCGGTCGTGCTTGCCACGCCGCATTCGCTACACCGGGAGCAGATCGCGCGCGTTGTCGCGGCGGGGAAACACGTTTTCTGCGAGAAGCCGCTCGACCTCAGCAGAGCCGGAGCGGAAGCGTCCGTCGCTTTGTGCCGAAAGGCTGGTCTTGTGCTTGGCATGGGCCACGAGCGTCGTTTCGAACCTCCGATCGCCGAAATCCTGGCGGCGGCCAAGCTCGGAAAACTGGGTCGGCTGCTACAGATCGAAGCGAATTTCAGCCACGACAAGTTTCTCGGCCTCGACCCGTCGAACTGGCGGCTGAAGGCCGAACAGGCCCCGGCCGGCGGCATGACGGCGACCGGGATTCATCTGACGGACCTTGCCGTGAAGCTGATGGGCCGCGCTACCGATGTCCGCGTTGTTTGCGAGAACCTTGCTTCGAGCATTCCGCAGGGCGACACGATGAGCGCGCACATCCGCTTTGCCGGCGGAGGCACGGCCTACGTCTCGGCAACCCTCGCAACGCCCTTCGTCTCCCGTTTCGCCGTCTTCGGTACGGATGGATGGATCGAAGTGCGCGACAAGGCACATGTTGAAGCGCCCGACGGCTGGGTCGTGACCGAAGGCTGGAAGAACCAGCCGATCACTGTCCGCGAGGTGTCGCCCGCCGAACCGGTTCGGGACAACCTTAGAGCCTTTGCCCGCGCTATTCGCGGCGAGGCCGACTATCCGATCACTGGCGAGGATATGATCAACAATATTGCGCTGCTGGAAGCCATCGTGCGGTCTGCGCAGAGCGGCGCCCTGGTACAGGTCTGAGGAGGAAGACGTGAAAGCTCTGGTTTTCGAGGCCCCGGAAAAGCCCGTAATCGTCGACATCGGCATGCCTGACCTGTCGCCCAACGAGGTCCTGGTTCACACGAAGGCAGTCGGCATCTGCCACTCCGATTACGAGTTGCTGGCCGGACGCTACATCATCCCGATCTCCTATCCGGTCACGCCCGGCCACGAATGGAGTGGTGAAATCGTCGAGGTTGGCCGCAATGTGACCGGCTTCAAGAAGGGCGACCGCGTTGTTGGGGAGTGTGTTGTGCGCACCCCGGAGCGGCTGCACCATTTCGGTTTCTCCATGAGCGGCGCGGATCGCGAATTCTTCGCCGTAAATCCGGAATGGCTTCACAAGCTGCCCGATGCCGTCGATGACAAGAAGGCCGCGCTGATCGAGCCCTTTACCTGCGGCTTCTACGCCGTGTTGCGCTCGGGGGGCACGAATGCCAGCGAAACCGTCGTCGTTTCCGGCGGCGGTACGATCGGGCTGGTATCGGCCGCAGCAGCGATCGGCATGGGCGCTCGCGTCATCGTCGTCGATCCGCTTGCATCGCGGCGCGAAGTGGCAAAGCGCCTCGGAGCGGATAGGGCTATTGACCCCTCGGATGGAGATGCGGCCGAGAAAATTCGTGAACTGACCGGAGGGCATGGTGCCGATCTGGTAATCGAGGCATCCGGCCATGACGCATCCTTGGCGGCAGCGTTCGACTATGCCCGCGAGGAGGGCCGGATGTCGATGGTAGGGATCAACATCGGACGCAAAGTGCCTGTCGTCATTGGCCAGATACAGATGAAGAACCTGACCGTGCGTGGCTGCATCGGATCTCCCGGCGTCTGGCCGGCCGCCATTCGCTTCCTTGAGCGGACGGGCATCGATCTGTCGCCGATCCAGACGCACGATTTCGCGCTGACCGATGCTGTCAACGCCTTCTCGTTTGGCCAGGATCCGACGAAGAGCATCAAAATCACGCTGCTGAATGGTTGAGCCATGAACAAACACGCACTTATAGTCGGCGTTACCGGGATCACCGGAAGCAATCTCGCCGAAAATCTTCTGACTAAAGACGGTTGGACGGTATCGGGCCTGTCTCGGTCGCGAAGCCCGATCGCAGGCGTGAAGACATTGAGCTGCGATCTCGTCGATGCCAATTCCGTTCGTTCGGCGTTGACGGAAGCGAAACCGAGCCATGTCTTCATCACCGCGTGGTCGCGTCAGGAGACCGAGACAAAGAATTGCGAGGTCAATGGTGCGATCGTTCGCAATGTGCTCGATGCCTTGCAGGGGCGAGGGGTGGAGCATGTTGCCCTGACGACGGGCACGAAACATTACCTTGGCCCCTTCGAATCCTACGCCAAGACGCAGCCGGAAACGCCGTTCCGCGAGGAGCAGGAACGCCTGCCGGGAGAAAACTTCTACTATGTGCAGGAAGACGAAATCTTTGCTGCCGCCGCGAGGGACGGCTTTACTTGGTCCATTCATCGCCCGCATACGCTGATCGGTTATGCGGTCGGAAACGCGATGAACATGGCTGCCACACTTGCGGTCTACGCCTCCATCTGCCGGGAAACCGGCCGGCCTTTCGTCTTCCCCGGTTCGCCCGAGCAGTGGCAGGCGGCAACGGACGTTACCGATGCCAGGCTGCTAGCGAAACATCTCAAATGGGCAGCGACGACGAAGTCAGCCGCCAACCTCGCGTTCAATGTCGTCAACGGCGAAGTGTTTCGTTGGAAATGGCTTTGGCCGCGCCTCGCGAATTACTTCGGTCTCGAAGCTGCGCCTTACTCGGGAGTACCCACGCCGCTGGAAGAACAGATGGCCGGAGCGGGGCCGATCTGGGACGAGATGGTCAAGGAGTTCGATCTCCAGCCGAACGCGCTCTCGCGCGTGGCCTCTTTCTGGCATTCGGATGCGGATCTCGGTCGCCAGATCGAGACGTTCAATGACATGGGCCGCAGCCGCAAGCTCGGCTTTCTCGACTATCAGGATACGACAAGCTCGTTCACAGATGCGTTCGATCGGCTGCGAGCGGATCGGATCATACCTTAGGATGTCAGGAGTGCAGCATATGTCCGAGCAAGCGAGCGCGAGCACGTCGCCGTCCGGCTTTTTCACCGAGGAGAACTCGGTCGCGACCGTCAACGCCCGAATGGGCAGGGATGTCGATCCGCGCCTAGCAGAGGTGATGGCTTGCCTCGTCAAGCATCTCCACAACTTCGCACGCGAGATCAACTTGACCCAGGATGAATGGGACTTTGGCATCGATTTTCTGACGCGGACCGGGCAGATCTGCACGCAGGAGCGGCAGGAGTTCATCCTTCTGTCCGATACGCTCGGCCTGTCGATGCTGGTTGATGCGATCAATAACCGGCGTCCGCCCGGCGCCACCGAGAACACGGTCTTCGGCCCCTTCCATGTCGAGGGCTGCCCCGTTCGCCAGATGGGCGATCAGATCTGCCTGGACGGCAAGGGCGAAAGCTGTCTCTTCATCGGACGCGTGCTCGATCTCGATGGCAATCCGGTCGCAGGAGCCAAGATCGACGTCTGGTCCGACAACGCGGAAGGCTATTACGACGTCCAGCAGCCCGATATCCAACCGAAGTGGAACAACAGGGGCGTCTTCATGACAGGCGCGGATGGACGCTACAGCTTCGTCGGCATCAAGCCCGTCTCCTATCCGATCCCCGATGACGGGCCGGTCGGCAAGATGCTGAACAGCCTCGGCCGCCACCCGTATCGGCCGGCGCATATGCACTACATGGTTCGCGCGGAAGGGTTCCAGAAGCTGGTGACGCACACCTTCGTCGGTGGCGATCCCTATCTGAATTCCGATACAGTGTTCGGGGTCAAGAAGACGCTTGTCGCGCCGTTCACGCGTGTCGAGAGCGGCAACACGCTCTGGCGCTCGGACTATGACTTCGTGCTCGCACGGCCTTGTCAGACACGATAGGAGCGAGGAATTGCAAAACTTCGTCTACAATGGAAATCCCGGCCGGGTCATCTTCGGGCGCGGCACGGTCGCGCGCCTTCCCGAAGAGGCCGAACGGCTGAAGGCGCGACGCATTCTTGTGCTCTCCACGCCCGAGCAAGCCGAGCAGGCGGCTGATATCGCGCGGCATATGGGATCCAACGTCGTCGCGACCTATTCCAAGGCGCAGATGCATACCCCCGTCGAGGTGACGGCCGATGCCATGCGATTTGTAGAACAACATGCCGTCGATGCGCTGCTGTCCATTGGAGGTGGGTCGACGACCGGCCTCGGCAAGGCCATCGCCTTTCGCACCGATCTGCCGCAGATCGTCGTGCCGACCACCTATGCGGGCTCGGAAGCCACGCCGATCCTCGGCGAGACCGAGAGCGGCCGCAAGGTCACGAAGTCGGATCCGCGAATTCTTCCGGAAGTCATCGTCTACGACGTCGATCTGACGCTGACGTTGCCCGTTTCCCTTTCCGTGACCAGCGGCATCAATGCGATCGCCCACGCCGTCGAGGCGCTTTACGCGAGGGAGGCCAATCCGATCATCTCGCTCATGGCGGAAGAGGGGATCGGGGCGATCGCCCGCGCCTTGCCGCGCATCCATTCGAACCCGAGAGATGAGGACGCCCGCGCGGATGCGCTTTACGGCGCCTGGCTTTGCGGCGTTTGCCTTGGCTCCGTCGGCATGGCATTGCACCACAAGCTCTGTCATACGCTGGGGGGCATGTTCAATCTGCCGCATGCGCAGATGCACACGGCAGTCCTGCCGCATGCGGTGGCCTACAACGCCGCCGCGACGCCGGCGGCGATGGCTCGGCTGGGCAAGGCTCTCGGTATTGCCGATCCGGCTGCAGGACTTTTCGACCTCGCCAGTGGGCTCGGCGCAACGATGTCGTTGAAGGATCTTGGGATGCCCGATGACAGTGTCGAGGCCGCCGTCGATCGCGCGATGTCGAACGCCTATTGGAACCCCCGCACACTCGAAAAGCGCGCATTGACCGACTTGCTCGAACGCGCTTTCCGTGGAGACGCGCCGAGGGCCGCATGAGTTATGGCGGGGCACTGTCGACCGGCGGCGCCTCGACGAATTTCGGTGGGAAACCGAGCAGTTATCCAGAAGTCCAAAATGGATAATTCCGTTGTTTTCTTTAGCTTTACTCCGTCTACCATTACTTCTGGGATATTTGGAATGTCCGCATGTCGGGGGAGACGGAAGGACGATTTGGCTGGTGAGGAGCTAGAAGTCATGCTTGCGGTTCGCGTCGCTATTTCCAATCCCGAAAAGGCGGCGGCACGCGCGGCCTATCTGGAGGATCACAAGCGCCATCTGCGATCGGGCCGACTCTGCATCGTCCAATCCGGACCGATCCTCGACGAAGCCGGCAAAGGCAGCGGTGGAGTAGTCGTAGCGGATGTCGTCTCACTCGAAGAGATGCGTCGGTTCAGTGCGGAGGATCCTTTTGTCCTCCACGAAGTCTATTCGAGCATCAGCATCTACGAATGGCGACCAACGATCGGCGCTCGCGGATAGGGCAACTGCAATCGGACGGTCTGCATCTCTGCAGCAGCTGATTCTGAGGAGGAGGAGGGAACATGAAAGCGGTAGGCACACTCAACTGGGACTGTATTCGCAATTGGCTCGCAGAAGCAGGAAGCGCCTGTAGCGGATACTATTTTGACCACGCGGAAGCGCCAAAGGCTCGCGTAAAGCTGTTGCCTCGTCGACGGTGTGACCGGTCAGAAAGTGCCGGATCGGCTGCAGATTGGCCGGATAGCAACCGCGAACTCTGACACCGGTCTGACATCTCTTTTGGCGTTTACCGAACGCGCTGCGCGGCCTTTGCGTCGGGGGCGCGAGGGTGTTGCCGCGAACATCAGTGTGAAAGGCGGACTTGGATGACGAACGCTACCCCCATTGCTTCAAATGCACTTCCCAGGGAGACAATATTGTCAACGCCGTTGGCTCGAAGCTTCGTGACAGTCGTTTTCTCGACACTCGTTCTTCTCGTCGTGTGCCTGCTCTTCGCGCCTTCGAGCGTTTCCTGGGGGGCGCTATCGGGAAGTCTGCCTTTTGCGGCGACCATTGCCATCGTTGGCTTGGGGCAGTTACTGGTTGTGCAACAGGGTGGTTTCGATCTCTCGCTCCCCGGAGCTGTTTCGCTTGCTGTGGTCGTTTCGACGCATCATCCACATCAGGATGATGGGCTGCTCTATCAAGCCGTGTTGCTCGCGATCGCGTTCGCCCTCGTCGCGGGCTTCCTGAACGGCATCCTCGCGAGCTTCTTTCGGCTGAACGCTATCATTGCAACGATCGGTACCAACGCCCTGCTTTATGGAGCAGTGTTCGCGACATCCGGTGGTGTTCCCTCGATCACCACGAACCTTCTCGCCGAGATTGCAGGCGGCGAGACATTGGGGCTTCCGAACTCGGTCTACTTCGCGCTTGGTGCCACCGCCATCGTCTCGTTCTTGCTCAAGAAGACAGTGGTCGGGCGGAGATTTGAGGCGATTGGCGCCAATCCATTGGCGGGGCGAGCCGCCGGGCTTCGTGTGCGTCTCCACCGGATGATGGCTTATGTCTACGCGCAGCTTCTTTACTGCCTGGCCGGCATTCTGATCGCTGGCATCACTCGCGAGCCGACTGCCTTTCAGGGTGACAGCCTGCTGCTGCCATCCGTTGCGGTCGTGGTTCTTGGCGGGACCTCGCTCCTCGGCGGGCGAGGATATCCGATCTCGACGGTAATCGCGGCGTTCTTCCTTAACCAATTGAGCCAATTCGCACTCTCAGTCGGGGTTCCGTTTTCGGCTCAAACCATCATTCAGGCCTTGGCTCTGGGTTTTGGCATCGGTGTTTACTCACTCCGCTGGAGCGTAAACGTAAGACAAGCGGCTGGAACAAAAAATGTGGAGGAGAAGAAATGAAATATTCTAATTTTGCGAAGGGCTTAGCCGTCTCCGTTGGGGCGGCGGTTATGGCACTCGGCAGCGCCAACCTGGCCAAAGCTGAGGCGCCTTCCTGGTGCGGACCAAAGAAGGCAACGCTAGCGCTGCTCGACGGTTACGGCGGCAACAGTTGGCGGCAGGTGACGACGGCCTCTGGTAAGCAGACGGTGGAGCTTTGCCCCAGCATCACGAGGTACGAATATGCGGACGGTCAGGGCGACACACAGAAGTCCATCTCGGACATCAAGAGCATGGCAGCGAAGGGCGTTGATGCGCTCGTGGTATTCGGTGACGCCGGCCCCGCTGTGCTTCCGGCGATAACCAGTGTCTTTAAGTCGGGCAAGATCATCGTGCCCTATCGCGTGGCAGTCGGCGGCAAGGAGGGTGTGAACTATTCCAAGTTCATTGGCTCGTCCTTCGAAAACGACGGGGCGACCTGGGGCAAATGGATCAAGAGCGTCCTTCCGAAGGGTGGAAACGTGCTGTTCCTGAGCGGACCGGCAGGTAACAGTCAGGGATTGGACGAACTCAAGGGTCTGAAGAGCGTTTTGGGTCCGGAATATGTTTTCGTCAATGCGCAGCCTTTCGATGTCACCAACTGGGATCCGGCGCTGACCCAGAAGGTCCTGACGGCGGAAATTGCCAAGAATGCCAAGATCGACGTCATCGTCTCCGACTTCGGCCCGTCGTTGGTTGGCGCGTTGCCCACATTCACCAAGCAGGGCAAGTCGATCCCCGCGCTCGCGACCTCCGACGGCAATTCGCTAGGCTGCTTCTGGCATGACAACCAAGCAAGTAATCCGGATTTCAAGCTGTTCACGGTCGCGACTGGCAATGACAATGTGAGGCTCGCTGTACAATGGGCCGTCGCACTTGCAACGGGCGGCGAGAAGCCGAAGGACGCGATCTTCAAGGCGCCGGCTTTCGAGGACTCTGTATCGGGCAAGCCGAATACGGTTCTGTGCCGCAAGGATTTGCCAGGCGCGATTTACATGTCCTCTGAGCTCCCGGCCGAAGATCAAGCCAAGGTCGTCGGTCGGTGATCGAAATACATGCATGAAATTCCCCGGAGGGAAAACCCTCCGGGTAGGCTTCCCAAGACGGATAACAGGATATGGCGGAACTAGGGGTTAAAGAGATCGAGGCGGGCACGGGAAACGTGGTCATCCGACTAGCTGGCATCTACAAGTATTTCTCGGTCGTTCCGGCACTCAGCGATGTGAGCGTCGAGTTCTACCCAGGCGAGGTGCATGCGATTCTCGGCGAGAATGGTGCCGGCAAGTCGACGCTAATGAATATTATCTCGGGAACACTTCAGCCGACGGAAGGAGAGATCAGTTTCGAAGGGCAGCCCATCCATCAAATGACTCCTGAGGTGGCGAAGTCTCACGGCATCGGCATCTGCTTTCAGCATCCCGCCATTCTCGAAGACCTCTCTATCCTGGAAAATCTACGGGTGGCGTTGCCCGCATCCGTTTTCTCGGGCCGGCCACCACAAGAGGTCGTGCAGCAGGTCTTGGATACGGTTGGGCTGCGGGTGCCGCTACGCATGCGCGCCGATAGCCTGACGGTGGCGCAGAAGCATTTGTTCGAAATTGCAAAAGCGCTCGCACTCAAGCCGAAGGTTCTCATTCTTGACGAGCCAACAGCCTCTCTCGATCAGGAATCGACAGACATGTTGTTTGATCGAATCCGTGAGATTGTCGGGGCCGGGACCTCCGTCATCTACATTACACATCGTCTTGCTGAGCTTAGACAGATCGCCCACCGGGTCACTGTGTTGCGCGATGGACGCGTCCGCGGTGCAGAACTGGTGCGGAACATCAGCGATGCCGATCTCGTGAGCCTCATCGTGGGGCGCACGCTCAAGGCAGCATTTCCGCCGAAGTCTCAACGGGCTTCCGAAGAGATAAGCTTTTCCATCGCCGGGGCGAACTCGAAGGATCTAACGGATGTGAGCTTTGATGTGCCCCGCGGCCAGATCGTCGGCGTTGCCGGCGTGGCGGGTAACGGGCAGCCGGAGCTTATGCGCGTGCTCGCCGGGTTACAGCCGACGGAGGGTACGATTACTCTGCGCGGTCGCGTGCTCAATCAGCACGAATTGCTGCGCGAAGCCGCCTTCATGCCTTCGGACCGGCACATTGAAGGTGTCGCAAGCGGCTTGACTGTTCGCGAAAACGCGACGTTTTCGGCGCTTGAGAAGTTTGCGGTCGGCGGAATCATTAGCCGAAAAAAGGAACTCGCTCAGGTCGAGTCTATCTTCGGTGAATTGGCGGTAAAAACTCCCAGCATGGAAGCGCCAATTCTGTCGCTATCCGGCGGAAACCAACAGAAAGTGGTAATGTCTCGAGCGCTTTTGTCGGAGCCGGGCCTCATCATTGCCGATGAACCGACGCAGGGCGTAGATGTTGGGGCGCGGTTTGAAATTTACCGCATTCTCCGGGAAGTGTCGGCTTCGGGGACACCCGTTATAGTGAATTCATCCGACGCGGTCGAACTTGAGGGGCTCTGCGACAAGGTGGTCGTGATGTCGAGAGGACATCTCGTCGAGACTTTAGTCGGTAACGAAGTCACGGAAGAGCGCATAGTAGCGGCGGCCGTCAAGGCAGAAACGCACGGCGGCGGAAGCGCTTCGAGGGTCAAGGCATCGAAAACAAGTGGGATCGCGCATTTCCTGCAGTCCGATAATGCACCGGCCGTCCCCTTGGCTCTCGTCACAGTCCTTCTCGGACTCTTTGTGTACGGGCAGAACGACAACTTCCTTTCGTTCTACAATATCTACAACATTTTCCTCCTCGCAACGGCACTTGGCTTCATCGCAATGGGGCAGACGGTAGCATTGCTAATGGGCGGCATCGATCTCTCTGTCGGCCCGCTTGCCGGCTTCCTCGTCGTCGTCGCGTCCTTCTTCATCAATGACGACAAGTCTGCGGTCATGATGTTGGCAGGATTCCTGCTGATGTTCGCGGGCGCATTCATTACCGGGACAATTAACGGGGTCCTGATACGTTTCGCGAACTTTACGCCCATCGCAGCGACGCTCGCCATGTATATCGCTATACAAGGCTTGAGCTTCCTTCTGCGCGACAACCCGGATGGCTACATAAGCTCCGCCGTCACGGATTGGGTCAACTGGCAATGGGGTCCGTTCCCTGTTGCTTTCCTCACGCTGGTGGCTGTCGCCGGGGTTGGGGAATATATACTGCGCCGAACGAAGGCAGGCTGGCGCTTGAGGGCAATCGGCTCGGACGAGCACTCCTCCCGCAGGACCGGCATTCGGGTCGATCTGACGTTCATTATGGGGTATATTGCCTGCTCATTGCTGACCAGCCTCGGCGCGGTAATGCTGATGACTCAGATTGGCGTCGGCGACCCTCGTCAGGGCATCAACTACACGCTTTCCAGCATCACGGCTGTGGTTCTTGGCGGAACTAGCCTAACGGGCGGGCGCGGGACGTTCATCGGAACGATACTTGGCGCCGTCCTGCTCACCGAAGTCCTCAACGCGGTGACGTTCTTGGGACTTACACAGACTTATCAGTATCTTTTCCAGGGTGTCCTGATTGTTGTCGCCGCGCTCATCTATTCGACGGTGCGCAGACGAGAGGTCTCCCGATAGATCAGACGTGCGAGCCACAAAACATCAAAGTTTCAGTCATTTACCCGCATTGCGATGAGGACGATAACATGACGGACAAAATCTATGGCATGCACCATATTGGCATCACGGTACCAGATATCGACGAAGGCATCGCGTTCTTCCAAGCTGTCTTCGGTGCCATCGAGGTCTTCCGCACCGGGCCGTTCGATGTCAATCAGGATTTCATGGAGAATAAGCTCGGCGCATCTGCGCAATCAACCATTCGCGACCTGGTTTTTCTGCGCTGTGGCGAGGGAACGAGCGTCGAGCTGTTCGAATATGACGGGGAAGAAGCCTCACGACCCAAGCGGCCGTCGGAAGTCGGCGGCATGCACCTGTGCTTTGAAGTCGAAGATGTGCATGCTTCGGAGGAGCGCCTGCGTGCGCAGGGCATCGAAATGCTTGACGGCCCCAACCTGGTGGAAACAGGGCCTTTGGCGGGCTTCAACTGGATCTACCTTCGGGCGCCGTGGGGACTAATACTCGAAGTCGCAAGTTTCGATAAGCTCGGCTACGAAGAAAATTCGCCTCATCGACTGTGGAGAGCAGGTCGACTCAACCCTGACCGACGGACAAATGAGTGATGAAGCGCGCGTGCGGGTGCTGTAATTCGTCGAGTTCACCGGGATGCTTTTTTGACTCTGAGCTCGAACCGATGCTTCACCACTCAAAGTAAGAGACTATTTGTTCGGCCAAGCGTGTCATCGCCGGCCGAAGGCGAATGGCTCCACTATTGCGCCTGCGCTTCATGACAACAACGTTATCGTTATCGATCGCGATGTTGATTTCGGGCGGCTCGAATCCTTCAATAGCGGAGCCAGCGCCAGCTTCGTATCCGTCCGGCGGAGCTTGCAATTACCCATAAGTACCCACCCGGGACGGGTTTGCATCACGTCGGATTTCCCATCGTAAAGTGATGCGGTATATCTGGTCGCATGACCCGACAGCTCTTCTCTTTCAGCCAGTTGAAGCACACGGAACGGCCAGTCCGGATCGGCTTCTTTCTTGCGACCGATTATCCATTGATGACGTTTTCCGCCGCACTTGATTCCCTGCGTCAGGGGAACCGGCTGGTCAAGCGCAAGGCCTTTGAATGGGTGCTGATTTCGACCGACGGAGCCGATGCCAAGTCCAGCAGCGGACTTGCTTTTCCCGCCGATTACTCCATGGCGCAGGCCCCGAAATGCGATATCCTGCTTGTCTTCGCGGGCGTCAATTACTCGGATGGCTACGATGCTGCCCTGTTTTCTTGGCTGCGCCGCATCTATTCCGAAGGCTGCGTGCTGGGCGGCGTCAGCACGGCGGTGTTTTACCTGGCGCGGGCGGGATTGCTAGAGGGCCGCCGATGTGCGATCCATTGGGAATCGCTGCATGCTTTCCGCGGCGAATTCCCGAACTGCCTTGCAACCGACGATATCTTCGCCGTCGATGGGCGGCTGATAACATCGTCGGGCGGCACGGTCACGCTGGACATGATGCTTTATCTCATCGCTGCCATCGAGGGGCGGGATCTTGCGGAGCAGATTTCTGATCAGTTCAATCACCCCCGCATGCGGCGGCAGGATGACGCGCAGCGCATGGTGCCCGAGGATCGTTTCGGGATCAGAAACGCCAAGCTGGGTTTCGTCGTCCGCCGCATGGAAAGCAGCCTTTCCGATCCGATCGAGATTTCCGAACTTGCCGATAGCGTCAGCATCTCGCCAAGACAACTGGAGCGGCTGTTCCGGACCCATCTGCATAAAAGTCCATCGCAATTCTACATCGATCTACGCATGGCAAGGGCCAAGGAGCTGCTGGTTCATACCGGCCTAAGCGTTGCGGATATAGCAAGCGTCTGCGGCTATGATACGCCCTCCCATTTCAGTCGGTTTTACCGCCAGCATTTCGGCGAGACGCCGGCGGCTAGCCGCCGGCGTTGATGCCGCCTGGCCTTGGCCGCGCGCCGGGCTTTCCGAAGATTAATCCACGTCGGTGCGGCGCAACAATATGTCGGATCACGCATATTTCGCGTCGTCTCAGTGCATTCTGTCTTGCGGCTATTGCCACTAAGTTTGGGTCGACGGCGAAAACGGACATCAGATCCGCGCAGGTCGAAGCCGCAGGTCACTGCGCCGCTTCGCGTTCAGAACGATCATGGGAACAGTTTGCACGAACTCGGAGATTACAGTCTTGGACAAGAATCAGCACTCCTATATTCCGACGCTTATCAACGAACTTTCAGAAGGAAGCATCAATCGCAGGGATTTCCTGCGCAAATCGACGCTCCTCGGCCTCTCCGCGGCGGCCGCCTATTCGCTGGCAGGTCTTCCGCAGTCTTCTAGCGCCGCCAAGGCGGGTGACATGCCTAAGGGCGGCAACTTGCGCATCGGCATGCGCTGCATGGAAATCAAGGATCCACATCTGGCGGACTTCGCTGAAAAATCGAACGTCATTCGCCAGGTATGCGAATATTTGACCTTCACCGACCGCAACAATATCACCCATCCCTACCTTCTCGAAAAATGGGATGTGAGCGACGACCTTAAGACCTGGACGCTGCATGTCCGCAAGGGCGTCAAGTGGCGCAAGGGCGGCCGCGAACTCAATGCGGATGACGTCGTATGGAACCTGAAGCGCGTCAGCGACCCGAAGGTCGGCTCGTCGGTTCTCGGTCTCTTCACCGGCTACCTGGTGCAGGAGTATGACGGCGGCGAAAAGGACGACAAGGGCAACCCGAAGAAGTCCAGCAAGCTCTGGTCGGACAATGCCATCGAGAAGGTCGATGACTACACGGTCCGCCTGAACTGCTACGCACCGCAAATCGCTGTTCCGGAACATCTCTATCATTATCCGATGTTCATCCTGGATCCGGCCGACAACGGCTCCTTCGGCGCCGACGCCAACGGCACGGGCCCGTTCGAAATGACGGAATACACTGTTGGGAAGGGTGCGAAGTATAAGGCGCGCACCGACTATTGGGGCACCGGTCCCTATCTCTCGACCTTCGAATTCGTTGATCTCGGCGACAATCCGGGCGCAGGCATTGCCGCCATGGCCTCCAAGCAGGTCGATGGCCTGTCGGAAGCCGACGCAGTCCAGATCAGCTCGATGAAGAACTTCCCGCATGTGGCGGTCTACAAGGTTGAGACGACGCAGACAGTCGTCGCCCGCATGCATCCCGAAGTCGAGCAGTTCAAGGACAAGCGCGTCCGCCAGGCCATGCGCTTCGCCATCGACCGCGAGAAGGTCATCCAGACATCGCTGTTGGGCGCGGGCACGCCGGCCGAAGACCATCATGTCGCGCCGTCGCATCCCGAATATGCGCCGCTGCCGAAATATCCGCGCAACATCGAGAAGGCAAAGAAGCTGCTCGCCGACGCCGGCTATCCCAACGGCTTCGAATTCGACATGGTAACGCGTCCCGATCCGATCTGGGAGCTCAACACCGCCCAGGTGCTTGCCCAGCAGTTCGCGGATATCGGCGTCAAGATCAACATCAAGTCGCTGCCGAGCGCGCAGTATTGGGAAGTCTGGACTTCAGCGCCTTTCAGCCTGACGGCCTGGGGCCATCGTCCGCTTGCCATCATGACGCTGTCGCTCGCCTACCGCTCCAACGCTGCCTGGAACGAATCCCACTATGCCAATCCGGAATTCGACAAGCTGCTGACCCAGGCCGAGGGCATCCTCGATCCGAAGGAACGCAGCAAGGTGATCGAGAAGATCGAGCTTATCATGCAGGATGACGGGCCGATCGTTCAGCCCTTCTGGCGCGTCTTCTCGACCGTGATGGACAAGAAGGTGGAGGGCTTCGAGCTCCATCCCTCGCAGTACATCTTCGCGCATCAATACGCGATCTCCGCCTGATCAAGCCTCTGGACGGTCGCCCGCAATATCAGGGCGACCGTCTGCCGGCCCATGTGAGAAAATCGGACTGATGGTGCAATGTCGAAATTCCTTCTGAAACGGCTGATCATGATGCTGCTCACCATGCTGTGTGCGTCATTCCTGGTCTTTGCCGTCTGTGAATTCACGCCCGGTAGCGTGGCTCGCAAATCTCTGGGTCCATTTGCCACGCAGCAGCAGGTCGATATCCTGAGCGAGAAGCTGAAGGCAAACGATCCGCTGATCGTCCGCTACGGCCGTTGGCTTGGCGTCCTCGTCGGCGCAATCCCCGATCCGTTGCAGGACCCAAGCACCGGGCTCAATTTCAAGGATCCGCGCGGGGCGCAGTATTTCGGCAACTTCGGTTATTCGACGCTGAACAAGCTGCCGGTCAACGACGTGATCTGGAGCAGGCTCGGCAATACGGCGATCCTCGCCGGCTTGGCCTTCCTTCTGATTGTGCCGCTGTCGATCATCTTCGGCATCCTCTCGGGTCTGAAGGAGGGCGGCGTGCTTGATCGGACGCTGTCGGTCATCTGCATCACCTTCACGTCGATTCCCGAGTTTGCATCCGGTGTCTTCCTGGTCACCCTCTTCGTCATTCTCTGGCCGGTCCTGCCTGGAACGAGCCCGCTCAACAATGACGGCGGATGGGCGGTGCCCTATCAATTCGTACTGCCGGTCGCGGTTCTCGTGATCTACGATTTCGGCTACGTCGCCCGCATGATCCGCGTCTCCATGATCGGCGTCATGGAACGGCCCTATATCCGCACCGCCGTGCTGAAGGGTATGAGCACCCGCCGCATGGTGCTCGGCCATGCACTTCGCAACGCCATGATCGCGCCTTTCACAGTGCTGCTTCTACAGATCAACTTTCTGATCAGCGGTGTTGTCGTCACCGAGCTTGTCTTTGCATACCCCGGCTTCGGCCGGCTGATCCTCGACGCCAGCCTCTTCGGCGATATCGCCACGCTGGAAGCTGCAACGCTGATCACCGTCGCCGTCGCCGTCGTCACGCAGCTGCTTGGCGATCTCGGCTACATGCTGCTCGATCCACGTATCCGGGTGAAATAGGCCATGGCAGTTCAAGACAATATCGACGGGATCAAGGTCGCAGCCGCCAAGCGCGCCGCGCGGCCGAACTGGATGCGAATCTTTCATTCGAAGACTGCGATCGTCGGTCTCTTCCTCGTCGTCTTCTGGGTCGCAGCCGCGGTGCTCGCGCCCGTCCTGCCGCTGCCGTCGCCGACGGATTCGGATGTGATGGCGATGGGCAATCCTTTTCCATCGGCCACCCATTGGCTCGGCACTGATATTCTGGGCCGCGACGTGCTCGCTCGCCTGATCTTCGGTGCGCGCACCGTGCTCTTCGTCGCGCCGCTGTCGGTTGCCGTCGCCATGATCGTCGGCATCGCCATGGGCATGGTCGCCGGCTACTACGGCGGCTGGATCGACACGCTGATCAGCCGCTTCTCCGACATCGTGCTCGCTTTCCCCGTCCTCGTCATCTACGTGATCCTGATTGCCAATATCGGGCCTTCGGTGCTCAATATCGTCATCGCGACGACGATCGCCTCGTCGCCTGGCATCGGCCGCATCACCCGCGGCCTCGTGCTCGGCCTCAAGGAGCAGGAATATATCGCCGCCGCCAAGCTCAGGGCGGAGAGCACGCTCTACATCATGCTTGTCGAACTGCTGCCCAATTGCCGCAGCCTGCTGATCGTCGATGCCTGCCTACGCATCGGCTATACGATCATCACCATCGGCATTCTCGGCTTCCTCGGCCTTGGCCTTCCGCCACCGAACCCGGATTGGGGCGGCATGGTCAAGGAAAGCGTCACCGTCCTCAATGTCTGGCCGCTGATGTCGCTCATTCCGTCCGCCGCCCTTGTCAGCCTCGTTCTCGGTTTCAATCTGCTGGCCGATGGCATGCGCGAGGCATGGAAGCCATGAACCTCTCTGTCTCCAACCTGCAAGGGGCCGCAATGTCCGATGCTCCAAACTCCGAGCTAGAACCGCTGCTCGATATCAGGGATCTCAGGATCGAGTTCCGCGGCAAGAGCGAGACAGTCGTTGCGGTGCCGAAGCTATCCATCAGCGTTCGCCCGGGCGAGAGCTACGGCCTCGTCGGGGAATCCGGCTGCGGCAAGAGCACAACGGCCATGGCGATCATGGGCTATCTCGGCAATACCGGCGTGATCGCGGGTGGCAGCATCCGCTTCGATGGCAAGGAACTCGTCGGCGCCAGGGAAAGGGAGCTGCGCGCGATCCGCGGCCGGCGCATCGCCATGGTATATCAGGATCCGATGAGCGCGCTCAACCCGGTCAAGACGATCGGGTCGCAACTGGCCGAAGTACCGCTGCTGCATCTCGGATCGACCAAGGCCGAAGCGATGGAAATGGCTGCAGCCATGCTCGACGACGTTCGCCTGCCCGATGCCGGCGACATGCTGAAGCGGTATCCGCATCAGCTGTCGGGCGGCCAGCAGCAGCGCGTCGTCATTGCCATGGCACTTTTGGCGCGGCCCTCGCTGCTGCTGCTCGACGAGCCGACGACGGGTCTCGACGTTACGGTCGAAGCTGCGGTCATCGACCTGATCGGCGAGCTCCGCCGCCGTTACTCCACCAGCCTGCTTTTCATCTCGCACAATCTCGGCCTGATCGCCGAAACCTGCGACCGTGTCGGCATTATGTATTCCGGCGAGATGGTGGAGGAGGGCACGACCGGCGATCTCTTCCGCCGGCCGCGCCACCCCTATACGCAGGGGTTGATCGACTGCATTCCCGATATCGGCAGCGGCAAGCACAGCCGCGCGCTGGCCGCGATCCCCGGCCATATCCCTCTGCCGCAGGAGCGGCCGGTAGGCTGTTTCTTCGCGCCGCGCTGTGCCGGATTTACCGCCGGCCTTTGCGACAACCCCGGCCTTGCGCTGACCGAGGCAGGTGCCGACCATCTGGTGCGCTGCGCCCGTTGG
Source organism: Rhizobium sp. SG570 (assembly GCF_012275345.1). Taxonomy (NCBI): domain Bacteria; kingdom Pseudomonadati; phylum Pseudomonadota; class Alphaproteobacteria; order Hyphomicrobiales; family Rhizobiaceae; genus Rhizobium; species Rhizobium sp. SG570. The sequence continues at coordinate 182,443 of NZ_JAAZQI010000010.1, read as the reverse complement.
CCGGAAATGGAACGGTCGATCCGAAGCCTCCCCGTTGAACGCGCCCAGGTCGTGCCGAAGGAAGAGGCAATCGCGCTCTCCGATGTCACGAAGCTCTACAGGATTGGCGCCGACAAGACCGTCAAGGCCAACGAGGCCGTCTCCTTCGGCGCGCGCAAGGCCGAGATCGTCGCCCTGGTCGGCGAATCCGGCTGCGGGAAGTCGACCTTGGCCCGCATCGTCACAGGGCTCGACAGCGCCACGTCGGGATCGATCCGCATGGCAGGCGAAAATATCGCCGAGCTGCAAGCCCGGCAGCGGCCGCGCAACATGCTGCAATCGATCCAGATGATCTTCCAGAATCCCGACAGCACGCTCAACCCGTCGCACTCGGCAGCCTTTTCCATCCGCCGTTCGATCAAGAAGTTCGGCATCCGCAAGGGCAAGGCCGCTATCGAAGAACGAGTCCGCGAACTCCTGGAGATGGTGCGGCTCTCGCCGATGGTTGCCGATAGGAAGCCGAACCAGCTCTCGGGCGGCCAGAAGCAGCGCATCGCGATCGCTCGCGCCTTTGCTGCCGATCCGTCGCTCATCGTCGCCGACGAACCGGTATCAGCGCTCGATGTCTCCGTGCAGGCGGCGGTCGTGACGCTCCTTCTCGATATCCAGAAGGAGAAGCACACCACCATGCTCTTCATCAGCCACGACCTGGCACTGGTCAGGCATGTCGCCGACAAGGTCGTCGTGATGTACCTCGGCAAGGTCATGGAGCAGGGTACGGTCGAGGAGGTGTTCGGTCGCGGCACGCATCCCTATACCGAAGCGCTGATTTCGGCGATCCGCAGCCCTAATCTCGACGAAGCGCCGCGCGAACGAATCCGACTGACCGGCGAAACGCCGAGCCCGGTCAACGTGCCGGCCGGCTGTCGTTTCGCAACCCGCTGTCACCGAAAGGTCGGCGCCATCTGCGACACCGTCGCGCCGCCGATCCGGCAGATGTCGGAGACGCATCAGATCGCCTGCCATATCGAGGAAGAACGGCTGCGCGCCGAGCGGCCGATCTACGTCGTGGCGACAGGGGGGAACGAATGAGTCCCGAGACCTCCATCGCGGCGAGCTTCTGGAAGAAGGCGGCGCGCTTCCGCGCGCTCGTGCCTGTCATGGTGGCGATCTGCGTCATCGGCACGGGAAACAGCCTGCTGACGACTTCGGTTTCGCTCAGTCTCAGCCTGCCGGGTATTGATCCCGGCGTCGTGCAGCTTCTCCTGACCGGGTTTCCCGTCGGTTTTCTTGCCGGCTGCCTGGCGGCGCGTTTTCTGGTCGCCCGCGCCGGTCATCGCGGTACCTTTCTGTTGGTGAGTTTCCTTGCCGCTTTCACCGGCTTCGGCTACATCGCAACGATGGCCACCCCCGTCTGGCTTGTCCTGCGTCTTCTCAACGGCTTTGCCATGGCGGTGCTGTTCGTCGTCTCGGAAAGCTGGATCAACCTCTACGCCGACCAGAGCAATCGCGGCGCCTATTTCTCGCTCTACATGATGATGACCTCGCTCGCCGTGCTCTTCGGCCAGCTGATGGTCGAGGCGGCAGGCCCGCATTCGCCGTATCTCTTCCTAATGGGGGCTCTGACGATCACGGCCGGCACCCTTTACTGCCGGTTCGCGGGGCGCCCGTGGCCGGCGCTCCCGGTTCGCACTGTCCGGCCACTGCAGGTCGATGTGTCGGCCGCAGATCAGCGGTATGGCCTGTGGAAGCTTGTCATTCTGGCACCCGTCACCATCATCGCCGTCTTTCAGGCCGGCATGACGAATATGAACGTCTTCGCGCTGACGCCGCTATACGGCGCCAAGATCGCGCTTCCCGCTGCCACCACGGTCGGCCTGGTGACGGCCTTCAGTATGGGCGGCATGCTTGCCCAGACGCCGGTGGGCTGGTTGTCCGACCGGCTCGATCGCCGCTGGATGCTTCTCGTCCAGGGCGTGCTTGCCGCAGCGCTCTGCGGCGGCATCATCATGCTCGCCGACACCCATGTGCCGGTGCTCTTCGTGCTCTTCTTCCTCTACGGCGCGACCGCCTTGACCATTTATCCCGTCGGCATCGCCTTCGCCAATTCGCAGATCGATAGCCGGCATATGGTGTCGGCGTCGGGCGGCCTCCTGCTGCTGTATTCGATCGGCAATGTCATGACGCCGGGCGTCGCCGCCGGCCTCATGGATTACGTGGCGCCCTATGCGCTCTTCATCATGCTCGGCAGCGGCGCCGCGCTGGTGTCGGTAGGCGCATGTTTCAACCTGCGGCGCAAGAGCGAACCGCAAATGGCGGATGCGGCACCCGATTGCCTGGCTTCCGGAGTGAAACAATGACCAAAGTCACTTCCTTCGATCTCGTCATTCGCGGTGGACAGGTGGTTCTCCCGACCGAGACCATTCAGACCGACATCGGAATCCGCGACGGGAAATTTGCCGCCATCGGCATAGGCCTGGCGGAAGGCCGGCAGGAGATTTCGGCCGAAGGGCGGCTCGTGCTGCCTGGCGGGGTCGATAGCCACTGCCACATGGACCAGCAGCCCTGGGAAGGCAAGGCGACGGCAGACGACTTCAATACCGGAACGCTATCCGCCCTATGCGGCGGTACGACCACCGTCGTTCCCTTCGCCATGCAGATGCGCGGCCAGTCCCTTCGGGACATCGTGACGGACTATCACGAGCGCGCGCGGCCGAAAGCGCATATCGACTACGGCATCCATCTGATCGTCGGCGATCCCTCTCCGGAGGTTCTGCGCAACGAAATCCCGTCTCTGATCGCCGAGGGCTGCACCTCGATGAAGATCTACCTCACCTATGACGGGCTGAAGCTCGACGACTACGAGGTGCTGAACGTCCTTGATGTCGCTCGATCGCACGGCGCAATGGTGATGGTGCATGCGGAAAACGACGCCTGCATCCGCTGGCTGACGGAAAAATTCATCGCCGCCCGAAAGACGCAGCTGCGTTACCACGAGAAGGCCCATTCCGCGATTGGCGATCGCGAGGCCACCTATCGCGCCATCAGCCTGTCGGAGCTGATTGAAACGCCGATCCTCGTCAGCCACGTGGCGGCCGGCGGCGCGGTCGAGGAGATCCGCCGCGCCAAGGCGCGGGGACTGCCGATCTATGCCGAGACCTGCCCGCAATATCTCTTCCTTTCGGCCGAAGATATCGACACGCATGATCTCTCGGGCTCGAAATGCGTATGCACGCCGCCGCCGCGCGACAAGTCGAACCAGCCGGATATCTGGCGCGGCATTCTCGACGGCACGCTCGAGGTCTTTTCGTCCGATCATTCGCCGTGGAACTATGCGGACAAGATCGCCGGTGGGCCGGACACGCCGTTCAACCGTATTCCGAACGGCATTCCCGGCATCGAGACGCGGTTGGCGCTACTCTTTTCGGCCGGCGTTAATGGCGGGCGGATGTCGCTGCAGAAGTTCGTCGAGCTGACCTCCGCAGCTCCGGCAAGGCTCTTCGGCCTATATCCGCGCAAGGGCCTGATCGCGGTTGGATCGGATGCCGACATCGCTATCTGGGATCCGGACCGCACCGTCACCATCCACAACGACATGCTGCATCACGCCACCGACCACACGCCCTACGCGGGGCAGACGGTGCGTGGCTGGCCGGTCATGACGATCTCGCGCGGCGAGCTTGTCTGGAATGACGGAGAGGTTCTGTCTCGGCCCGGTCGCGGCCAGTTCATTCCGCGCCTGCGACCCTTCCCGCCGAAACAAGGCCTTTCCTCGGTACTGGCATCATGACGACCGCGTCCGATCCATCGCTGTCGAGGTTGGCGGGCCAGATCGTCATGATCACGGGTGCGGCAAGCGGCATCGGAGTAGCGATTGCACGGCGCTGTGTCGCCGAAGGCGCCAGCGTGGTCTGTGCCGATCAGACGGAAGGCCTCATTAATCTGCTGGCCGCAGAACTCGGATCAAGCGCCATCGCCGTCGGTTGCGATGTGACCGACGGCCGCTCGATGGAGCGTGCGCTCGGCAGGGTGCGAGATCGGTTCGGGCGGCTTGATGGCCTGGTCCACAATGCCGCGGCACCGTCGCTGGACGGTACGGTGGTCGATCTCAGCGAGGAGCAATGGCGCCGCGAACTCGATGTCAGCCTTACGGGGGCTTTCTTGACCGCCAAGTTCGCTTTGCCGCTGATGGTTGAGGCCGGCGGTGGCTCGGTGGTGCTTGTCGCTTCGCAGTTCGCGCATGTGGCGACGGGCAAGGCGGTGGCCTATTGCGCAGCCAAGGCCGGTCTTGTCCATCTCGCCAAGGCCATGGCGATCGATCACGCGGATGATGGCATCCGTGTGAACAGTCTTTCGCCGGGCGCGGTGGCAACATCCCGGTTGCTCCAGCGCTGGCCGGATCTCGAGGCAGCCGACCGGCAGCTCGGCCCTGCGCATCTGCTTGGCCGGATCGCCAAGCCGGACGAGATCGCGGCGGCGACGGCCTTTCTTCTTTCTGCCGACGCCTCCTTCGTGACCGGTACCGACCTGCTCGTCGACGGCGGCTATGCGGTGCGTTGAACCATTGATTGCAACGATCTGGATAGGATTTTGAAATGACCCTTCTCGTTACCGGCGGCACAGGCTTCGTCATGAGCGTCGTGGCACGGACCTGGCTGGATCGTGATCCCGCCGCCCGCGCCGTCATCCTCGATCGCTCCGGTCTCGATGCCATGGCAGAGCGCTATTTCGCGCCTGTGCGCGATCGGCTGTCGGTCATCATAGCTGACATCTGCGACCCCTCGCAATGGTCGGCTGCGCTCGATGCGCACGACATTAGTGTCATTGTGCATGGCGCGACGATCACGCCGATCTCCCGTGGCAGCGCTGCCGAAGCCAAGCGTCAGCCGGAAGCCGAGGAGCCGGCGAAGATCGTCGACGTCAATCTGATGGGCACGGTCCACATGCTGGATTGGGCGCGCAGCCGCCCCTCGGTCAAGCGCTTCATCTATGTCAGCTCCGGTTCGGTCTATCGCCATCACGGACCGGATTGGGCCGGCGAGCCATTACCGGAGGACGGCTATGTCGCACCGCTGACACTTTACGGCATCTCCAAATTCGCCTCGGAGATGGTGGTCAACCGCTATGCCGACCTCTTCGGCATGTCGTCGCTCAGTGTTCGCCTGGCCTCGGTTTATGGCACTATGGACCGCGCGACCGAGAGCCGCAATTTCCGCCATGTCCCGAACAAGGTGGCACACATGGCGCTGGCGGGCGAGGTGGTCCGGCCAAACAGCCTGGAATCGGTCGGCGACTATATCCACTCCGCCGACGTCGCCAATGCCGTCATCGCATTGCTGAAGGCGCCGCGCCTTCGTTATCGCCATTATAATATCGGCAGCGGACGCATCTCGACGACAGGCGACATCGTTGAATGGGCGAGAGAGCGCGTGCCAACTCTGCAGGTCGAGGTCAGCCCACACGAGACCGCCAATGTCATCCAGGATGCGACGCTGAAGGACGGGATGTGGGGAGAATATGACCTCGCCCGCATCGAGCGCGACACCGATTGGCGCCCGCGCGCCGGCAAGGAAGCCTTCCACGATTACATGGACTGGATCATCGCCAACGAAGGCGTGTCCGAGGAGAAGAAGTGATGTCCGCACTGGCCAAACTGGAAAACACGGAACGCCAGGAACGCGATTTCATCGGCTATGGCCCGAGGCCACCTTTCATGAGCTGGCCCGATGGCGTCAAGCTCGCGATTAACCTGGTGCTGAACTACGAGGAAGGCGCGGAATATTCCTGGCTTGAGGATGGCCGCAACGACAATTGGGGCGAATACAATATTCCAAACAGCCCGCCGGTCCGCGATCTGGGCACCGAGACTCATTTCGAATATGGCAGCCGCGCCGGCGTCTGGCGCTTGGCGCGCCTCTTTGATCGTACTGGCATTCCGATCACCGTGTCCGCCTGTGCCGTTGCGCTGGAGAAGAATCCTGCCGTCGTCGAGTGGATGAATGCCCGCGGCCACGACTTGCTCGGCCACGGTCTGCGCTGGAGCGAATATTCGACGGTCGAGCGCGCGGATGAAGAACGCCAGCTGCACGACGCGATCGCGCTCTATCGGAAGTTGACGGGCCGGCGGCCGCTGGGCTGGAATTGTCGATCCTTCCCGAGCGTCAACACCCGCGATCTGATCGTGAAGGAGGGCGGCTTCCTCTATTATTCCGACCCCTGCAACGACGATCTTCCCTATTTCATCGATCATGATGGCACACGACTTCTCGTGGTCCCCTATTCCAAGACGCTGAACGACAGCCGATATCTGATTGCACCGGGCTACAGCAATCCACGCGATTTCGCAGAGGATTGCCGCTCCGCAATCGATTACATGATTTCAGAAGCGGAGGAGACAGGCGGGCGCATGCTGACGATCGGCGTCCATGCTCGCTGGATGGGGCAGCCAAACCGTGCCTCCGGCCTGCGCGATGTCATCGAGCATGTCCAGAAGACACCGGGTGCTGCATTCATGCGCCGGGAAGATATTGCCCGCCACTGGCTCGACAACCACGAGACCTTCAATCGCGATGCGTGACGGGAATGGGAAGGACGTCGTGCCGGTAGAGAAACGGGAGGAAAGGCAGGTCATGAAGGAAATGAACGGCGCGGAAGTCGTCGCTTCCATCCTCAAGCAGGAGGGCGTGAAGCAGATCATCGGCTTTCCAAACAGCGAACTCTTCGATGCGTCGGCCCATCTCGACATTCCGCCTGTTATCACCAGAACGCCGCGGGTCGCAGTGAATATTGCCGAAGGTTACGCGCGCACCACGGCAGGTCGGGAACTCGCAGTCGTCACCGTACAATATGGCCCCGGTGCCGAAAGTGCCTTCGGTGGCATCGCTCAGGCCTATAATGATCGTGCGCCAATTCTTTTCCTGCCGACCGGCTATCCCCGCGGTTCTGAGGCGGTGGCACCAAATTTCGAGGCCAGCCGAAATTTCCGCCACATTACGAAATGGTGCGAGGCGGCAAGCCGCGTCGAGCATCTGCCAAAATTGATGCATTCCGCAATCACCCGTGTCCGTAATGGTCGTCCGGCTCCCGTGCTTCTGGAACTGCCGGTCGACCTTCTTGCAGAGAAGCTTGATCCTTCCCTTAATCTCTATCAGAGGCCACGCCGCAGCGTGCCGCAGGCGGATGCCGGTGAAATTGCCGAGCTGGTGAATACATTGCTGGCGGCGAAGAGCCCCGTGATCTTCGCCGGTCAGGGCGTGCTGGCCGGTTCGGCCTCACAAGAGCTCGTTGAATTTGCCGAGTTGCTGCGAATCCCTGTCATGACGACGCCGAACGGCAAGAGCGGTTTCCCGGAGAACCATCCGCTGGCACTTGGAACCGCTGGGCGGGCGCGGCCCGCTACAATCGATCACTTCATGGACAAGGCGGATGTCGTGCTGGCGCTTGGGACAAGCCTAACGCGTTCCCACTACATCCTGCCGATCGCCAGGGACAAGGTTGTGCTGCAGGTCACCATCGACGAGGGCGATCTCGGAAAGGACTATCCCATTGCTCAGGGGGTCGTCAGCGACGTTCGTGCCGCGCTTATGCAGATGATCGCCCACGTTAGAACTGAGGGGCTGACTGCCACGGATTGTGGCGATATCGCCGGTGAGATTCGCTCGATCCGAACGGCTTTCATGGAACGCTGGGTGCCATTCCTGACGGCGGACAGCGAGCCGATCTCGCCCTATCGCGTGGTCTGGGAGATCATGCGAGCGGTCGATCCGGCAAAGACGATCGTGACCCATGATGCGGGCAATCCGCGCGACCAGCTCAGCCCTTTCTATGAGGCGTCAGTGCCGGGCAGTTATATCGGTTGGGGCAAGACAACCCAGCTAGGCAGCGGTCTCGGCTTCGCGCTGGGTGCCAAGTTGGCACGCCCGGAAGCAACGGTCGTCAATCTGATGGGCGAGGCGGCGTTCGGCATGGTCGGCATAGACTTCGAAACGGCGATCCGCTGCAGTCTGCCGATCCTGACCGTCGTGATGCGCAACAATGTCCTTGGCGGCTATGCCGCAAGCATGCCGATTGCAACCGGGAAATACGGCGCGAACCGAATGTCGGGCGGGTACGCGCCGATAGCGGAGGCGCTCGGTGGTTATGGCGAATGCGTCACGTCGCCGGCAAAGCTGCGTCCAGCCCTGCTTCGCGCCATCGAAAAGGTCGCTCATGGGCAGGCTGCGCTGGTCGAGGTCGTGACGCATGAAGAGCCGCGCCTGCCGGGGCTCTCCTGATTGCGTGTATGGAGAACGGCATGTTCGACATGATCATATCGGGCGGCACCGTCGTCAATGCCGATGGCGAGGCGAGGGTTGATGTCGCCATAATCGGCGAACATATTGCCGCGCTTCTTGGCCCCGGCGACGCGCCTCAAGCGCGCGTCGTTATCGATGTGGCCGGCTGCCATCTGTTGCCCGGGCTGGTCGACGCGCATGTCCATCTCCGCGAACCTGGCCTGACCCACAAGGAGGATTTCGAAAGTGGCACCCGGGCGGCGGCGCTCGGCGGCGTCACCGCGGTGCTGGATATGCCGACCGATGAGCCTTGGACCGCCACAGCCGACCAGCTTGCCGACAAGATGGCAATGGCGCGTGGTCGGATCCATGTGGATGTCGGCTTCCAGGCTGTCCTTGCCCGAGACGTGAGTCTCGTCGAAAAATTGCTGTCGCTGCGACCCGTCTCGCTGGAGCTTTTCACGGCCGATGTTCCTGAGACATTTCGCTTCCAGACCATGGACGATGTCGCCAACACAATGCGGCGACTGGCCGGATGTGACACGGTGATCGGCATTTCACCCGGCGATCAGTCAATCCTCGAAGGCAGCGCCATCAGTCATCCCGCGGGCGATATCGCGGCATTCCTCGACAGCCGTCCGCCGCTTGCCGAAGCCGGCGGAGTTGCCCGTGCCATATTGGCCGCTGCGGAAACCGGTTCGTGTATTCATGTCCGGCAGATCAATTCGGTTCTCGGCATTTCCACGTGGCGTCGATTGCGTGAGTTGGCCGATGCTACCGTCGAGACCACGCCGCAAAATCTCTTCTTCAATGCGGAGGATTATCGGACGGCCGGCGCGAAGCTCAAAGGGTCTCCACCTCTTCGCGGGGCGCGCGACGTGGCGGCGCTGCGGGCTGCACTTTCGGACGGACTGATCGACATCGTCGCCACGGATCATGCGCCGCATAGCCCCGCGGAAAAGGCGATGACCTATCCTGCCTTTGCCGACATACCCGGCGGCATGCCCGGTTTGCAGACCCTGCTTCAGACAATGCTGATCCTGGTCGAAGAAAAGGTGATAGGCCTGCCTGATCTCGTCCGCATGTGCGCGCGCAATCCCGCGCGGCGCTTCGGGCTCGGCGGGTCCAAGGGCGCGATCGCGCCAGGGCGCGATGCCGATATACTGGTGGTCGATCAGCGGCGGCCGAGCGTCATCAGCAATGCGGAGCAGGCTTCGCGCGCCGCCTACACGCCGTTCGACGGATGGCAGGCGCCCGCAACACTGACCCGCGTCTTTTTGCGAGGCAGGGAGATCGTTCGCAATGGAGCGATCACGGCCGCTGCGTCAGGCCGCGTCATCCAGAGAGAAATATAGGGAGGCATCATGTCCATGCTTGACAGGAAGGTCGCCGTGGTGACCGGCGCAAGTTCGGGTCTTGGTCGCGCAATAGCATTGCGTTTTGCCGCCGAGGGGGCCGCGGTCGTGATCGCCGATACGAGGGAAACGCCAATCGAGGGGGGTGACACGACACTCTCGCTCATCCGCGATGGAGGGGGCAGGGCCTTTTTCGCCCAGACCGACATATCGAGCTGGGAAGCGGTCGACATGCTGGTTGGCGAGACGGTGGAGCATTTCGGCCGGCTGGACGTCATGGTCAACAATGCGGCGATCTACACATCGACCAATCTTCTCGAAACGACACCCCAGCAATGGCAGCAGGTGATGGGCGTGAATGTCACGGGCTACTTCTACTGCTGCAAGCGCGCGGTGCAGCAGTTCCTGACACAGGAACCAGTCAGCGATGTGCGCGGCCGCATCATCAACATCTCTTCTCAACACGGCATGATCGCCTGCCCCGGGGATTTTCCCTATGGCGTGGGCAAGGGTGCGATCGTGCAGATGACCCGCCAGATTGCCGTGGATCATGCCGATGATCTTGTCGTCTGCAATGCGATCGCGCCGGGCAAGATCATCACCGGCAAACCGGGCGTGGCGAACGATCCTGACGCCCTTGATTATTCAAGGAGCCGGACCCCTTGGCCGCGCCTCGGCGCGCCGCGCGACGTCGCCGGGGCCGCACTTTTCCTGGCGAGCGACATGGCCAGCTACATCACCGGCGTCAACCTGATGGTCGACGGCGGCTGGATGGCCGGCTGATCGGTAAAGACAATGAAAGCCGGCTGTTTGCCGGAGAATGAAGGGAGCATGACAATGGATATGGGTTTGAACGGGAAGACGGCGCTGGTCTTCGGGGCTGGGGGCGGCCTTGGCGGTGCGATCGCCCGAACGCTTGCCGGCGAGGGTGCGCGGGTTGCCGTCGCGGATATCAACCGGGAGGCCGCACAGGCCACCACCGATGCGATCGCGTCAGCCGACGGCAAAGCGTTGACACTGGAGTGGGATATAGCCGATCTCTCAGTGATCGATGCGCGTCTCAAGGCTGTCGAGGAGGCATTTGGTACCGTCGATGTGCTGATCAATAACACTGGAGGCCCGCCGCCGACACCGGTGAGCGGCCAGGACGCAGACGCCTGGCAACGCTTCTTCCAATCGATGGTATTGCCGGTCATCGCCATAACCGACCGAGTTCTTCCCAGTATGAAAGCGTCAGGATGGGGCAGGGTGATTACCTCGACATCGTCAGGCGTGATCGCCCCTATCGCCAATTTGGGCATGTCGAATACGCTGCGCACCGCGCTTCTCGGCTGGTCGAAGACACTCGCGCAGGAGGTCGGTCGCGCCGGCATCACCTCGAATATCGTTCTTCCCGGACGTATTGCCACGGGTCGCATCACCTTTCTTGACGAGCAAAAAGCCAAGCGTGAGGGGCGTACGGTCGAAGAGGTATCGGCACAAAGTACGGGGTCCATTCCACTGGGCCGATATGGAGACCCGCAGGAATATGGTGACGTCGTTACGTTTCTCGCAAGCAAACGCGCTTCCTACATCACTGGCAGCGTCATACGGGTGGATGGTGGGCTGATCGCGAGCATATGACTTTGTCGCTAGGCGTTTAAAGACAACGTACGCGACCTCTCCATGGAGAACCATGAGTACAACTGAAATGCATATGAAATCAAATAGGCCTGACCTTCGAGTCTCATCAGAGCCGCAATCAGCTTTATGATTGCGGTTTTGCTAACATTGCGTTCAAGGGGTTGGCTTGCCCCTTGAGCGCCCAAAGCTGGCTGCAGCACTTTCTTTATCTTTTAATGGTCAAGCGTCTTTGATCAAATTTTCCAGTCCGCTTTTTTTGGCGGTATCCCACTTGGGGATGACTATCGCTTCGCCAGTAATGCCGTTTCCGTATTTCAAACGACCAAGATGGCTGTAGAAGATAAGTGCGGCAGCTAGTCGGTCGATGAAGCTATCTGGCACCGTTCAAATCAAAACGACACCGCTTCAATTCGGCTTGACTCCTGCATATGTCAGTGCCTTAAGCGCTGACATATGCAGCGACGCCTAGGCGAGCTTCAGCAAGAGCTCACCGACGGACTTCCTCGCATCACCGTAGAACATTCTCGTGTTCTCTTTGAAGAACAGCGGATTCTCGATACCCGAATAGCCGGTGCCCTGCCCGCGCTTTGAGACGAATACTTGTTTCGCCTTCCAAACCTCAAGAACGGGCATGCCGGCGATCGGGGAATATGGATCCTCCTGGGCAGCCGGGTTGACGATGTCGTTGGAGCCTATGACGATCACGACATCGGTTTCATGAAAGTCCTCGTTGATCTCGTCCATTTCAAGGACGATGTCATAGGGAACCTTTGCCTCCGCCAGGAGAACATTCATGTGGCCCGGCAGGCGGCCGGCAACAGGATGAATGGCAAAGCGCACATTCTTGCCGGCGGCTCTCAGCTTGCGGGTGAGCTCTGATACCGACTGCTGGGCCTGTGCCACCGCCATGCCATAGCCAGGGACAATGATGACCGAATCCGCGTCGTTTAGTGCAGCAGCAACACCGTCTGCGTCAATGGCAATTTGCTCACCGACGATCTCCATCTGAGGGCCAGTGGTGCTACCAAAGCCGCCAAGGATGACAGAAACGAAGGAGCGGTTCATCGCCTTGCACATAATGTAGGAGAGGATCGCACCCGAAGAGCCAACAAGCGCACCGGTGACGATCAAGAGATCATTGCCAAGGGTGAAGCCGATCGCCGCAGCCGCCCAGCCAGAATAGCTGTTCAGCATCGACACAACCACCGGCATGTCGGCGCCGCCGATCCCCATGATCAAATGGTAGCCGATGAAGAAGGCGAATGCAGTCATCAGGATTAGCGTCCAGATACCGGCACCATTGACATACGCAAGAAGCAGGATCAGCGAGAGGATCGCCGCACCCGCATTGAGGAAATGCCCGCCGGGCAGCTTCATCGCCTTGCCGTCGATCTTGCCCGCAAGCTTGCCGAAGGCGATGACGGACCCTGTGAAAGTCACGCCGCCAATGAAGACGCCGAGAAACACCTCGACCTTCATAATCGCCAGCTCGACCGGAACCTTGTGAGCGAGGATCCCGGCGAAACCGTCAAGAGCAGCTCGTCTGGCTTCGTCCAAACCGGATACGCGCGCGGCTTCGAGATGGGCGTTGAAACCGATGAAGACGGCCGCGAGTCCGACGAAGGAATGCAGGGCTGCGATGAGCTGCGGCATTTCCGTCATCTGCACCCGGCTTGCGACAGACCAGCCAAGCACGGCGCCACCTGCGATCATCAGGGCAATAATGAACCAGTTGCCGATCCCCGGACCGAAGACCGTGGCGACGATGGCAAGCGCCATGCCTGTCATGCCGTACCAGACGGCGCGCTTGGCGCTTTCCTGTCCGGAAAGTCCGCCAAGCGACAAGATGAAAAGAACAGCCGCCGAGATATAGGCCGCGGAAACGATACCTGTTGTCATGATGGTGAGCTCCGACTGATTACGACTTCTGGAACATTGCGAGCATGCGCCGTGTCACCAGGAATCCGCCGACGATGTTTATGGTCGCGACCAGTACCGACAAAGCTGCAAGCGTGACGACCAGCCAGTTGCCGGATCCGATCTGGAGCAGCGCGCCAAGGATGACGATGCCCGAAATCGCATTGGTAACCGCCATCAATGGTGTGTGCAGCGAGTGCGAGACATTCCAGATCACCTGAAAGCCGATAAAGCACGCGAGCATGAAGACCACGAAATGGTTCATGAAGCTCGGCGGCGTGAAGGCGCCGGCGAGCAGGAGCAGCGCGGTGCCGACGGCAAGGAGCGCGCCATGACTTCTCGTCTGAACCTTGAAGGCGGCAGTTTCCTGCGCCCTCTTATGCTCAAGCGTTAGCTCCCTTGCCTTTTCCTTTGGCTTCTGTGCGGCGATCGCCGGCACCTTGGGCGCCGGTGGCGGGTAAGTAATGGCACCGCCGTAGGCAACCGTCGCTCCGCGGATGACGTCGTCTTCCATATTGTGGACAAGCTTGCCGTCCTTGCCCGGCGTCAGGTCCGTTATCATGTGACGAATGTTGGTCGAATAGAGCGTCGAGGATTGCGCCGCCATACGGCTCGGAAAATCCGTATAGCCGATGACCGTAACGCCATTGTCCGAGACGACCTTCTGATCGGTAACGGTCAGGTCGCAATTGCCGCCGCGTTCCGCAGCGAGGTCGACGATGACGGACCCCGGCTTCATCATGGCCACCATGTCGGCAAGCCAGAGCTTCGGGGCGTCGCGCCCGGGGATCAGGGCCGTAGTGATGACGATGTCGATCTCGGGAGCAAGTTCGCGGAACTTTTCCAGCTGCTTTTCGCGAAACTCCGGAGATGACGGTGCTGCATAGCCACCTGTTGCTGCACCGTCCTGCTGCTGTTCCTTGAAATCGAGGAAGACGAACTGGGCGCCCATGGATTCGATTTGTTCGGCGACTTCAGGGCGTACGTCGAAGGCATAGGTGATGGCGCCAAGCGAGGTCGCCGTGCCGATCGCCGCAAGGCCTGCAACGCCGGCACCGATGACAAGGACTTTCGCCGGCGGCACCTTGCCGGCGGCCGTGACCTGGCCGGTGAAGAACCGACCGAAATTGTTGCCGGCCTCAATCACCGCCCGGTAGCCGGCAATATTGGCCATCGACGAAAGAGCGTCCATTTTCTGTGCGCGTGATATGCGCGGGACCATATCCATGGCGATGACGTTGCAGGCCCTTGCCCTCGCCTCTTCCAGAAGGCCGCTATTTTGGGCCGGATAGAAAAACGAGATCAGCGTCTGCCCACGTCGCAGAGACCCCATTTCCGAAGTTTCCGGGGGGCGAACCTTCACGACAATATCGACATTGGCATAGAGTTCGCCTCTATCCACGACTGCGACCCCGGCTCTTTCGTAAGCCTCGTCGCTGAAGCCGGCTGACCGACCGGCGCCTTTTTCGATCAGGCATTCGTAGCCCAACTTTTGTATCTGCTGCGCACTATCGGGCGTCATGGCGACGCGCGCTTCTCCCTCCATCACCTCCTTAGGTGATCCGACTCTCATCTTCATGGCTTATCCCGGTGACCCGGCTCCCAGACCAGTATCTTTCTCCCGATCTCGCACAAGTAACGTTGCGGACCGCGACGGGTAACGAGCAAAGTGGAGAGCGCCTGTCCAGTGCACAATGACGCGGAAATGACGGTTTTTGTCGTACACGGCATAGTCTAATCGATTTTTATTTTTGACTGGACCTTTGCCGCAAGTGAAATGGAGAATTGTAGTATGATTGGCGTTATGCGCACCTCGAGAAAGAATGCGGCTTTGTGGGAATTTCCCAACAGGTCGCCGTCGAGATCACGGTACATTCCCCAACCTTCTTCCCGCCCTCTTAACGTGTACCGTCTGGAGGGATGATGATCGCGCTCTTTGGATGCAAGGTCCGAATGGAATTTGGCAACACCGGCCTCGGTGAAGGTTGTTCCGGGCGAGATCTGCTGGGCAGCCAACGGAGTGTTCGTGCGATATTTCAGACTATTGCGAGAGCCTTGTGACATAGGCTGCCAGCTCCGCTCTGTTTGAGCAGCCAATCTTGCAAAGGCAACGGCTGATGTGCGTGCGTACCGTCGCAAAGCCGATATTGAGAACGCGCCCGATATCTTTATCGGAGCAGCCGCGAGAGACGAGGAGGGCAACGTCGCGCTCGCGTTCGGTGAGCACGGAGAGTGTTATGTCCGGCGATGCCGAGAGTGCGCGTGTAAGCAGCGGCGAGAGCACTTTTAGCAGGCCGATTTCGCGATCGGCAAAGTCTGGCTGACGGTTGGTTCGCCAGATGCGCAGATCCGCGAGTTCTCGACCACCGACCTTAAGGAACAAATTGATTCCGTGGTCTAAACCGTCCTTCATCAGAAAGTCGTTGAAGAACTCGGTCTTACGCAAATCCGATCTGCAGATGACCTCATCCACATATGCTGGGCGCCAGAGGCTCCGCAACTGGCGGGTCATTGGATCGCGATACTGATACCAGCTGCGATATGCCTTGATGTTGTCCAGGGACTGATTGATGACAAAGGGATCATGATAGGAGTTTGACTTCGGGTTCCATATGAAGGAGGCCAGCGCCTCCGAACGCATCAGGCGCAGAATGTCGGGAAAAATCGTTTCCCTGATCTCAACCGATCCAAGGCTGGTTAGCCTGCTGACAATATCGGCGAAGAGGCTCGCCTCATCGAACGTCAAATCGTAGACAGTCCCGGTCATGATGAACCCAGTTATTAGCGGGATCGTTGTCCCGTCTTGTTCCCTTATGGGGAAGGGAAGCAAATAACATATCAAAAAGCAAGAATATTCAGATGCAGCCCATGAGATCGGTCGGCCGCTATGCTTCCGCGGTAGTCCTTTGGACGGCATTTGACATGTGACCTTACCAACAAAATTGCTGATGGTGGCGAACGCGCATTCTGACTAGCTCTGCGGATGTTGGAAATTCGTGCGAGTGCTACAATGACACCCAAGGAATTTACGTTGACCGAGGCATCCGCGGCGATGGCGCAAGGGACTCTAAGTGCGGAGGAGCTTGTTGCGGGTCTGCTGAAAAGATTGGACAGTCTTCCCGCGATCAATGCCTTTGTGTCCCTTGATGCGGAGACGGTGCTGCGAGACGCGCGCCAGGCAGATGTTGATAGGGCGGCCGGTCGCATCCGGGGGCCGCTCCATGGTCTGCCGATCGCCTTCAAGGACAATATCAATGTCAAAGGCTATCCCACGACGGGCGGGACGCCGTCGCTTCGCGCCTACCGGCCGACGGACAACGCGCCTGTGGCGGCCCGTCTTCTAGAGGCCGGGGCAATTGCTTTCGGCAAGAATGGAATGCATGAACTTGCCTATGGTGCGACTTCGGACAACATTGCCTTTGGCGCACCGCGAAATCCTTTCGATCAGAGGCGCAGCGCCGGCGGCTCGAGCGGCGGTAGCGGGGCCGCTGTAGGTGCTCGTTTTGTTCCTGCCTCCATTGGTACCGATACCGGCGGCTCCGTTCGCATTCCGGCGGCTTTCTGCGGCACCTGGGGCTATCGCCCGACCACGGGGCGGTGGCCGACTGCTGGCATCGTGCCGATTTCCACGACGCGCGACACTCCCGGTCCAGTTGCGTTAAGCGCCGCAGATATCGTGCTTCTGAACAGTGTCGTTACGCGTGCTCCTGCAGTGAAGGCCTCGACGGCCAAAGGGGTTCGGCTCGGAATTCCGCGCAAACATTTCTGGGAGGTGGTCGATCCCGGTGTTGCGGCAGTTTGCATGCAGGCGCTCGACAAGCTTGTTTGCGAGGGTGCGGAACTCGTCGAAGTCGATGCGGGGGGCTTGCTGGACCCCTACGCTTTGTCTTCCATGCCGATATCGATCTATGAGGGTAAAGTCGCGTTATCAGCATTTCTGGCAGATCATGGCATTCCTTTGACTTCCGCGGAAGTTGCAGAACAGGCAGCCGGCCACGATGTGCGGGAACTGCTTCTTGCGCAACTCGATCCTGCCACCGCAGTGAGCAGCGAGGCCTATCACGCCGCGATTGCCATACACCTTCCTGCGTTGAAAGCGGCCTATGCCGATCTATTTGTCTCGAATGGCATTGACGCATTGGCATTTCCCGTTTGCCGCGTGCCGGCGCCGCTTCTCGATCAATCCGATACGGTGGAAATCGATGGTAAGCTGTTTCCAACGTTTACAGCATTGATACACAATACCGATATCGGCAGCACGGCCAGCCTTCCGGGCATCAGTATTCCGGTCGGCTGCACGCCGCAGGGGTTACCGGTTGGTTTGGGTCTCGACTATCCCTTCGGCAGAGACATTGATTTGCTCGCGCTGTCGCTCGCCATCGGTGATCTATTTCCGGCCCCGTCGCCAAATCTCGGCGGATGATGGCAAGCGGGCGTCCCATCGTTCATAAAGTCTCGAGCTTTCCAAAATTGAGGCAAAAATGGTCGACCTGATCAATTTCGAGGATATGCGTCAGCGCGCGCGTCGTCGTCTGCCACGTATGGTTTTCGATTATCTTGAGGGAGGCGCCGGCAGCGAGCGAGGCCTGAGCCGCAATCGAACGGCACTCGACAATGTTCTGTTTAATCCGCATCGATTGATCGCTGTGGATCGCAGAGATCTATCGGTCCGTCTGTTTGGCAAAACCTACCGCATGCCACTGGCAATTGCGCCGACCGGATTGAATGGCGTCTTGTGGCCCGGCGGCGATCTTGCTCTCGCACGCGCCGCGGCCCGGTATGATATTCCGTTCTGCCTTTCGACCGCGTCGACATCGACCATCGAAGAAGTTGCTCGTGCCACGGATGCGGAAAAATGGTTCCAGCTCTACGTCCTCAATCGCGAACAGGCACAAGCTTTCGTTCGCCGCGCTCTTCAAGCTGGCTATTCAACTCTCGTGCTTACCGTGGATGTGGCCGTCAATGGGAAGAGAGAGCGCGACCTGCGTTCGGGTTTCAAGGTGCCTTTCAAACTGTCTCCTAAGATAGTCCTCGATGCTGCCACGCACCCGCGCTGGACCCTCGCGCAGCTTAAATGCGGCTTGCCGCAACTCGCCAATTTTGCCTCGGCCGATGTCGCGGACATAGCATCTCAATCGGCGCTCATGGCCCGGCAGATGGATGCGGGTTTTGACTGGGCGGCATTTGCAGCGCTTCGGGACCTCTGGCCGCATAAATTGATCGTCAAGGGCGTCCTATCGGTTGCGGACGCGCTGCTCCTGGAGAAGGCGGGCGCGGATGCCGTCATCTTTTCCAACCATGGTGGACGGCAGCTGGAAGACGTGCCCGCGTCGATCGAGCTATTGCGTCTCGCACGCGAGATGCTTCGCATTCCGATTTTGATGGACAGTGGCATCCGATCCGGCTCAGACATAGCCAAGGCCGTCGCTTCCGGAGCAACGATGGCACTGTCAGGCAGGGCGCTTCTCTACGGATTGGCGGCAGCAGGGGAGGCGGGTGTTTGCCAGGTGCTGGAAATGCTCAAGGCCGAATTGGATAACACACTCGCATTGCTCGGCTGCGCACGCGCGGAATCCCTTTCTTGCGAATATCTCTTTGCAGGCAAGGAGAAAGTGCATCCGCAGAAATGATGATATACTGGGATGAAGCTGCGGCTAGTCTGGATCTGTCTTGGATTTGTTGGAGCAAACTGCCATGAGCCACGATGATCATACGCTGCCCCCTTCCATGCTTGCGCTTCGCATTAAAGCGATCGAGACGCTCATGGTCGAAAAGGGCAAAGTGGATCCAGGGGCGGTATCGGAAATTGTCGATATCTTCCAGAACAAGCTTGGCCCGCGCATCGGTGCCGGAGTTGTGGCGCGCGCCTGGTCCGATCCGGCGTTCAAGGCGCGCCTGCTTGAGAACGGAACCGAAGCCCTGAAGGAGATGGGGATCGGCGGCCTGCAAGGCGAGGCGATGGTCATCCTGGAGAATACACCGGAGGTTCACAATGTGATCGTCTGCACCCTTTGCTCCTGCTATCCGTGGACCGTCCTCGGCCTGCCGCCGACATGGTACAAATCCGCCCCCTATCGCAGCCGCATTGTCATCGAGCCGCGCTCTGTGCTTGCTGAGTTCGGCCTGACAATTGCCGACGAGCGCGAGGTCAGGGTCTACGACAGCAATGCAGAGATCCGCTACATGGTTCTGCCGGAGCGTCCAGCCGGTACGGAGGACTGGAGCGAGGAAAAGCTTGCGGCTCTTGTCACTCGCGATTCCATGATCGGCACTGGCGTCCCGCTGACAGCTTCGGCAATCTGAGAAGAGCAATATCATGAGATCGATTGCAGATATGGGCGGAATGCAAGGCTTCGGCCCGGTCAATCGCGCCGATGATGACACGAGGTTCAAGGAGGAATGGGAGGCGAAGACCTTTGCGGTCAATCTCCTGTCGCTGGCGGCCGGCTGCTTCAATATCGATGAAAGTCGCTACTCGATGGAGCGGATGCCGCCGGTCGACTATTTGAACACCTCGTACTTCGAACATTGGCTGTATTCGCTTGAGGATCTCTTGACGACGAAGGGGGTCTTCACGCGTCAGGAATTAGAAGCGCGGATCGCCGAGCTTGTGGCAAAGGAGGCTGACAATGCTGCCTAAGGAGATGGTTGCCGTGGCGATCGCCACCGGCGCGCCTACTTTGCGCGCAATTGGGACCCTGCCGAAATTTAAGCTGGGTGACGTCATCAAGACCACCAACGATAACGTTTCCGCCCATACGCGCCTTCCAGGCTATGCTCGCGACAAGCGCGGGACGATCGTCGCATATGAGGGAGCCCATGTCTTCCCGGACGCCCATTCGATCGGGCTCGGGGAACGTCCCGATCACCTCTATCGCGTACGCTTCGAGAGCGAAACGTTGTGGGGCAAGGGAAGTGATGGACCAGGAGCCGTCTACCTGAACCTCTGGGAAAGCTATCTGAAGGTGGGAGATTTGTCGTGATGCCCCGCGACTTGACGATTGATCAGCAATGGCTCGACAACGGGCCGGCCTTTTCCGAGCCGTGGCAGGCAGAGGCCTTTGCGCTCACAATGCAACTATCGCGCGCCGGGCATTTCACATGGACGGAGTGGGCCACGGCTTTCTCAAGCGAAATCGAAACCGCGCCCCAAAGAGGAGACGAGGACGTCAACACGGCCTATTACCGCCAATGGATGCAGGCGTTGGAAAAGATCGTCGCCGCGCGCGGTCTGATAAGCGGCGGGGAGGTTGAGGAATACGAGGAACACTGGCGACGTTCCTATTTTCATACGGAGCATGGCAAGCCGATCGAGTTCAGCAAGGGGCTCGCGCCGATACCTTTAGGTGCGCTTCAAGAGTTTGAACACGCACATGAGCATGCGCACCACGGGCACGAACATCATCATTGTCATGCCGGTCACCACGATGCGGATGTCGGCCCGATCACTGTCAGCCCGGCGAGCCGGCGAGCGACAGCCTAGTCTCTCCTTCACAAACGACATCCACTTTTAAGCGAGCCGCCGATTGTGGGGCCAGGGGCGCCGATTTCACCTTTTTTGCCCTAATTTGAAGCGCAAATGCCGGGAACGGCAAATGCGGAATTATCCGCAAAACTGTTGATCCCGCGCTCGTACGCTCGCCCCTATCATGCTGCAGATCGGTTGCCGGTTTCCGCCTGCGACGGGTCTGCAGCTGCAAAAAGCCGTCCTGACGGCAACAAAATCGACAGAGGAAGAACAATGACATTCTCGCGCGACAACATGAGGTTTACTCGCCGTAGCTTCCTACAGGTCATAGGAGCGGGTGCCGCCGCTGGAGCGGCGACATCCGTTCTGCCGGCTCCGGCTATCGCGGCCAGCCCGACGATCAAGATTGGCTATGTCAGCTCGAAGACGGGGGCGCTTGCGCCGTTCGCGGAGGCTGACCCTTTCATCCTCGGCAAGGTGCGCGAGGTGTTGAAGGATGGGCTTGTCAACAACGGCAAGACCTACAAGGTCGAGATCATTGACATTGACGACCAGTCGAATTCCGACCGCGCTGCCACTTCGGCAAGCCAGTTGATTAACAACGATGGCGTCAATCTCATCCTGGCGCAGGGTGCGTTGACCAACGTTCCGGTCGCATCACAATGCGAGACGGCTGGCATCCCGAGCATTACCACCATGGATCCGTGGCAGGGCTGGATGTTCCCGCTCAAGGGCAAGCCGGATGTTGGGTTCAAGTATGTGAACCATTTCTTCTGGGGTATCGAGGACATCATCTCGACCTTTATCGGTATGTGGGACGCTCAAACGACCAACAAGAAGGTCGGCACGGTCTGGTCGAACGATCCGCCCGGCAAGGTCTTCGGCAATGCGGACATTGGCTTCCCCGCATCGCTCGGCAAGGGCGGCTATTCGATTGTCGACGTCGGCGAGTTCCAGCCGGGTGCAGACGATTTCTCACGCCAAATCGTTGCCTTCCGCGATGCCGGCTGCGATATCGTGACGGGTCTCTTCTCCCCACCGGAATGGGCTGTGTTTTGGCGTCAGGCGCAGCAGCTCGGCTTCAAGCCGAAGATTGCTACACCCGCCAAAGCTCTGCTTTTCCCATCCGGCATTGAGGCTCTCGGCAAAGCCGGCGACGGAATGTCGACGGAAATCTGGTGGACACCGAACTACCCCTTCAAGTCGACGCTGACGGGGCAGTCATGCGCCGAGATCGCCGCCGAATATTCCAAGTCGTCGGGCAAGCGTTGGACGCAGCCGATAGGCGTTGTCCATGCCTTGTGGGAGCTGGGGATCAACACGTTGAAGAATGCCGCCGATCCGACAGATCCGGATGCAATCCAGGCAACCATCAAGTCGACCAGGATGACGACGGTCGTCGGCGATATCGACTGGGCCGGAAGCCCAATCAAGAATGTTGCCAAGCTCAAGATCGCAGGCGGCCAATGGCGTCTACAGCCGGATGGTGCTTATGATCTGAAGGTGACCTACAACAAGAACGCTCCTGAAGTTCCAATCCAGGCTGACTTCACAATGGACTTGGCCAGGAAGGCTGGATGATGCCGGCGGCTGATACAACCAGGTCGCTCACTGTCGAAAATGTCGTGAAGTCCTATGGCGGACCGATTGTCTTGGACGGAGTCAGCATCGAAGTTGATCATGGGAAAATTCTCGGAATTATCGGCCCCAACGGCTCTGGTAAGACGACGCTGTTCAGCGTGATTTCCGGAACCTTCGCGCCCTCGTCCGGCAAGGTATTTCTTGCCGGACGGGACGTCACTTCGCTTGGCGCTTCGGCGCGCGCCGTTGCCGGCATCGGCCGGACGTTCCAGGTCCCGCAAACCTTCTCGCACATGTCGGTCTACGAAAACGCGCTGGTCGCCGCCGCGTTTGCGGGGGCTCTCAAGGGGCGTGAAGCGGAAGACGCGGCCTTACAGGCGCTGGAAATCTGCGGGCTCAGAAGCCGCGGCGACCTGATTGCCGGCGGGCTCCCGCTGCTTGATCGCAAACGGCTAGAGCTGGCGCGAGCGCTGGCTACCAAACCCTCGGTCCTCCTGCTCGACGAAATTGCCGGCGGGTTGACAGATGACGAGGCTGCCGGCGTTGCGGCCATTGTGAAAGCGCTCGCGGCAAGCGGTCTCGCGATCATCTGGATTGAACATCTGGTTCACGTCCTGACACATGCCGCCGACGAACTCGCGGTGCTTGGCGAAGGACGCATCATCGCGCATGGCGAGCCGCATGAAACGATGCGTATGCCGAAGGTGCGTCAAATCTATCTGGGCATGGAGCCTGACATTGATGATATCGATCACTGACTTGCGGGCTGCCTATGGTCCGCTGCCGGTTCTGTTCGGCCTCGACCTAAATGTTGCACGCGGCGAGACGCTCGCGCTCATCGGGGCGAACGGCGCCGGCAAGACCACGACCTTTGCGGTAATGACGGGCCGGCTGAAGCCACAGGCGGGCAGCGTGTCGGTTGCCGGTCGCGACATCGCGGGCCTGACACCGATGGATATCGTCAGCCACGGTCTGGCCCTTGTGCCGGAGGGGCGACAGCTCTTTCCCAGCCTTACAGTGGAGGAGAACCTGGTTGTCGGCGCGCATTCGCGCCGCGCAGGCGCATGGCACCTAGAGCGTGTCTACGAAATATTTCCGACCGTCGCGGAATTCCGCAAGCGGCCGTCCACCGCGCTTTCCGGCGGACAGCAGCAGCTTGTCGCGATCGGCCGCGCCCTCATGTCGAACCCTGAAGTGCTATTGTGCGATGAACTCTCGCTCGGCCTGTCTCCGGCGGCTGTCGATGTCGTCTATTCAGCGCTTCAGAAGTTGCGTGGCGCCGGGCTGACCACCGTAATCGTCGAGCAGGACATTGCACGCGCGCTTGCATTCTCAGACCGCTTCGCCTGCATGCGGCACGGCCGGATTGTTCTTTCTGGCTCGTCTACCGCGGCGGACCGGACCGAGATATCCAACGCATATTTCGGGATGCGCTGATATGTTGGAAACCTTGATCAATGGTGCACTGGTCGGTGCTCTCTACGGCCTCTACGGTCTCGGCCTTTCGCTCTGCCTTGGGTTGATGCGTCAGATCAATCTTGCCCATGGGGACTTTATCATCTTCTCGGCCTTTATTGCCCTGCAACTGATGACGCATTTCGGTATTCACCCGCTGCTGGCACTGCCGATCGTTGCACCGATCATGTTTGTGGTGGGTTGGCTCTTGCAGCGCTTCGTCATGGAACGGACGCTCGGGCGCGGCGAGATGCCGCCTATTCTTGTCTCGTTCGGTCTTTCGGTGATTCTCCAGAACGTCATGCTGGAACTTTTCAGCGCGGATACGAAAAGTCTTGATCCCGGCGCGCTCGGAACGGCCGCTGTCAATCTGGGCTCGGTCGCCATCGGCGTTCTTCCGCTCCTCACACTGGCGGTAGCGGTTGGAATTTTCGCCTTGACCGCGGCCGTCTTCGGCAGCACGCGCTTCGGTCGCGCCGTGCGCGCAACGTCCGACAACGAGGCGGTTGCGCAGTTGATGGGTATTCGCACGCGCCGTGTCTTTGCCAACGCGATGGGCGCCGCATTGGCGATTTCCGCCATCGCCGCGATCTTCTACGGCATGCGTGGCACGTTCGACCCATCGACTGGGCCTGAGCGCATGCTTTTCGCCTTCGAAGCCGTGATCCTCGGTGGGTTGGGCTCGATTTGGGGTACGCTTGCGGGGGGCATTATCCTCGGCATCGCCCAGGCATCCGGCACCTTAATTATCCCAAGCCTTGGCCCGCTTGTCGGTCACATCGTCTTTCTGATCGGCTTGCTGCTGATGCCAGGCGGCCTCTTCACTAAAAGGATACGTGCATGATCATGGCTTCGCCTCTTGCCCGGTCACTCGCGGCTGTCGGCATTTTAGCCGCGGTTCTTCTTGTAATCCCGCTTGCCGGGTCGCGCTACGCTATACTCCTGACGACGGAAATCGCAGCCGTTCTTTCAATAGCTCTCATGTGGAACCTCCTTGCCGGCTTTGGGGGGATCGTCTTCATGGGCTTCCAGGTTTTCATCGGTATTGGTGGGTATACGCTGTTCGTAGCTTCCAACGGTCTTGGACTGCCGCCGTTTCCCTTTGTTGTTCTCTCCGCCCTCGTGTGTGCTGGATTTGCGCTTTTGATTACGCCGATCCTCTTTCGCCTTTCAGGCGCGCAGCTTGCGATCGGCTCCTGGGTTATCTCCGAAGTCATACGTCTCATCGTCTATCATACCAGTGCATTGGGTGGCGGCGGTGGCATGGCGCTGACGGCCGTGCGCGGCATTGACCGATCCGTTCGGCTGTTTGCGACCTATGGAACGTCTGCGCTTGTTCTTCTCGTGGCGCTTCTGGCATGCATAGCGCTGATGCGCGGCCGGTTCGGGCTCGCATTGCGCGCCATGAAGGACAGCCCACTTGCAGCCGAGGCCATGGGCGTGACCATCCGCAAGACGCAGACCTACGTCCTTTTGGTCGCGGCAGCGATCGGCGGGGCGGCCGGTGCCTGCTATTACATGGTCGTCCTGCAGGTCAGCCCGACGGCGGGCTTTTCCATGAACTGGATGGCGATCATTCTCTTCGCCGTCATTCTCGGTGGCATCGGTACGCTCGAAGGTCCGATCGTTGGCGTGGCGATCTATTTCCTGCTTCGCGAGACTATGGGCAATATCGGCTCGCTCTATTTCATTATCCTTGGCCTGCTCGCCATCGGGGTCATGCTATTGGCGCCTGGCGGGGCCTGGAGCTTGCTGAAGTCTGTGATCAGGATCGACTTGCTGCCGATCCGCCGCACCATGAGGGAAGCCGGCCAGAGCGCGTAAGCCGGATAAGGCGTAGAAGGAAATTGATGGCCGTTGGCCGCCGATGATACGCTTGCTTAAGCGGCCTGTATCGAG
Organism: Rhizobium sp. SG570; assembly: GCF_012275345.1. Taxonomy (NCBI): domain Bacteria; kingdom Pseudomonadati; phylum Pseudomonadota; class Alphaproteobacteria; order Hyphomicrobiales; family Rhizobiaceae; genus Rhizobium; species Rhizobium sp. SG570. The sequence goes on along the minus strand of NZ_JAAZQI010000010.1, from coordinate 156,893 downwards.
GGACGAATTCATTCCCTGGATCAATCCAGTTCCGGATTCGTAATTCCCATTAGATCTTAGGTTCAAGAACAGAAATGCGAGTCCAGGTCTTGCATAAGGGCCTTCGTCCGAGATGCTTGACAATTTGTGTTTCAGGCGACCGAGCCGGCATTGTCAAAGATGGTCAGCAGATTGGCAAATGTTGTCGTCACCGGGGTTGCAACGTTAAGCGTCTTGCCAACCCTGCTGACGGCGCCGGTGATTGTGGCGATTTCCATACGCCGGCCGGCAAGTCGATCCTGCAACATCGATGGCTTGTGCTGCCTGTGATTGGCAAAGGCATGTTCCACTGACTGTCGAACATGGTTGGCATCAACTGCCAGGCCACGTGCCTTCGCAACCGCGACAACCTCACCGACAATCGCGAAGACGATGTCGCGCGCTTCCTGCCGGTCGCCCATTTCGCCGACCGTCAATCCGGTGACTGCTGCCAGTGAATTGAGTGCGGAATTGAAGGCGAGCTTCTCCCAAATAGTCACTTCGACACCTGGGTCCAGCTTGCAGTTGAGACCCGCCTCGTCCAGGGTGCGGCTGATCGCTTCCAGTCTTTCGGAGGCCTGACCGTTCGCCGCCCATAGCCTGATCTCGCCTTCACCTGGGACGGTGATCAGGCCGGGTTCGATCAGTGTCGAGGGCCAGTTGGTCATGCCCATGACGATGCGGTCTCGTGCCACGAAGGCCTCGATCGCCTCGACATTGCCGATGCCGTTTTGAACGGTGAGCACCCAGGTCTGTGGGCCGAGGACGTGTTTCGCCGCTTCCATCGCGGAGGTCGTGTGCATGCCCTTGGTGAAAACGATCAACAGTTCGAAGGTCTCGATATAGTGATCCGCCGGAGCGACCGGCAGGCTATAGGCTTTCTCGCCAAAGAGGCCGTTCATCCGAAGCCCCTCTTCTTTGATGGCGTCGATCATGACGCTGGAGACTTCGATCAAGGAGACATCGTTGCCCTTCTCAGCCAAACGTCCGGCAAAAAGGCTCCCCATGGCTCCAGCCCCGATGACAGCTATCTTCACGCATTTCCTCCCATAGTTTTCGGCTTTCCATCCTCAGCCGCATTTGGTCGCGGAATGCTCCCATCAAGATAGTTTGATGTCAAATATTTTGATGTCAAACTATCTTGCGAGATCGGTGCAGGTTGGATAAGCTTCAGGTGTAGAGGAGGCAGGACGGATGGGGCTAGCGGGATGACTGGCGTATCTGCACAGAACAACGTGGCGGTTCACAACCGACGCGACCTTGCCGTCCGAGGAGGAGGATCATGGATAACATTCAGCTTTTGATCGACAATGAAGACCGCGCAGCACTTTCGGGCGGGGTATATGAGCGCATCGATCCAGTGACCGGAGAGATCGCGACCAAGGCCGCCGCCGGCCAAGCGGATGACGCCCGTGCCGCGGTTGATGCCGCCGCTGCCGCCTTCGCTCAATGGTCGGCATCGGGTCCGGGCGAACGCCGCAAGCTGCTCTTGAAGGCGGCCGACATCATGGATTCCAAAGCGGGCGAATTCATCCGCCTGATGACCGCCGAAACGGGTGCGACCGCGCCCTGGGGCGGGTTCAATACCATGTTCGCCGCCAATATCCTGCGCGAGGCCGCAGCGATGACGACGCAGATTTCCGGCGAGATCATCCCGTCCGACAAGCCAGGCACGCTTGCCATGGGCATCCGTCAGCCCGCCGGCGTCTGCGTTGGCATCGCGCCCTGGAACGCCCCCGTCATCCTCGGCACGCGAGCAATCGCCATGCCGCTTGCCTGCGGCAACACGGTTATCCTGAAAGCCTCCGAGATGTGCCCTGGCACGCATCGGCTCATTGGCCAGGTGCTGCGCGAAGCGGGCTTCCCTAACGGCGTCGTCAATGTCGTCACCAACGCGCCGGCCGATGCGGCAAAGGTCGTTGAGACGCTGATCGCCCATCCGGCCGTCAAGCGCATCAACTTCACCGGCTCTAGCCGCGTCGGCAAAATCATCGCCAAGCTTGCAGCCGAGCATCTCAAGCCGGTTCTGCTCGAGCTCGGCGGCAAGGCGCCCTTCATCGTTCTCGATGACGCCGATCTCGATGCGGCAGTCAACGCCGCCGCTTTCGGCGCTTACATGAACCAGGGCCAGATCTGCATGTCGACGGAGCGCATCATCGTGGATGCGAAGGTCGCGGATGCTTTCGTTGAAAAACTGGCGACCAAGGCGAAGGCGCTTCCGGCCGGCGATCCGCGCGGTCACGTTGTTCTGGGCTCACTCGTCACGCCCGAGGCGGCCGTGCGGGTGCAGGAAATGGTCGACGACGCTATCGCCAAAGGTGCCGCACTCGTTGCCGGTGGTACGCATAATGGTTCCATCATGGAAGCAACGCTCGTCGACCGCGTCACGCCCGACATGCGCATCTATTCCGAAGAATCCTTCGGCCCGGCCAAAAGCGTAATCCGTGTGAATGGCGATGAAGAGGCGATCCGCGTCGCGAATGACACGGAATATGGCTTATCATCTGCCGTCTTCAGCCGGAATGTCGAGCGCGCCATGGCTGTTGCCCGCCGAATTGAAAGCGGGATTTGCCACATAAACGGTCCGACCGTGCATGACGAAGCTCAAATGCCGTTTGGTGGGGTCAAGGCTTCAGGTTACGGCCGCTTCGGCGGACGTGCAGCGATTGCCGAATTCACCGATCTGCGCTGGATCACGGTGGAAGACGCACAACAGCATTACCCGTTTTGAAGCCGCAACGGAGAGCGATCGTGAAAGTATCACCCAAGCCAGCCCAAGATTCGCCAAGCGAAAACGAAAGCGACGTTCTCATACCGACGGCATTCAGGGACGTTGTCGGTTATCACCTTCGAGTGGCCCAGGAGGTTTCTTTCCAGGCGTTCAGCGCGATGCTTGAAAAGACTGACTTGAAGCCTGGCTGGTATTCGATCCTGACGATCCTGTCCGAATATGACGAGTTGACCCCTTCGGATTTGAGCAGGGTCTGCGGTCGCGACCGCTCGACCCTGACTTCGACGCTGAAGGGGCTTGCCATTCGCGGCCTGATCGAACGGCGACAAAACCCGAACGATCAGCGCAGCTACAGTGTCAGTCTCACAGACGAGGGTCGCAAAATGCATAAGCGGCTGCATGCCGTCGCACGCGAGCATGACCGCCGTCTCGATGCGATCGTCGGGAAGGACAAGGAAGCCCTGATCGCGATCCTGGCGAGGATTGTCGGCGCGCTCGGCAAAGGCTGAGGTCGCTCACAGCGTCGCTCGCCGACCCTAGGCACCGCTTCGCTGGCGATCGGAAGACATTTCGAACCCCGGGGATTTCCCGCGCAATTCGGCTTGGAGGAGAGCCGGAAACGGTTGTGGCTTGCCTGCAGCCTTCAACAAGGAGGAAGATATGTTCGACAGAATTCTGAAAAGCGGCCTCGTGATCGCCGCCATGGGGCTTGGATCGCTTTGGGGCGGCGCCGTGTCACCAACGGCGGCTGCAGACAAGCCGATCAACCTGAAGATTTCGCTCTGGGTGCCGCCGACGCATCCCCTCGTGAAGTCCGCGCAGGATTGGGCCGACAGCATCGCCAAGGATTCCGGCGGCACGATTACCGCCTCGATCTTTCCGGCCGAACAGCTAGGCAAGGCATTCGACCATTATGACATGGTGCGGGATGGCATTGCCGATGTCGGTTATGTCAGCCCGGGCTATCAGCCCGGCCGCTTCCCGTTGATCAATGCTGCTCAGCTTCCCTTCACGATTGCGAATGCGACGGGCGGCACGGCTGCGGTCGATAGCTGGTATCGCAAATATGCCGGCACGGAGATGGCTGATACGCATTTCTGCCTCGCCTTCGTACATGATCCGGGCAGCCTGCATTCGGTCAAGAAGATCGTTCTACCCGGCGATATGAAAGGTCTGAAGGTTCGCCCAGCGCAACAGACCATAGGCGAGATGGTAACGCTTCTCGGCGGCACCAATATTCAGGCATCCGCGCCGGAATCACGCGATGCATTGGAGCGCGGCATTGCTGACGCCATCACGTTCCCATGGAATTCAGTCTTTCTATTCGGCATCGACAAGGTGACGAGATACACGCTCGACGTCCCGCTTTATACGACCGCCTACACCTGGTCGCTGAACAAGGATGTCTACGACAACGCCTCGCCCGAGCAGAAGAAGGTACTCGACGCCCATTGCAACACGGAATGGGCCGTCAAGCTCTCCTCCGCCTGGACCGAGTTTGAGCATGCGGGTCGCGCGCGCATGAAGACCGCTTCCGGCCATGAGGTTGTGGAACTGACGCCGGAGCAGATCGACCTCTGGCGCAAAGCCGTGGCTCCGCTGCAGAGCAGCTGGGAAAAGCAGGTTACCGCGAAGGGGGGCGACCCTAAGCAAGTACTCGATGACCTGAAGAAAAGCCTTTCCGACAACAACGCCGCCTTCTGATGCGGATCGGGCCGGTCCCGTCCGGGGGCCGGTCCATCGCTCAGGGCAAATGGGAGGAAGCCATGACGCCTGAAATAACAGAAGGCCAAGCGCCTGCCGTCCAGCCGCCGCAAAACGGCATGGATCGCTTCATCGCCGGGATTGAATGGATCGCCGCCGGATTTGTCGGACTTGTTGCTGCGGACATCTTCATTTCGGTCATGCTGCGCTATTTCTTTTCCTATTCGATTCCGGATGGTTATGACTTTGGACGCCTGTTCCTGGGTATCCTCATCTTCTGGGGGATTGCTGCCACCAGCTATCGGGGCGCGCATATCACGGTCGATCTCGTCTGGGAGAATGTCAGCCTGAAATACAAACGGGCGATCGACATCTTCGCCACGCTCGTCCTGCTCCTTGTCGTAACGGTGCAAACCATCATGCTGTTCGACAAAGTCGTCCAGACCCGCGCCCAGCATGTCCTGACCTACGATCTCCAGCTTCCGACCTGGCCCTTCTTTCTCGTTGCCTGGCTTGGCGACGTCGCTGCCGTGCTGCTGATTGCCGTGCGCACGTTCCGCCTCGTCTTTTCCCCGCACCGTGTGAATCAAGAGCACGTCAACGATCCGGTGGAATAAGCTTATGACCCAAAATCTTGTCGCCATTTCTGGATTTGTCGTTCTCTTCGCGCTTATGCTGCTGCGCGTTCCCGTCGGCATGGCCATGGGCCTTGTCGGTGTGACAGGCTTCGGTCTTCTTGCCGGATTCGGCCCGGCGCTGAAGCTGATCGGCCAGACGTCGATGCGCACCGTCACCGACTATACGTTCGGCGTCATCCCCATGTTCCTGCTGATGGGCGCGTTCGTTTCCAATTCCGGCATGAGCCGGGAACTGTTCCGTGCCGCCAACACGCTCATTGGCCATCTGAAAGGCGGACTGGGGCTGGCCACGATCCTCGCCTGCGGTGGCTTTGCCGCCATTTCCGGCTCGTCGGTTGCTACTGCTGCAACCTTCTCCACGGTCGCTTATCCCGAGATGCGGCGGCTGAAATATCCAGACTCCTTCGCTGCGGGCACAATCGCAGCCGGCGGGACGCTGGGCGCGATGTTCCCGCCTTCGACGGTGCTCGTCGTCTACGGAATCATGACCGAGCAGGATATCAGCAAGCTATTCATGGCGGGCCTGATTCCCGGCATCATCGCCGTCCTCATGTATATGACGACGATTGTCATTTTAGGCGCGGTGCGTCCCAACCTGCTGCCGGCGGCGGCCAAAAGCTCTTGGAGCGAGCGCTTCCAGGCAATCAAGGACATCTGGGCGCCGCTCGCTCTTTTCCTGTTCGTGATCGGTGGTCTCTATGGCGGTCTCTTCACACCGACAGAGGCCGGTGGTGTCGGTGCTGGCGGCGCGTTCATCATCGGGGTTCTCCGCCGCAAGCTCGGGCGGCGCCAGATCCTGATGTCGCTTTTGCAGGCGACGCGCACGGCCGCAGCCGTTTTCACCGTCCTCATCGGCGCATTGATCTTCGGCTATTTCCTCACGATTACCGGTACGCCACAGAAGGTGACAGCGTTCCTGACCGGGCTTGGCTTGAACCCCTATGGCGTACTCTTGCTGATCCTGTTGATGTATATCGTGCTTGGCTGCCTTATGGATGCCATGGCGATGATCATCCTGACGGTTCCGATCGTCTATCCGGTCATTCTGTCGCTCGGGTTCGATCCGATCTGGTTTGCTGTCATTATAGTCATGACCGTGGAACTCGGGCTCATTCATCCGCCGGTGGGTATGAATGTCTTCGTCATAAAGAGCGTGGTGCCGGAGCTAAGCTTCTCGAAGATCTTCAAAGGCGTTGCTCCGTTCATCGTCACCGATCTCGTTCGGCTGGCGCTCCTCATTGCCTTCCCGATCCTTGCGACCTGGCTTCCCAGCCACCTCTAAACATACCGAAAGCGAGTAACATTCATGACGGACGAAAAGACTCCAACGATAACTGCCGGCGGCGCTCTGCTTGCGCGCCTCAAGGCGGTGGGCGTCGATTACATTTTCGCCAATTCCGGGACCGATTTCCCACCGATCATCGAGGGGCTGGCAGAAGCTTCGGCCAAGCAGATCCCGCTACCAAAGGCCATCGTCATCCCGCATGAAAACGCGGCCATGGGCATGGCGCACGGCTATTATCTGGCGACGGGACGCGCACAGGCCGTCATGGCCCATACCAATGTCGGCCTCGCCAATTGCGCTATTGGTGCGATCAACGCTGCGACCGAGCATGTTCCCATACTTGTCTTTTCCGGGCGCACGCCCGTCGTCGAAAAGGGCCGGCTCGGCGCCCGCACGGTACCGATCGGCTGGGGTCAGGAAATGCGCGACCAGGCCGCTATGATCCGCGAATCGGTCAAGTGGGACTACGAGATGAAATTTCCTGAACAGGCCGTCGACATTGTCGACCGGGCCTTTGCCATCGCCAATTCGATGCCGCGCGGGCCGGTCTATCTGAGTCTGCCGCGCGAGGTTCTCTGCGAGCCTTGCCCGTCGAGCGAGCTTGAAGGCCCGGCGACGATCGCGGCCGCGAGCGTTGGGCCGCGCAGGGCCGATATCGACGCAGCCGCGAAACTGCTGAGCGAAGCTAAGAACCCGCTTATTATCGCGCAGCGCGGCGCTGGTTCTGCTGAAGGCTTCAGGGTGCTGTCGCGCCTGTCGGACGACTGGGGCATTGCCATCTGCCAATACTGGGCGATCCAGCTCGCGGCGCCGACCGACCATCCCATGGCCGTGGGCGGCGACCCGGCCGACTGGCTTGCAAAGGCGGATCTGGTGTTTGTCATCGACTGCCTTGCGCCATGGTCGCCGGACGTTCATTCGCTCAAGCCCGGCTGCAAGGTCGTTCATATCGGACAAGACCCGCTCTATTCGCGCTTCCCAGTCCGCAACTTTCCATGTGACCTCGCGCTTGTCGGCGACACGGCGGAGGTCATCATCGAACTGGCTGCTTCTGCTTCGATGTTCCTGCCGACAACGGCGAAATTGCGCGATGCGCGGCGTGCCAAGGTCGCAGACGCTGCTGCGGAGCGCCGCGCCGCGGTTTTGGATCATGCGGAAGCAGGCCGAGGTCCAGTCATGTCCAAGGCCTTCGTCAGCACCTGCCTTTCCAAGGCGATCGAGGGCAGGGACGCCGCCATACTGTCCGAACTCGGCGCGCCGCTGGAAGAGCTGACCCTGCAGTCGCCGGACACCTGGTATCAGGAACCCCATTCCGGCGGGCTTGGCTGGTGCTTTCCGGCAGCATTGGGCATGAAGCTTGCCCGACCGGACAGGCTGATCGTCGCGACCATGGGAGATGGCTCCTACATGTTCTCCAACCCCGTTGCCTGTCACCAGATTGCGGAAGCGGCCGGCATTCCGCTTCTCATCCTCGTCTTGAACAATTCCGAGTGGGGCGCGGTGCGCCAATCGGTGCTCGGCGTCTACCCGGACGGCTTTGCGGCGAAATCAAACGCCATGCCTCTGGTCTCGCTCTCGCCATCGCCAGATTTCACGCTCGTCGCCGCTGCAAGCCGCGCCTGGACGGCAAAGGTTACAGAGGGCGACGATCTGTTGCAAACGCTAGAAGCGGCAATCGAGCAGGTCATGGTGAATAAGAGGCAGGCTCTGGTGGAAATCAGGATTGCGTCATGATGACCAATGGGCCGGCCGCGTATACGCGCGGCCGGCCCTGCCAAAAACTACCGAGCCAGCAAAGATCGGGCAGCATCTTCAGCATGCCCGCAATCCGCGCCAGCCACAGTTGGTCTGGGTGCGGCATCGGCAAATCTACAAGCTGACGAATTGCGTTGGTAAAGTGACGGATCTCGATTTCGTCCTCCGGCGCGACCTTCACCAACTCCGCCTCGAGGCAATCGACATCCGCGTAGATGTGCAGGCTCGCGCCGTGCTCGTCCTCGACGCGGACGAACTCTTCATGGTCGACGAAACGGAGCCTGTCGATGTCGCACACCTCGCGCCACTCGGCGTGCAGTGTGCCGCCGGGATTGGAGCCCACCAGCCAATGCAGGCAGGTCTCGAACGTGTATTCGCCCCGCCGCCAACTCGTGGCCAAACCGCCAGCGCTCTGATGCTGTTCGAGAAGGTCGACCTCATAGCCGCTTTGGCGGGCGTAAACCGCCGTGCAAAGGCCAGCGATGCCACCGCCGATAATAGTAATCTTGCCTGGGCGTTTCATGGCTCTCAGCCCAAAGAATAGGAGGTTCGACATTTGAAAAATCACGCTGACAACCTAGCAGCAAGCTGCAGCGCTGCCTTTGACCTCGGTCAATGCCAGCGGGTCCCATGAGTTTTCAGGGTTATCGAAATGACAAAGGCAACGGCGCGAACGGCGACCCCGGTGGTGGCGGGTTCTTATTCATCAGTCGGCTGATCACCTGATTGTTGCGGCCCTGTTTCGTCTCTCGATATAGCTGACCAGCCGCACCATCGGCCAAAGGAAAGCGAGATAGATCAGCGCCGCACCAATCAGCGGGGTAGGGTTGGCATAAAGTGCCTGCGCGTCGTTTGCGTCCTTCAAAAGTTCCGGCAGGGCGACCACCGAAGCGAGCGACGTATCCTTGAACATCGACACGCAGTTGCTGGTCGTCGGCGGGATTACGAGTTTCATTGCTTGCGGCAAGATCACCTTGCGCAAGGTGATGACGAAAGGGAGGCCGAGCGCCTGCGCTGCCTCAAACTGGCCCCTCGGAATGCTTTCGATACCGGTCCGGAATACCTCCGCCGAATAGGCCGACATAACAATGGTGAACGCGAGTGTCGCCGATACCAGCGCAGAAAAACGGATGCCGACAAATGGCAGGGCGTAGTAGATCAAGATCAGCACCACCAATACCGGAAGGGCGCGGCAGATGTCGATAAAGCCGATCGCGAGCCAGCGGAATGGCGATGGCGCATAGAGCCGGACGAGGCTGACCAGCATGCCAAGCGGGACGCCCAGACCGATCGCAAGCAACCCCAGGATAATGGTGTTGACGAGGCCGCGCAGCAGCGCCGGGACCGCCGCGCTGAGCACAGCCGTATTGAAAAACGTGTCGATAAGGGTCATCAGCGTCCGGGAGGTCGATTTGTCGGATGTTCCGAACGGCGCCGGCCCGGAATGTCGGGACGGCGCGATCCGAAGGCAGCTCGGTATGCGGCCGTCAGCCGTTGGGCAGCGGTTCTTCCTTGGCAGTGGAGGAATCGGCCGGGGCATCCGTGCCAAACCACTTCTTGTGAAATGCCTGCAGCGTGCCATCCTTCTTCATCGCGGTCAGCGCATCATTGATCTTTGTAAGATAAGGCGAGCCCTTGGTCATCATCACGCCGTATTGCTCGTCAGACGTGATGCGCTCGACCACGCTGAGACCATGCATCTTGGTGAAGGCATATTCTAGGTTGGGCACGTCACTTGTCACTCCGTCCAGACGTCCGGAGGAGAGATCGAGCAGGGCATCCAACGGGTTATTGTAACCCTTGACCTCGCTGAAGCCGTATTTCTTCTGGTTGTCTACTAGCCATTTGTAGCTCGTCGAGCCGGAATGTGAGCCAACGACCTTGCCCTTGAGGTCTGCGAGGCCCTTCACGACGCCATCGGTCCTGGCGGCGAGGCCCAAGCCAGAATCGTAAAAAGGCTGTGTGAAGGACTGCGAGGCGAGCCGCTCCTTCGTGATTGTAATGGACGAGATGGCCGCGTCGATACGGCGCGAGCTGGTGGCGGCAAACAGTGGCTGGAAATCATAGCCTTCGATGTCAACATCCATGCCAGCGCGTTTCGCCGCCTCGGTGATGATGTCCACTTCAAAACCTTCGAAGGCACCGCTTGCGTTCTTAAATTCGAACGGCGGGTTGTTCGGGAAGGAGCCTACATTGAGCGTGCCCTCCGCAAAGGCAGCGAAAGGCGTGGCTGCCACGATGGCCGCGGCGGATAGGATTAGAATGCGACGACGGGTAACGTTCATTTTTCTTTCCCTCTGGTTGGTCCGGTCAAGGTCCTCCCTCCCGCCGGCATTGCTTGCCGCCGCGCGCTCCCCCGCGGGCGTCAATTCTTCGTCTCGCGTATAGGCCCGCGTGTGAACCTTATGAGTTTCCTCCATCCATAGGCCGCGTTAACGGCCGCGATGGATTACTTGCCAAGAGAGTCGATAGCTTGGGTAATCGCGCGATCCAGCACACTGATACCGAAGTCGATCTCCTCGTCACTCGAGGTGAGCGGTGGTGCGAATCGCATGACGCCCGCCGTGAATGCGCCGGTAATATTGGCGGATACTCCGAATTCCAGCGCCAGTTCAGTCACCTTCTGAGAAATCGACGTTGCACTGTGCCCAGCGTACGGAACGAATTCCATGCCCAGTAGCATACCGCGGCCGCGTACATCGCCGACACATTCATGGTGTTGGAGAAGGTTCTGCAGCCCCTTTCTCAGGCGCGTGCCCAGAGCCTTCGATCGTTCAACGAGTTGATCCCGCTTGACGATCTCCAGTACCTTCAGGGCGACCGAGGCGGGGAGTGGGTCGTTGACATGCGTCGTCACGAAGGTAAATCCGCGTGCGTCTGCAACTTCTGCAATCGCGTCGGACGTCGATACGGAGGACATTGCCATTCCGGCTCCGAGTGTCTTTGAAAGCAAAAGAATGTCGGGCACGATGTCGTCGCGTTCGAAGGCAAACATCTCGCCGCTGCGCCCGAGGCTTGTCTGTGCCTCGTCGACAATGAGAAGCATACCCCGGCGTTCGCAATGGCTTTTGAGTGCCGCGAGATAGCCCAGCGGTAGGTCAAGAACCCCGCCAGTACTGAGAATCGGTTCCGCTATGAATGCCGCGAGATTGCCGGTCGACTGGCGGTCCAACAGTCCGAAACTATCGTCGAGTTCCTGCTGCCATGTCACACCGGGAAAACGGGGCCGGAATGCGTTTGGTGCGGGAATGGCGAAGGCTCCCGGCATCATCGGCCCGTGACCGCGACGTCCAAGCGAATAGGTGGCTGATGCAGCGGCGCCGGTCGAGCCGTGATACGATTGCGCAAACCCAACGATTTCCCACTTGCCGGTCACGACCTTGGCCAATCGAATGGCCGCTTCGACCGACTCCCCTCCCGTCGAGAGGAACATCGATCGCGGCAGACCCGGAACCAACTCGGCCAATTTCTCGGCCAGATCGACAACAGGCTTGGTAATCATCATACTGAACAGATGATCGAGGCTGGCAGCGGCACCACGCATTGTCTCGACAAGCTCCGGGTGGGCATGCCCAAGTACAGAGCTCATCTGTCCAGACGTAAAATCGAGGACGCGCCGGCCAGATGCGTCGTATAGCCACGAACCTTCAGCACGCTCGGGCACGAATGACGTGAAATCGCCGCCAACTCCCATGTAGCGAAGCAGGTTCTTGTTCGCCTTTTCCCAGATTAAGCTATCAAAATTGCCCGACGAGATATTCATATTCAGGATCATCTTTCCAATGCTCGGGAGAACGTTCTAAGCTTCCGCGTTATCCTGAAAGTAGCCCGCGCCGTCTGCTTCCGTGAAGCGCAAATAGTTCTCTCAAACTGATGAAAATATTTCTTCGATGCTGCACCAAATCTGGGCCGCGCAATGGCTGTGGTTGCGGCGTTAGACCGGGTGGGTGGACGCAGCTTGTTCCTTGAACCAAGTGACGACGGCATCAATGGTCGAGTGGGCTCTTTTCGCCGAGGGCGCCAATATCCAGTAGGACAGTCCGGGGCGACCGAGAGTTGGAAATGGAGAAACGAGCTTGCCGGCAGACACCGCGTGTTGGACCAAAATGCTGCTCTCCAGGATGAAGCCTAGTCCATTGGCAGCAGCCTCGATCGCCAGATGGGAGGGATCCAACTGGACTGTGTCGACAGGATTTGAATAGAAATCGATGCTTTGTAGGTCCAGCCACTCTTCCCAGGAAACCGAGTTTTGAAAGGTGCTGACAAGAGTCTCTCGAAGTAAATCATGCGGAGAATCGAGCGTGCGACCGTTGAGCAAATCGGGAGAACAGTGGGGCTGAAAATGCTCCGAGAACATATGTGAGGCCCTGTCCGCCCAAAGATCGTCATCGCCGTAGACAATTTGCACGTCGGCCGGTGCGTCCGTCAGCGGAGCCCAAGGCAGTCTGTCACCTTGCAAATGCGAGCCCTGTGCATTCACCCGGATGTCGACCCCAGGAAGATGCGCCATCAGGTCGGTCAGGCGTGGTAACAGCCAGCAATGTGCAAAAGATGGAGGTGCTTCGATCCTGACGACATCCAGCGCACCGCCTTTCTTCCCGCGCGCTTTGATGTCGCTGGTGGCGGCGCGCAGCCGGCGGATACCCTGGCGAATAGAGCGGGCATATTCCGCGCCCTCCGGCGTAAGCGTCACGCCACGTCCGACGCGGTCGAAAAGTCGGACCCCGAGAATTGCTTCGAGTAAACGAATCTGGTGGCTGACTGCAGATGGCGTCAGATTCAACTCGTCGGCCGCGGCTTGGAAACTTGCTGCGCGGGCCGCCGCTTCAAAGACCGAAATGCCGCGTAGGGGAAGCATTCGCTCAGACATTAATCCCCGCTTTCCGCTCTCCTGCGCGCTAACCATAGCCAGAGGATGGTAGAAAGTGATTGTCCGATCAAGGTCCAACAATGGCTTATCGCACCTGCGAAGGCTCAGTGAACTCTATTTCAGTGTCATTTGCTTCGGTAATGAGTTCCTGCGTTTCGTCTCCCCAAGCCGCCATAGCCTCCATCAGCGGCCGCAGCGTCCGGCCGAGTTGGGTCAGGCTATACTCCGTCTTCGGCGGGATCGTCGCATAGTCGTACCTCTTTATTAGCCCCCAGCCCTCAAGCGCCCTCGGGGTCGCTGGTTCTTGTCCCTTCAAGACCTACCAATTCAACAAACGACTTTCGGTCCGAGGCAGGCGATGTGGCCGCCGGTCGCCTCGCGAGCACCAGGGGTGCGTCCAGCAGCCAAAGCCCGCCGATGCGACTGTGGTGTGGTGATAACACGGAGTAAGACGCTGCCACTGCCTAATGTTGTCTAATCGCGTCGAGTCGAACTAACGCATGCCCCGCACCGCCAATTTGAATCAAAAGGTCTGCTTTCATCTCCCCGTCGGTGACGACCTTAATCTTGGTCCATTTGTCTATCTTGGTGTCGAGGGGTACGGGCAAGCCTTCTCGCAGCAAGAGAGTAAGCTCGGGTGCTATGTCCGATTTGTAGATGCAAATTCTCATTGCGCGGACCCAACTGCATAGAATTGTGACACTTATATTGCGCCGCATTACCAACTATTGCAATGCCGCAAAACGCTTCTCCGCAAATGTGCCGAGATATATGTCCGTCCGACTGTCCATATGCCGCCGTTTCTTCCGGCTATGAGCCTGAGATAAAGGTCGGCCAATCGGCTCTGTCGCAAACTCCAAGCTGCGACTCGGAAGATGTGGCTCGAAGCCGGCATTCGCCATCGCTGGCAATGATTGCTTCCCGGTTCGTCTGGCTACCGTCAATGACGATACTATCTGGTCGGTCGTGACGTTTCCGTGCTTAGCGAATAAAGCGTTTGGCAGCCGGCAGGTCACGCTTCTCGCTGAAGAAGAACTCGACCGCGTCCCACGCTCTCGACGGCGCGGTAGAGATACATCCAGCGACTGCGCACCCGGACATAAGTTTCATCAACGGGCCACTTGCCAGTGACCGGACGTTTCCTCCGGTTGAAGCGTTCGAGCAGCAGCGGCGCAAAATGAACGACCAGGCGATGGACCGTGGAGTGGTCGACGTGAATTCCGCGCTCGGCCATAATCTCTTCCAGATCACGCAGGCTGATATTGTAAGCCAAATACCAACGTACACACAGCAGAATTACTGATCGGTCGAAGTGACGGCCATTGAAATCGACGAACTCCCTGAAATGGAAGAGTCTTCATGTTTCAGCCAACGATTGGCCGTAGTCTGACTTTGCAACTTGGGCTGAGCGTTCAAAAATGACCACACGCGTGTTGGAGTAGGAGCGAGTCCACCTTCTAAGGCAGGTCGACTTCGCTGCAACCACGACTTCGATTAAAATGGGCGCGGTTAGCATCCCCAACGCAACGCGCCGGTTGCAACAGGCGAATCCCACAAGGAAAATTCCTCGTCACTGAGGAAAGCGAGCGTGACAGAAAGGCCTTGCATGTCGAGCGACGTGGCATAAGTGCCAACAAGCGAGCGCTCGATCCGCAGGCCGTGGTTGACCATGAACTGGTGGGCAGTGTTGTAGGCGAGATAGAGTTCGGCTGGTGGCGTGCCGCCAAGCCCGTTGACGAAAAGCAATGCCTTGCCGGCGGTTCGGGCGATGTCATTGAAGACCGTTTCACTCAGATGCCTGACGATCGTGTCGGCGTCGGAGAAGGGCTCTCTCGAGTGGCCCGGCTCCCCGTGAATGCCGACGCCCATTTCCATTTCGCTCGGTCCGAGCGCGAAGGTTGTGCGCTGCGTGTGCGGGACCGCCACGCCAGTAAGGGCAACGCCCATCGATCGGATGCGTGGAGCAAGACCATCGCCAAGGCCTTTCAGTTCGGCGAGCGTCATGCCTCGTTCGGCCGCGGCGCCAAGAAGCTTCTCCACGATTAGAGTACCGGCGACGCCTCGGCGCCCGCGCCTGTCGCTTGTCCCTGCCGTCTCGATGTCGTCGCCGACGATGACCGTTTCAATTTTGTGGCGGCTAGATGCTATCTCTGCTGCCATTTCGAAATTCATGACGTCGCCGTCGTAGTTTTTCACCACCAACACGCATCCGGCCCCTGTGTCCGCCTCTTCGATGGCGCTTGCGATCTGACTCGGCGTGGGAGACGTGAAAATATGTCCGACGCAAGCCGCATCGAGCATGCCGCGGCCGACGAAGCCTATGTGCATTGGCTCATGACCCGCGCCGCCGCCTGATATGATCGCCACCTTGCCCGGAACCATGTGGCGACGGCGGATAAATTTGCGGTCGACGCCGAACACAACGAACTCCTCATGGGCGCGCACAAAGCCTTCGACGCTCTCGGCGACCATGGTTTCTGCCGTGTTGATGAACTTCTTCATCAAGCCCCTCCCAAGGCGATGATCGTCCCAGTCTTGTCGCACCCAACCGTAACGCCGTTCACTCCGGCGGTCCGGAAATTGCTGCAATCTTCTGCACCAGATCGGCGATTGCTTCCTCCAGCAGCCGGTTGCGTCGCTCGTCGCCGAAATCAGGAACCATGAGTGAAAGATGCCGCAGTTTTTCCGAGGCGCCAAGCTCAGGCAGTTTACCGGGATGCGCATTTTGGTAGGCCTCCAGAAAACGCTCCTGTTCGGCGGCGCTGACATGACAAACCCGGAAGATCGTCGCGAGATGCCGCGCGGGTAGAGGCGTCGCGTAGGTCGGGCTTGTTATCTGCGTGACGAAGCTGCGATGCTTGCCTAGTTCCGTGGCCAGCCGCTGACGGGTTCCGGAAGGTCGGTTGTCGATGATCTGCGCCAGAATTGATTTGTAGGCGATAATGGCGTCTTCGGTTTCTTCGCGCGCCATCTTATTCTCCGGCTGCCTTTGTCCCATCGGCGTTCAAACCGACGATTGCCGATCTTATCGCGGGAAGTTGAGCGGGCGCCATGGAAAAATGCCGGATGCCGACGGCGAGCAGTTCTGCCGTCAGGCGCGGATCGCCGGCCATGTCGCCGCAGATGCTGAGCGGTTTGCTGCCGGCCAGTTTCACGGCATAAGCGAGCAGGCGCAATACAGCCTGCGCGGCCATCCCGCAATGTGCGGCGAAATCGGCATCTTCGCGGGTCGAGGCGGCAAGATACTGCGCAAGGTCGTTGGTGCCGAATGAAAAGAAGTCCGCGCCTTCGAACTGCTCGAGCATGAGCGCGGCGGCCGGCACCTCTACCATCATGCCAATCGAAGGCAGGCGGTGCGGCACGCCCCGGCGCGCAAGCTCGGCCGCCTCTTCTCGAAAGATCTGCCGCATATCATCGACTTCCGACGGAAAAGTCACCATCGGCAGCATGACGCGCAGATTACCGAAGATGGCTGCACGCAACAATGCACGTACTTGAACGCGCGCAATCTCAGGTCGGGCAAGAAGAAGGCGGATACCGCGCAATTCGGGCGAAGTTGCGAGGCCTGAGAGTGGCTTGTCGCCGCCGACATCCAGCATGCGGATCGTCACCCCTCTGCCGCCGGCCCAGTCAAGGATGCGACGGTAGATGGCGAGTTGCTTCTCCTCGTTCGCGGCATCGGCGAGCGAGAGCAGTGCGAATTCGGAGCGCATCAATCCGATGCCGGCTGTCGTCGCTGCCGCGATCCCGTCGATTTCGTCGGGGGCGTTGAGGTTGATAGACAACAGAATTTGCGCACCATCCGCCGTCTGCAGCATCCCGTTGTCTTCAGCCGGCACTGTGCTTGATGCTGTAAGCTCGGGTCGGATTGGCGCTGCGCCCTCCTTGTCCATCTGAAGGACGATCACGCCTGCATCTCCATCAACGCGTATATGTTGGCCGCCAGCGGTGACGAAACGTCCCGCGCTGATAACCATTGGGACCGACCGTGATCTGGCAAGAAGGGCGACATGGCCCACGGCACTGCCGGCGTAGAGCGCGATGCCGCCGCCCGCAGACCAGTCATGTGCGAGGAAACGGCTGGGCTCCATGTCCTTGCCGACATAGATAGACCCGGCCGGAAAGTCCTTTACCGGCGTCCCCGTCAGCGCCGCCAGCACGCGATTTTTGACGTCCAGAATATCGACGGCGCGTGCCTGGGTCTGTTCTTCTTCAGCACTCTCCAGTTCATGGATGTACCCATCGAGTGTCCCAACCCACGCGAATACGACATTCTCGCCCGCATTGATACGCGCGCCTGCCACTTCGGCGATCGTCGGATCACGAAGCACTTCGAGCTGAAAATCGATGATGTCGCCGCCTTCTGCGTCGGTGCCCGCGGCAAGGTTCTGAAGCTCGTCGATAGCGGTTTCGATGGCCGCTGCCAGCTCTGCGTGCCCTGAAACGGCCGATTGCGACGGGACACCGGCGGCCGGCGGTTCCGCGATATAGGCCGGCCCGGATGCTACCCCCGGTGAGGCTCTGGCGGCTTTCAATCTAAGCGGTGCGGCCATGTTTCTTTTCTTCATCGAAGTTGCGCTCGATGAGGTCCTTCAGTGCCCGGATTGCCTCTTCTGCCAGGATTCCGTCGGCGCGGATTTTCAGCATGGAACCCTTGCGGATCTTAGCACCCATGATCTTGATGATGCTCTTGCCATTCAGCCAGACGTCGCTGCCATTGACCGCGACTTCGATCGAGCAGGGAAACGATTTTGCCAACCGCGTGAACGTTACCGAGGGGCGGGCGTGCAATCCTACCCCGTGCTTCACTTCGACCTCCGTCTGGCAACTGGCATGCACTTATTCGGCCTCCCGGTTTCTTATGCGCAATCCGCCGCTCATCAGGGTGACAGTTCTTCTGCTGTCGCCACAACCTTTGCCAGTGATGCCCCGCCGGAGGCCTCGGCAGCCGCGATGACCGCGCCTTCCACCACCGGAGCATTGCAGATCGAGATGAGTTTTGAGCGCGGCAAACCGAGCATTTCGATGGCCATCTCGCTGTTGGTTTCGGCGCCGCCAAGGTCAACGAACATGGCGACCCCTGCCTCTGACCAGGCCTCTTCTATGGCTGTCAGGATGCCGCCGGCATCCGTGCCGAGTTCTCCGTGACTATTGCCGCCCGACCAGGCGAGCGGCACGCTGTCGCCCACCATCTGCCGCACCATGTCGGCCGTGCCTCGCGCGACCAGCGGCGAGTGGGAGACGATCACAATCCCGACGTTTGGGGTCTTCTCACTCATGCCGGGCCATGCTCCTCAAGGTAACGGCAGATAGCAATTGTCAGAAGAGCGCAGCTCGATGCGCCCGGATCAACGTGGCCGATCGAACGCTCTCCAAGATAGGCTGCCCGGCCGCGCATGGCCTTCATGGCGGCGGTAAACCCTGCGGAAAGCTCCGCCTGACGCACGATATCGGTCAATGGCGAATGGTGCGCAAGCGCATCTTGCACAGGGTACAGCACGTCGAGCAGGGTCTTGTCTCCAGGGTGCGAACGCCCGCGACGGGCAACGGCATCAATGGCCTGCTTTAACGCCAAGGAAAAGTCCTGTCCTGCATCCGATTTGCGAAGCTCGCGTCCCATTTCCATTAGCAGCGTTCCGTAAAGCGGGCCGGCCGCACCGCCTATGCTCATCACAAGTGTCAGGCCTATCCTTTCCAGCGCGTCAGGCAGCGGAAGGCTTGAAACCGCTGCCTCTTCGGCGCTAACCGCCTCACAGCCGCGCCGCATATTGGTTCCATGATCGCCGTCACCGATTGCGCGATCCAGCGCGCAGAGATGATCGCTATTTGCCGCAATCGTCGCACGGCAAACTTCAATCAATCCCGCAAGAAGAACCGGTTCTGCCTGCACCTGCTATCCTCCCAGCAGCAGCGCCAGCTATGTCAGCGATGCCGCAACTTCAAATACGTTTGCCACAGCCACCGCGCCTGGATCCGGCACTCCCTCCAGATCCTTCTCTCCAACGTATGAGGCGCGGCCGGCCTTTGCCTTTCGCATTGCCTTCGTCGACTCGGCACCATCCGCTGCAGCCCTTGCCGCGGCCGCGATGTCACCTGACGTCAAGGCAGAGAGCGCTGGCGCCAGTGCATCGACCATCGTGCGGTCGCCGATGCCCGCGCCTCCATAAAACGTCATCCGATCGAGCCCGGCAAGTAGAGCGACAGCTAAATCAGCCTTCTCCGCCATGGCCTTCGACGCGGCCGTAAAGAAGATCGAGAGCAGCACGCCGCTCGAGCCGCCCATGCTCGTACTCAAGATCTCACCGATCGAGGCCATGGTGGCAGCAGGATCCTTCAGCTGCAGCGTGTCGATGCGGGAAAGAATGCTGCGCGCTCCCGTCGCCACGGTGGAACCCGTATCGCCGTCGCCGACGCGGCTGTCCAGGCGATTGAGCTCACTCTCGAGGGAAATCAGATGCTCGCACAGCGCCGTCAATAGGCGACGATTCCGATCGTCGTCGCTGGGAGACGTCGCTGCATGCCGCGCGGATACTCGCGGTGCAGGAACAATAGCGATCTCGTGCCGTTCGGTGGCCGGTAGCCAGGCATGCGGCTCGACCGCAGCCTTCAGTGCGGCTTCGCGAGCAGCATCCAACCGGATCAGTGAAAGTGAGAAGCCGTTCATATTGAGCGCGGTCATCATCGGTCCCGGGCCGACAATCAGTCGAACACGGCCGGAAAGAGGTGAGGACAGCACGGCATTGGCGATAACGCCCATCTCAAGCGGTGGCACCGCGCCAAGGTTGTTGATCAGCAGTGCATAATTTTCTGCCTCGTTAACCTTGGCCGCCAACCGATTGGTCATCGTGGTCACCAGATCGGCAACCGGCTGTAGCACAATGCGTTCCACCCCTGGCTCGCCGTGGATGCCAAGGCCGAGCTCTCCTTCCTCGGCGCCAAGCCTATCTTCATGCGCCTGGCCGGGCACGCTGCAGGTCGAAAGCGACATGCCGAGCGAAACGATGTCGCGTGCTGCGGCCGCCGCCTGGGCTGCAACGGTCTCTAGGTCAGCGCCGGCTTCGGCGTGATAGCCGGCGATCTTGTGCACGAACAGCGTACCCGCAACGCCACGCGGCTGGTTGATGCCAGGAATTGCGATGTCATCGGCAACAATCACCATCTCGACGCCGAACCCTTCGGCACGCGCTTTTTCGGCGGCAAGGCCGAAGTTCAGACGATCACCCGTATAGTTCTTGACGATCAGGAGAGCGCCCTTGGGGCCGGTGACCGCGCGGATGGCTGTCAGCACCGCATCGACGCTGGGCGAGGCAAAAATCTCGCCTGATACAGCCGCAGTGAGCATGCCCTTGCCGACGAAACCGGCGTGCGAAGGCTCGTGACCGGCTCCGCCGCCGGAGATGATTGCGACCTTTGACTTATCCCAGTCCGCGCGCAGGATCACCTTGATCTCGGGGAAGGTATCCAAGCGGGCAAGTCGACCGGCGCTGCTTGTCAGGAGCAGGCCGTCCAGAGCTTCGGTAACGATGGTTTCGCGGCGATTGAAGAAATGTTTCATGGAGTGATACCCGTCTTTTCGTGCCAGTGCTTTCGTTCGTTCCGTTGCTTATCCGAGGCGTTGGCCGCTGGCGTCGAAATAGAGCGGATCGCGCAGCGTCAGGCTTATTCGATCACCTGGCCGGATCGTAAGATGTGGATCGGCGAGCGTGACGAGTTTATGGTCATGCACCTGGATGTGCAGGTGGTTCTGGTCTCCCAGGTGTTCGATCCAGTCGACTTTGGCATTGGCGTTCGCGTCGACAATGATATCGAGATGCTCTGTTCTTGCGCCGATCGTCTTAGTCCCGGGCGGCGGATTGGCGCCAGGCAAAAGATCGGCGGGCAATAGGTTGATGTGCGGCTGGCCAAGACGAGCAGCGACATGAAGACTGGCAGGATTGCCGTAGATTTCGCGGGGCGTTCCGACCTGCAACAGCCTTCCTCCGGCAACAATACCGATCCGATCCGCCATCGTCATGGCTTCGACCTGGTCGTGGGTTACATAGAGCAACGTCGAGCCGAGCTCCTTCTGGATCCGCTTGAGTTCCAGGCGAAGTTCCGCGCGTAGTTTTGCGTCGAGCGACGAGAGTGGCTCGTCCATGAGATAGATGGCGGGACGGCGCACCAGCGCCCGCCCGATCGCAACGCGTTGCATTTCGCCACCCGACAGTCGTGTCGAACGGTTCTCCAGCTTATGGTCGATCCTGACCATGCGCGCAATTTCCCGCACGCGTCGGTCGATTTCTTCGCTGCTGAGCTTGCGCACTGGCGCTCGTAACGGGAAGGCAAGGTTGTCGTAGACCGTCATGTGCGGATAGAGCGAATATTGCTGGAAGACGAATGCGACGTCCCTGTCGGCTGGAGCTTCGCTTGTGACGTTGCGACTGCCTATCTCGATGCGGCCGCTGTCGGGGCGCTCCAGCCCGGCAATCAGGCGCAGTGTCGTCGTCTTCCCGGCACCCGTTGGCCCGAGCAGGACGACGAACTCACCGTCACGGATCGAGAGGTCCAAATCAGCGAGAGCCTGTGTGTCGCCAAACCGCTTGTTGAGGCCTTTAAGAACGACGTCAGCCATGTCATGCCTCCGAATAAAGTGCCGAAGCAATGGCGCGACCCGACTTGCACTCGAACAGCGCGAGCTTGGCAGGGTTGAACTCAAGACCAACCGTCTCGCCGATACGAAAGTTGCGATTTGCCGGGACGCGAGCCTTGATGACGCCGCTCGACGTCTCGATTGCTACAACCTGATTGGTCCCGAGATATTCGCTGCCGTAGACCGCTCCACGCAAAGGTGAGGCGTCGCTGAAGCGAATATGTTCGGGCCTGATCCCAAGCGCCAGTTCGGCTTCCGCCAAGTCCTGGTGTACCTCGGGAACGCTGACATCGACGCCTTGAAGCGATATCGACCGCGCCCCCGTCCGAAGGCCTGAGGTGAAGCGCATGAAATTCATCGGCGGTGAGCCGATGAAATCCGCGACATACATGCTGGCTGGCTTGCTGTAGATTTCCTGCGGCGTGCCGAATTGCTCGATGACACCATGGTTCATGACCGCGATCTTGTCGGCCATCGCCATGGCTTCGTGTTGATCATGCGTAACGTAAACCGTCGTCGCATGGATGCGGTTGTGCAGTTCGCGCAGTTCGTGGACCATGACTTCGCGGAATTCAGCGTCGAGCGTGCCGAGGGGTTCGTCCATCAGGAAGCACTTCGGGCGGCGCACGATCGCCCGGCCGAGAGCCACGCGCTGACGGTCGCCGCCGGCAAGTCCGGAAACGGATCGGTCGAGGATATGATCGATCTGCAGCAATCGCGCAGTTTCCTCGACGCGCTGGCGGATTTCCCGCTTCGGCATGCCTTGGGAGAGCAAGGGAAAGCCGATGTTCTTGCGCACGTTCATGTGCGGATAGAGCGCAAAAAGCTGGAACACGAAGGCTATGTCCCGGGCACTGGCGCGATTGAAGGTGACGTCTTCGTTGGCAAGATGGATCTTGCCGCTGGTCGGAAGTTCAAGTCCGGCAATCATACGAAGTGTCGTCGTCTTGCCGCAGCCAGACGGTCCGAGCAATGCCAGGAATTCGCCATCCTGAACGTGGAAGGTCGAATCCTGCACCGCGACGAAGCTGCCGAATTGCTTGCGGAGATTTTCGATTCTGATGTCCGCCATGGCTCACTCCGGGAACTTCGAGACGATGATGAACATGGCCGTGCCTGCGAGCAGCGTTACCAGTGAATAGGTATAGAGAACCAGCAGGAACGGTTGGAAGAGCATGAGAAAACCGATCGCAATCAGTGTGGTTGCGATGTTTTCCATCGGACCGCGGCGCAGGAAGAAGGGACGCTTAGCGCGGGAAGGGCGCGGTGTTTCGATGAGATGCGTCATTTGCGGACCGCTCCGAAGGTAATGCCACGCAAGAGCTGCTTGCGCAGGAGAATAGTGAAGACGAGGATCGGAATGAGAAAGATCGTCGTTCCCGCCGCGACTGCCGGCCAGTCCTGACCGCCCTCGCCGATGATGGTCGGAATGAAGGGTGGCGCCGTCTGAGCTTCGCCCGATGTCAGCAGGGCAGCGAAGGCATACTCGTTCCAGGCGAAAATCAGGCAGAAGATCGCGGTGGCGGCGATGCCCGTGGTCGCCTGCGGCAGGACAGCCTTCCAGAAGGCCTGCAGCCGGGTATAGCCGTCGATCATTGCGGCTTCCTCGTATTCCCTCGGGATCTCGTCGATGAAGCCCTTGAGCAACCAGACTGCAAGCGAGACGTTGACAGCCGTGTAGAGCAAGATCATGCCCAGCGCCGTATCTGAAAGGCCAAGCTCGCGGTACATGAGATAGATCGGGATGGCGACGGCGATGGGCGGCATCATTCGCGTCGACAGGATGAAGAATAACAAGTCGTCGGCAAGCGGCACTCTAAAGCGGGAGAAGCCGTAGGCGGCGAGCGTTCCCAGAAAGACCGCCAGGAACGTCGAGCCGAAGGCAATCACCAGCGAGTTGACGAAACGCGGCAGGAAGTTCGAGGGGCCGGCGATCACCATGTTTCGCTTGCGTGTCACCTCGTCGCATGTACCGGTCGGCACGGGTAGGGAGGCGATGTATTCCGGCGTCTGCCGCGTCCTGGTCGTCAGAAGGTTGCAATAGCCTTCCAGCGTCGGTGTAAAAACGATCTTGGGAGGGTAGCTGATGGAATCCGGCGGCGACTTGATGCTGGTCAGGAAAATCCAGACGAGCGGGATCAGGGTAATCAAGGCGTAAAGGATCACGATAACGCCGGCGATGCGTTTGCTGGTTGGGCTCGGTTCTACGACCGAATGGGCTGAGGTAACGGAGCTCATCGTTGCTTCACCCTGTTGAGTGCTTTGACGTAGATGTTGGCGAGGCCGAACACGGCCACGAAGAGGACAATGGCGAAGGCAGAGGCCCGACCTGTTGCCCAGCTCTCGAAGGCAGCACGCTTCAGCGTGATGGAGGCGACTTCGGTGGTTGAACCCGGGCCACCGCCGGTCAACAGCGTGACCATGTCAAACATCTTGAAGTTTTCGATGCCGCGGAAAAGCACGGCGAGCATGATGAAGGGGAGAGCCATTGGCACGGTGATCGACCAGAACTGACGCCATGCGGAGGCGCGATCGACCTCGGCAGCCTCATAAATGTAGTCTGGAATAGAGCGCAGACCTGCAAGGCATATCAGCATCACGTAGGGGGTCCACATCCAGGTATCGACGATGATGATCGCCCAGGGTGCCAGCGAGACGCTGCCGAGCATCTGGATGTTGGCTGTCGGGATGCCGGTGAGGAGAGAGACGGCGTAGGCGAAGAGGCCGATCTGTGGCTCGTAGAGGAAGCGCCAGAAGTTGCCGACGACGGCCGGAGACAGCATCATCGGGATCAGGATCAGCGTTGTCCAGAACGCGTGGCCGCGAAACTTGCGGTCAATGAGATAGGCGAGCGTGAAGCCAATCACCGTCTGCAGCAGGATCGTCCAGAAGACGAAGTGCGCCGTCGTCTGCATCGCCTGCCAGATGTCGGGGTCGGTCAGGACACGCTCGTAATTGTTCAATCCGACGTTCAGGACCGGCGCATTCGGACGATTGGCGCGATAGTTCGTAAACGAGAGATAGATGGCCCAGATGAGCGGGAAGATGTTGATGGCGAGAAGAAGGATAATGGTGGGGGCGATGAACACCCAGGCGATCGCTCGGTCGGACAGGCCACGGACGCGGTGAGCGACCGAAGTCGGCGTCGCCCTTGCGGTCGCGTCAGCTGCATTCTCGACCACGGATGAAGAGGAAATGTTCAAGATGTCACCTGGTGTTTGCGTATGTGAGACATCAGGCGGCCCGGCAGTCTTGGCGATCCGGGCCGCCGTTCTGGCAAGGATGTTCCGCGTCAACTTGAACACTAGATCTTGCCGTCGTCCTTGAAGACTTCCGACCAGTCCTTCACCAGCCCATCGAGCGCTTCCTGAGCGGTGCCGTTGCCGGCCACGACATAGTTGTGCACGCGCTTCTGCATATCCTGGAGGAGGGTTGCATAGCTCGGCTCGGCCCAGAAATCCTTGACGATCGCCATCGAGTCCAAGAACGCCTGGGCATAGGGCTGGCTGGAGGCAAAGTCCGGCGCGTTCACGACCGATTTCAGGCAGGAGTAGCCGCCAAGTTTCCACCATTTAGCCTGGACTTCAGGCTGGGCGAACCACTTGATGTACTGCAGAGCGGCGTCCCTCTTGTCGGAATAGGAGACGACGGAGATGCCCTGTCCGCCAAGCTGAGCGAAATGCTTCTTTTCGGCAGGATTGGGGAAGAAGCCGATCTTGTCGCCGCCGACCTTCTCGTCCTTGTAGAGGCCTGGCCAGGTAAAGGCGAAGTTCATCTGCATCGCGACTTGGCCGGATTTGAAGGCATCGGCGGACTCGACCATGTAGACGTTGGAGCTACCGGGCGGGGTGCAGCAATCATAGAGTGCCTTGTAGAATTCCAGACCTTTCACCGCATCGGGCGAATTGACGAAGCCTTGCATTTGATAGGGCTTGTCCGGGTTGTCGTACTGGAAACCCCAGTCGTACAGCACGTTCGTCACGCCCATGGTGATGCCCTCAGAGCCGCGTTCGGTGTAGATCGACGCCCCATAGACGGTTTTGCCGTCGATTTGACGCTTCTGGAAAAATTCGGCAATCTGCTTCAGCTCGTCGTAGGTCTTCGGCGCCGAGAGATCCCAGCCATACTTTTCCTTGAATTTCTTCTTCAGTTCCGGCCGCTCGAACCAGTCCTTGCGGTAGGTCCAGCCGACCACGTCGCCCATGGCAGGCAGCGCCCAGTAGTTCGGCGTATTCTTCGGCCATTCTGAGTAGCCCACCACCGTCGCCGGCACGAAGTCATCCATCTTGATGCCTTCCTTGTCGAAGAAGTCATTGAGCTTGACGTAGTGACCGTTTTCCGCTGATCCGCCGATCCACTGGCTGTCACCGATGATCAGGTCGCAGAGTTTTCCGTGGGAGTTCAATTCGTTGAGGAAGCGGTCCGCGTAACTCGTCCAGGGCACGAACTCGAATTTCATTTCGGTGCCGGTCTTGGCAGTGAAATCTTTTGAGAGTTCGACAAGCGCGTTCGCCGGGTCCCAAGCAGCCCAGCAGAGTGTCAGTTGGTCGGCTTTTGCGAGATTGGGCAGCGCTGACGACATGATGAATGCCGAGGCCAACCCGATAAGAGCTTTCGATTTCGTTTGCATAAGTTCCTCCCAGAACTAAAGGCCGGCCAGTTCCCTGCCGACGTGCAAGCTCACCACTTTCAGAGAATGCCTACATGAGCTCCCCAATCTTCATGTTTAGCAATATGTTTAGTGATAGACATTTTTATAAACATTGCAAGTGACAATCGTTGTTGCAGTGCACATGCGTACGGGACGCACCCGGCCGTCTTCTTCGGCCGGATCCCAATTGTCGTTGCCGAAGGCGTCTCTCTCCCGCTTGGATTGCTTCCGGCTCTACCGGCGCGTGGGCCTGCAACGGTACGCTCGCCTGAGAACAATCGAGCGGTGCGGTTCTCATCCCGGCGCCAGATAAACGACGAATAAGAGCGAATTCGGCATCGTAAACTTAACGTTGCGAAGTCAGGAGCTGGGTTTCCATTTGGTGCTGACGGTCGCAGGCAGAAATGCGCCTGAAGTGTTTCGCTATTTCGAATCAATTACGGGCTGCCGTGAAACAGAAATCGGACGAGTTTCATATGGAGTTCAACAGCAAGGCGGTGGTGCCAAGTGATTGTTTCCCTTGCCTGTCGGACGTTCGGCATATATATTGGTAAAATGCCTATCAATTCATCCGAAGCATCTTCACATTCACACATTCCGATGGATGCGCTGAGCGAAGTTTTACAAGACTTTCGCCTAAGCGGAGTCAGCTATGGTCGCTGCGAGCTGCGACATCCGTGGAGCATCGCTTTTCCGCAACAAGCGTTTCTTCGCTTTCACTTTGTCAGCCAAGGTCCATGTTGGATCCATACCGAAGTAGAGGGTTGGCAAGAGTTGCGCGAGGGCGATCTGGTGCTGCTTCCGCAAGGCACCGCTCATCGGCTTGCTAGTGCGCCGGATGTTGTCGGGGACTCGCTCGATGGTTGCCAGGTGACCAATCTGGGGAGCAACGTGTGCGAAGTGGTGAGAGAAGGAACTGGCGCGGCGAGCACTCTTTTCTGCGGCTCCATGGCCCTAGGAGCTTGTGCGCTAAACCCTCTGATCACGCTGATGCCACCGATCATCAAGGGCTGCGACGTGGCCGGCAATGACCCAATTGTGGGACCCTTGCTAGCGGCTATGACGGCGGAGGCGGCGCAGCCACAAATGGGCAGTGCCACCATCTTGTCACGAATGGCCGACCTGCTGACCGCCCGGCTCATCCGCTGTTGGGTCCATTGCACTGGTGCCTCGACCACGGGCTGGCTTGCCGCCATCCGCGACCCTCATATCGGCCGCGTCCTCGCGGCCATGCACCGAGACCCTGGCCATAACTGGACCCTCGAAAGCCTCGCCGGCTTGGCAGGTCAATCACGCTCGATTTTCGCCGAGCGCTTCAGCGCTATATTGGGGGAAGGACCGGCACGTTATCTCGCGCGTCTTCGCATGCAGCTTGCCGGTGAGTTGTTGGGCCAAAATGGTATGTCGGTTGCCGAGGTCGCAGCCCGTTTGGGTTATGAATCCGAAGCATCATTCGCTCGCGCGTTCAAGCGCATCACGAACGTCTCGCCGGGTGTTGTGCGTCGCACAAATTCCGGACGAATAGACATTAATTTCGGATTCTAAGATACATTTCATCCGAATGGATTGGTCTATGAAGGTATCCAAACCTTGGAGATCTTCAATGACGGATACAACAATACAGCTTGATGGCGCAGCGCAGGACGTTGATGCTATCGCGCCGGTCGCATGGAGCGCGAATACCTGGTTCGCGGTTCTTTCGCTGGCAGCAACCAGCTTTGCCCTGGTGTCAGCCGAATTTTTGCCGGCAGGCCTGTTGACACCGATGGCGCGCGATCTCGGCATCAGCGAGGGAACCGCCGGGCAGGTCGTCACCGCGACGGCCTCTGTCGGCGCCGTGACGGCCTTGTTGAGCAATGTTCTTATCGGAAGATTGAATCGCAAGACAGTGCTTGTTGGTCTCAGCGCCCTGGCAATCGGCTCCAATATCCTGGCGACGGTGGCGACCGATTTCTGGATACTATTATTGGCCAGAGCGGGGCTGGGTATCGCTATCAGCTCTTTCTGGGCACTTTCAGTTGCAGTCGTCGCGAGACTGGTGGGCGCCAATGCAACAGGTCGGGGCATGGCTATCGTCACCCTCGGCGTCTCACTCGCTACCATCGCTGCACCGTCGATGGGGGCGTTGATCAGTGACTGGTTGGGCTGGCGGAGTGCCATGGCGATTACTGCAGGACTGGCCGCGATTGCCATGCTGCTGCAGCTACTCAGCCTGCCGACTTTGCCTGCAACGACAAGCAACAGTCTTGCCGATGTCTTCAGGCTAACTCGGCGTCGTGGGGTTCAGCTCGGTATGCTTGCTATTCTTGTGCTGATGACAGGGCATTTTGCCGGCTCGGTTTATGTCCGCCCCTTCCTCGAACATGTGACCCTCCTCACAACTGGCCCAATTGCTCTGGCGTTGCTCGGATTTGGCATCGCTGCGGTCATCGGTAACATCGCAGGCGGTCGCATGGCCGACGCCAATATCCACATGGCTCTCGCAGTCACGTCCGCATTGATGGCATTTGCGGCGCTCGCATTGGTACTTTGGGGTTCCCACATCGGCGTTGCGTTCGGCTTCGCTACGCTTTGGGGTTTTGCGTTTGGCATGGCTCCTGTCGTGCTGCCAACCAACTTATCCCGCGCAGCGACTGATGCGCTGGAAGCAGCGGGCAGTCTGATGGTCGTTTCCTTCCAAGTCGCTATCACCATCGGCGCCGTTGTCGGCGGTTATGTCGTAGACACTTATGGCGCTACGGGACCCTTGGCTCTAACTGCTGCGCTTGGCGCATCGACCCTGGCGCTGGCGCTGCTACAACCCCGCAGTTGAGCTTAGCTTCCGGCGGAGAAACCAGACGCCAATCTGCATGTCGATGCGATAAACGGACTTCATGCTAGAGGCTTCAGGGCGCCGCAGCGAGGAGGCGCTGCTTAATCCTACCATATTCACGGTCAGCCCCGAAATCTATGCCGAATACCTTGCCCGACTGGATGCGCCCACGCAGCCCAATGAGCGCTTGAAACGCACCATGTCGACCAAAGCGCCGTGGGATGAGTCGTGACTCTTAGCGCACCCATCCCACTGGCCGGTCATCACGAGCCGGCAGAGTTCAATTCCAACGTCCCTGACCTGGATGACTGGCTGCGTCGCCGCGCTCGCACCAATCGGGCAGGTGGCACGTCGCGTACCTTCGTCGGGTGTGAGAGAAGCCGCGTCATCGCCTATTACGCACGCAAATTTATTCAATTACTGAACGTTCGTGTTGCAGATTCTACACTCATATCGAAAAACGAGCGTGTGAAGAGCCTATGTGTACGCTACTTTTCGCTGTACTTTTTTAGGAATATGCTATTGAGCGGATTAGGCCCATGATCGGCTACACCGCTTTCAGGTGCATCTTCATGAATTTTGACCGACATGCCGATCGAGCAAGGGGCGCCTTGCGCGAGCGAATGGCTTTGACTTTGGGTAGTTTTGTATGTCCCGCGCGAATAAGTCCCTCTCCTTCAAGACCCTGACATCTGTTGTGTTCCTTTCCTCGCCGCTGTTTGCATTTTCCGCAATCGCGCAAGAACAGCCTACACCCGCGGCTGGCAATACGCCTTCAAGTACTGGTTCCGCTGAAGGGACCGCTGCCGCGGCGAGCGAACAACAGCCGGCACCTCAGGCCCGGGTTCAGAAATTCGACGACTGGTATTATCGTTGCATCGATGGAAAAGCTGCGGACGGCTCGGCAACGACGAGCTGCGAAGTCGCGCAAATTGCGACGGTCAAGCAGGGCGATCAGGACGTTAACATATTGACGCTGGCGGTCGCCAAGGCGCCGGCTCCTGCCGCAACAGACAAGAAGGCAGCGAAGCAGCCTCCAAACGAGCTGGTTCTGACGACGCTTGTACCGCTCAACATGTATCTGCCTGCCGGCATCGGTATCGATGCAAGTGACAAACTGGTCGTGCAACTAGCTTACCGCAACTGCAACCAGGCTGGCTGTTGGGCGCAACAGAAGCTGGACGGCAAGATGGTGTCAGCACTTGCCAAAGCTACGGATGGTACCGGTCACGTGCAGATGATGAATGGCCAGAAGGTCAACATCAAATTCTCGTTGAAGGGATTGTCTGCGGCGTTGGACGCATTGCAGAAGCCCGCCTCGAAGTAAGCGGACGGCGGGAATCGCTCATGACACTGGCTTTAAGGCCGTCTCCTCTGCAGAGCGGCCAAGGCTTTTCGAAGTCGTCTTTCGTTGTGCCGTTTGCCGTCGCATTGCTGTCGGTGGTCCTGGCTTCGTCCCGGGCTGTCGCGCAGCAATCGCCGAATGACGACTTCGCGCGCCGTCAGGCGCAGGAAGCCGAACAACAGCGGTTGGAGACCTTGGGCCGAATGACGCCGAGGCCCACACAGGCCGAAGCTCAACAACCGGCAACATCAGGCGGCCAGAAGGCCGGTCCATGCTTTGAGATCACCGATGTCGAGGTCGAGGGGATGAAGCAGTTTCCGGCCGCCACCATCGACAAGGTGACCGCAGGTTATGCGAACCGTTGCGTCGGGCTCAGTGAGATCAACGGGCTACTGCGCGACCTGACGCATCTCTACCTCGACAAGGGATTCGTGAGCTCGCGTGTCTACGTGCCGGCGCAGGACATTGCCAAGACCAAGACGCTGCGCCTGGTCGCCGTCGAGGGCACGCTGTCCGACATCTACATCAACGGTAAACCGGCCCCTGGCTCGGGCGTGCTGGCAACGGCCTTTCCCGGCATGAAAGGTGAGATCACCAATCTGCGCGACATCGAACAGGGTCTCGACCAGATCAACCGCCTCTCGTCCAACAACGCCAAGACCGCGATGCTGCCGGGCAAGACCGACGGCACCTCGATCCTCAATGTCGAGAACAAGCCGGACCACCAGTGGCATCTCTCCTTCGGCAACAGCAATCTCGGGCAGGAACAGACGGGGTATTCCAAGTCCTCGGCCACGGTTGGCTATGACAATCTGTTCGGCATCAACGATCAATGGAACTTTTCGTACGAGCATAGCGGCCCGGATTATCCCTGGCGGAACGATGGCGTGGGCAAGAGCAACAGCTATTCCGGCAATGTCAGCGTGCCCTATGGCTACTGGACATTGTCGCTGAATGGTTCCTGGTATGGCTATGACAGTTCGGTCCCCGGCAATTTCGGGCCGCTGAAAACGTCTGGTACCAGCAAACAGGTTGGCATCGGCGCCGATCGCGTGATCTTCCGTGACAAGGATTCGATCACCACCCTGAACACAGGCTTGACCTACAAGGAAACCAACAACTTCCTGCTCGGCAACAGAATAGAGGTCGGAAGCCGCAAGTACACGGTCGGCGATCTCGGCATCTCCCATTCCCGCCGCATGCTGGGCGGGCTTTGGGTCTTCGATCTCTCCTATAGCCAGGGGCTCGATCTCTTTGATGCGGTCGCGCCCGGCGATGTCGGGGCTGGAGACGCCGATCCTCGCTTCTCCAAGTTCACCGGCACGATCACCATGACCCGGCCGTTCGAGCTCGCCAGCCAGCGCTTCGAGATCAACTCGATCGTCACCGGGCAATATTCGCCCGATAATATGTTCGGGGCCGAGCAGATCTCGGTCGGTGGCTATTCCTCTGTGCGCGGCACGCGCGAGACCATGCTTTACGGCAATAACGGCTTCTTCGTCCGCAATGATCTCGTCTGGCGCACGCAACCTTTTTCCGAGAATGCTGAGCTTGCGAAGATCCTCGGCGAGTTCCGTCCCTATGTCGGTCTCGATTACGGACGGATCGCTTCACAGGCCCGCTACCAGATCGATGGTGGCGACATGTTCGGCTGGACGGTCGGCGCCAAGCTCGCCGGCGGCAATGTCAATTTCGATATCGGCTATTCGGATGTCTTTGGCGGCACGGTCAGCCGCCGCGACTCCGGGCTTCTGTTTGTCAGTACGTCAGTGAGGTGGTGAAGGAGATGGTGAGTCACGTGTCAACAATTGTATTCAAAAATACCCCAAAGCGGTTTGTGCACAACGTGAAGCTGCTTGCGGTTTTCGCGCTGGCGGCGATCGTCAGCGCCTGCCAGACCGCGGATCCTCGGCTGGTGACGGCATTGCGGAGTTCGTCCATCACGCAGATTCAGCTCGAGACTGCTCCAGACGTCAACATGGGCGGATTCTTTGACAAGAAGAAGCCCGATCCGCAGCTGTCGAAAGTGGTGCAGACCCTCGAGGCTTCGCTAAATCGTGAACTTAAAGGTCTGCCCGGTGGAAAAACACCCGGGAAACTTATCGTGACATTGGGCATGGTCGATCTCGCCAGCAATGCCGGCCGTATCATCCTGGACAACCACAGCAGTATGTCGGGGTCAGTCCGCCTTCAGGATGCAAAGACTGGACGTCTCATAGCCGAAACGACTGTCTATGTTTCGGAGAAGGGCGTGCGTGGCGAAGGGAACATCGGCGTCTTTGTCGCCATGGCAATTAACGCGGCACAGGTTTCCCGGCAGAAGGATGCTCTCGCCCATGAGCTCTCCGACAAGTTCGTCAGCAGCGTAAAGACGTGGCTCATGCAGAAGTAGGAAATTCTGTCGTCGCAAGGGACACCCGATAAGGGCAAGACCACAGTGCCAGGAAGTGGACGAGAAGATGAGCAACGGAAGACACGGATTGTCGAAAAAGATTGATCAACCGGGTAGACTCGCCCGGCAATCGCTTGCGACGGTGCTGAGTGCGTTGCTTGTCTTCCAGCCGATGCTGGCGAATGCGCAATCCGTTTCTGCGGCCGGATCGGCACCATCAGCCAATCAGCCGAGCGTCGGCGCGGCGCCGAATGGCGTGCCGTTGGTCGATATCGTCACTCCAAACGGGACGGGCCTGTCGCACAACAAGTATGACAACTTTAATGTCGGTGCGCCGGGCCTAATCCTCAATAATTTCAACGGTGAAGTTGGCACGTCGAACCTCGGCGGCGTTACTCCCGGCAATCCGAACCTGAAGAATTCCGGTCCAGCCTCGGTCATCCTCAATGAGGTGACGAGCGGTAATCGCTCCGCGCTGAATGGTCCCACTGAGATTTTTGGTGGTCGGGCTGATGTCATCATAGCGAATCCTAACGGAATCACATGCGCCGGCTGCGGCTTCATCAACACGCCGTATGCGACGCTGACGACGGGCGTCCCCAATATCGGCGCCGATGGCAGCCTGACCGGCTTTACAGTCAACGGCGGCGATGTAACGTTCGAGGGGGCAGGGGGGAATTTCGCAGCCGCTCCCGGTGCTGTCGACCTGTTCGACGTCGTTGCCCGCAACATCCACGTCAATGCACCGATCTACGGCAAGACCCTGCGGCTGACGGGTGGCGCCAGCCAATACAACTATGCCACTGGCGAGGCCACCGCGCTGACCGCGACCTCTGGCACGCCGGAATATGCCATCGACGGCACAGCACTCGGCGCTATGCAGGCCGATCGTATCAAGGTCGTCGTCACCGAGAAGGGTGCCGGCGTCAAGATGAGCGGCGACATGGCCGCCAATGCCGGGGAGCTTTCGCTGTCGGCCGACGGCAAGATCTCGATCGGCAATGCCTCCGGTCGCGATGGCGTGAGCATCACCTCGAAGCGCACTGTTGCCGCGGCCAAGGCGACGTCGAAGCAAAAAGTGGCGGTCCAGGCCGACCAGGGCATCACCTTGCAATCAGTTGCTGCCGACAGTGACATTGTCCTGACAAGTGGTGCTGGTCTTTTGAGTGTGTCAGGCGACATCAACAGCGGCACCACCGTGCAGATAAGTTCGGGCGGCGGCATTGCGGCTGGCAGCGTGACGGCTGGTAACGGTGCAGCGACGCTTGTCGCCACCGCCGGTGATATCGCGATAGCGGGCGCGGCCAACAGCACCGGCGACCTCACTCTGACCGCCACGGCCGGTTCGATCTCGGCTGCTTCGCTGCTGAGCAACCAGACGATCGCCTTGAACGCCGGCCTCGACATTGCTGTTGCCGGTAACGTACTGGCGCAAGGCAACATCAGCGCCAGCGGCCGGTCGGTGTCCACCGGCATGGTCGTCGCGGGCATCAATATTGCTGCCACCAGCGCCGACCCGAGCGGCAATGTCGTGCTCGGCTCGGCCGGGAATCTCAGCCTGACGGCGACGGGCGGCAATATTACTACCGGTAATCTGCTGTCGGCTGAAAGACTCAACACGAGTGCGACCGGCAATATGGTGGCCGGTAACATCCAGACTACCGGTGATTTCACGGCGACCGCAGCCTCGCTGACATCAAGCAACATCACGTCGCATGGGGCGATCACTGTCAACGCATCGACCAACGCGAGCGGCCAGATCCTCGGCGCCGGCAATATCCTGATCTCTGGGGCTGCCATTCAGGCAAGCGCCATCGCCTCCGGCGTTGACTTCGCCGCCACCAATGCGGCTGGCGGTACCCTCGCTGTCGGTCCGGTCGGCACGCTCGATTTGACCGCCACGACCGGCAATATCGTCGTCGGCACGCTCCTGTCGGCCGGTGATCTGAATGTTCGGGCAGCACTGCTACAGGCAAACACTCTGACAGGTCACGGGAATGTCGGCGTAGATGGTGGCGTCCGTGTCGCCAACCAATTGCTCGGAGCCGGCAACATCACCATCAACGGCAACGCCAATGGCGTCAGTGCCGGTCTTCTTGCGTCCGGCGTTGACTTTGCAGCGACCAAGGCGGCTGGCGGCAATATCGTGGTGGCGAGTAGCGGCGATCTGAGGATCAACGACAGCGCTGGCGCGATTCAGGCAGGCACCATCTTGGCGGCCGGCGCGATCAATTCCACCGGCCAGACCATCACCGCCGATAGCATCACCGGCCATAAGAACATCACGCTTTCCGGCGCCACTGCCGTTACCGGCCAGATCCTCGGCGCCGGCAACGTCAGCGTCTCCGGCCCGACTATCGCGGCCGACGCCATCGTCTCGGGTGTCGACATCGCCGCCACCGATGCGGCGGGCGGCCGCATTGCCCTTGGCCCGGCGGCAACAGGAACCGGCAATCTGACGCTCGCCGCCTCTGGCCTGCTCAGCGCCGGCACGCTGCTGTCGGCAGGCAATCTAGATGCCAGCGGCGCGACCATCACCGCCGGCAATGTCTCGTCGCATGGTGATCTGACGCTTAAAGGCGCCTCCGGCACGACGACCGCGAGCGGTCGCGTGGATGTCAGTGGCCAGATCCTTGGCGCTGGCAATGTGTTGATCAGCGGCCAGAGCCTGTCGGCCCAGACGGTCGTCGCCGGCCTCGACTTTGATGCCACCAATGCGGCAGGGGACAATATCGTTCTTGGTCAGTCCGGTGACTTGACCATCGCGGTCAATGGCGCCCTTGCTGTGCCGACCATACAGGCAGCCGGTATCATCGACGCCCATGCGGCATCGATCTCCGCCAACGCGGTCACCGGTCACAAGAACATTGCCCTTTCCGGCGCAACCAGTGGCGTGGACATCGATAGTCAAGTCCTTGGTGGCGGCGATATCAGTGTTTCCGGCTCCAGCATCAAGGCCGGTACCATCGTCTCCGGTGTCGATTTCGACAGAATGGCAGCGGCGAACGGAACCATCGTTCAGGCGTTAAGTGGCGATCTGACACTTGCTTCAAGCGGATCCATCGACGCCCGCACGCTGCTGTCGGCTGGCGATCTCTCTGCCAGCGGTGCGACCGTGGCCGCCAACACTGTCACGTCCCATGGCGATGTCACCCTTGACGGTGCGACCGGCACGACGACCGCAAGCGGTCGCGTGGATGTCAGCGGCCAGATTCTCGGCGCTGGCAATGTGCTGATCACTGGTCAAAGCCTGTCCGCCCAGACGATCGTCTCCGGCATCGACTTCGACGCCACCAATGGGGCCGACGGCAATATTGTTCTCGGCCAATCCGGGGATCTGACTGTGTCAGTGAACGGTGCGGTTACGGCGCCGACCATACAGGCGGCCGGCGCCATTGATATCAGTGGCGCGACCATCACTGCCGATGCCATTACCGGCCATAAGGATGTCACCCTTGCCGGTGCCACGACAATTGATCGCCAGATCCTTGGTGGAGGGGATGTCAACATCTCCGGACCAAGCATCAAGGCTGGGACGATCGTCTCCGGCGTCGATTTCCTCGGCACGGCCGCCGCCAACGGCAACATCGTCCAGACGACAAGCGGCGATGTTTCGTTGACGTCTTCGGGTAATATTACCGTCGGTACGCTTTTGTCGGCCGACGATCTCAGTGCCGCCGGTTCGACCATCAGCGCTGATGGCGTCACGGCCCATGGCGACGTCAGCCTTGATGGTGCAACCAACGTCAGCGGCCAAATCCTTGGGGCCCGGAATGTTCTTATCACGGGCCAGAGCCTGTCCGCCCAGACGGTCGTTGGTGGCATCGACTTCGACGCCACCAACGCGGCCAGTGGCAATATCGTTCTCGGCCAGGCCGGCGACTTGACTGTGTCAGTCAATGGCGCTGTTGCGGCGTCGACCCTGCAGGCAGCTGGTGCCATCGATGTAAAGGCCGGGAATATCTCTGCCAACACCATTTCCGGCCACAAGAATATTGCACTTTCCGGCACCACCGCAGTTGACGGTCAAATTCTCGGTGCAAATGACGTCAGCATCTCCGGCTCGAGCATCAAGGCCGGCGCCGTCGTCTCCGGCGTCGATTTTGCAAGAACAGCCGCAGCCAACGGCAACATCGTACAGACGACAAGCGGCAATGTTTCGTTGACCTCTTCCGGCAAGGTCGATGCTGGCACGCTGCTCTCGGCTGGCGATCTCAGTGCCGCCGGTTCGACTATTAGCGCTGACAGCGTCACGGCGCACGGCGCTGTCACGCTCGATGGCGCGACCACCGTTGCCGGTCAAATTCTCGGTGCGGGGAATGTCCTGATCACCGGTCAGAGCCTGTCCGCCCAGACGGTCGTCTCCGGCATCGACTTTGCCGCCACCAATGCCGCCGGAGGCAATATTGTTCTCGGTCAGGCTGGCGATTTGACGGTATCAGTCAGTGGCGGTGCGGCGGCTTCAAGCTTGCAGGCGGCCGGCAATCTCAATGCCAGCGGGACATCGATCGCCGCAGATGCAGTCACCGGCCATAAGAAGATCACGCTTTCCAGCACGGATGCCGGCGGCGTAGATGTGAGCGGCCAGATTCTTGGCGGTAACGATATTGCCATTTCGGGCCAAAGCATCACCGCCGGCACCATCGTCTCCGGTGTCGACTTTGCCAGAACAGCAGCTGCCAATGGCAACATCGTCCAGACGGTAAGCGGTGACGTCTCGCTGATCTCCACGGGCGATATCACCGTCGGCACACTGCTGTCGGCCGGTGGTCTCACCGCCGAGGGCGCCAATCTCAAGGCGGCCAGCTTGACCGCCCATGGCGCAACTGATCTCAAGGCCAGCGGCCCTGGCGCAAGCGGTCGAGTTGATATCAGCGGCCAGGTGCTTTCGGCCGGCGATCTCGCGATCAACGCAAACAGCCTCAATGCCGGCCTTCTCGTTTCCGGCGTTGATTTTGCGGCGACCGAGGCGAATGGCGGCAATATCAAGCTTGCCAGCTCCGGCGACACGTATCTCACCATCTCCGGCAACACCACTGCCGGCACGATACTGTCGGCGGGCGATGTCACGGCGAAGGCGGCCAATCTCACGGCCGATAGCATCACCAGTCACGGTAACGTCGGCATTACCGGCGACGTCGATGTGACGAGCCAGATCCTGGCTGCAGGCGACCTTACTCTCAATGGCGCCAGCATCAGCGCACCTGTTCTGATCTCGGGCATCGACTTTGCCGCCACCAATGCCGCGGGCGGCAATATCGTGCTCGGCCGGACCGCCGCCCTCAACCTGACCGCCTCCGGCAATATCGTCTCTCAGACGATGCTTTCGGCCGGCGATGTTGCGATCCGCGCGGCTAGTCTGAAGGCTGACAGCCTCACTGGGCATGGCAAAGTCGGCATTATCGGCAATGTCGATGTGAACAATCAGATCCTTGCCGCAGGCAATCTCACGATAAACGGCGGCAGCATCAGTGCGCCTGTCCTGATCTCCGGCATCGACTTTGCCGCGACCAATGCCGCCGGTGGCAGCATCATGCTCGGATCGTCCGGCGGCATGAACCTTGCCGCCACTGCAGAAATTGCCACGCGGACCCTATTGTCTGCCGGCAGCATCGATGCGCAAGCCGCGACCATCGCAGCCAACGCCGTTACAGCACATGGCGATATCACCCTAGCCGGCAGCAGCAGCGTCAACGTCACGGGCCAGCTCCTCGGCGCCAACGACGTCTCGATCTCCGGCCAGACCGTCCAGGTGGGTCAAGCCATTACCGGTGTCGACTTTGCTGCCACCGCGCAATCATCAAACGGCGCCATCGCCCTTCGAGCAAGCGGCGATCT
Organism: Rhizobium sp. SG570; assembly: GCF_012275345.1. Classification (NCBI taxonomy): domain Bacteria; kingdom Pseudomonadati; phylum Pseudomonadota; class Alphaproteobacteria; order Hyphomicrobiales; family Rhizobiaceae; genus Rhizobium; species Rhizobium sp. SG570. The sequence goes on along the minus strand of NZ_JAAZQI010000010.1, from coordinate 118,225 downwards.
CGACATCAATGCAGGAAGTGCCACTGCCGGCACTCTGATCGTCGCCGGCAATCTCGATGTGGTGGCAAGTGTGTTCACAGCAGGCAATATTACAGGCCACGGCGCCGTTTCGGTCGGCTCGTCCGCAAATCCCGGCGCGGTTGCGATCAACGGCCAGCTTCTCGGCGCAAGCAATGTCTCGATCACCGGATCGGGTATTAGCGGCAACGTCATCGTCGCCGGCGTCGATTTTGCCGCGACCAGCCAGTCCGCCACCGGTAATATCGTCCTCGGTCAGTCAGGCGATCTCAGTCTCATAGCCACGTCCGGCAACGTGGCCGTCAACAGCCTGATGGCGGCCGGCAGCATCACGGCCAACGCTGCCAACAATGTCAGCTCCAATGCGGTCGCCCATGGCGACCTGACGATCACCGCCGGCAATGCGATCACGCTTACCGGCCAGTCGCTTGCCAACCGCAATGCCAATCTGGCCGCCCGATCGATGACGATCGATACGCTGGTTTCCGGCGTCGACTTTGCCGCCACCAATGCCGCGGCTGGCGGAAGCCTGATGCTGCAGCGCTCGGGCACGATGACGCTTGCCGCCTCGAACGGCAGCATCAACGCCAACTCGTTGCTGTCAGGCGGCAATCTTGCCGCAAATGCAACGCAAAACATCGGCTATTCCAGCCTGCAGAGCCTTGGCAACGCCACGCTCACGGCGCCTGGCGCCATTGCTTACACGAGCACTACCCGCGTCGGCGGCAATCTGACGCTTAACACCGGTGCGCTGGATCTGTCGGGCACCAGAGGCAGCCGCATCGCCGGCGGCGGCACGCTGATCGTCAACGCGTCCTCGGCCAACCTGTCGGGCAGCAATCTCGTCTTCGGCGGCCTGGCGCTCAACCTCTCCGGCAGTGCCGATCTCTCCAACGCGCAAGTCAGCACTGTTACCAATGCGGGTGGTTCCGGCGATATCGCTATCTCCGCCGCTGGATTGACGACAAACGCCAACACCGCATTACTTGCCGCGCATGACCTGACGCTCAGCCTGGCGTCGCTTGCCAATACCGGTCAGCTCGCCGCCGGCAACAGCCTTACCTTCAACGTATCAGGCGATTTCTACAACAGCCCTTCCGGCCTCGTCTTTGCCGGCAACAACGCCAACCTCTTCGTCGGCGGCATACTCACCAACGACCAGGGCGCTATTGTCGCCAATGGTGGGTTGACCATCCAGGGAGCCACCGCCGGTCAGCGCAATGCTGCGGTCACCAATGTGTCCGGTCTCATTCAATCCGGTGGTGACATGTCGATCCTCACCGCGAATCTCACCAACCGGCGGTCGGCCACGCCAAGCTGGGTGACAGGCCAGTTGGTTTCCTCCGGCGCGGTTGTCGGCACCTTCGTGCTGAATCCAGCGATCGCCGGCCAGCCCTTCGCCTATCTGGAATCGACCGATCAGAATATATTCCAGCTCTATGCGGGCGTCGATCCGGGGCAGTTTTCCGACTACCAGCCGCTGTTGTATTCGGTCGCAACCCTTGCCGACGGCACCTCCTATCACGCCTGGACCTGGGTCAGCGGCAATGGCCCGACAGAGGTGCGGCCGATCTTTGACTGGATCAAGGCTCGCGTACCCAAGGATGCCAACGGCAATCCTATTCTCGATCCCAACAATCCCTCGCGCTATTTCATTGTCGACGAAGTAATCAACGGCGGCTCCGATGCCAGCACTACCTACAGCTGGGACGGCGGCGCCAATATTAGCCAATCTGTATATGAGGATCGGTTCACGGCACCGCTGAGCGCGGAGGCCGTGATCCGGGCCGGCGGCAATCTCACAATCGATGCCACGAACCTCACGAATTCCTACAGCTCGATCGAGGCCGGCGGTAATGCAACACTGAAGGGATCGACGCTTACCAACGAGGGCGTTGCGCTTTATCGCACGACCACGCTGACCTGCAGCGCCGAAAGCGCGTGCACCGCCTACAATGCCAATGGCTCCGCCGATCCATCGCGCAATATTGCCAATGGCACCTCGATCGTCTCAAGTTCGCAGGTGATTGGCGGCGCGTCGGGCAATATCAAGGCGGCCGGTGCACTCAGTCTCGCGTTCGGTGCAATCAACAACAGCTCCGCATCGGGGTCGGTGTCGGGAGGGGCGGGCTTTGCCGCCCTCAGCAATCCTGGGAATCCGCTTTCGGCACTCAATGGCATGACGGCGGGCGGCGCCCTGTTCGACGTCAATGCCGCGCTGGCGGGGGTCGCGGCCAATGGCGGTGCCAGCGTCGCAAACGGCCTGGCGATCGCAGATGGCACCACAACTATCGGCAACGGACCAACGATCAACGGCAACGGCCTGACGGCAAGTGGCGGCACGTCGATCAGCGGCAATAATTTATCGGCAGCCGTCGGCGCTTCGGTGAGCGGCAACGGCGTGACGCTCGCCAGCGGCCCTTCGATCAGCTCGAATACCCTGACTACCGGCGGCGCCGTGATCAACCCGAACAGCTTGATGGGCAAGCTCACCGCAGCTCTCGGCAACAGCGGCAATCTTGCCCAGGTGCTGCAGGTCAACGGCGCGGAGCTCGCCTCGCTTGCCAAGCCGCAATCGGGCGGTGTCGGTGGCACGGTGCCGGGCCAGGTCTTCCTGTTCGAGACACGGGCGGCTTTCCTCGACGTATCGAAGTTCTACGGCTCGAGTTATTTCATCGACCGTGTCGGCTATACGCCGGAGACCAAGGTTCCCTTCCTCGGCGACGCCTATTTCGACAACCAGATGGTCGACGAGCAGATGCGGCAACTGGTGGGCGATGGTCTTGGCGCGGGATCCTTCATCCCCGGCAACAACGCCACCGACCAGATGAAGACGCTGCTCGACAATGGCGTTGCCTATGCTGAGGCGAACGGGCTTGCTCTCGGGCAGGCACTGACGCCCGAGCAGGCCGCATCGCTGACCCAGTCGATGGTGATCTACCAAATCGAGATCGTCGACGGCGCGCAGGTGCTGGTGCCGGTCGTCTATCTCTCGGCCGCCGATAAGGCGAAGGTCAACGCAGGCGGCGCCGTCATCGCCGGCAACAGCGTCAGCATCGATGCCGGCTCCGTCAACAATTCCGGTGCGATTGCCGCAGCGGATGGCATGACCATCAATGCGACCGAGATCAAAGCCAATGGCGGCACCTTCCTGGCCGGTGGCAACATGAATCTCAATGCCACCAATGGCATTACACTTGCCGCACAGACGATGACCATCGGCGGTCAGAATGTCGTCAACACCAATGCCGGCGTGTCGGCTGGCGGCAACCTGCAGATCGCCGCGGGCGGCACGTTGAGTTCACAGGGCGCCAAGATCGCCGCCGGCGGCTCAGCCCAGCTTTCCGGCAACAATGTCACTCTTGCTGCTGTCAAGGTCGACAATGGCGGCCAGCAGAATGCGACTGGCACGCGCGTCACCGCCGGCGGCAATCTTACCATTGCCGCCAACAACGACGTCAACATCATCGGCTCCTCCGCAAAGTCGGGCGGCGATCTCAAGGTCAAGGCCACGGATGGCGCGGTCAACATCGTCTCCACCGATGTCGCCCGACGCACCGATGACGGCTACACCAAGACATCAGGTACCGATCAGCAGGCGTCGCAGCTCTCGGCCGACGGCAACCTTCAGGTCAATGCCAATACCGGTGTTCTGATCTCAGGCTCGGATCTGACAGCCAAGGGTGATGTCGGCCTCACTTCGAACGGTGATATTAACGTCACCACATCGCAGGACCAGTCGAAGTCGAGCTTCGGTAAAAACGCCTCATCCGAGCTGACGCATAATGGCTCGACCATTACGGCCGGTGGCGATCTCGTCGCGAAATCCAAGAACGATATCAACGTCATCGGTTCGACGATGGATGCCGACGGAAAGCTTGGCTTGCAGGCCGGTAAGAACGTCACGATCGCTGAAGCGACCGATAGCGCTACCCTCGACGTCAAGAGCTCCAGCAAGAAGAGCGGGTTCTTTGGTTCGACGAAGGAGAATGCCTCCGGCCATCTGGAAACCACGACGGCGGCTGGCTCGTCCCTCTCCGGCAAGGACGGCGTGACGATCATTTCCGGCGGCGACACTACGGTCTCCGCCTCGAAGGTGACGGCGGGCGACGATACGCATGTCGCAGACCTGAATGTCCAGACCGGCGGCAATCTGATCGTCACCGCTGGTAAGGACACCGAGACCGAGCATGATAGCGCCAAGCGCAAGGGTTTCCTGCGCAGCGGCAGCTCGAGCTATGACGGCTATAACGAGACGACCATCGGGTCGCAGCTTTCAGCCTCGGGCGATGTCAATCTGGATGCCGGCAAGGCGGCAGCCATTGTCGGCTCGAAGGTCAATGCCGATGGCTCGCTGAATGTCTCCGGCGAGAGCGTCAGCATCATCGGCGCGCAGGAAAACCACCAGTCCGACAGTAAGCGCAAGGATTCCGGCCTCTTCGTTGGCTCGGGCGGCGGCTTTATCTCGCTCTACGGCAAGAACGAAAAGCAGGGCCAGCAATCTTCCACGGATAACGTCGGCTCACAGCTTACGGCCGGGAAGGACGTTAACCTGACTGCGAGGGCAACTGATCTCAACATCATGGGATCGTCGGTCAATGCCGATCGCGACATCAATCTCTCGGCGGCGCGAGACGTCAATGTCACCCCGGGCGCTGAAAGCTCGTCACAGTCCGAACAGCAGAAGAAGTCCGGCTTCGGTCTTGCACTTTCCGCCGGCAATGGCGGCTTCTCGATCGGGATTGGCGCGCAGTCGACCAAGGACAGCAAGGCGCAGCAGTCCGATACCAATGCGGTATCGACATTGGTGGCGGGCCGCGATCTCAACATCTCGGCAGGCAACAATGTTAACCTGCAGGCGACCAGCGCTTCTGGCGAGCGCGACGTCAATCTCTTTGCCAAGAACGATATCAATCTGCTCTCGGCCAACGACGTCACCAATTACGAGGAGGTGCATGAGAAGACCTTTGCCGGTGTGACCATCTCGGTGACAAGCCAGATCGGCAAGGCGGCTGAGAGCATCATGAACTCGGCCGAGCGCCTTTCGGACAGCGGCGGAGTCAATGCGGTGACCAATACCGCCATTGCCGGCCTCGGTTTCTACGAGGGCTTCAAGGGGCTGAAGGGCGCATATGAGGGGCTTACCAGCGCGGATCCGAAGGTTGGAACCGGTCTTTCCTTCAGCATCGGCATCAACGCCGGCGTCAGCCATCAGGAAAACAGCTGGTCCTCGTCGTCCTCGACCCCGGTCGTGACGAATATTCGCGCGGGTCGCTCCATTACCATGGAGGCCGAGAAGGGCTCCATCACCAGCGATGGCGCGCAGATCCTCGCCGGCTACGACAAGAACGGCATCCCGACGATCTCGGGCGACCCGCTGACCGGCGATATCTTCCTGTCGGCAGCGAATGGCGACATCAACCTCAATGCCGCCACGGGCACGTCGGATTCGACCAGCTCGAACAAATCTTGGAGCGCCGGCGTCGGCGTCAACTTCGGCTGCACTACAAAAAATGGCTGCGCGGAGACCGGCATCGGGGTCAACGCTTCCTATGGCAAGGGCGGTTCGGAAACCTCCGGCACCAGCCATACGAACACGCATGTGAATGGCACTGGCGATGTCACCATCGTCACCAACGATCTCGCGCTGAAGGGGGCGACGGTTGTCGGCAATTCGGTTGCGATCGACGTCAAGAACCTGACGATCGAAAGCCAGCTGGATACGCAGAAGGCCGAGGCCGATCAGTTCAATGTCTCCGGGCAGATCGGGTTTGGCAATACCGGCGCCTCCGGCACCGTGCAGAAGGCCAAGGGCGACGCGGTGCTCGTCTCCGAACAGTCAGGCATTCATGCAGGCACCGGCGGCCTCAACATCGATGTCGGCGGCCAGACCTCGCTTGTCGGCGGGCTGATTACCAGCCAAGCGACGGCGGACAAGAACTCCTTCTCCACCGGCACCCTGACGGTTGCGGATATCGACACGCATTCGACCTGGAAGGCCGAAACCTATGGCGGCGGAATCGGCACCGGCGGGCTCACCATCGCTCCACCCGTCAAGGCCGGCGAGAAGGAGACCGGCAAGGCCTATTCGGCCATCGGCGGCAATATCGGCATCACGATTACCGATCCCGCGCATCAGACGCAGGACATCGGCACGATCCGCCGCGATACCGAGAACACCAACACCTCGCTGCCCGGCCTGCCGGATCTGCAGAATATCCTGCGCCAGCAGTACAAGACCCAGGCCGATCTGCAGGCGGCGCAGGCCACCATGGCAGGGCTGGTGGGCGATATTGCCAGTGAATTCTACCGGCAGGCTGCGGAGGGCCGCGACCAGGCTGGAATGGATTATTGGAAGGAGGGTGGAGCCGGCCGCGTGCTGCTGCACACGATCGGCGCCGGCATTCTCGGCGGCGTCAATGGCTGGGAGGGTGCGCTCAAGGGGGCTGCCGGTGCTGCAACCTCAGCCTTGCTGACACCGGCTATAGCCGATCTCGTCAAGGGCATGCTGAAGGACAGCACCTTGTCCGCTCAGGACAAGCAGACGCTTGCCGCCCTGCTCGGCGAGAGCCTGTCTGCCCTGGCGGCAGGCGCTGTCGGCGGCGGCGAAGGTGCCTCCTATGGGGCTGCACAGTATCAGTACAATTATCTGACGCATAAAGAGCGTGAGGAGTTCGCTCGCACACTGGCCGCTTGTGAGGAGTCCGGTGATCCTGGCTCTCCAGCTTGTAAGCACAAAGAAGAGCTCCAAACTCTATCGGTTAATCGTGACAAGAAGCTGTCCGATTGCGTCGGAAATTCCTCGGCCGACTGCGTCAAGGCTCGCACCGATCTGCGGATAGCTGCGGCCGAGTATCTCGACGCCGCCCTCGCAGGGAATGGCGAGCCCGATGAGATGTCGCTTCTCGATCGACATATGGTGTTCCTGGACGCCTGGAAATACGCAGACAGCAATGATGCGCAAAACGGTCAGGACTTCGGTGATATAGAGTCCACGCTGAAGAGCGATGCAGCCAAAGCCCTGCTGACAGGTTCGAAAGCTCAAATAGCCAGCATCATTCGCGATCCGATCATGCTCGGCGCCATCGCCTGGGGTGGCTGGGGCAATGCCAAGACCATTATTGGAGACATTGCGGGCATCTTGCCGGATAGCGTCGCTGGCCTGCCTGAAAAATATGTTCGTGTCATCGACAATGCGGGCAACGTCGTCATCGTTGGTCCAAATGGTGAAATCTATCGCGATATTGCCGCCGCACAGCGAGCGTCTATCGGCACTGATGCCATAAATACAGTAACGATAGGCGGCAAAACCTGCGTTTATAGCTGTGTTGTTGACGGAACCACGCGGTACGTTGGAATTACCGATGATGTAGCCCGTAGAGGCGCCGAGCATCTACGGACGAAAGGAATCCGCATTGAGCAAATCGATGGCCTCGATAATCTGTCGCGTTCGGATGCGAGAGCCGTTGAGCAAACCCTGATCAATTACTACGGACTAGGCAAAGACGGTGGAACGTTGCTGAATAAGATCAATTCGATATCCGCGACGAAAAACCCAACAACCTATGAACAATCGCTTATTCGTGGCAAAGAGTTGCTCGATAGTGTCGACTACCAATGGGCGAAATAGCTATGTTGAATCGGAAAACTGTAAAGATCGGCGATATATTTCAAATTTTGACATCCGAAGGAATTTGTTACGGCCAAGTGACTCACACACATCCAAAATGGAAATTCGTCGTAGCCATTTTTCGGGAATTCTTTCCTAAACCTCCGAAGGATTTCACAGAAATTGTCGCCAAGGAGCCGCAGTTCATTACGACCTTTCTGATACAGGATGCAGTTCGGCAAGGGTTATTCCAGCTTGTTGCGAACGTCGCCGTTTCTGAGCACCTAGCTGCGTTTCCAACCTTTCGGTCGACGAACAATCTTAAGGGTGATGAAACGATGTGGTTTTTCTGGGCTGGCGGAACGCAATGGAAGGTGCACCGCCCGTTGACCAAAGGAGAGAAGAAGTACCCAAGAGGGCCGTCATTACCAAGTGCGCCGCTCTTAATTGAGATGATCGAGAAGAATTATCGAGTTGAGCGCGACTACATTTAGTCTCAGAGACATATAGCTAATATTTCCCTGCCGCTTGAGCGGTATCGTAAACTTAAGGGTCACAAGACAAGAGCGGATGACGGGTTTCTGTGGTCCATCATGCCGGGGTGATTTTAACCCATAGGTCCATTGTGCCGGCGCGCAGCTCGCGATGACGGCTGGAGGTGATGTCATGGCATGGGATATGGAACAGGTTGGCTATCGGATCGTGGGTAGAGTCGAAGCGTTGCAGGTTGCCTCGTGACTTGAAGCGCGGCATGGTCCGCTCTCCTCGCCGGACCGGCTGGTGAGAATTCTCTGCCGATTGTCGAGGCCTTTGTGAGATCGGTGTTCGACACCTGGCATGATCTCGGTCTTTGCAGCGTCATAAGAGCGAAGCTTGTCGGTGATCATCACCCGTGGCGAACGGCCTTGCCCCTTCGACAGCTTGCGCATCAGACGTTTGGCCGCCCTGGCGTTGCGGCGGCTTTGCACCAGAACATCGAGAACGAAACCGTCCTGATCAACGGCGTGCCACGGCCAGTGCCTCTTCCCACGGATCGAAACGACGGCTTCGTCGAGATGCGATTTGTCGCCTAGCCGCCCAGATAAGGGCTGGAGGATCTCGTTGGCGAAGGTTCGCACGGCAAATCCGCCCCGATGGGGATTCAACTTACCCGACCACCTGCTCCACGAAGTCAGCGAACGCCCGCGCCTTGGCGCTGGCGAGGCGTCCCGTTGGGAAGACCGCCCAGAGGTGAATGTTCGGAAGCTCCCAATCTTCAAGCACGCGCGCGACCTCGCCGCTTAGCAGTTCGGGCCAGAACATCCAGTCCGAAGTGACGGCGAGCCCCATGTCGGCCTTAACCGCGGCGCGAATACCTTCGGCTGCGGTGACTTGAACCCGCCCGGAGACCGCGACGGACGCTTCGGTTCCAGCCCTGCGGAAGGTCCAGCTACGGCCGAGCTGAGTATAGACCACCGCCTGATGCGCGGAGATATCGGCAGGCACCAGGGGTACGCCATGTCTTTCAAGATAGGCAGGTGTCGCCACCACCGACCGCCGACCAGTCGCCAGACGGCGGGCTACGGCCGACGAGTCTGCGAGATCACCCATGCGCAGCGCGATGTCGATGCCTTCGGACACGAGATCGATCACCCGATCGTCGAGAACGATATCCACGTCGAGATCGGGATGCATCGCCAAGAACTCCGGCAGGCGCGGAATGACCATGAGCCTCGCAAACGTGGTGGCGGCGCAGATGCGAAGTCGGCCCGACAGCCCGGCACCGGCCCCCTTGGCTTCCAGCTCCGCCTCGTCCGCTGCATGGATCGCCGCCTTCGCTCGTTCATAGAAGCGAACTCCGGCGTCGGTTGGCGAGAGGCCGTGCGTCGACCGGATGAGCAGGCGAACCTGAAGTCGCTCCTCCAATTGCGCAATCGTCTTCGAGATGGCGGGCTGGCCGACGCCGATCTGGCGGGCGGCCTGTGAGAACGATCCCGTTTCCACGACACGCACGAAAGCGGTCATCGCCTGCAATCTGTCCATCACTCATTCTCCATTGGAATAAGCATTATCGCCTCAAGAAGCCTGCCGCAAGTATCCAGGAATGGTCATAACTCTCTCCAGCGAACACAATCCGATGGAGACGAACGTGATTGAAGTCTACGCCTTTGCCACCCCCAACAGCGTCAAGGTGCCGATCGTGCTTGAGGAACTCGGCCTTCCCTATGAGCTGAAGGCGGTCAATGTCCGCAAGGGTGAGCAGAAGGAAGACGCATTTCTCTCGCTCAATCCGAACGGCAAGGTGCCTGTTCTGGTGGACGATGGCTTCGTGCTGACGGAGAGCGCCGCGATCCTTGTTCACCTTGCGGAAAAGACCGGCAAATTGCTGCCAAGCGACGGCGAGGCCCGCGCCCGTGTCTTCGAACAGCTCTTCTTTCACGCCTCGGCCCTGAGCCCCGCTTTCGGCAATACCGGTTTCTTCATGCGCTCATCGCCGGCACCGCAGCCGATCGCCGAAGCGCGTTTCGCAAAGGAAGCCGAACGCATCCTCGGCATCCTCGACCGCAAGCTGGCGGGTCAATCTTTCATGGCCGATGACGCCTTCACCATCGCCGACATTGCCCATTTCGGCTGGCTGTGGCGCCGGCAATTCCCCGGCCTGACGCTCGACGAGCGCCCGAACCTTTCCCGTTGGTACGAGACCGTGGCCGCCCGCCCCGCCGTCCAGCGCGCCATAGCCCGCGTCGAGGCGCTGGCCGAAGCCCCGACTTCTGTGGCCTGACCCATGCGCTCCCTGTCCCGCTTCTTCTTCAACCCCGACCGCAAGACCCCAACACAAAGGAGTATCCCCATGTCCCGTTTCGACACCTACAAGAACAGCTTCCCGAATGCCCGCCTGACCCGTTCGCCAAGCGGCGTCCTCGAAATCGCCTTCCATACCGACGGCGGCAAGCTCGTCTTCAACGGCCACACCCATGAGCAGTTCGTCGATCTCTTCCACCAGGTCGGTTCCGACGCCGACAACCGCGTCGTCATCCTGACCGGCTCGGGCGATGCCTTCATGGATGCGATCAATCCCGATGGCTTCGATTTCTTCTCGCCGCGCGGCTACGACAAGATCCTGCGCGAAGGCAAAAAGGTCCTCATGAACATCCTTGACATCGAGGTGCCGATGATCACCGCGCTGAACGGTCCCGTCCTCCTGCATTCGGAATATGCGCTGCTCACGGACATCATCCTCGCCACACCGGAAACGGTCTTCCAGGACAAGCCGCATTTCGACTTCGGCATCGTGCCGGGGGACGGCGTCAACCTGCTCTGGCCGGAAGTGATCGGCAGTATCCGCGGCCGCCATTTCATCCTCACCCGCCAGGTGCTTGATGCACAGACTGCGAAGGACTGGGGTGCAGTCAACGAGATCGTTCCTGCCGATCGCCTTCTGGCCCGTGCCCATGAGATCGCCGAGGGTCTTGCCGCCCTGCCGCCGCTGACCAGCCGCTACACCCGCATCGCCCTGACGCAGAAGCTGCGCCGGATCATCGACGAAGGCGCGGGCTATGGTCTGGCGCTTGAAGGCATCAGTGCTGCCGAGGTCGCCCGCTCCTTGGCCGCCAATAGCTGATCACTCCCTCATCCATCGCCGAGCTTCAGGGCGACCCCTGAAGCTCGGCACGCTCAAAGTTCAGAACTCATTGGAGAATGACGATGACGCTGCAGTCCAAGCTTGATGCCTTCAAGGCTGACTTCGAAGCCGGCAAGCCGCCTTACAACGTTCCCTATTCGGTGATCGAGACGATGCACCGCGCCACCGCCGAACTAATCGCCTCCGGCGCGGCCGAGCAGGCCCTTAAGGCGGGCGACACGCTGCCGGCCTTCAGCCTCGCCGATCCCGAGGGCAACACCGTTTCCTCGACCGATCTTCTGGCGCGCGGCCCGCTCGTGGTCACTTTCTACCGCGGCGTCTGGTGTCCTTATTGCAACATGGAGCTCCAGGCGCTCCAGGAAACGCTGCCACAGTTCGAGGCGCTCGGCGCGAAACTCGTCGCCATCTCGCCGCAGAACCATGTCAACAGCCGCAAGTCGATGCGCCAGAACAACCTGACCTTCCCGATTCTGTCGGACCCACACAACGACGTGGCCGCCGCCTTCGGCCTGCGCTTCGAAATGCAGGATTACCTGGTCGAGCTCTACAAGTCGCTGAAAAACGACCTTCCGGCCTTCAACGGTGATCCGAGCTGGACCTTGCCGATGCCGGCCCGCTACGTCGTCGGCCAAGATGGCGTCATCCTCTACGCGGAGGTGAACCCGGACTACACCCACCGTCCGGAACCGGAAGACATGCTGCCGGCGCTCCGCCTCGCAGCCAGCCGCGCCGCCGCCTGATCCATTCGACCCATGACACCCTGCTTCCTTGAGGCAGGGTCAGAGGATTTTCCCGATGAAGAGAACCTTTCTGATCACCGGCGCCAGCAAGGGCATCGGTCTCGCCCTGGCCCATCGTCTTGCCACCCGTGGCCACACCGTCATCGGCATTGCCCGCAACCCGACAGACGCCTTTCCTGGCCCGCTGCATACTCTCGATCTTTCCGAGCGCAGTGCCAACGGCGAACTGGCCAGGATCGTCAAGGAAAGCAACGTCGATGGCGTGGTCAACAATGTCGGGCTGGTCAGGGCCGCTCCGCTTGGCGACATCGCCATTGAAACCCTTGAAGAGGTGATGCGCGTCAATCTGCATCCTGCTCTTATGTCCATACAGTCCGCATTGCCCGGCATGCGCACACGCGGCTGGGGCCGCATCGTCAATATTTCCAGTCTCACCGTTCTCGGCAGCGTACAGCGGACAAGCTATGCCGCTGCCAAGGCCGCACTCGTCAGCTTTACGCGAAGCTGGGCGCTTGAACTCGCCCAGACCGGCATCACGGTCAACGCCGTCTCGCCCGGGCCGACCGAAACGGAACTGTTTCGGGCGAACAATCCGATCGGCAGCGAAGGTGAGGCGCGATACCTATCCGGTGTTCCCATGGGGCGGTTCGGCCAACCTGACGAGCTCGCCGCGGCGATTGAATTTCTGCTGTCGGACGACGCCGCGTTCATCACTGGGCAGACGCTGCATGTCGATGGCGGGGCGTCGATCGGTAGGTCTTCACTGTAGGGCAGCAGCAATCGGTCCAGCGCCTCATCTGGACCAGCCCGCGTTTCGAGTTATCCCAGGAGAGCCATTCTATTTAGGTCATAGCGATGTCGTTGTCGGGGGTGGTTAGCCGTCGGTCAGCTTTCCGGGCGGTACGGGCAAGAGTGGACCGTCGAGCGCGTTGACATTGGTCAGAGGTCCATTATTTATACGATGTATAATTATGGAGGCGACGATGGTCACCGGACACGTATTTATCGCAACAAGCCTTGATGGATTTATCGCCCGCGAAAGTGGCGACATCGATTGGTTGCTAAAGCACGACCAAACTGGCGAGGATCATGGGTATAACGATTTCATAAGCGATATCGACGTTATCGTAATGGGGCGAGGCACTTATGAGGCGGTCCGAGGCATGGGAGACTGGTTCTATACCCGTCCGGTCCTGGTTTTGTCGGCGCAGCTTGCACGACAGGCAGTGCCCTCCGAGCTCGAAGGAAAAGTGCGCTTTTCGGCAGAGTCACCTGAACAAGCGATGGCGACGCTTCAATACGAGGGAGCACGACATGCCTATGTGGATGGGGGACGCATCATTCAATCTTTCCTCGCGCTCGACATGATCAGCGACATGGTGATCACGAGGGTGCCAATCTTGCTCGGTGCTGGCCGCCCTCTTTTTGGCGGCGGTCAGCGGGATGTGGCGCTTGCGCACAAGGGCACAAGGTCTTTCCCTTCCGGATTGGTCCAATCTCATTATGAAGTCTTGCTATGACAGCGAGGGGGCGAGGTCGGCCACCAGCCGGCGGAAAGGCCGTTTTGCCGGAGAGCATTCTTTCCGAGGCTTTGAGCATCCTCAATGCCGACGGCCTCGACGGCTTGAGCATGCGCGCTTTGGCAACACGTGTGGGCATCAATCCCATGACGATCTATCACCACTTCAAGGATCGGGATGGGCTGATCAAGTCGCTAGCGGAGTGGGTATATGCGGACGTCGCGGCACCTGAAACGGGCGATGCACACGCACGCGCCCGCAGTCTCCTCACAGCCTACTACGCCAAGGTGGTGCTCTATCCCGCTCTGACCTTGGCGATCTTTGCCCGGCCAGCCGTTTTCCCCGATCACGCCATGAGGATAACCCGTGAGTTGATGATCTTCTTGAGCGAAGGCAATCACTCCTCACAGCGCTCGTTGCGTTGGACGCATATCCTTGTTGACTACACTCATGGTGCCGCCTTGGCTGTGGCTACCCAGGATGGAAGCATAGGGCGGCCCCCAAGGGGAGCAATGCTGGATGATTTTGAAAGCGGACTTGACGAGCTACTGGAGGCGTTCAGGCGTTCTTCCGATCACCCGAGCGTGTAGATCAAGTTTTTCAGCATTTAAGGTGTCCCTTTGCGTGCACAGAAAGAAGGCGATCTATCTAGCGAAAAGCGCGCAGACCACAGACCTTTCCATTGTATCGAGGTGACTGATTTTAAGGGGTGTCGCAAATGCCACGAACGACCGCAATGGGGTCGAGAGCAGGCATTGCTCTCGCAATTCGATCTGTCCACGGGTCTCAGTATTTCCGTAGCGAGAAAGGCATGGTAGCTCGAAGGTGAGTTGCGAAGTATGAGGCACACCATGAGACTAACCCTAAGGGCGAAAGCCATTTCAGTCTGCGACGACAAAATCGCAAAAAAGGGTGAAGGCGTTGGCCTGTCATTCTATGCATTCTTTGCAAACAAGAACGACGACCCCGACCTCCTTATGGAAGCCGCCGAGTGGTGGATCAAAACCCATGCTCTCGATCATTTCGAGAAGGCGACTAAAATTCGTGAGATGATTAGATCTGGGCAGTAGGTGACGACCGCTTTCAGGATCGTGCCTGTCTGCGTTAAACACCTGCAATGGGGTCGGAAGCAGTCATTGAGGCTACCCTAGGCTTTATGGCCCCTTTTTCATCCTCGGCTCCCGGCCCCAGATCGGTCATTTCGCCAAGGCCGAGCCGGTATCCGCTTCTGGAGAATTTGAAAGAGATGGATTTTGTAATAACGGGGCCAGCGGTTCGCATCCTTTCGAGAGCAGTTACCAGTGTAACGTGTCAGCATACAGCTCCGTAACGACACCATCGTTACGTTATATAGCAATATCGCATTTGAGTTACCCATGCCGACGTCACATACGAGCAAAAAAAGTGGACGCAAGCGTTCCACTGAATATCCATATCAAACCCGCGACGCGCAATCTTATCGACCGTGCAACTGAACTGCTTGGCAAGACACGCACAGATTTCATGCTGGAGGCCTCGGAACGCCGCGCCGAGGAAGTGCTGCTTGACCGTACCGTCATCACGGTAAGCCCCGAGGTGTATGCCGAATACCTTGCCCGGCTCGATGCGCCCGCGCAGTCGAATGAGCGTCTGAAACGCACAATGTCGACCAAAGCTCCATGGGATGAGGTGTGACCCTCACTTCCCCTGCTCCTTTGGCCGAGCATCATGAGCTTGTCGAGTTTGATTCCGGCGTTCCAGAACTGGATGATTGGCTGCGTCGACGAGCGCGAGCCAATCAGGCGGGCGGTGCGTCTCGTACTTTCGTGGTCTGCGAGGGAAATCGTGTAGTTGCCTATTACGCTCTCGCCTTCGGCGCGGTGAGGATACTAGAAGCACCAGGCCGCTTTAAGCGAAACATGCCAGATCCGATCCCAGTCGCTGTACCTGGTCGACTGGCTATCGACCGGACCTATCAGGGCCGCGGTATCGGTCGGGCGTTGGTGCGTGATGCCGGTCTGCGCCTGCTCAATGCCGCCGAAATACTCGGTATCCGTGGCGTGCTGGTGCATGCGATTTCCGATGACGCACGTGCCTTCTATGAGGCTGTTGGATTTCTGCCATCTCTGTCCGACCCGATGATGCTGATGATTGGATTGAAAGATCTCAGCAACGCGCTGAGCGCGTAGACGGTGTCATCGAGCGTTCGTTTTCAGCAGAAGCTAAGCGCTATCGTTCGGCGTGGCGTTCATTCCGTGCGGAAGGAGCAGGTTGAACAGCACATGTGCCGCAATTAGCCGGCGAAGGAAGCGCTGCGAGATGGAGAACGAATTCGGGCCGCGGGCGTTCAAAGCTTGTCTTTCGGACTGTATGTCAGCGACTGCAGTGATTTAAATACGAAAGAGCCGACGTGCGCCTGAAAGGTTGTTGAAGGGCCGGCGTATCGCATTGGCAGCTCTTAATCCGAGTCTCGCAGCTGTCCAGACCTTGTGTCGATAAAATCCGAGCGAGTTCACTATCTTAGGATAAACCAATACCGGGTCGTTGGTTCGCATCCCATCAAGGCGTTGCATACATGCAAGCCGCTTGGTGCGAACTTGAGTAGGTTAAAACCTGGCGGCCGATCGCTACTACGCAGAGCCGGGCGACATCTTCAATGGCATGTTTGCCGCGTCATAGATGCCGTCGACCTCACCCTGCGAAAGAGGCAAAGGTCGAGATTGATGACGTTGGTTCCGAGCTTCTGCTTCCGTTTCAATTAAAGTTTAAACCGGCAGGAAGGAAATCGAGATAGTCTAGTAAGCCGTAGATCAGCGCCAACACGATCACCACCACCAGGATATAGCAAGCGCACTCCAACGTGACTTTGATAATGTCAGTCGGGTTGGACGAGGTCCCTTGATCGTGATGCCACTTGATGGCGAAGAACATGCCCGTGCCTAACACGAGAACCTTGAACGCAATGAAGACTATAGGGAACCAATCCATCATTTTGAATATTTCCAGGCTATTATTTGACACTATCTATCGTGAGGAGCACGACCGCAAAACTGCTGCTTCAGCAGCTTTGTTATTTTGTTCAAACCATCGTTGAATCTAACGTCGATCATAACCCTCCCATCACGCGGCATAAGTCAGCTTGCCCCATGTTTCCGGATAGGTTGTTTAGACGATCACCCGAGCAAGCAGTGCCGGCTGGGTGACAAGACCGGCAAGTTGGTTCAATCCGTCCTCGAGCTCACTGCGGTCGGACGCGACGCCGAGGGAAATTCGCACCGCTTCCGTCGTACACTTCCCGACCGCAAAGGCAGAGCTTGGAACGATGAGCAGACCCGCGCGTACCGCAGCCTCAACCAGGTCGTCAGCGCGCTGGCCGCTGGGCAACCGAAGCCAGAGGTGGTGGCCAAACATGTTAGCGGAGCGATCGAAGGCGCTGAGCAGCGACGATGCGAGTATCTGCCTTGTCAGCGTTTCGCGTCTGATGGCCGCGGTCACGTCCGCCAGTGTTCCATCCATTATCCAACTGCTTGCGAGTGCTGACATGAGCGGAGGCGCCATCAATATCATGGCTCTGGTAACAGATGCGAGTTGCAGGGCGTGTGCTGCCTTGGGCACGAGGACGTAGGCAACCCGCAACGCCGGTGTCGCACACTTGGAAAGTGTCGAAATATGCCAGGTCGCCTCCGGCATGAGATCCGCAAAGGTGCGGCTCGGCCCCTCAAGCAGCGGGCCGTAAGGATCATCCTCCACGATCATCACGCCGTAGCGGCGCGCAATTTCCACAATAGCCGCACGTCGCGGTTCGGGCATCGTCGCGGCCGTCGGGTTGTCGATATTGGGAATCACATACAGAAGCTTTGGCGGCCTGGTCCGGCAACTGCGCTCGAAATCCTCAGGTAGCAGTCCCTCGCCATCCATTGCGATCGGATCGATTACCAAGCGCATTTGAGCTGCGACAGCCTTCAAACCGGGATAGGTAAATTCGCCGGCGGCGATGACGTCACCTCGAGACAGCAAAAGCTCGCAAATGGAAAAAAGTGCACTCTGGGCGCCAGCCGCAACAACGATACGATCGAAATCGGCGTTCTCGATACGTTGCTTGAGCCATCGGGTCGCCGCTTGCCTATCCGGCTCTGCACCAGCACTATCCTGATAGTGCAAGTTCAGCAGCCCCTTGCCGTTCGCGAGCACCGCAGCAACCCCTTTGGGCATCAACTGCCGAAAATCGACGCCCTCCGGCTGGCATGGAATGTTCATGCTGAGATCGAGTGCCGCGGGGCGAGCCTTCGAGGTAAGCTCGCTCGAATAGTCCCTCACGAAGGTACCCCTGCCGATTTGCGCTTCAATAAGCCCCCGGCGGTGCGCTTCATTGAAGGCCCGGGTCACCGTTGTCAGGTCGACGCCAAGCGCTTCGGCAATGGATCGCTGCGGTGGCAACCGGTCACCCGCAGCAATGATACCAGCCTGGATGTCCTGTTCCAGAGCATCCGCCAAGCCGATATATTTCATTCGGCCACCGCCGACAATTCGCGCTTTCCACATAAACCTAACCGATATTGTATGGCTGTATATCCATACATTTCGCATACCATCCATACATTCGAAAATGAACCCTAATTCGGGAACTCGCGCGAAATGTCGCAGGCGGCGGCAGATCCCAAACGAAGCTCTGAAGCGTTTCCGGACCCGTTTGTACCCAATACTGTCGCTCCACGATCGACAAGATCCCTTCACCTCAGCGGTAAATCTATGGAAAGCTAGGGGGGACAAGTTCGCCCATGGTGGCCGCCTGGATCCACGCGACAAGGCTCGGCCTGTTGTCTGGGGCGCTCGTTCCAAGATGACTCAAATCAATGCTGTCGTCATCAAGCTCTGCGATCCATGGGCAAACAGTAGGAGCGACCCCGATGGAACTGATGGAAGCGATCTTTGGCCGGCGCGCCACACGAGCCTTCACGGCGGAACCGGTCGACAGGCCGGTGCTCGAACGACTAGTTGAAGCTGCTATCCAGGCGCCAAGCGCCATCAACGAGCAGCCGTGGGATTTTACAGTCGTCCGCAACAAACCGCTGCTCGACCGGATTTCGGTCGCGGCCAAGGCTCATGCGCTGAAGAAAAGGGACGCCATTCCGTCCCATCTGCGCCAACACCTCGAAGATCCCGGGTTTCATATCTTCTATCAGGCCCCGGCGCTGATCGTCATTTCCGCCGGAAGTCGCGACTGGGCTGTAGAAGATGCAGCACTCGCGGCAGAAAACCTGATGCTGGCGGCCTATGCCCAGGGTCTCGGCTCCTGCTGGATCGGCTTTGCCCAGCGCTGGCTGGAGACGGAGGAGGGCCGGAGGGCTATCGGGGTGCCGGAGGGTTTCGTGCCGGTTGCGCCGATCATCGTCGGCCATCCGGCCGCGCCTGTGCCTACGGTGCCACGCAGTTCCGCACACGTGCGCTGGCTGGATTGATACCAAACCTGCGCTCCATCGGTACGATGGGCGTTCGATCGTCGCAATAGCAGGAAAGGGCATGCCCATGCGCCTAAAGGACAAGATTGCCATCGTCACCGGCGGCGGAACGGGCATCGGCGAAGCCATTTGCCATAAGTTCGCGCACGAGGGCGCAAAACTCTTCATCGCCGGCCTGCCGGGCGATCCGGTGGAAGACGTCGCCGCGGCGATCGTCGGACACGGCGGCTCGGCCGTCAGCTATCTCGGCGACCTTTCCGGAACCGACGAGGCGGCGGCTTGCGTCGCTCTCGCCGTTGAGACCTATGGCCGGCTCGATATCCTCATCAACAATGCCGGGGTCTTCATTGCCAATGCCGAGACCGACGCCTATCGGATCGAGGATTTCGACCGAACCTACAAAAACAACATCCGTACCGCCTTCCTGATGACCAAGTTCGCGCTGCCGCATCTGCAGAAGACGCGCGGCAACATCGTCTTCACCGGCTCCGAGGCGGGGTTCAACGGTTCGCCGAACTTCACGCCCTATGGCGGCAGCAAGGGGTTTCTGCATGCCTTTGCGAAGGGGGTGGCGCTCGAACAGGCGGCTTACGGCGTGCGTGCCAATTGCGTCTGCCCGGGCGCGATCGATACTGCCTGGACGCGCGGTGCCGATAGCCCGATCCCGCTGACTGCGCAGGAGGGGATCGGCATGGGAATACCGCTCGGCCGCCGCGGTACGCCGGAAGAAATGGCGAACATCTTCGCCTTTCTGGTATCCGAAGAGGCAAGCTACGTCACCGGTGCACTGTGGTTGGCCGACGGCGGCGTGACGCCGGCCAAAGGCCTCACGAACGTACCGCCGTCGCTCCGCGAGGCGCCTGTCGGCACGTTGGATCTCCATCATTCGCATGATGGTTTACGCGGGAAATTCGTATTCCGGGCACCATCAACCCCAAAAGGATGAAACCGATGAAGGTGGCAGCGGACTGCGAGTTTCTCGATCTTACGGACGCTGCCTGCCGGTTTATCAGAGCAAATCCGATCCGGGGTTCTTTGGACGGCTCTTATAAACGTCCATGAATTTAAGGATGACGGCAGCCTCCCACGAGATGGAGCCTGTGTCTTTGTGGGTGGCTTATCGGATGGATGACATGAAAGGCGCGGAAGCGCCAATATCGACGATCAAGGAAGATTTATTACCCGCCGAGCTTTTGAAGGCTGCGACGCCCGGAGCAAGTATGAAATTCGGCGTCCTCACCGGCTGGGCGCTCGGTTTTCTGGCGCTGGGCGGGCTCATCCTCTTTGTTCTTCATTTCAGCGACTTCAGGGCGTTCACAACCACGCTGATGGCCGCCGACCCGATCTGGCTTGTTGCCGCCGCCCTGTGTCAGGTCCTGACCTACATCTCTGCCGCGGCCGTTTGGGCGCGGGTTCTCAAACGCGCCGGATCGGTTATCGGGATGCCAAGCCTCTTGAGACTAGCGCTGCTCGAACTTTTCGCCAATCAGGCGATACCCACAGGCGGCCTCAGCGGCAGCATTATCGTCGTTCGTGGCCTGATCCATCGTGGCGTGGCATCCTCAGTCGCCGTTACTGCCCTGCTGGTTGCGGCGCTTTCCTACTACGCGGCCTATCTGCTCGTCGGTTTGCTCGCCTTTGTGCTGCTGTGGAACATGGCCGACCTAAGCCGTGCCTTGATGTCGATGTCCGCCATATTCCTCGGCGTCATCATCCTGTTGGCTGGCGCGGTGATCGCGTTGACGCGATCGCGCGGCCGCTTCATCCCTAAGGCTGCGCTGGGATGGAAGCCGGTGGCGCGGATGGTGGCAATGTTCGCCAATATACGCGCCGACATTTTCTACGACGGTCGCCTAATCTTCGAAACCATCGCATTGCAGACCGCGATATTCCTGCTCGATGCGGCCACCCTCTGGTGTGCGGCGAAAGCGGTCAGTCTTTCCATCGAGCCGCCAAAAGTCTTTATCAGTTTCATAATGGGCTCGGTCGTATCAACCCTCTCGCCTGTGCCGATGGGGCTGGGAACCTTTGAGGCGACTTGCACGGCAATGCTGCATTTTCTCGGCGGCACGGTCGAAGCTAGCCTCGCCGCCACGCTGGTCCTGCGCGGCTTCACGCTCTGGCTCCCGATGCTGCCGGGCCTGTGGTTCATGCGACACGAGGCAAAGTTAGCGTCTGAACCGCATGTCCAGACCATTGGCTAAAGCCCAGGAACAAATCATTAAAAGCGTCTATCAACGAAGACGTTCGACGGCAGTGTGCAGCAACGCAACTTCGCGTTCAGTGAGTGGGCGTTCCGGGTGCTGCATATGTTATCCAGCGGAGCCCGAGCTGCGCGATCGAAAGAAATAGCGCCATGCCTGATCGCATAAATAACCGAATGCGGAGGCCAGCTCAACTTAAGTGCTTCATTCGGGGTGAGAGAGAATAGAAGATGGGGCATTCAGGTTCCAGGACATGCCGATCGGAGTGAAGGCGAGATCCGCAGTCCCACCGCAAGCTGCGGGAACGATCGATTTGAGAATGACGGAGCCGAAGCCCTGCCGCTCCGACGGAGCGACCGGCGGCCCGTTGCGCTCGGCCCAATGGAACTGAAAAAGCTTTGCCGCTTCGTCCACTGACCAATGGATATAGACCTTCCCGGTCGGCACAGTAAGCGCTCCATGTTTGACCGCATTTGTCGCAAGTTCATGGATTGCCAATGCGAGATATTCAGCCGGCGCCGGTTGCAACCGGACATCCGGGCCGGCAATCTCTATTTGAGGCGTATCCTGTCTTACCACGAATGAAATTTGAGATCGAACGAGGTCGTTTATCAGGGCCGCCTTCCACTTCTCCTTCTCGAAAACCTGATATGATATAGACAGGCAACGAAGACGTTGCTCCAAAGATGCCTGGAAATCGGCAACAGAAGCGGTGTTTTTGGCAATCTGGCGAGAAATTGCCCCGATAATCGCGAACATGTTCCTGGCGCGATGCGTCAGTTCGTTGACGAAAAGCTCGGCAACCTCCGCCCGTTCACGGGCGGGATTTTCTAAGATCGAAACGAGGACGGCGGTTTCAGATATTTCCAGCGAAATCGGACTTAGCGCAATGTCGACCAATACGTCGGTGCCATCGCGCTTTCGCGCGGTCAGCCTTCGCCCTTCTGCCATTGGGCGCGACCTGGCATGTGACATGAAATCCATTCTGAGCCGTTCGTGGCGCTGTCTGATATCCCTTGGCACCAGTATCTCGATCGGCTCGCCAACCAACGTCTCTTTCGTGTAACCGAACAATTGTTCAGCAGCGCTGTTGACGTGGTGTATTTTCCCCATCCTATCCACCACGAGCATTGCCGCTGGAGCATGCTCGAATATAGCTCTTGCCACGAGTGTGGTCGGCTCCGATTACTGAGCGGCTTCCCTGCCGGACCCGGTAGTCGCCAGGCTGCTCTCCGTGACATCTGGTTCAACTTGCGGTTTCGTAGCTCCAAGGGTGTCTTTTTCGCCCATGATTCTCCGTCTCGTTTTCTGGATCCCCGAAATCCCAAGCGGGCACGAGAACATGACTATCGATTGGAAGTCAGCCTGAAAGCCTTGAGCACCTCTCGAGGCCCCGGCTATGGGATAGGGCGTTGAGCCTGTGTTCGACTATATTTTGCTCTGAAGCGTAGCTCGTTAATCCCGGCGTTTGACGATCCCCGCAGCGACCGCGTTAAGATGTCTTGCTACGAACAAAACAATCACAAACTGAAAGAGATATTTTTTATTTGCCGAAAACCAGCATTGACGGAGATCAATCTAATCCGCGTGCAAGTGCACTATATTTAACGGGTGCCGGCTGGAGTGGTCGGCTTGGCGTTAGCCGGGCTGGGATGGCACCTTTTCGCTACGACGAGGACCGCTTGAAAACGAGTAGCAGTCAGGAATGAGCTGCCTTCTGTACCTCCGCTTTGTTGTTGAGTAGTTGTCTGGCGCGAAGGTGGATTTTTCGAATCAAGCCGAGGGTAAGGTAGCGAGGCTCCGGACCAACAGGAAGTTGAGGATGAGACCCCTGACGTGGTCGTTTGCGGCGCAAGAGGTCTCTCCAGCCTTTTGCAACTCATTCTTGGCAGCGTGTCGACAAAGATCGCCCATTGATGCCCTGTGACCTGCATAACCGTTCATCGACCCACCGCATGAGGCCCGACGACTGTTGCGACCGCCATCAGGGAACACTGTGCGCCATCCGTTGGTGAAGCTGATCTCCATACCCTTTTCGCGTTTTCAGCGAACCAGGTCGTTCTCCAATGTCCATTGATCTTGAAAGCAGGTCGCTAAGCCGCGCCTGTGATCCTGGCAGCCTCGCGAAACGAAACCAGCCTTCGACTGCGGTCGTCCCATAGAACCAGCTTCACGCAGCGCAGGCTTTGCCACAGCGTGATCCTGCCGATGTCGCCGAGTTCCGGGTGGTCTCGCAACACTTCCGGCAGCCGATAATAGGGGATCCGGCTGGAGAGATGGTGCACATGGTGAATGCCGATATTGCCGGTTAACCACCGCAGGATGAGCGGGAGATCATAGTGGGAGGCGCCATGCAAGGCAGCTTTCGGAAACCGCCATTCCGGTTCTTTCGACCAGTGCGTCTCCTCGAACTGATGTTGCACGTAGAAGAGCCAGATCCCGACAGCCGCAGCCAACAGAACGATCGGCAGGTGGGTAAGGAGAAAAGACCCGAGGCCGATTGCCCAGATCATCAGGGCTGCGATCGCCGCCACCGCGACGTTGGTGGCCATGGTCGACATCCAGGGGAGGACACCGTCGCGCATCATACCGACTGGCAGGCGTTGTTGGAACAGGAAGAGCCAGGCGGGTCCAATGCCGAACATCACCAGGGGATGTCGATAGAGACGATATCGAATCCGCCCCCATCGGGAGCGTGCGTTGTATTCGCCCACGGTGAGCGTGGTTATGTCGCCGACGCCGCGCTCGTCGAGATTTCCGGCGGAGGCATGATGCGCTGCATGTGCCTTGCGCCAGTAATCGTAAGGGGTGAGAGTGAGGACGCCAAGAACACGCCCCGTCCAATCGTCGAAGCGACGGCGCGCGAAGAAGGAGCCGTGGCCACAATCGTGCTGGATCATGAACAGGCGCAGCAAAAATGCTGCGGCAGGAACAATCAGGATCAGGCCCCACCAGAAGCCATAATGCACTGCCAACCAGGCCAGCATCCAGAAGACGACGAAGGGAACGGCAGTTATCAGCAGTTCGAAGGTGCTGCGGCCTGTATGCGGCGTGCGGTATTTCGCGAGGATTTTCAGCCAGGCTTTTTCGTCCGAACCGTCGGCAGACTGGGGTAATAACGGTGTGCTCATTATCCGCGACCTGCCTTCTGCGCGGCAGCCATGCGGTAGTAATGTTCGGCGTGCTGGTAGAGGTTCTCGGCCTCGATCCGGTCGCCGGCCTGGGCGCTTTCGCGCGCCAGGAGCATATATTGCTCATATCGTCGTTTGAGATCCCCGGAGATCGTGTGCGCTGCGGGAGCGGCAAGCGCGCGGGCCGGCTTATGTCCTGGGCCGCGGGAATTATAGCGTGGTGAATTCAAGTAACAGTTCAAGCCTCGATAAGGCTTGCTCCTCAAAGGTCGTAAATCGGGAATGATTGACAGCGACTGATGCCGGCTTTCGCCAATGATATCGCCGCCTGTGGCGCGGCGTCGCGGCCCTGGATTATACATAAGTCGCCACGTGGGCCGTTTCAAGTCACGCTAGGCAGCTATCCGCGTGAGAAGGGTGAGGCCGAAGATGGTTGCTCGCAAATGCCGCAGGCAACCAAGAACGGCTATTGCTTCGGAACCTGATCGATGATGCGCGACGCGAGCTTGCTCGCCTGGAGAATCTTTGGCGCATCTCCTGTCCGAATCTTCAAATTTCCCTTCGTTGGGCGGAGAAGGAGAAATGCTGCTGGATCATGCCGTCGTGGCCCATTATGCGGACTTCGGAAGTTTACGGATATGGAATGATCAGACCCGCAGCCTCTGTCTCATCGATCAAACCATCGCCAGCCAGATATTTAAGGTAACTTTGACCGGTACAAAGCTGGCATTGAACCCAACAGGCTTTGGTTCGACGAGAAACTGTTTCCGACCGACATCTTTCCGAATATTGACCTGGAAATCGATGAGGACCTCAAAGAGTATCGGGTTATCATGATCGTTCGGGATGGCGGTGGTAGCATTAAATACCAAGGCAACTGGACATGCGCGGATTGTTTCCTCCATGCATGTTGGAAGAACGTTGACCTGGCGCTTGCCGATCACGAGGGGAAAATCAATCGTGTCCGTACGGGGGGGGATTTCGTCCCTTACCAAAATCACCGGCTTCCTTCGCGACCTCGGAATGGCCGAATACGAACATTCAGACTCCTGGCCCTGGCACCTATCATGTCGAGATAGGAAGCCGTTCCCCGGCTCTGACTGCGCCTTTCAGTCGATTGCCCGATGGCGCCAATGGGCAGACATAGCGGGACGAATAGGCACACGAAGGAAAATAGCAAAAGTTGAAATCGAGCACTAGTGTGCCGCCTGGACTGACAACTCCGAGATCCGCTCCCTTGATGGTGTCGAGGAGATATCGGCCACCGCCATAGGTCTCGGTCCCGGAGGTCGCGTCGACAAACGGCAGGAATACGCCACCGCCGTACCCCTCAATCCAGTAGAGCGTCAATTCTCCGCCCAATCTGGCCCCCAGCCCGCTCGTACGGGCGAACGTATACATCGAGAGGTCACCGTCGTCTCCTGTTGCGACGGTTATCCGTTCCGGCGTTACCGGAACGAGCTGAACCGTCAGGCGCAACGAGGGATCATAAGGAAATGTAGTGGGTCCTTCGAATGTCTTGCGGTCCGCCGATTCAATTGGCGACTGAGGATGGTCGCGAAACATGGTCGAACGGGTGTCACACCAAAGCCGCCAGGCAGCAGCCGCGTCTGGGTTGGAACGGACCTCGTAATAGAGATTTGCGATCTTCTCGCGCCACTCCCACAGTTGTAGTGTTTCGTTCAAATCATTTCCTCCCATGTCGGAAATTACGTCGCTCGTTTATCGAAGCGCACGCCCAACCATCTCGGCGCAACTATTTATTTGCCGGTTTGCTCTGCTACGTGACTACTTACGACGCGTATTTGGGGTGGCATGTCAGCAAGGACCAGACCACAGCTAAAAATCTTCCAGCATATTGAAGGCGAGTTCGACCGCATCTTCAACGACGATGGCCACGGCTGTGAAAAAGCATCCAAGGGTGACCCCGTGGACACCGGATTTAAGCCATTGAAAAATATTTTGTTCTTTCGGAATCTAGCGGTCATATCGGCGTCGCCCATCGCGCCATGGATGTTCCGATTTTCCTAATAATTTCAAATTGTTGCGGGGGACCTTGATGGGGTCATTGTTCAGAGCCGGTACGCAGGCGATGAATTTGCGGCTTTGAAAAAGCCATGGCGATTCTTCGCTCAAGCCTAAATTAGCCTAGGAAGAATCTATTGGCGCTGCCATTTACCCTTTATCGACCCGCCTCGGCCCTCTGTAGACGGTCTGCGGCTGCGCTCTGGTTGCAGTACCGTGCGATGCAGCGAGTCATGCGAGAGACCCGAAGTAACAATCGTCAGAACATCCCAACTCCTGGGAGCATTCGCGTGCCGATGAGCGGTTTCTAATATTTCCAGTCTTAAGATCGTTTTAAATTGATTTTTCGCGCGTATCGCTGGCTAGAAACCATGTACATTCTCTGTATGGCTGAATATTAGTATTGTTGCGATCATGCGACACATTGCGTTAACAGTGTTAATAACCAAAAATAGTCAATAGATTGATGCCATCAAGGCTTGCACTCCCCGACATTAACTGTTTCAGGAGATTGCATCGAAATCTATTTTACAAGTAGATGTGATGTCGTCTACGCTTGTAGGTGAATAAGATTTATAAAATGTATCTTTGAAGTATAATTTGGGGAAGGGCGTGGTTTTGGCTTATAAGATGCGATTGATGGCGGCAATCGGGATTTCGATGGCCGTGACTTCTTTATCAAGTGGTTCTGCTGGCGCTATGACATTGCAGCAGGCAATTGAAAAGACAATGAAAACCAATCCGCAAATCATGCAAGCGGCGCAGAATCGGGAAGCAACCGAGTTTCAATTACGTCAGGCGAGGGGGCTTTACTTGCCGTCTGTCGATCTCGAGTCCGGTTATGGTCGGAGGAGACTGTCGGATGTCACATCAGGAGCTTTGTCGCGCACCAATGAGTACCTGAATCCTGCTGACGTAAGCTTGACTATTACGCAGACTTTATTTGACGGCGGCGACCGCAAGGCGCAGAAGGACAAGCAGGCGGCCCGTGTCGACGGTGCATCCTTCCGCGTCCAACAGCGGTCGGAAGCTTTGGCGCTGGAAGTTACTCAGGATTATCTTGAATATCTGCTGCAGACGGAGATCGTCGCGGCTGCTGCAAAGAACGTCGCCTTCCACAAACAGATGGTTGGCAATATCGAGGATAGCATCAAGGGCGGGGCCCTCACCGACGCCGATCGTCTTCAGGGACGTGAACGCCTGCAGGCCGCTGATGCCCGCCTTCAGGAAGCAAAGAAGGAGCTCGACGCGACGAAGATCCGTTTTCTCCAGGTTGTCGGCGAGTCGATCAGCAATGCGGATCGCCCGGCTTCCGTCGCGCGATACCTGCCCAAGACGCTGGATGACGCGGTCTTCATCGCTCAAAAGAACAATCCGCAGATCTCATCGGCCAAAGCTGATGTCAATGCTGCGGACGCCGACGTGCGCGGTTCCAAGTCCGCATTCCTGCCGCGGCTGGACCTTGTCGGCAGCGCCCGTATCGGTGACGATGTCGACGGCAACAAGGGTAACACAAGCGACGTCCAGGTGGGGGTCGTGGCCAAATGGAACCTGTATCATGGTGGCATAGATACGGCCCATCAACAGGAGCTGGTTCGTCGTGCCTCCGAACAGCGTTTTGCGCTGAGCCAGACCTACCGCGAGGTCGACGAGTCCGTCCGCTCCGCTTGGAACGAGCGTACCAACCAAGGTCAGCTGGCGCATATCTTGGATGGGCAGGAAAAGACAAACGCTCAGCTCGTCACGTCCTATCGCGAGCAATTCAAGGTCGGTCAGCGCTCGCTGCTTGATCTACTGGATGCCCAGAACACCCGCTTCAACACCGAGGTTTTGGCCAAGACGGCGGAAGTGGCGTCACTCTTTGCAGAATACAAGATCCTTGCCGCATCGGGCAGCCTGCTGTCGACGATGAAGCTGAAGCCGGTCGATCAGGCGACGCCTTATGCCCGTGATCAGTTCGCCGTTTCGTCGAATACGGCCGATCCTGGATATCCCAAATACGACTCGCACCAGAAGCCCGGCCTGCCGATGGATCTGCTCGAGCCGATTCGTTAATTGTTACAATCCGCATTGGATAGTACGTCATGTTGAACGTAGCACCTGGCGTATCTGCGAGCGTATCGCTGCTGACATTCAAATCGGCATTTAAATCTGTCGCTGCGTTTTACGGTCGTCCGAACTCGGATACTGTGCTGTTTTCGGGCGTCCCGGATGAAATTCTGGAAGCCATGGATTTGGACGATATCGAACGGCTGTCTGAGCGCGTCGGTCTGCAGGTCCTGAAGCATACGGAACGAGATTGTCGGCTGGGCAATTTCGAGTGTCCGGCCATCGTCATCTTTGCTGATGGCGGTGTTCTGCCGTTGCTCGAAACGACCGAAAGTGGTTCTTACATTACTGAACTCACGCCCCTCGTCGGGACAGTGACCTGCCTGACGCAGGACGAACTCACGGCGCTCAACCCGCGATCGGCATTCGCCTTCACACTCTACTATCAAAACTCTTCGGACGATGCGCGCGTCGGCCACGCTATGGAGATCGAGAAACGGCACTGGTTGGCAACGGCGCTGGTACCTTATTGGCGCACCTATGCCCGCGTCATGTTAGCGGCACTGTTCATCAACGTCATCGCACTGGCATCGCCGCTTTTCACTATGAATGTCTATGACCGGGTCCTGCCGAACAAGGCATTTCCAACGCTCTGGGTCCTGACCGCCGGCATCTCATTGGCCTATCTTTTCGATTTTCTGCTGAAGACAGCCCGAGCGTCGCTGATCGACTATGCAGGCCGCAAGGCGGATCTGCGGCTGTCGCAGTTGATCTTCGACAAGATTCTCAACTCGACGCTGGCGTCCCGCCCGCTGTCGACCGGAGAATATGCCAATCGCGTAACGCAATATGAATTCGTGCGCGAGTTCTTCACCTCGAACACGATCGGGGTGTTGATCGATAGCCTCTTCGTCGTGATCTTCCTTGTCGTCATCTATTTGATCGCCGGCTGGCTCGTGATCATTCCGGCCGTTGCTTTCATCCTTTCGGTGGCAATCGGTCTCGTGGCACAGGCCCAAATTGGCAAGCGCATGGCAACGGCAACGAACGAAGCCTCACGCCGCCAGTCGCTGCTTGTGGAGACGATTTCGACGATCGAGACATTGAAGAGCCTCCGCGCCGAGGCGACGATGCTGCGCCGCTGGCAGGAGCTGACGAAATATTCGAGCCGGACCAGCGAGGATATTAAGCACATCTCGTCGAACGCCATGAACATGACGATGTTTTTGCAACAAATGGTCAGCGTGTTCATCGTCATTGCGGGTACGTATGAATTTGCCGACGGGAAAATCGCCATGGGCGCGATCGTTGCAACCGTCATGTTGGCGAGTCGCGCCGGCGCGCCCTTCGGGCAGATCGCCATGACGCTGGCGCGCTTCCGCCAGGCCACCATGTCGCTGCGCATTCTCGACAAGATCATGGAGCAGCCTGATGACCGCCCGTCGACCGCCGGCTTTGTCAACCGGCAGATCAGTAGCGGCGGATTCAGCTTCCAGAATGTTTCCTTCCAATATCCGGGCTCTGACCAGGCGGTCCTCAATCAGCTGTCCTTCACGGTTGCACCTGGCGAAAAGATCGGGATCATTGGCCGCATCGGTTCGGGCAAGACGACCCTGGGCAGGCTCCTTGACGGTCTTTTTCAGCCGGTCAGCGGCCGCGTGCTGATCGATGGGGTCGATATACGCCAATATCATGTGGCGGAGGTGCGTGCCGCCGTCGCTGTCGCAGGCCAGTCGTCGGACCTGTTCTCCGGCACCGTAAAGGAGAACCTGCTGCTCGGCCGGGCAGATGCCACCGATGACGAGCTTCTGGCGGTATCACAAATGACCGGCGTTGAGGAGTTCGTCTCCGTACACCCCCGCGGTTTCGATATGCCGGTTGGCGAGCGCGGTGCAAACCTGTCGAACGGCCAGAAGCAGGCATTGACTATCGCGCGCCTGCTCCTGACCCGCCCGAGGATCGTCTTCCTGGATGAGCCGTCGGGCGCGATGGACCTGGCGAGCGAACGCCACCTTATCAGCAAGCTGAGCAATGCGTTCGGCCCGCAAACGACGCTGCTAGTTGCGACTCATCGTCATAGCATGTTGGAGCTGGTCGACAGGCTGATCGTCATCGACAAGGGCCGCATCATCGCCGATGGGCCCAAAAATGCAGTCATCGAGGCGATGCAGCGCAAGGCAGTGCAATGATGCGTGCCTCTCACCGCAATATCCATGACAATCCCCCATTCTTTGCCCGTCTGATCCTTGGCCTCTGTGCCTTGATGATCGTCGCTTTCGTTGCCTGGGCGGCCTTTGCCGACATCGACGAGATCGCGCGCGGCGAGGGGAAGGTGATACCGGTATCGAAGACGCAGATTATACAATCCTCTGAGCCCGGTATCGTCCAACAGATCAATGTCAATCTCGGACAGGTCGTCCACAAGGGCGATATGCTGGTCCAGCTCGACAATACAACGACGGCATCGACACTCGGCGAATCGGTTGCCAAGGCTCGCTCGCTTGGTGCCAAAGTAGAGCGCCTGGCCCTGGAGGAGGCGGGTGCTTTCGACGCACAGTTCGTCTGCCCGGCCGATATTCTTGCTACCGCAAAAACTGTCTGCGATAACGAAGAAAAGCTCTTCGAGGCAGATCGCGCTTCCTACAAGAACAAACTTGATGTTCTCCATCAGCGTCTGAAGCAACATCAGAACGAGTTGGACGAAGCCCGCGCCAACATAGACCGCTTGACGCAGAATATTGTCGGCGCCCAAAAGCAATATGATCTGCTGAGGCCGCTCGGTGAGAAAAAGCTCGTTGCTCAAACGGAGGTCCTCAAGGTCCAGCGAGACCTTGTCGACCTGCAAGGGCAGCTTAAAGTCTATGTCGAAAGTCTCGATCGTCTGCATGCGGCCATAAATGAGGCGACATTACAGGTCGCCGATCTAGGGTTGCAGCTACGACAGCAGGCCCTTACCGACAAGGGACAAGCACTGTCGGAACTTTCCGTCGTCGACGAGACAATCCGCGGGGCGTCCGATCGGGTCAAGCATACGGATATTCGTTCTCCGGTCGACGGCATCGTCAATACGTTGGAGGTCAACACGATCGGCGCATATGTCGACGCCGGCAAGGTCATCGCCGGCGTCGTCCCGACAGCGGACATTCTGTTGATCGAGGCGAAGATTTCGCCACGCGACGTTGCTTTCGTGCGCATCGGCCAGCCGGCGGTCATCAAGATCTCGGCCTATGATTTCTCGATCTTCGGCGCTCTGGACGGTAAGGTCGTCAACATCTCCGCCGACAGCCTTGTCGAAAAGGACAAGAACGAAACCTATTACCTCGTGCGCATCAAGACCGACAAATCGGCGCTGGAACGCGACGGCAAGCACTATCCGATTATCCCAGGCATGGTGGCTTCGGCCGAGATCATGACCGGCCGCAAAACGATCCTGGCCTATCTGATGAAGCCGATTAACAAGGCGCGGTCCGAAGCGCTGACGGAACGGTGAGGACAGTCATGCGCAAAGGAGGCGGGAAGGAAGACGCTGCTATGATAGTCCGGGAGGAAGCCCTTCCATCGGTCGACGGTGATGAACTGGAGCCACGCTTCCGCGCCATAACCGGTGGCGGCGAGCGTCGTGGCATTCGACTGGAGGGAATTTATTGGGATGGCCTCGGACGAATGTCGGAGGCCGGCGGCATCAGCATCGGTGACCTGGTTTCCAACACGGCGGCAGAAATGCCAGAGACTGGCAATCTCACGTCCTTACTGCGGGTGCTGAGCTTTAAATGGGCGTTAAGTCGCCTCAATGCCGTCGAAGATATCGCATCGCTAACCAATCTCAACGCCGTCCTTCAGGCGTCGCCGACACCCGCAGTGGTACTGACGCAAGAGCGAGGGATCAAGCTCTTCAATGATGCCTTCTTGAAGATGCTGCGTCATCGCCTGCCGCTGATCGATGATGTTCAGCAGACGGCGCGCACGCTACGCCTGTCGATTGACACCCAGATCCAAGAGGTCCTTTCCATCCTATCGGTCAATCGTGGCAAGACAGTGAACACCGGCTTCAAGATCGGCTTCGGTTCGCAATCGCTGAAGGGCCAGATCAGTCTGGCGTTGGCGCCGACGCACGAGGCGTTGATGCTGATCGGCTATCTTTCCGTCTACTGAGAATGCCATCGCTTTGTTATGCGCGAAGCTTGCTTCGGAAGGCCTGGAAGCGTGTTCGGCTAGTGAACCTCGCCTTCGCCGGGGACCACCTTCGTGAGCGGCACTGCGGCGACAACCCCTTGTGCACGAGGATCGCGCGAGCCGTGCAGATAGCCGCGACCGGTAACGATCGAATAGAGAGGCAGATATCCTGCAATCCGTTTGTCGGACAAGACCTCGTCGCGCATGTTGTCGAGGATAAGATTATTACCGCTGACGGAGACCGACAGGACGGCGTGGTAGAAATGCCGCTGCTGGTCGAATAGGACGACCAGTGTCATTTGGTCGAGATCGACGCCAGCCTCATAGAGTGCGGCCATCTTCAAGATAGCGTAGTCCTCGCAGTCGCCCTGCTGATGCGACAGTGCTTCACTTGGTTTCGCCCAGTAATCTGCCACATGATAGGTGTCCATGTCGCTGGCGTAGCGGATGGCATGGTTAACCGTGTAATTGACGGTATTAATCTTGTCGCGGATCGACGCGCCGGCAATCCTTGTTTCAGCCTCGGCGATGGCGCTTTCGGCTGCATTGCATCCACCCGCAGCGCAATCGAGCGACTTGCCGGACCGGATTTCGGCGAGCGGGCCGGCGAAATTGTCAAGCGCGGCAAGATGTTTGAACGGAATGGCGACGGTGCCGAACACTGAGTTGCCCAAAGGAGCGTTGCTCGGCTTTGTGGGAGGTACCGGCTCAGATGCAGTCCGGTCATTGTGCGGAAGGCCGCCCGGCGCAACCGCGAGGCTCTTGTTCAATGCCGCGGCGTCGATGCCGCTGATGGCCTTTGCCGCGTTTCTGAAGGTTGGCGCGAAGAGATCGATGGCACTATCGACCAGTGGGTCCTGGAAAAGCTTGACAACGGGGCTGACGGTATCGTCGGTCGCCGCCATGCTAATGGTCGGTGACGAAAGACCGAAGGCAAAGGAAGCTGCGGTAAGTGCTGAAAGTATATTTTTCCTGTTCTTGTGTGCCATTAGCGCTCAACTCTCCCTGATTGAGAGAATATTGCGCGATATTCCTGAATACGGCGTTCGAATACATGGATAAATTAAGTATAAATTAAGGGATCAAATAAGTATAAAATTGTACGGAATGCAATGGAAAGTCATTAAGCATGATCTCGACAGGGGTAACGAAGTGATCCACCCTGACGTAGGAGTGGATAACGCAGCTCTGCCGTCATGGTGGCAGCGGGTCTCAGTGTCTATTATGCTCAATGAAGCCCGTCTGCTTCAGAACGACTGTGAGGGTTGTGTGGAAACCTTCAGCTTGCCATCGTTGATCGTATTGATCACCATTCTGCGCTCCACCTGACCGGTGGCATTGAAGCGGAAGAGCCCGGTCGTGCCACGGAAGCCGACCTTGTTCCTCAAATTGCTTGCAGTGATGGCTTGCGGCCCCTGGGAACGGATGAGGCCCGAGGCGATCGCCATGGCGTCGTAACCATAGGAGCCGTAGGTCGTCAGCGGGCGATTGAAATGGCGCTGGTAGCGCTCGGCGATGAGCCCGCTGCTTTGCGTGTCGTCCGTCGCGATAAAAGCGCCGGTCACAGCCGGCGTCGCATAGACCGATTGCGGCCAGTTGTTGGTGCCGACCAGCGCCTGGCCGGGAATGGCTGCGCTGCGCGCGGCGCTTGCCACCGCGCCGATTTCCGGGGTGTTGCCGAGAATGACCACGATTTCGGCCGACTGAATGAGCGGTCGGTTCTTGGTGAAGATATCGGCGGACTGATCACTCGCGCCGTAACGGCCAAGGCCCATGAAGGTGTTGCCACTGTTCCAGAGGGCGTTGCCTAATCTCGTAGCGTCGGATTGGGAAAAATCAGCAGGCACCAGCGCCGAAACCTTTTTGTGGCCCGCAGGTGCTGCCGCCTTCACGCCCTCCGTCGCGCTGTCGATTTCATCCGAGGCCAGATTGAAGAGGTCTCCGCCGGTTGCTGCACTCGCAAGGTTAAGCAATGGGGGACGCTGGGCGGGTGGAATGGCAGCGATGGAAGCCGTCTCGGCCGGCGGCAGATAACTGACGATCAGGGCGGCATTCCGACCCTTGGCCGCCGTGACCTGTGCGACAACGCCGGCAAGTCCCGGGCCGACATTCTTAACGCGCAGCCGAACTTGATTGTTGCCGAGTTCACCG
This sequence comes from Rhizobium sp. SG570, assembly GCF_012275345.1. NCBI lineage: Bacteria > Pseudomonadati > Pseudomonadota > Alphaproteobacteria > Hyphomicrobiales > Rhizobiaceae > Rhizobium > Rhizobium sp. SG570. The sequence continues at coordinate 83,545 of NZ_JAAZQI010000010.1, read as the reverse complement.
ACGCCAAGCACTGCCCCGTCGCGAACATCGCGGGCCGGACCTTCATAGAGACCGGCGGCACCCTTGCGCAGCAATAGCGTGATTTCCGTGCCGCTGTCGCCGCCATAGGTCTCTTCAATGGCAGTGGACGGCATTTTTATCTCGTCCTTCTTGCCGTTGTTCTCCAATCCGACGCCGTCCATCTGACAGCCGGCGAGGCCGGCACAGAGGATGAAGGTTGCACTGCGTGCTGGTCGCCCATGCGGTCTTCGCTGCAGCCACTCGGACAAAAAACTTAACGAAAGGCTGATCGCAAACGGCACAACTACTCCCCCCGATTCTCAACGTCAGACTGCAACAGCCTATAACGTCGCATTAGCACACCGCGGCTGACGTAAAGTCAAGCAGTACACTTAACAAGGTGTTCTTTAGGTGAGTTAACCATTGGTAAAATAATTCTGCGACGGTGCATAACCGGCTATATCAGCGAGGTTAACGAAGTATTGCAATCAACCGGTTCCCGTAATTGATTGCGGCACATTACGAAACACCGGGAACCAGATCCATGGACGACTTGCGCATTTCGACCGTAGACCACGAAGCTGCTTCGCATGATTTCGCATCAGGTGGCCGGGATGCGAGCATTGCAGCCGATATCAGCTCCGATCATTTGCTGCCGTTGTCGCAGAATGCTGATGTCGCTGCGTTCGAGGTGGCACAAACCGAGGAGCAGCAGGCGAATGGCAAGACGGGGCGCCTGAGCGCCAACGACCCACAAAACGCCGTCGCTCGTCAGCCGGTCCAGATCGTGCCCGACAATGGCAATGTGGTCCATCTGCCGCCGAATACCTCCATCGACGACATTCATGTCGAGGGACGTAATCTTGTTCTCGTCCAGGCTGACGGTACGCGCATTATCATTATCAATGGAGCGCTGCACGTTCCAACCTTCCTGATCGGTGAAGTCACACTGCCGCAGCAGGCCGTCGTCGCCGCACTGCAGCAGCAGGGTATCAACGTTGCTGAAGGTCCCGACGGTTCGGTTCACGCCGGCAATAGCACGGATTCCGGCCACCAGTTCACGGACAGCCAGGCTGGGAATGCCCGTACGCCGCTTAACCTGATTGGCCTTCTCGGTCCCGGCGACATAATCGGCGGCGGTAACGGCGCCAATCTGTCCGGCACCCAGACTCGTGTTCCGTTCATCGATCAGCAGGCGACCGAAACGGCTTCGCTGATCGAAAGCGGCAGCAGCACTGGCGCCTTCCTTACGACCAGCAGCACCGGCCGCTTCGGCTTCGGCGGCAATAATGCCGCGATCACGACCGTCACGCTGGTCGGAGAGGCAGAAATCACCGGCAGCGGCACGCAGCAGCTGTCGGGTCTGACCTCCGGCGGCATTCCCGTTGTCGTCACCCAGAGCGGACAGACCGTCACCGGCGTCGCCAATGGCCTCACCGTCTTCACGCTGGTCTTCAACGCTTCGACCGGCGACTATACTTTTACCCAGCTCGCTGCCCTGGACCATCCTCGGGGTGCCAATGCGTCGAGCGATGTGCTTCAGCTTCAATTCCGGTACACGGTCTCCGACACGAGCGGCCATATCGTTGCGTCAGTCGCGAGTGTCGACATTACAGACAGCGTGCCGGTTGCGGCCGCAGGGACTGCGGGTTCGGTCACCGAGGCGGCCCTGGCTTCTGGCAACGCAGCCCTAAGCCATGACACGGGCGCAGCGGCGGCCACCGGCTCGCTTAACATTTCCTGGGGCGCAGACAGCTCAAATAGCAACCAGGCAGGCCTCGGCGATCGCTCGGTTGCCTTCACCAGTGCAACGGTCGCGGCGCAGGGCCGGGATGGTGAAGCGCTGAGTTCGCATGGTCTTGCCGTCCATACGGCGCTGCTGGCCGACGGCACTCTGGTTGGTTACACCGGCGAGGCCGCTCCGACGGCGACCTCCGCATCCAACATCGTCTTCTACGCGACGGTGTCGGACACCGACAATGGCCACTACAACTTCACCCTCGTGCAGTCGCTCGATGACGCCAAGGGCTCGGACGCCATCAAGCTGACTTTCGGTTACACAGCAACCGATTCTGACGGCGATAGCGCCACGAACACCTTCACCGTCACTGTCGCCGACGACAAGCCTGTCGCGGCCACCGGCGATGCAGGCTCGGTCACGGAAGGCGCGTTGGCAAGCGGCAACGAGAACCCGCATGTCGGGACCGACGCCGTCACCACCGGCTCGCTCAACATCTCCTGGGGTGCCGACAATGCCAACACCGACCAGTCGGGCGCCGGCGATCGTTCGGTTGCCTTCACCAGTGCAACGGTCGCGGCGCAGGGCCAGGATGGTGAAGCGCTGAGCTCGCATGGTCTTGCCGTCCATACGGTGCTGCTGGCCGACGGCACTCTGGTTGGTTACACCGGTGAGACCGCTCCGACGACGGTTGCAGATGCCAAGGGTGTGGTCGGCTCGAACATCATCTTCTACGCGACGGTGTCGGACACCGACAACGGCCACTACAACTTCACCCTCGTGCAGTCGCTCGATGACGCCAAGGGCTCGGACGCCATCAAGCTGACTTTCGGTTACACAGCAACCGATTCTGACGGCGATAGCGCCACGAACACCTTCACCGTCACTGTCGCCGACGACAAGCCTGTCGCCGCAACCGGCGATGCAGGCTCGGTCACGGAAGGCGCGTTGGCAAGCGGCAACGAGAACCCGCATGTCGGGACCGACGCCGTCACCACCGGCTCGCTCAACATCTCCTGGGGTGCCGACAATGCCAACACCGACCAGTCGGGCGCCGGCGATCGTTCGGTTGCCTTCACCAGTGCAACGGTCGCGGCACAAGGCCAGGATGGTGAAGCGCTGAGCTCGCATGGTATTGCCGTCCATACGGCGCTGTTGGCCGACGGCACTCTGGTTGGTTACACCGGTGAGGCCGCTCCGACGGCGATCTCCGCATCCAACGTCGTCTTCTACGCGACGGTGTCGGACACCGACAACGGCCACTACAACTTTACCCTCGTGCAGTCGCTCGATGACGCCAAGGGCTCAGACGCCATCAAGCTGACTTTCGGTTACACAGCAACGGATTCTGACGGCGATAGCGCCACGAACACCTTCATCGTCACTGTCGCCGACGACAAGCCTGTCGCCGCAACCGGCGATGCAGGCTCGGTCACGGAAGGCGCGTTGGCAAGCGGCAACGAGAACCCGCATGTCGGGACCGACGCCGTCGCCACCGGCTCGCTCAACATCTCCTGGGGTGCCGACAATGCCAACACCGACCAGTCGGGCGCCGGCGATCGTTCGGTTGCCTTCACCAGTGCAACGGTCGCGGCACAAGGCCAGGATGGTGAAGCGCTGAGCTCGCATGGTATTGCCGTCCATACGGCGCTGCTGGCCGACGGCACTCTGGTTGGCTATACCGGCGAGGCCGCTCCGACGACGGTTGCAGATGCCAAGGGTGTGGTCGGCTCGAACATCGTCTTCTACGCGACGGTGTCGGACACCGACAACGGCCACTACAACTTCACCCTCGTGCAGTCGCTCGACGACGCCAAGGGCTCGGACGCCATCAAGCTGACTTTCGGTTACACAGCAACCGATTCTGACGGCGATAGCGCCACGAACACCTTCACCGTCACTGTCGCCGACGACAAGCCTGTCGCCAGCGATGTCACCGTCGGCACAGGCAGCCTTTACGACACGGCGGCTGAGCAGATGTCGCTCCGCCCAATCGTCGAGCTCAGCGAAGAGCCGACACCGTCGGAGGGCGCCACCGACACCGTCAGTGGCGGATCGGGAAGCCTGTTTACCGCCGGCGCTGACGGCTTCCAGCAGGTTACCTTCACGGATCCGACCGGCCTCAAGGGCATCTACATCGATGTCAATGGCGTCGCTCACAAAGAAGGTCTGTCCTATAACACCACGACCGACAATCTGGGCAACACGATCTACACCGCAACCGGCAAGGAATCGGGCCATGTCCTATTCACACTGACCGTCGGTGCTGATGGCAGCTACACCTATGTCCAGTCCGGCGCTTTTGCGGATGCCAAGGGCTCCGACAACGAGAATTTCAAGATCTCCTTCGAAGTCACCGATGGTGATGGTGACAAGGCAATCGGCTCGCTGATGCTCAACGTCGCTGACAGCCTTCCGGTCGCCAATAATGTGACAGCAGACTCGGGCGTCCTCCACGATACCGCGTCGGCCTCCTCGGGGACGAATGCACCTTCCGTCAAGTTGCTTCTCGAGCAGCCAAGCGAGGGCGCGACGCCAACGGATGGCACCAAGAGCAATGCCGACGGCGTGAGTGGCGCATCGGGTAGCCTGTTCACGACCGGGGCCGATGGCTTCGCGCGGCTGACTTTCAGCAATCCGACCGGGCTCAAGGCCATCAATATTGGTGAAAACGGCGTCGCGCACACGGAAGGACTGCATTACAGCACCTCGAGGGACGATTCCGGCAACACGATCTACACGGCGACCGGCAGGGATTCCGGCCACGTCATCTTCACGCTAACCGTCCATCCCAACGGCAGCTACACCTATGTCCAGTCCGGCGCCTTTGCTGACGACAAGGGCTCCGACAACGAGAATTTCAAGATCGGCTTTGAAGTCACCGATGGTGACGGCGACAAGGCAACGGGCTCGCTGACGCTCAACGTCGCCGACAGCCTCCCGGTCGCCAATAATGCTACGGCTGATCGCCTCGTTAACGAGGATATGCTCCCCGGGGGCAATTCCGACCAGGCCGACGAATACAACAGCGTCAGCGGCGCATCGGGCAGCCTGTTCAACATGGGCGCAGATGGGTTCAAGCGGGTCACGATTGCTCATTCGGATCTGCCGCAGCTGACCACGATCTATACCGATGCGGATGGCGTCGCGCATCAGGAAGCCGTGATCTGGAGCAAAGCGCCGGTCGCTGACGGCAGCACGACCTGGGTGGCCAGCAGCGCGCATCATGAGACCGTTGCCACGCTGACCATCAATGCCGACGGCTCCTACACGTTTTCGACTGGTGCGCCGCTCGCGCATCCGACCGCGCAAGTCGACGAAGAGACCCTGTCCCTGACATTCAACTTCACGGTCACCGATGGTGATGGCGACAAGGCTACGGGTTCGCTGACGGTTGGTGTCAAGGACGATGTGCCGATCGCCCATACGGTCGACAGCACTGCCTCGCCGCTCAACGACGACGCCCAGATCGGTGGAAATCTGGACGCCAACGACGCCAACGTGCATAGCGTCTCGGGCGCTGCCGGTGCGTTGTTCAGCGCTGGTGCTGACGGTTTTGCAAGCGTCTCAATCGATCAGTCCAGCCTGCCGGCTTTGAAGGCGATCTACGTCGATGCCAACGGGTTCGCACAGCAGGAAGACGTTACCTGGGGCAAGCCGACGATTTCCGGCGGCGCGACAACCTGGATTGCTTCCAGCGCAAATCACGAGACCGTCGCCACGCTGACCATCAATGCTGACGGTTCCTACACATTCAGCACAGGCGCGCCGCTCGTCCACCCAACCTCCGGCACGACGGAAGAAGGCTTGCCGCTGACCTTCACCTTCACGGTGACCGATGGCGACAATGATACATCCACCGGCTCGCTGACCTTGCATGTCACGGATGACGTGCCGCTGGCACACACCGTCAGTGTGACCGGGGTGACGCTGAACGACGATGCCCTAAAGGGCGGAAATCCCGACACAGTTGGCGTAACGGACACCGATACGGTCAGCGGCACGAGCGGCACGCTCTTTACTGGTGGCGCGGATGGCGTTCATCAGGTCACGCTCGGAGCGACGACCGATTTCGGCGCCATCTATACCGGCAAGGACGGATTTGCGCATGTCGAGTCGGTTGTTTGGGGCAGCCCGACGACTGCGGCAGGCGGTGAGACGATCTGGATCGCGACTGGCAAGGATAGCGGCCAGACGGTCGCGACGCTGACGATCGGCACGGATGGTTCCTACAGCTTCACGCTCAGCGCGCCGGTCGCTCATCAGGCAAGCCAGACTGCGGAAAATACACAGGATCTGTCCTTCAACTTCACGGTCACCGATGGCGACAGCGATACAGCCAGCGGTTCGCTGACGGTCACCGTCAAGGACGACGCGCCGATCGCCTTTAAGGTCGATACCGCATCAACGCCGCTCAACGACGATGCGCAGGCGCATGGCAACCTGGATGGCGCCGCCGACGCGAAGACGATCAACGGTGATGCCGGGGCTCTGTTCTCTGCCGGTGCCGATGGCGTCATGAGCGTATCGATGGACAATCTGCCGACGCTGAAGGCGATCTATCTCGACAGCCATGGCATCGGCCATCAGGAAAACGTAAGCTGGACCTCGTCTGCGACGAACGGTGTGACGACCTGGACGGCAACCGGCGCCTCCAGCCATGCCACCGTTGCGGTTCTGACGATCAATTCGGACGGTTCCTATAGCTTCACCGCTGATGCGCCGCTTGTTCATTCGGCGTCGTCGACGACCGAAGATAGCCTGACGCTGAATTTCGGCTTCACGGTTACGGATGGCGATGGCGATACGGCAAAGGGCTCGCTGGCGATCGCCATCACCGACGACGTTCCCGTTGCCTCCGGCGCAACCGTCGCGGCCAGGGCCGACGAAGGCGACATTTACAATCTCCTGTCGCATGGCAACAGCGCGCTCGACGGCACACATGGCGGATCGTCCTCGCAGCCGGCACTGTTCGGTCTCGGTTTTGCGGCCACGGTATCCGGCTCCGTTGCGTCCACCGTCTCCTTCGGTGCCGATGGCGCAGCACCCGGCGGCGGCTTCAGCTTCACTGCCAATGCGGCATCGACACTTGCCGCCCTGCATCTGACTTCGGGTGGCGGCGCGCTCTCCTATGCCGTCGTCAACAATGTGATCATCGGCTATGTCGATAACGATCACCACAGCGGCTACAATCCGTTTCTCGACCGCCCGGTCCTGTCATTGACGCTGTCCGGCGATGGCAGCTTCACTTTCCAGCAATACGATCAGCTCGACAATGTCGCGGGTCCCGGCAACGATCTGCGCTCCGGCAATAGCTCGATCTCGGCCATCGACTTCGGTTCCGTCATCCAGGCAACTGACGGCGACGGTGACAGTGTGACGCTGACCGGCGCTTTGAAAGTCACGATCGTCGACGACATGCCGAAGGTCGATCTGGCCCTGACTGGCTCGATCACCATCGACGAGAGCGGCAGCGGCGACAACGACGTAAGCGCCACCTATGCAGTTAAAAGCCTGTTTGCCGGCATCGCCGGCGGCAGCGATCCACACATGTCGACAGTCTACGCACAGCATAACGTCGTCTCTCCGTCGGTTTCGATGGGTGCCGACGATGCGTCGGGCGCGACGAGCAGCCTGAGGCTTCATATCGACAATGCCGACTCCGGCTTGACGACGACGGCAGGTCAGGCGATCACGCTTTCGCAGCTTGCCGATGGCACGGTTGTCGGCAAGATCGCCGATGGCGAAATCGCCTTTGCGATCCGCATCGACAACAGCGGCAAGGTCAGCATCGCCCAGTACATGGCGCTTGCTAACCCGAACACGTCAAAGTCGGATGGCGACACGGTTGATCTCACCGGTAAGCTCTCGGCGGTTCTCAGTGCAACCGATAGCGACGGCGACACCGTCGCCAGGTCTGTTTCTATCGGCAGCAGCATTCATTTCGACGATGCCGGCCCTTCGATCGATGGTGGCATTTCGGCAAAGACGCTTGTCGAGCACGATCTTTTGACCAATTCGGGTTCGCTGTCGCCTTCGGGCATCAGCACCGGCGATGTTGCGCTCAATCTCGCCTTCGGCGCTGACGGCCCGGCCGCCCATGCTGCTACCTTCGTAGCGCAATCGAACGGCAGCTATTTCACCGCGAGCTACGGCAACAATCAGACGCTGGATGCGACAAAGCTAAGCTCTGGCGGCCACGCGCTGTCCTACTCGCTCAGCGGTGACGGCATGACGCTGATCGCCTATACCGGCAGCGATGCCGCCGACCAGTCGAGCTGGGTCTTCAAGGTTGCTCTGTCTCAAGACGGTAGTCACGCCAGCGGTGCCTACAACTTCACGCTCTATAAGGGGCTCGACGACGTCAACGGTCAGGTCAACCTCGCGGATATCAAGCTAACCTTCCAGGTTGCTGGCCATGACGGCGACGGCGACACGACGAACGGCACACAGAGATTTACGATCGATGTGATCGATGATGTGCCTACTCTGGTTGATCATTCCTCCGTTTCCGCAAGTGTTTCGGAAACGGCGATCAATGCGCCGATAGTGACGACGGGATCATACATAATCGATTTCAGCACGGTCACCCCAGCTGCTGCGGGCCTGACGATTACTGAAGGCAGCGTTGGTCACGGCCACGCTGGTCAGTCGTCTAACAACGGCGATATCGTGCTCGCATCCAACGCGGGGACGACGTTCGTCGTCACCCAGATGGACATAACTGAGTCCACGCCGGGTCATTCCCCAACCCAGCCAGTCACTATCATCGGCATCGGGGCGGATGGCAAAACTTATACCACGACGTTCACGCCAACTAACGGCAATACGACTTTTTCGGTTACCGCGGGGTCCCCTCTTTACAACGTACAGCTGACGTCAATTACAGTTTCTCCGCATGACGCCGCCCGGGCGATCACGCTCGACAATATCCATGTCACAGACACCACGACGACACCCACCAATGCCCCCGCCGAGACGACTCTGGATCTGACCTCACTGGTGCATGCCAGCGCCGACGGCCCGATGGCCTGGTCGGTGAACGCGATCACCGCCGGAACCTCTTCCGGCAACCTGACCGGTGGAACCGGATTGACCTACAACGGCACAGCCATCACGCTTGCCAGCGCCGATGGGCACACGATCACCGGCTCGGCCGGAGGCGTCACGGTCTTTACGTTGACTGTCGATCCTACCAGTGGTCATGCCACGTTCGACCTGTACCATCCGATCGACGGCGGCAAGACGCTGCCGCTCGACTTCTCGAAATATCTGACGGCGACGGATTTCGACGGCGATTCCGTCGCCTTAGGCAGCGGTTCCGCAACCATCGTCGTTCAGTCGGCGACGGACAGCCTTCCGACGATCTCTTCGGCTAGCCTGGTGTCAAGCGTCAGCGAAAGCGGCTTACAGGGTGGAACGGGGACGGCCGGCGTCGCCAACGTCCATTCGGGTAGTATTGCGATCACCGCGGGCGATGCACCTTCGACGGTGACGATCGGCGGCCATACATTCAATGTTGGCGCAGTCATCGCTCATGGTGATGCCAATGCCAACATTCAGGGCTCTTATGGAACGCTACATATCGTCAGCGTCACCGCAACGGCCATCAATTACGTCTATACGCTGACCGCGGCAACTAACGGCGCGAGCAATCATGACGACTTCGCGGTTAAAATCAGCGACGCGCCGATTGACGGAGAAAGCCATACCGCGACACTGACCTTCAACATCAGCGACGACAAGCCGATCGCAAGCACCGTTTCGCTTGGGTCTATGCTTGAGAACGACAACCCAACCTTTACTCTTGCTGCGGGCACCATCGCTTTCGGTGCCGATGGGGCGGCTGCGAGCGGTGCGATCCATGTCGATAGCGTCAAGGCCACGGGTGATCTTGCCGGCTTGACGTTGAGCCCGTCGATGATCTCGATCGACGCAGGCCATGTGACTATCACACCCGGAACTGCATTCGATGCCCTGTCAGTTGGTCACACATCGATCCTGTCGATCGGATATACCTTGACCGATGGTGACGGCAGCAAAAGCAGCGGTACGTTCAGCATCAAGATCAACGGCACGAACGATGCTGCGGTGATCATGGGTGACGTGTCTGGCAGCGTGACGGAGGCCGGTGGCGTCGATAATGGGACGGTCGGGGTGCCCGCGGCGAGCGGGGTGCTTTCGGCGACGGACGTCGACAGCAATCCTTCGTTTACGGCGCAAAATAACGTGGCGACGAGCTACGGTCATTTCACGATCGGCGCTGACGGTCACTGGAGCTACCTGCTGGATAACAGTAACAGTGCCGTCCAGGCGCTGAACAGCACCGGCAGCAACACGAAGCTGCACGACATCGTCACGGTGACGACGGCGGATGGCACGTCCCAGCAGATCGATATCACCATCAACGGCACGAACGATGCACCGACGATTAAGCTTATCGGTAACGACAGCGCCATTGGCAGTGTGACTGAGACTGGTATTGGTGTGGCCGACGACACCGCTCACAACACGGCGACCGGCCATGTGACCGGCGCTGATGTCGACAGCCCGTCGATTAAGTGGTCGCTGGTCGCCGGCAATGGCCAGACCGGCAATATCGACGGCTCCGTGACCGGTGCTTACGGCACGCTGAGCGTCGATCAGAACGGCAACTGGACCTATCACCTGGATCAGTCGAAGGCCGATCCGCTTACGGCTTCGAGCCATCCACAGGAAAGCTTTACGGTTCAGCTGAGCGATGGTCAGGGTGGTATCACGACGCAGACGGTCGTGGTGACGGTCAACGGTACGAACGATGCTCCGACCATTGCGCTTGTCGGTAACGATAGCGCCGCCGGCAGCGTGACCGAGGCTGGTATTGGTGTGGCCGACGACACCGCTCACAATACGGCGACTGGCCATGTGACCGGCGCTGATGTGGATGGCCCGTCGATTAAGTGGTCGCTGGTCGCCGGCAATGGCCAGACCGGCAATATCGACGGCTCCGTGACCGGTGCTTACGGCACGCTGAGCGTCGATCAGAACGGCAACTGGACCTATCACCTGGATCAGTCGAAGGCCAATCCGCTTACGGCTTCGAGCCATCCGCAGGAGAACTTCACAGTTCAGCTGAGCGATGGCCAGGGTGGTATCACGACGCAGACGGTCGTGGTGACGGTCAATGGTACGAACGATGCAGCGTCGATCTCCGGCACGGCAAGCGGCTCGGTCACCGAAAATGGCCAGTTGACGGCCACCGGTGTGTTGAACGTTGCCGATGTGGACTATGGCGAGAACCATTTCCAAACACCATCGTCGCTGAATGGGACCTATGGTACGTTCACATTTAATGCCACGACCGGGGTTTGGGGCTACGCGCTCAACAATTCCGCGGCAAATGTGCAGGCATTGAACGCAGGCCAGACTGTTACGGACAAATTGACAGTTGCCTCCGTGGACGGAACGGCTTCACAGGATATTGTTGTGTCCGTCCACGGCGCAAAGCAACCTGTGTCGGCGCCAAACATCATCGGCGTTACCGACAACTACGGCCCGATCCAAGGCAACCTTGCGAATGGTGCGATCACCGACGATACCACCCTTGGTATCCGGGTGAGCCTGAGCGGAACCGGTGCCGTCGCTGGGGATACGGTGCAGCTCTATAACAATACGACTGTGCTTGGCACGGCAGTCATCTTGACATCGGCGAATATCAGCAGTGGGTACGTCGATATTGCCACACCGACGCTGAAGAATGGATCGACTTACAACTTCCGGGCCTCGATCACGGATGCCGGCGTACCAACCGCGCTCTCGCCGAGCGACGTCTATGATATCAAGATCGACACGACTCACCCGACACTTGTCATCACGCAGAATAGCGGCGTCATGACTTTCACCTTCAGTGAGGCGGTGTCTGGGTTCAATATCAATGATGTCACTCAAAATAATAATTACTCACTATACGACTTCAATCATGTCGGCGTGAATGCCTCCGGTCAGGACATCTATACAGCGAGTATTTGGAACTGGAACAACGGCTGGAAGTCTGCCTCAGTTTCGGGAGACAGCTATGCCGATCTTGCCGGCAACGCCGGCACAGACAGCAATGTGGTGAATTTCAAGCCTGCCGGTATGTCCGGCCAGGCGATCAATCTCGCTCTTGGCGATCCGTCTAACCACGTCGGTGCGGTGACGATGAGCATTGCCGGAGTACCGGCAGGCTGGACGCTGAGCGAGGGCACGCACAATGCCGATGGTACCTGGTCCGTCGTGACGAATAATCCGTCGTCGCTGACGGTGACCTCGCCCGATGGTGTAACCGGCGCGGTGGTCCTCCAGATCACAGAGACCTGGATCAATGCGGACGGCACAACCGGTATGGCCACAGTGGCGGACAATGTCGAAGCCTATGCCAAGGGTTCGCCGATCTTCGCCTGGTCGGGCGACGACACGCTCACCGCATCGAGCGGCAACGACACGCTGGTCTTTGCAAATACTATCGGCGAGGACGTCGTGCACAACTTCGATGTGGCGCATGACAAGATCGACCTAATCGGCTTTGCGGGCTTCGACAGCTTCGCGGACGTTCTGGCCCATCTGTCGAGCGATGCATCCGGAAGTGCCGTCATCACGCTAGGCAATGGTGAGACCATCACCTTGGCAGGTGTCAGCGCCGCGGCTCTTACGGCGGATGACTTCCTCTTCAACGAAGAGGTCATAACACACAATGCCGGGGACATGGTGGTCGCCAACGGAGCGCTGATGCCGTTCAGTGGCACGCTCGACAACACCGGCAGCATCCATCTCTCTTCGACCGGAAGCGAGACGGCCTTCGAAATTGTCCAGCACGGCCTCACGCTGACCGGCGGCGGCACGGTGATCTTGTCCGACGATGCGCACAACGTCATCTTCGGCAGCGGTGACAGTGTCACGCTCACCAATGTTGACAACATTATCTCGGGTGCCGGTCGGCTCGGCGATGCTCACCTGAGCCTGGTCAACGAGGGCACGATCATTGCTGACGGCAGCCACGCACTTGTTATCGACACTGGCGTGAACGCGGTGAACAACACCGGCATGCTTGAGGCGACCGGGGCTGGTGGCCTCGACATACACAGCAGCGTCATCAATGAGGGCGTACTGTGGGCGGATGGCGGGAACATTGATCTCGAAGGCAATGTCAGCGGCCGCGGCACGGTGTTGCTGTCGGGTCACGCCAGCCTCGAAATCGGCGGCTCGTTCAGCCAGGCGATCAGCCTCAGCACGGACGCCCAGGCCACCATCACCATCGATCACGCTGTTGCTTTTACCGGCACGATCGCAGGTCTCGATGGCAACGATGCCTTGCGGTTCGGCGACATCTCCGCTGCAACGGCAAGCTTCTCCTATACCGAGAACGCGGCAAAAACCGGCGGCGTGCTGATCGTCACCGACGGCGCCCATATTGCCACCGTCGGCCTAACTGGCGACTACTCGGCCAACGACTTCTTACTCAGCCACGACGGCGCCTATGCCGAGATCGATTTCAGAGGTGTCGGCCAACTCTACGGCACCGACGGCAACGACACGTTGACGAGCGGCGGCGGCTACACGATGACCGGCGGCGCTGGCGCGGATACCTTCGTGCTCGATGCCAAAGCCCTGCACAACCTGAACATGGCCGATGTCATTACCGACTTCAGTCCGAAGGGAGAGGGCGACAAGTTGGATGTCTCTAACCTTTTGAACGCGCTGGTCGGCGATCATCCGGGCATGACCGAGGCGAGTGCAGTCGCGTCGATGACGGCGGCGGTCGACACAGCATCCAATTCAACGAAGATCAGCGTCAACACCGGTTCGGAGACCCATGTGGTGGCCACGCTGCAGAACTACACGCCAGCGGGGCACGACGCCGTGCATGTGCTGTTCAATAACCACGACGAGCAACTTGCCACCCATGCGCAGACCGCTGGCGCCTGACGCCTTTTTGTCGGATCCATATCTCGAAGCGGCGCTTCTTGAAGGCGCCGCTTTTTTTGAAGTCGATGCCGCCGCGACTAACTATCTTTAGACAATCGCCGCAACGAAGTTGCCTCAGCGGCGATCCGTCGACCTATTTGCGGGCCGATCTTGCAGGAGAAGCCAGCGCTGCACCGCCCATCGCGGCGAGCCTTTCGGGCAATCAGGGCGGCCTTGTCACTGCCAAAGAGGACAAAGCTTCTCGTAGACGTCGCGATAGCGACGATACGCCTTTCTGTAATTGGGCCGATTTTCCGCATTAGGCCGCAACTGTTCGGCGAAGGTGACCAAACCGGTGATGCCGCCCCAGTCGTCCGTCAGTCCTGCACCGATGGCGGCCGTCCAGGCCGCGCCGAGACAGGAGCCCGGATGGCCGGATAGGCGTTGGACAGGAACTTCCAGGACATCGGCAACGATCTGCATCCAGATCTTGCTTTGCGCGCCGCCGTCCGAGACGAAAAAGCGGACCGGCTTGTGGCCCATGTCGATGAGGACCTCGATATGGTGCCGGATGGCATAGGCATAGGATTCGAGCAGAGCCCGCCAGATATGGCCGAGATCATGCGACAAGGTCAGGCCCTCGACCACGCCGCGTGCGGCGGGATCGTGGATGGGCGTTTTCTCGCCGAGCAGATAGGGCAAGATCGTCAGCCCATCGGCGCCGGCATTTTTTTTATCCGCCATCCTGTCAAGGTGCTGGTGGATCGTCAGCCCGGCGGCGTTCGCGGCTTCTTTTTCCCCACCAGCAAAGGTTTCGATGAACCAGTTCAGCGCCGAGCCGCCGGTCGACATGCATCCATTTGGCATGAAAAGTCCCGGCACCAGGTGGTAGTCGAGGAAAAGGCGCGTGTCTGGGCGCACGACATCTGTCGCCGTCAAAATATCGACGGCGCCGCCGAATTTGAGAAGCACATCGCCCGCGTCGACGACGCCAGCGCCAAGCGCCGAAGCGATCATGTCGGCCGCTCCGGCAACGACCGGAGTTCCGATCGCAAGGCCGGTCTCGCGAGCGCCTCTTTCATCGATATGACCCGTGATCGCGTGCGACGCTCGCTTCGGCGGGATGGCCGAGCGCGGTATATGCGCGAGATCGACGAGGGTGTCGTCGATCTCGTGCCGCGTGATATCGACGAATCCCGCTTCGAGTGCCCAGTTCTGCTCCACGGCAAGCGCGCCAGTTAGCCGGTAGTTGATATAGTCGTAAGAGCCGAGAACCGTCGAAATGCGCTTGAAATTCTCTGGTTCATGGCGTTCGATCCATCGCAACTTGGCCGTGACGAGCTGCTGGTTGATGCCGTTTCCCGCTTTTGCCAGGAATGCCTCTTCATCGCATTCGACCTTCAGTTCGCCGACCTCAAGACCACAACGTCCGTCGCTCTGCTGGATGCTGGGCCGGATTACCGTCCCGGCAGAATCGAGCAGCACCACGGCCGGAAGCATGCCTGTCGTGCCGATTGCCATGATGTCGCTTGCCTGCACCCCGCTCTTTTCCAGAAGCTCCGGAACGATCGAGCGAACGTTTTCCCACCACTCAGCGGGATCCTCCTCCGCCCAGCCGATCTGCGGTGATCGCAGGGAAACGGGACGGGACGCGGTGGCAAGGATCTTGTCGGGCAGTCGCAGCAGAATGCCGATGGTCGAGGTCGTTCCGATATCGAGGCCAAGAACCATGGTCATTAGCCAATCTCCAATCTAGCGCAGCGTTTCGACCAAATCCATGAACCGCTTGACGCGACTGCCGTCAACGGCGTTCCACGTATTGCCGTCGATCTTGAAATGCGTGCCGATCACCACGCCTTGCGCGATGGATAGGACATCGCGGACATTGTCGAGATTGACGCCGGTGTTTGCGAAGACCGGCACGTCCGTCACGGCCTCGCAGACCGAGCGCAAGTCGGACTGTTCGGCGGGCTGACCGGTAATCGGACCGGACACCAGGATCGCGTCAGCGAGCGATGAGAATACCGCGCTTCTGGCCCGCAGTGCGATGGGTCGTTGATCGAGCGAATAGGCAAATTCGGCATTGATGTTGAAAAGCAGTTTCATGTCGTCGCGACGAAGCGAACTGCGAAGTCGCGATGCGCTCGCGCAGTCCGGCTGCCATAACCCCATGTCAGAGGCAAACAGGCCGGTGAAGATTTCCCGCACGAAACTCGCCCCGGTCACCGCACCGATGGCGACGCTTGCCGACGGATCCCAAAGATAGTTTACGCCAAAGGGAACCTTGATGGCGGGTTTGATCGCCTGAACGATGGCAGTCATCGCGGCGATGCTTTCGGGGGAAGCCTTGAAAACATAGGGTCGATCGTTTTCGTTGCCGAACATGATGGCATCGACTCCGCCGTCCTGCAGTTTCTCGACATCCGTCATGACGTCGTCGATCAGCTTCTGAACGCCGCCGTCCGCATTATAGAGCGGCGAGCCGGGAAGCGCACCAATATGCGCCATGGAGATCACGACCTTCTTGCGGTCGCCAAAGCAATCAAAGACCATTGTTTTTTCCTTCCTTGCAGGAATGCCGATATCCGGATCGAGATAAGCCGGCGTCAGGCATATGCGTGTTTCCAGAGTTCGAGTTTATCGGGTAGTCTGTGGAGTCCGCCCCTCATTCCTAAGCCGCAACGCTCTGGCGGTAGGCACGCCAGCCACCATGAGCGGTGATGTCGGGCTGACCGGCGATGGCCGTGCTTTCACACAAAAAGCCGGTGACTTCAGTGCCATCCTCAAGCGAGAGCTTTCCGACGCCAAGGGGAGCCGGAATACGGGCGATGAAATCGCCAAAGCCGGCAGCTGGCAAAGCCCAGATTTCGACCGTGATGGGGCCGCCGCCCTCCCTCGCGCGGATGAGGCCCGGTTTGGGTGGCACAGTCCCATTCAAGGCATAGAGCCGGTAGGTATTGCTTGTCCTTGCCGTTCGCCGGAAGACGCCGCCGCGTGTCGTCAGTTCGTGGTTGAGCGGCATACCGGAGAGATGGGCACCGACTACGGCAATCTCGCGATAATCTTCATCGAGCGGCCGGGCTGCAGCGTTGGGGTAGGGATTGTCGAACATGGCGAGCGGAAGCCCGGTCGCGCGGTGGAAAGCTGCGGCGATCCCCGCCGCTTTGGCCTCCTCGAACCCCGGCGCGAGAAACGTCACGCCCAACGGCAATCCGTCTTCACGGAAACCGTTGGGGACGGCGATGCCGCAAAGCCCCATCAGGTTGACGAAGTTCGTGTAGATGCCGAGCCTGGCGTTCAACGCGATCGGGTCGGCAGCGATCTCATCCTTCGTGTAGATGGTTGGTGTCGTCGGCACCATCAGGACGGCAATATCCTCCCAGATGGGCCGCGTGTCGCGCTTGAGTTCGGCAATGCGGTGGATGGCTGCAAAAGTATCGAGGGCCGTGAACTTGCCTGAATTGGAGAGGATCTGCCGTGTCACGGGGTGAATGGCATCGCGGTGTTTTTCCAGCACGGCATCGAGACTGAGGGCGCGCTCGCAAATCCAGGGGCCTTCGTAGAGAATACGCTGCGTTTCCTCAAAGGGGGTGAAATCGACCTCTACCACCTCTCCGCCTAGGGCCTGCATTCGAGCAACGGCTTCGCGAAACAGGCGCTCGGCCTCGGTGTCGCCGAAGAAGCGAAGGGCAGCCCCCTTCGGAATGCCGAAGCGGAATCGTGGCGGCGGCGCAGCGGGCGTCAGTTTGACGGCGTCCGCTTCAGGCTTGGAAAACGGATAGGTAGGGTCATAGCCGGCGATGAGCTCCGTCACCTTCATGCCGTCATCGACGGTGAGTGCGAAAACCGCAACCGTCTCGATGGTCTTGACGCAGCCGCCGCCGGAGACGCAGGCATTGCTGACGAGGCCCGGCGTCGGCTTGATGCCGACGATATTATTGAAGCCGGCAGGCACCCTGCCGGACCCGGCGGCGTCATTGGCGATCGAGAAGCTTGAAAGGCCGGCAGCGACCGAGACGGCAGAGCCAGAGCTTGAGCCGCCGGAAATGTAGCGCTCGTCGAAGACCGATGAACAGGCGCCATAGGGTGTGCGCATGCCGACGAGACCGATGCCGAACTGGTCCATGTTGGTCTTGCCGATCAGGATGGCGCCAGCATCGAACAGCCGGGTGATCGCTTGCCCACTGGACGTGGCAATGTATACGCTTTCTTTCAGCGCGTTTGTGGTGGGCAAGCCGATAACGTCGTTGCAATCCTTGACCGAGAACGGGATGCCCCAAAGGGGCCGCCCATCATAACCCTCAGCTTCAAGAGCTGCCGCGGCCTTCAATGCGTCTTCTCGCGATATCAGATGAATCCAGACGTGATCGTCACCACGCGAGGCGATACGGTTATAGATGGCGGAGATGACAATAGTTGGCGTCAGTGTGCCGGCAGCGTAGGCCTCGGTTAATGTGTCGAGATCGAGACTGCCGGTTGCGGCAGACCAGTCTGGCTTGGACATGGAACGCTCCTCAAGCTTTTGTCAGTGCCGCATGGACAGCGGCGGCGGTGGCAACGGTGCCGAAGAGGCCATTGCCGAATGTGGTGATGCGCAATTGCGCGGTGTGGCGCGGCTCGCTCGTGCCCTGGCAAGCATCTGAAACGGCAAGGCACTCGAAACCCATATCGTTGGCGGTGCGCTGGGTGGCGTGCACCAGGCCTTCCGTCGGCAATCCGGCGATCAGAAGATTGCGAACGCCACGGGCCTTCAACGCCTTTTCGAGGGTTGTCTTGTAGAAGGCGTTATCACCGGGATGATCGATCACCAAAGCGGTGTGCGGCAGAACGAGTTGTGGCGGAAAAGCCCAATCGTCGGAGCCTTCGGCCGGGACGACATCGCCCATGGTATGACGGCGGCGGGCGACCATGTCACCATCGGGCAAGGCGACACGGCGCGATGCCGCAACGAACAGGCCGCGGTCTCGGGCGGCCGCCAACAGGCGCAGCGCCACCGTAAAAGCCGGCGCGGCGGAGAGTGCCGAAATCGTGCCTCGCTGAAAGCCGAGCAGCAACAGGGCGCTATCGGCCGGTGACCAATATCCGTCGAAAGGCCAGTGATATGGCAAGGCTTCAATCTGGCCGAAGGGTCTGACTCCGAGATCAGACATCGGCGCGCTCCAGCATGGTTTGGAAGGCGGCAAGGGAAGAGACCCCACCCCAACGACCGCCGTAAGCTTTGAGAATCTCAAGCGTCGCCAGATGGTTCGGTGTCTCGACCGCCGCCGTGCAGTCCTCGAGCAAGACGCATTCGAAGCCACGCTCGAAACCATCCCGCATGGTCGACTGCACGCAGCAGTCTGAAGTGACGCCGGTGATCACCAGACGGGAGACGCCACGCTTGTGCAGTTCCACCTCCAGATCGGTCTGATGGAACGCCGACTTTCCGGACTTGTCGATCACCAATTCGTCGGCCTGTGGTGCGAGTTCCGGGATGATCTGCCATCCAGGCTCGCCACGGACAAGAATCCGCCCAATGGCGCCCATATCGCCGATCCCCAGCCCATGAACGCGGGTGCGCCATTGTTTGTTGGCGTGGAGATCGGACAGATCAGGCAAATGCCCCTCGCGCGTGTGGATAACGGCGATGCTGGCGCTTCTTGCGGCGGCAAGTGCCTGGCTAATGGGCGGAATGACGGCGCGAGTGTTGGAAACGTCTTCGCCGAGCTGATCGATCCAGCCGCCGGACGCGCAGAAATCGATCTGCATGTCGATGAGAATAATCGCCATCGCGCTTTTGACTGACGTGCCGCCAAGTGGCCAGAAGCCTGATACGGGGCGTTCGTTCATAGTGCCATGCCCATTTCAGCGTCGAAGATGTGGATGGCCGACGGATCGACCGAGAAGGTCAGCATCTCGCCCGCCGTGACCGAACGGCCACTGTCGATCATCGATCTCAGACGCGGACGGACCGACAGGAGATCCTTTTCCTCTTCGATCACGGTGGAATGGATCATGGTGGCATCCTGAACATCGAGATGAACCAGAAGCGTTGCCCCCAGATCCTCGACAAAGGCGACGCGCGCCGAAATCGTGCCCGCCGCGCCGGTATCGCTTGTGAGCTTGAGGGCCTCGGGCCGGATGCCGACGATCACCTTGCGGCCTGACCTGATCTCGCAACGCTCGCCGGTTGCGCCGAGCGGCAGGGCGAAGGCTCCGGCTTGAACCACCGGCCTTCCGCCTTGCGCCGCGATGGTGCCTTCCATGAAATTGATCGGCGGCGAGCCGATGAAGCTGGCAACAAACAGATTGACGGGCTTGTCATAGAGACGACGGGGGGTGTCGAGCTGCTGAAGGGTGCCCTTGTTCATCACCGCGACCCGATGCCCCATGGTCATCGCCTCGACCTGATCGTGCGTCACATAGACCGTCGTGACCGCGCTCATGCGCTGCAACTTGGCGATTTCCGCGCGCATCTGGCCGCGAAGGCGGGCGTCCAGATTAGAGAGTGGCTCATCCATGAGAAAGGCATGGGGGGAGCGCACCAGCGCGCGACCCATGGCGACGCGCTGCCTTTGGCCACCGGACAGCCGGGCAGGCTTGCGATCCAGATACTCGGTGAGTTCGAGCAGCGCCGCTGTCTCACGCACCTTCTTCTCGATGATCTCGCGCCTGATGTTACGGACCTTGAGGCCGAAGGCGATGTTGTCGGCAACTGTCAGATGTGGATAGAGCGCATAAGACTGGAACACCATGGCGATATCGCGGTCGCGCGGCGCGAGATCGTTTGCCACCTGACCATTGATCCTGAGGGTGCCGCCGGTGATGTCTTCAAGGCCTGCGATCATCCGCAGCGCCGTGGACTTGCCGCAGCCGGACGGTCCCACAAGAACCATGAATTCGCCATCGATGATGTCGAGATTCAGCCCATGCAGCGCGGAATGGCCGCCCTCATAGGTCTTGGAGACATTCTCGAAGGAAATCTGGGCCATCGATCGGCTCCTATTGTACGCCGTTGGTCGCGCCCTGAACGAAATAGCGGTTCAGGAAAAGCGCCATCAGGACAATCGGAATGGTGGAAAAATGCGCCAGCGCACCAAGCGACCCCCAGGTCACATCCTTGGTGCCGTAGGCGGTCAGGAGGGCCACCGAGATCGGCTTGGAATCGAGCGTCGTCAGAAACATCGGGTAGAGGAAGTCGTTCCACGAAAACATCACGCAGAAGAGGATGCAGGCGATGATGCCGGAGCGAACAGCGGGGACCGCGACCTTCAAAAATGCGCCGATCTGCGTGCAGCCGTCCGTCATTGCAGCTTCTTCCATATCTCGCGGAAGGGCGCGGAAATAAGAAAACATCATCCAGGTGACGAAAGCGCAGTTGAGCATGGTATTGATGATGATCACCGCCCACCAGCTTCCAAGCAGCCCCATATCGCGCATCATGAGATAGAAGGGGATGAGGGCCGCAATGGCTGGAACCATGCGGATGGCGAGGAAGAAATAGGCAAAGAAACTGGCGTAACGGGAACGCGACCGTGCCAGCGCGTAACCAGCAGGCACCCCAAGGAGAAGCGAAAGAACGGTGGTACCAAGGCTGATCACGATGGAGGATCGCAGCAGCGAGACGACATCGAAATAGGTCAATACTTTTCTAAACTGGTCTAGCGTCGGTTGGAAGCCGAGCTTTGGTGGAATCGAGAAAATCTGGTTGGACGGCTTGTAGGCCGTGGTGATCAGCCAGAGCACCGGCAATAGAAACAGCATCGTGATGATCAGAACGGCAGTCCGCTCGAACAGGATCTGTCGGGTCGAAGCGTTGGACATCGGCGTCACTTCCCATTGATCCGGACATCGGCACGGCGCACGATGAGCAGAAGCACGGCGGCCATGATGGCGATGAACAGCAGGGTAATATTGCCGATCGCCGAGGCGTAACCGACGTTGAAGAACTGCAGGCCCTCCTTGACTGCCAGCACCATCAGCGTGTTGGTCGCGTCATTCGGCCCGCCGCCAGTCGTAACGAACACGGAATCGAATACCCGGAACGCGTCCATCATCCGCAGCATGAGCGCGAGGAAGATGGAAGGAAGCATCAGCGGCAGGATGAGAAGGGTGAATCGCTGCAAGGCTGTGGCGCCGTCGGTGCGGCCTGCCTCCAGAACATCGTTGGGCAAGGATTTAAGTCCTGCAAGCAGGATCAGCGCCATCAACGGTGTCCATTCCCAGCAATCGATGAGGATCAGCACCCACAGTGCGGTCCCCGCATCGGTGAGAAATCCGGTTCGCGGGCCGATACCGGCCTCTGCGAGAAAATAGCCGACAAGGCCGTAGTCAGCCCCCAAAAGCGCCTTGAAAATGAGGCCGACGACCAGCGGCGTGATGGTGGCGGGAACGAGTAGGAAAGCCAGCGCCACACGGTTGAAGCGGCTGTCGCGCCACAAGAGCAGTGCGAGGCCAAATCCCAAGATCAGTTGGAGGCTCACGCTGGCGATCGTGAACTCGAACGTATTGACGATCGCCTGCAGCGCGGAACGGTCCGAGAATATTTCGATGTAGTTTCCAAGGCCGATGAATTTGGTGCGGGCCGGACGCAGCAGATTGTAGCTGAAGAAACTGTACCAGACGCCCTGCGCCAAAGGCCAGACACCAATGGCCAGGACATAGAGCACGGCCGGAGCGGCCATGAAGAAGAGGAAGAAACGGCGACGATCTGAAAAACTGCGGCCGATCGTGAAGAGACCCATGCCGGCTTGCCGCGGTCGGCGGGCGTCTTCGCCGGTGGCGAGGAATGGCTGGTTCATTTCGATTTCAATCCTGTGTTTTTTCAACGCAATGCACGTTTGAATGCCCTCTCCCCGCCTGCCGGCGGCGGGGAGCCCTAATATCGCTGAACGGGCACGTGAAACCTAGAACAGTTTCTTGGCTTCCACTTGGGCCTCATCAAGGGCTGCCTGCGGTTCAGCAGCGCCCGCCAGAACGGAGTTCACGGCGGCACCGAGGATGTCCTGGATTTCCGGGTATTCCGGGATACGCGGGCGGTAGTCGCCATTGCCGTTTTCATAGGTCTTGGCAACGACAGGCAGGAAGTCGAACTTGGCCGTCAGGTCCGGATCGGTCATCTCGCTTTTGCGCATGAAGGAGCCGGCGCCGTCCATGTTGAACTCCTTGTGAATCTTCTTGCTGACGAGCCATTTGATGAAGGTCCAGGCGGCTTCCTTCTGTTTTGGATCGATATCGGCATTGATCGCCATGCCCCAGCCGCCGACGCCATATTGGGGCGAAACGCCTTTGCCGACCGGTGCGATGGTAATGCCGACCTTGCCGACGACGTTCGACGAGGCAGGGTCCGAATAGCCCGGCGCACCGACAGACCAAGTCTGCATCATGGCCGCAGTGCCCTGACGGAAGCTTTCCTCGCGACCGCCCCAATCATATTCGATGGCACCGGGAGGTGCGGTCTCGACGAACAGCTTTTTGTAGACGGTCAGACTCTTGACGTTCTCGGGAGAGTTGAGCGCCGGCTTGCCGTCCTTGTCGAGGATGGAACCGCCCATCTGGTTGTTATACTGCATCCAGTCCTGTGCGACGGCAGGGCCTTTCTGGCCGTTGGCCACGAAGCCGTATTGCTTCTTGGAAGGGTCGGTGAGCTTCTTGGCGTCGGACACCAATTCGTCGACTGTCGTTGGCACTGAGAGACCGGCTGCCTGGAACAGATCCTTGCGATAGGCAAGCACATTGGCGTAGGCCGCGAAGGGGAAGGCCACATAGTGGCCCTTGTACTGACCCAGCGATTGAAGAATGACCGGGTAGATATCGTCCAGGTCCAATTCCGCGGCATCACGCTTGACCCAGTCGGTCAGATCGACGGAATAGCCGTTTTCCTGATAGGCGCCGGCCCATACGATGTCCATGGTGACAAGATCGTAACCCTTGGTATTGCCGACGAAATCGGCGGTCGTCTTGGTGAGCAAAGTCCCATAGTCCATGACTTCGACCTTGAGGTCGGCGCCGGTGTCTTGCTTGAATTCGGCGGCGAGCTTGGTCAGTACGGCACCGAACGGATCGTTCTGGGACGCAAGGGTAAGGGTCACCCCATCCAGCGGTTTGGCGTATGCAAAAGCCGCCGATGTCATCAGCGTCACCAATCCGATGCTCAACAGGCGGGTCGCCTTGGGCATCGGGAATGCGGAGATCATGGTCATATGCGTCCAGCCCTTCCTTGGAGATTGAAGATCTGCCGCGACGCTATCTGAGCTTCAGCCGCTGTCAAACAAAATTTCACATTAAATGTGAAAATATAACTAAATTGAACATCGGTGATTATTAGTTCCGCGCAGTGATGAAAAAATCATCACTCTCTGCTTTCTCCTGCGGCATTTTCTGAATGCGAATGAAAATCCTCCGCAAAACCAGGGGATAAAATCGATGCCTAAGAATTGATCTCCCTTATCGATCGGAGAAGATTGATCTCCCAATGAAGCGCGCGCAGATCATTTCCTGCGTGAATTGAAGACAAGAATACGAGCAGGGAGAAAGAAAATAACATAATCACACACTTTACAACTTTCCTGCACCATCTATTCTCGACGCAGGCTCGAGGGAGATCAGGGACATGTGGACGGCAACGAGCACTCCGGCGGCGTCGCCGGCCAATGTGCAGAGCGCGACGGACGGCGTGACGCCACAAGTTGCACGGGACGATGCGCTCCTGCGGCTTGAACAACGTGCCCACCGGGAACTGGCGGCCATCGAAGCGCCCTTGCGGGAATGGGTTCCCGAGCGTCGGGACGAAAACAGCCGGGTGATGGATGACGTGGTGATCGTAGGCGCCGGCCTGTCGGGACTGTCGCTGGCATTCGGTCTGATGCGACAAGGTCTTACGCGCGTAAAGGTTATCGACACCGCGCCTGCAGGTCGAGAGGGTCCATGGCTCAATACGGCGCGCATGCGCACGCTGCGGTCCCCCAAGACGCTGACGGGCCCCGACCTCGGCGTCCCCTCGCTGACCTATCGCGCATGGCACGAAACGGCCTACGGCCCGCAAAGCTGGGAAAAACTCGACAAGATCGAACGGGGCGACTGGATGGCCTATCTCGTCTGGTTTCGCGGTGCCGTTGGCATGGATGTTGAAAACGAGACAAACCTTCTCGGCATCGAGATCCGCAATGGTCATCTGGCCGCGCGAGTGGAAAAGGACGGCATCGAGCGCATGATGACCTGCCGCAAGATCGTGTTAGCGACCGGCATGGAAGGCGCAGGCGGGCACCATGTACCGGCTACGATCTCCGATGCTCTGCCGCGCGACCGCTGGACGCATAGCGGCGAGACCATCGATATGGGCTTTCTGTCGGGCAGGACGGTCGGCGTGATCGGCGCGGCGGCATCCAGTTTCGACTGGGCGGTCGCAGCGCTTGAGGCAGGTGCCAAATCCGTGACCATTCTGGCGCGATCGCGGGGCCTGCCTCGCACAGAAGTTCTCGACTGGTCGAATTTTTCCGGTTTCCTCAATCATTACGCCGACCTCGACGACATCAGTCGCTACCGGTTCGCGCGCCGAATGTTCGCCTTTAAAACCCCGCCGACTACGGAAATGTTCGAGCGAGCCATGCGCTTTCCTGAATGCGAGCTTGTGATGGATGCTCGGCTCGAAACGTTGCGGATGCAGGATGGAGATATTGCCGTGTCAACCGCCGCCGGCGATTTCGTCTTCGACCACCTTTTGCTCGGAACAGGCTATACCGTCGATCTCCGGCGCCGGCCGGAACTTTGTGGCATCATCGACGCAGTGGCCACGTGGGGCGACCGTTTCACCCCGCCAGCCGGCGAAGCCGATGACAGTCTCCTCGCCTACCCCTATCTCGGCCCCGCCTTCGAATTTCTGGAGAAGGAACCCGGTCAGTCGCCGTTGCTGCGGGACATCCATATCTTCAACAGCGCTGCCGTCCCGAGCCTCGGGCCGGTGTGCAACGGCATTACCGGGCTTAAATCCGGCGTACCCAGGCTCGTGGCCGGTATCTGCCGTGGACTGTTCCTGCAGGATGCAGATCTGTTTTACCAAACGCTGGACGCTTACGACAAAGTACATTTCGAGCCGCAGATGGTGCCGGGCTTTGACCCCAGGCCATAGCTCCAACGCCGGCAGTATCAGTCGATAAGCCCGACCCTGCGTGCGGCGACGACGCGATAGAGCGGGTCGCCGGTGTGGCGATATTCCTCGAGCGCGGAAAAGACGAGGGAATGATCGTGTTCATCGTCAGACGCGACAGCCGCGGAAGCTATGGCCTCGTCGGGTGGAACGGGCAATGCGCGCCATGCATCCAGCATCTCTGCACTGGGCAAATCTGGCATGCCGATCTTGGTGTATAGCGACAGCACCACCTCCCAGAAATGCGTTGCCAGGATTTGTGACTTATCGAGATGCGGGCTGACGAGGCGCAGCCAATGGCTTCCGGTCAGCGCGTGAAGTGCCTCGAAACTCATCGTGCCCGCATAAAGTGCCAGGGAGGCCTGTCGTATCCGGACGAGAAGATCGTCGGCCGGCACGAGTTGTCCGAGGTGCCGCTGAAACGCTGGAATCCGGCCGGCGGCCTCGATCCATTTCCACAGAAGCGTCGAGGAAACAGCAATGTTCCTGAGGCTAGGCTCCGCTTGCATCGAGAGCATCTGCTCCACCGGATCCGTCACTGTCGGGGCGTCGGCGGTCGGCGGAAAGGCAAGATAAGTCGCAGCCCAATAACCCAGCGCGATGCCGATCTCCGTCTCGTCACGGCGCAGTACGGCATAGGCGAGGCGCATCAGGCCGTGGGTGGCTGACGCCGCGACACCGGGCAAGAGTGTGGGTAGATGGTCACGGATGGCCTGGCTGCCGCCGATACGTGAAACCACGTCGGCGAAATAGTCGCGCAAATCAGTTTCCCGCTCGCGCTGGCCAAGTGCCAATCGCCATGTCTGATCGGTTAGCGATGCAATAGCCGGCGGTGGAAACGGCACGGAATGGGCGAGCGTATAGTGGCGGGCGTAGGCCTCCAGTCGCTCCGGCGTCGCACCAAGCCTGCCCATGGCTTCCAGCACCATAGGCAGGTGATTGGCAAGAAAATCCGGAAATTCGCCGCTGCGCTGGCCAACCTCCGCAATCAATGGCCGCAGCCGCGCACTGGCCCGGGGGTGACGACAGATGCCACTCGATGCACCCGTCTGCGTGTTGGCGGCGATCTGAATGCTCGGTCCCATTGTCTTCGTCCTTTTATTCCCCGCCCTATTTCATCGTCCGAACAACGCAACGACATCAGTCCATGCGAACGCCGCCGGTGACGTTGATACCCTGCCCAGTCATAAAGCGAGCACCATCTGAGGCCAAAAAACGGACGACCACCGCCACATCCTCCGGCTCCTCGATCCGGCCCATCGGCGTTAGGGTAACATATTCCTGGCGCACTTCGTCCGGTGTCATGTTGCGAAGCTTGCCTTCCCAAATGATCTCGCGCTCCTGCATGCCCGTGCGCACGAAGCCCGGGCATACGGCATTGATGCGGATGCCAGTGGGCGCAAGTTCGCGCGCAAGCGCCTGCGTCCAGCCGAGAACAGCGAACTTGCTTGCCGAATAATGCGCCAGCAGCGGCGCGCCGACTTTCCCGGCGAGCGAAGCGGTATTGACGATGACACCCTTGTTATGCGTCGCCAGAAAATGGCGAACAACGATCTGGTTGCAAAGGAAAACACCCTTGGCGTTGACGTCCATGTTGAAATCCCAGTCCTCGTCCGTCAGATCGACGGAAGCCTGCATCGTCGATACCCCGGCATTGGCACACAGGATATCGATGCCGCCCTGCTGGGAGATCACGGCATCCATCGCCGCCTGCACAGAGCCGCGATCGCGTACGTCAATGCCTCCGGAAAAGGCATTGTCACCCAGTTCGCCGGCAAGAGCGGCAGCACGGCCCGCATCGAGATCCACGATCGTGACCCGTGCGCCCTCTGCGTGAAAGGTTCTGGTAATTGCCGCGCCGATACCGGATGCACCTCCGGTGACGACGACTGATTTTCCTGCGAATTCCGACAATGAAGCCTCCATGACTGAGTACATTCCGAAAGTGTGCCGTTTGACGATTTGTTGCACTTTTGAACATTATATAACAAAAAACAACCTTTATTCACGCGTGCGCTTGTGTTAGGCACAAACATCAGCTGAACCTCCGGCGGTGGAAAGACGGCCAGGTACAGCGGGAGAACCGCCCGCGCTCTTTTGTCGGCGTATTCACGGAAGCAAACATGGAAAACGGCCGACCCTCAGACATCAAGTCAAACGCAGACCTCGAGGCCAACCCCGGGCGTGACGGCGAGGGCCGCACTGAAAGGGTTCCAGCGGCGCTAAGGCACGCGCGTATCATCGCCTCTTTCGAAAACAACGACTTCGTGTCGATCGCAAGTCTAGCCGATGAGCTCGGCGTTTCCGGTATGACCGTGCGCCGCGATCTCGATCTCCTGGGAAAGCGCGGGTTGCTCGAGCGCACGCATGGCGGCGCGGTCGCCGCGGGTCCGCTGGCGGCGCCCACCTTCGATGAAGACGAGCCGCCGTTCGAACAGCGCATGCGTCGGCAGGCGGTGGAGAAGTCCTCGATTGCGGCAGCGGCGGCAAAGTTGGTCGCATCGGGCGAATCCGTTGGCCTTGATGTCGGGACCTCCATTCTGGCGCTTGCGAGCGCCCTGGCGCCGCGCCGGGATCTGCGCGTGTTCACCAACAATCTGCGCGTCAGCATGTTGATGGCGGAAGGAAAGAGCACCGTCTACATTCTGGGGGGCCAGGTACGCGTGCCGGAATATTCGGTGATCGGACCACAGGCAGTCGAGGGTTTGAAGAGCCATTTTCTCGATAAAGTGTTCATCGGTGTTTCCGGCGTGGATGCCAATGGCTTCTACGATTATTCTCCCGAGGATACCGAGGTGAAGCGCGCCTTCATCGCCAGCGCCGGCAGCGTCATTGTTCTCTGTGATTCATCGAAATTCGGGCGCCGGGCTTTGTCGCGCATCGTGCCGCTTGAGAAGGTAAGTGTTCTTGTCACGGACGCAGCCCCTCCGGCCGACCTCGCCGCCGGATTGAACCAGCATGGCGTCCGGATCATCGTGGCCGCGTGAAATGTTAGGACCAATCGACTCTCACAGTCTCCAGATCATTCCGCGGCGAGAAAGGCAAAGCTTGAGAAGCGAATGGTTCTTCAGTCATGGCGTATTGCGAAGCGTCAGACGTGCTGCATTCGGTTTGAAGCGCCGCTCTATCAGGTCGCGATGTCCGTGGACGAGCGCATGAACGGCATCGCCGCGATTACTCCACGTAATGGGCGGCGCCTAGGAGAGTGTAGCCAGATTGGCGGCTGTCCCTCAGGATGACGACGTCAAGACCGTGGCCGAGTTGGTCGGCCCTATCACTTTCCGCTGGCTGCCCGCCCTGCCGGCCGTTCATGCGCTCGGGTCAGGGGCTTCCTGACGCATGCCAGATCGGCGTCGGTCAGGACGGTGAGGGATTTTGGGAAGACATGACGTCCCCAAGCTGCCATGGTCAGTTTTGTTTCGTCGCAAACGGAATTCGCCGATCTCACGTTTACACGGTTCAACTGCTTTCCCTTACCATAAGCTTGAAACCCAGATCTAAAGCCGTGACCTCCGGCGTTTCCCCACAGAGAAGGCTAAGAAGGCTTGAGGCGGCGTGCTGTCCGATGGTAGCGCGGGGCGTGCGAACGGAGGTTAAGCGCGGAACCATCTGCCCGGCTCCCGGCAGATCATTAAATCCGACCACCGAAATTTGCTCGGGGATTGCCACTCCCTTGCGTAGGGCTTCAAAGGATGCCCCGAAGGCAAGATCGTCGTTGCAAAAGAAGATCCCGTCTGTGTTTGGATGCTCCGTCAAGAGCCGGTTGAAGAGATCGCCGCCAAGCTCCACCGAGGACGGTTCCGGCGTCATGATTTCGAGCGCCGGGGGAAGGCCAGCCCGGGCGATTGCCTGCTGATAGCCGTCGCGACGCTGGAGAACGCGGGCATCAAGCTGGGCTCCGACAAAAGCCAGTTTTCGCCGTCCCCGCGACAGAAGATGCTCGGCAACCTTGGCGCCGGCCGCTTCTTGTGAAAAGCCGACACAGACGATGCCCTCCTCCTGCCGCAGTTCCATCATGTAGACGCAAGGCACCCCGGCATTTGCCAGAAGCCGTGCGGCGGTCTCGCTTCGATTGAAGCCGGTCAGCAGAATGCCGCATGGCTGGTGCGAGAGATAGTTGCGAATAAGTTCTTCTTCCTCATCCTGGCGGTAGTGGTAGTTACCGATCAAGACCTCAAACCCACGCGGGCGCAGCACATCTTGAATGGCCTCCAGGGTCTCGATGAACAGATGGTTCGACAAGGCGGGAACAAGCACAAGGATCGAATGACTGCGCGCCGAAGCAAGCGTCCGCGCCGCCGGGTTGGGCACATATGCCAGTGCCTTGGCGGCGTCATGGACCCTGGTTGCGAGTTGCGGGTCGACCGTTGCGATTGAGCGTAGTGCCCGTGAGGCCGTAATCTGCGACACGCCCGCGCGGGCTGCGACCTGCGCAAGCGTCGGCCGGCCGGTGGCGCGCGACGGTCTGTCTTTCATGACGAATCTCCTCCGACTTGCCAAATCTTACAATGATTAATAAGGTAGCGCTATCTCAAAGTCGTTTTGGCGTCTTTGCGGGAGGAAACAGCGTCGATTCTCGCGTTTTGAATCGGCCAGGCTTCTGCCGGCGATTTGCTTCAAAAGGATGAGATAGCGCTATCTCGGAGGAGGATATTATGGGTAGGATGCCGGCCTTAGTGGTGATGGGCGTTTCAGGCTGCGGCAAAAGCAGCGTCGGCCAAGCGATTTCGGAAGCCGTCAACGGCACGATGATCGAAGGCGACTCCTTTCATCCGGAAGAAAATATCAAAAAGATGAGCGCGGGCCATCCGCTCACCGATGAGGATCGGGCTGGCTGGCTGGCGCGCCTTGCGACAATCTTACAGGACGCCGTCAGGAACGGCGAGCGGCCCGTGCTTGCCTGCTCGGCGCTGAAGAAAAGCTACCGCGACATTTTGCGTGGCAAGACGCCCGACCTCGGCTTCGTGTTTCTGGAAATGACGAGACAGGTGGCTGGCGAGCGCGTTAGCCACCGGCCGGGCCATTTCATGCCCGCTAGCCTCATCGACAGCCAGTTTGCGACCCTCGAACCGCCTCATGGCGAGGCGAACGTTTATCCCGTCGACGCAAACTTGCCCATCGTGGACATCGCGCGGGGCGCGGTCGCGTGGTGGCAGCAGACACCAGGTGCTGACGGCGGCAGGCCAATGCGGCCGGCAAAGGCCCAATCCGGCGAGCTCAAAGCATAAACCAGACAGGCGTCTGTCCAAATCGGAACTTTTCGCGGAGAAATTTCAATGCTCGGACTGACTCGAGAGACCTATCTTCTGGTTGATGCTGGTGCGACCATCATCGGCCTTATCCTTCTCATCACGCGCTCCAAGATTCACCCATTTATTGCGCTGACCATCGCCGCGGGTTTCTTGGGGCTCACCTCCGGCATGGCGACGGACCTGGTGATGAAGTCCTTTCAGGACGGTTTCGGCGGGGTCCTTGGCTTTGTCGGCATCGTGCTCGGCCTTGGCACAATGCTCGGCAAACTCATGGCGGAATCGGGCGGCGCGGACCAGATCGCCCAGACATTGATCCGCACCTTCGGCAAGGAACGGGTGCATTGGGCTATGATGCTCGCAGCCTTCCTCGTTGGGCTACCGCTCTTCTTCGAGATCGGCTTCGTACTTCTCGTACCGCTGGTCTACATCGTCGCGCGCCGGTCGGGCGTGTCGCTCGTCAAGGTCGGAATTCCGCTTCTCGCCGGTCTCTCGGTCGTCCATGGTTTGGTGCCGCCTCACCCTGGCCCGCTGCTGGCCATTAGCGTTTTCGGGGCGGATATCGGCAAGACGATCTTCTACGGCCTCATCGTCGGCTTGCCGACGGCTTTGATCGCCGGGCCAATCTACGGCTCATTCATCGCCAAGAGAATTCCAGGCGAAGCGTCGCCGGAATTGATGGAGCAATTCGTGCGCGATGACGTGGACACAGCCAGAATGCCAAGCTTCACCGTGACGCTTATCACGATCCTAATGCCGGTGTTCCTGATGCTTCTCAAGGCGCTCGCCGACATCGCCCTTGCCGAGCACAACGTCGTACGCGTCTGGATGGACCTGATTGGCCACCCGATTGCAGCCCTGCTTGTGGCGCTCCTCGTCAGTTTCTACACCTTCGGTTCCAATTGCGGCTTCTCGCGCGACAAGATCATCAAATTGCTGAACGACAGCCTTGCGCCGGTCGCTTCCATCGTGCTCATCGTCGGTGCTGGCGGCGGCTTCAAGCAGATGCTCGTTGCCAGTGGCGTCGGCGACGTCATTGGCCATTTGGCCGTTCAGGCATCCGTGTCGCCGATCCTGCTCGCCTGGCTGGTGGCGGCCGTCATCCGCGTCGCCACGGGCTCGGCAACGGTTGCGACAATCACCGGCGCGGGGATTGTCATGCCGGTCATATCCCTCGTCCCCGGCGTCAACCGCGAGTTGCTTGTACTGGCAACCGGCGCTGGATCGGTGATCTTCTCCCACGTCAACGATGCTGGTTTCTGGTTGGTAAAGCAGTACTTTAACATGACGGTTGCCGAGACATTCAAGACCTGGAGTATTATGGAAACGATCATCTCCGTCGTCGGCCTCGGCTTCATCTTGCTGCTGTCACTTGTCGTTTAGGTCGGTATGACGACGGCATCGAAAACTTGAGGGAGTCTGTAATTTGATGAGCGATGATGGGGCATGACAGATCGTGAGCCGGTCTACCGCCGTCATCGCTTTCCAGCCGAAATCTTCGCCACGGGGTGTGGCTTTACTTCCGCTTCCCGCTGAGCCTGCGGACGGTCGAGGATCTGCTGGCGGCTCGGGGGATCATTGTTTCGCATCGGACGATCCGACTGTGGGCGGAGAAATTCGGGCGCACCTTGGCTAACGAGATCCGCCAGCGCTCATCTGGGCGGCTCGGAGGAATGCGAACAAATGCCTGTCCATGCGGTCGCGCGGTCAGACGATACGCAAGACGCTGGCAGTCATGTAAGAAGCGAGCCGGATGACGAAGCATACGCGCCGATCTTATTCGGATCGGAATTGGCAGTCCGTATCGAGATCTAAAGCCAGTTCGTAAGCTGTGCTGCGGCCGGCGGCCTCGCCTTTGCGCAGGATGCCCTTAGCCAAGAGGTCTGCGATGTCACGTGAGGCCGTGTCCTGGGATGCACTCGTCAATTTTGCCCACTGGTCGATGTAAGCTTCCCGTCGAAATTCCCTTCCGACAACCGATGGAGAGCCTTGGCCATTCGGTCGTAGTCGTTGCTTTGACTGGAAAACTGGCTGACATAGGAGAGCGTCATATTGCTTCTTTTGCCTGTCAACCATCGAATTTACGAGCTAAAATATGACAATTATACTCTTGTTTTTCGCCTGACAAATGGGCTATATCGCGCCGACATTTTTCCGCCACGGCTCGCTCGCCTACACCCGATCAGGATTTCCCGTGAAAATATTGAAATTATTTTTCGCTATTTCAAGCCTCTGCGCCGCTCTGGGCATCGCCACGACAGAAGTGTCCGCAGCCTCGACCAGCTATCCATTGACCATCGACAATTGCGGTGCCAAGGTCACCTTCCAGAAAGCGCCTGAGCGGGCAATTGGGCTTGGCCAGAACAGCGCCGAAATTCTTCTTCTGCTCGGCCTTCAGGACAAGATGGTCGGCACCGCTTTCTGG
Organism: Rhizobium sp. SG570; assembly: GCF_012275345.1. Lineage (NCBI taxonomy): Bacteria > Pseudomonadati > Pseudomonadota > Alphaproteobacteria > Hyphomicrobiales > Rhizobiaceae > Rhizobium > Rhizobium sp. SG570. The sequence continues at coordinate 50,087 of NZ_JAAZQI010000010.1, read as the reverse complement.
CCGAGCAAGATCCTGCCGCAGCTCGCCGAGGCCAATGCCAAAATCAAGCTCCTGACCTTGGAAATGCCGACCTTTGAGTCGATGCTCGCCGAAAATCCCGACTTCGTGGCGGTGGCCTTGCCGAGCCTGGTCGGACCGAACAGCAAGATCGCCAAGCGCGAGGATTTCGACAAGGTCGGTGTCGCCACCTATCTCTCGCCCAGCACCTGCCTCAGCACCAAGGACGTCAAGGACCAGTACGGCAGCCGTGGCGAGCTGTGGAACATGGATCTTCTCTACAAGGAGATCGCGGAACTCTCCGAGATTTTCGATGTCGCCGATCGCGGTCAGGCGTTGATCGCCGACTTCAAGGCGCGTGAGGCCAAGCTTCGCTCCAGCGTTTCCAAGGACGGCGTGAACCTGTCCTACGTCTTCTGGTTCTCCAGTCCCAGCCCGTCGGCCGATGCCTATGTCGGCGGCAAGAACAGCGCCTCCGGCTTCATAGCCGACCTGCTCGGCGGGCATAATGCGATAACAGCGGAAGCGGAGTGGCCGACGATCGGCTGGGAAGGCATCATCGCCGCCAATCCTGACGTGATCGTCGTTGCCAGTCTTGACCGCAATCGTTGGGAACTCGACAAGCCGGAGGCCAAGATCAAGTTCCTGAACACCGACCCGGCTGTCAGCCAGACCCCGGCAGTCAAAAACAAGGCGATCGTCGTCATGGACGGCCAGGCGATGAACCCGACCATCCGCACGATCTACGGCGCCGAGCAGGTGGCGGAGCAGTTGAAGGCTCTCGGTCTGCTGAAGTGACGGAAGTGGGCAGTGTCTTCCGGCAACTGGGAGCGGTCATAGCACTGCTGCTCGCCTCCCTCTGCCTGATCGCGATCGCCGTCGGCGTCAGCGTGGGGATCGGTGACCTGCCGATCCCGCTTGCGACCACATTTTCGGCCGTCACCAACCGGCTCGGATGGACCGCGGTCGAGCTGAACCGCATCCACGAGACTGTTATCTGGGATTATCGATTGAGCCGCGCGCTCGTCGCCGCCTTCTGCGGCGCGGGCCTTGCTCTGTCGGGTGCGATCATGCAGTCGCTGCTGCGCAACCCGCTTGCCGAACCCTATGTGCTCGGCATCTCCGCCGGCGCCTCCACCGGCGCCGTGGCGATCGTCATCTTAGGCGTCGGCTCGGGCGCGGTATCGCTATCAGCCGGGGCCTTCGCCGGGGCCTTCGCAGCCTTCTTCTTCGTCGCGCTGCTGTCGAACGGCACGCGCGGTGGCGCCGACCGCACCATCCTTGCCGGTGTGGCCGCATCGCAGCTCTTCAATGCCTCGACCTCCTATATCGTCACGACATCGGCCAATGCACAGCAGGCCCGCGACGTCATGTTTTGGCTGCTCGGCAGTTTCGGCGGTGTACGCTGGCCGGAATTCGCACTGGTCTCGATCGTCGTCGGGTTCGGCCTCGCCGCCTGTCTGTTCTATGCCCGCGTGCTCGACGCCTTCGCGTTTGGCGACGAGGCCGCCTCCTCGCTCGGCGTCGATGTCGGCCGCGCCCGCCTGGTGCTCTTCGCTCTGACCGCCATGATGACGGCGACGATAGTCAGCATGGTGGGGTCGATCGGCTTCGTCGGCCTCGTCGTGCCGCATGTCGCCCGCTTTGTCGTCGGGCCGCTCCATATCCGTCTGCTGCCTGCCTGCGCCGTCGGGGGCGCGATCTTCATGGTGCTCGCCGACATCGCCGCCCGCGCCCTCATTCCGAACCAGATCCTGCCGATCGGCGTCGTCACTGCGCTGGTCGGCGTTCCCTTCTTCTCCATCATCCTCTACCGGTTCCAGCGCACGTCATGAGCATCAAGGCCGACAACCTCACCTGGAAAATTGGCAGGAAGACCATTTTGGACGGCGTTTCGTTCGAGGCGCAGCCCGGCCGGATGCTCGGCCTGCTCGGACCGAACGGCTCGGGCAAGACCTCGCTGCTGCGGCTTCTCGCCGGCCTGAAGCGGCCGCATGCCGGCCGCGTCACGCTCGACCGCAGCGATATCGGCACGATCAGCCGCCGCTCGATCGCCCGGCGCATTGCCTTCGTCGAGCAGCATGCCACGACGAATGCCAATCTGAAGGTCGTCGATGTCGTTAAGCTCGGAAGGTTTCCGCACCGGTCGATGTTCTCGGGCTGGACAAGGGCTGATGAAGAAGCGGTCGAAAGTGCGCTCGCGCGTGCCGGCATGGCGGAGAAACGCGACGAGCGCTGGCAGAATCTATCGGGCGGCGAGAAACAGCGCACCCATATCGCAAGGGCGCTCGCTCAGTCGCCGCAGGAACTGATCCTCGACGAGCCGACGAACCATCTCGACATCCAGCACCAGATCGGCCTGATGCGACTCGTCTCCGGCCTGCCGATCACCAGCATCGTCGCCCTGCACGATCTCAACCATGCCGCCATGTTCTGTGACACGCTGATCGTCATGCAGCAGGGCAGGATCGTGGCCTCTGGCATACCGGAGGAAGTTCTGACGGAAAGCCTCCTGAAGAACATCTTCTCGGTGGAGGCCCGGATCGAAATTTCACAGCATCACTCTCGGCCGCATATCCACTATCTACGGTGACCCCTCGCGGTGGCAAGGTCGCGGCCCTCGTGATGCTGTGGTCGCCGCTCCAGATGGGGACGCAGGACACCAGTACGAACCGTCTGCCTGATTTATCCGCCATTATCTGGCGATTGCACTGGAAGGTAGCTCATAGGAACGAGGCGAGTGTGCAGATCGGGGCCATCTGATTAACCAGGATCATAGAAAATTCCGTTAATCGGCATCGTAGAGGATAAAGTGGTCTCCTTCGACATGGACTACCGCTACTCCCTGAACATCGGCCCAGTTCTTTGTCTCTCGTAACCCGCCAGTATGCCAGCCCAACTCGGTTGGACGCCGCGCAGTTCGTTCCACTTTGTGTAATGATTGGTCCGAACGCCCCAATCGATCATGCAGGCAGAATGGCGTCGAGCGCATCGAGCTCTTCGGCACGCTTTGAAACGGTGTTTCCAGAGGGCGACAGGTCAGTGCTCATGCTCGAGCGGCCCAACGATGGTGATCCCTTCACCGCGGGCGGCGGTCGCCATTTTCCGGTCGCCGGTCGCCAAAGGCAAACCTTGCGTTCTGGCTAGCGCGACATAACTCGCATCGTATGCGGTCAGCGTGTAACGGGTCGCCAGTTCCAGGACGAGGCCGTCCCCTCCCGATCCCGCATCCTCCAGCGGCAGCCCTCGCAGCTGTGTCATCAGCAGCAGCGGTTCGCCCTGCTTGAGCCGACCACGTCGCTCGGCCACCAGAAACAGGTTGCGTGTCTCGAACCAGAACAATGCCGGCACGAGACCCACTGTCGAACGCATCTCCGATATCAGTCGATCGGCGGCGTCTTGTTGCTCATCGGGAAGAAACCAGGCGGCGGCGATGGAGGCATCGAGAACGAAGGCCATTAGTAGCGCCTTCCTTCATCACGCCATTCGCGGATTTCGTCCTGTGTGGTGACTTGCCGGCCAGCGCGCTGGGCCTTGATCTCGGCGATCAGCGCATCGACGTCGTTGTCGCGACGGATACGCGAAAGCCTGGCGACAGGCGTGTTCCCGCGCGAGATGATCACCTCTTCGCCGGCTTCGACTTTCGCCAGCAGCTCCGACAGATGGGTTTTGGCTTCGGCGACCTTGACGGTAACGGTCATGATGAATGCCCCAAAGTTTGTGTTTCTCGTCGAGCAGACGGTGATTTGCACCACTCTCAACATTCTGCCCGATCGTATGGCCGTTTCCGTAAGTTGGTCAAGGACTAACCATATCACCATCGATAACCTGTACTTATCGATGGTTAGACCATCAACCATCGATCATACTATGTGGCGAATCGTAATATTCAGATAGAGTTCGTGTAAGAAATCATTTACCATAATTTCAATGGCTTACGATCTCGCAAGAATCAGTATGAGCACCCTGTTGCGGCCGGTTTTCGACGCCGGTACGGCGCTCACCCGTCTGGACGAGCGCATCGCCCGTTCTCCCGTCGGCGCGGGCTTCTTGGAACGGTCCCAATTCACTGACGCCTGTGCGTCCCTGTGGATCGACGGCGAGCTCGTCCATCTCGAGGACCTCGTCCTGCACGATGCCACCCGCGATACCCGCACCCCAACCCACGAACTCACCATCGCCCGCGACGTGCTTCGCACCCGTCGGCGGATCGCCGCGCAGTCGCCGGATTGGGCCTTGTCCGCAGAGGGTATCCGAGCCTTGCGACAAACATCGGACATCAATTCGGCCGGCGCGGGCGAGGGGAAGACTGCCGTCGTCATTCGCCCCGCGGCGCCGATAAATCCGGAAGGGGAGGGGGAGGAGGATGACGACGCCAAAGATCTGCCCGGTGTCGACTATGCCGCGATCGATGCTGTGCTCGCCCGATCGGAGGCTGCGATCGAGAACGCAACGCGGCCCGGTCGCGCAGGAGCAGCGAGCGGGCGTGCCGAAAAGGATCCACTAGTCTACGATCTCGACTGGGACGAGGATGCCCGGCTTGAGGAGTGGCGCAGCGTCTTGCGTCAGGCCGAACATCTGCCGGCAGTGCTGCAGGCGATGATTGCCCTCGATGCCTGGAACGAATTGTCGGTGCTGCAACATGCACCCTGGCTTGGACGGCTGCTTTGCGCGTCGATCCTTCGTCAAGCCGGCATCACCACCGGCATTCATCTCGCCGCCATCAATCTCGGCCTGAAAACCATCCCCGTTGATCGGCGCCGGCATCGCGATCGGGAGACGCGGCTGCTGGCTATCGCCCACGGTTTGTTGGCGGCGGCCGAGATCGGCATGAAAGAACATGGCCGGCTGACGTTGGCGAGAACGATGTTTGAGCGAGAGCTCGAAGGGCGGCGGACGTCGTCAAAACTGCCGGAGCTGGTCGAGCTCGTCATGGCGAAGCCATTGGTGTCGGCCGGGATGGTGGCGAAAACGCTCGACGTGACGCCGCAGGCGGCGCGGCGGATCGTTTTGGAGCTCGGCCTCAGGGAGATGACGGGCAGGGGGAGGTTTAGGGCGTGGGGGATAATCTAACCGGGTAAGGCCATGTGCGGGCTGATCTGCTGAACAATACCCCTAAATGTACCGGCCGCCGTTTTATCGTACTTTGTATCAAACGATGGGCGAAAATAACTGCCCATACGTAGATGAGCCAGATTCTCATCTAGAAAATTTTGATCTGATCGACCACACGCTGATAGGCGACTTGGGTTGTAACGTACTTGTTGTTTAAGGCTGAAATCGCTTCGTTCAGAGCGTCTATGCCATCTAGCAGAGTTTCCTTGTCCCGGATCCCCCTCAGAAAACCCGTCGTGGGGGTATCGTATTTCGCAAGACCGCCTTTTTCCATCAGTCCGATGATGAAACCGTCCCTGTCTTCAGGCGAGAACGTTAACGGAGCGTAGTCCGCATCAAAGACGAAGTAATCGCAGATACTTATCAGATACCGACGGATTACAGGTATCTCGACGCTACTGGCAAAAGCCTGGCTCTCGAACCGCAGCAGATCGCGCTTCCCCTCCAAAGGCTCCCGCTCGCAGAGCATCTGCGTAACGGCGGTTTTCAGAATGTCTTGGACACCAAGTTTTTGATCACCCGAATTTTCAAAATCAAGCTTTCGGATTGTATTTCGGGCATGACTGAAGATCGCGGTGTAGTTCACGTGCACTTCACGCAGGGCATCGTTGGAGGGATTCACGACGTCCTTGAAGAGCCGTTTGCCACGTCCCGGGATCTCAGTCGGCAGTGTCTTGACCTTCTCCAGGATGCTGAATAATTTTTCGAATGAAGCGAGAAGTTCTACTGACATTTTGGGAGATCCTAGAGACGTTTCAGTAATCGATCGCAGATAATCCTTGGAAGACTTCCGGAAATATTCCGATTTCGATCGAGGGAGCGCCTCTTAAGATCTTTACGATCTCTAACCCTCCGACGAATTAGGCGGATGGATCCGGGCGGACTGCCTTTTCACTTGAGCGCGGCTGTCAACGACCGTGACCTCAGTATCGGGTGGGAGCAGCAGGTCGGTGAAGCGTCGAGGCGACGTCAACCTTGGCAAGCCCGGAGGTTTTAGCAACCCTGCTCTTACATCCAACAATCGGAGGGTGAACACTTTTGCCGATGTTCATGGCCACCCCGGTCAACTTCATCGAGATAAAATCGGCAATCTGTCCACCGTATCGAATTGGTTTTCCGTTGATCGTAACGTCGCTGACCAAATAGCCTCGATCGGCGGGCACTTCGAAAATAGCGCGCACCGCCTTTTGAGCCGTACCACGAGTAATTTTCCAGAAGAGGGCCGGTTGCGTCCCATCGGGACTTGCCCAACCCGCCGTGTTCAAACCAGCAAAATATATCCCAACTGGATTAGCGAGCGAGATGTCTGCGTCCTTGCGCGCCAACGCATTGACACCTCCACCAATGGTCGGATCGCTGTGCCGCTCGGGTTGACCATAGGCACCGCACCTAATGAGGTCCTGATCGTTGGTCAGAAGCGCCCCTTTGGGCGCACGCGTGTTGCTCGCCCCAGCTGCAAGCTCGATCTCTGCACCGAGAGTGTTGTTCTGCTGAATCAGATGCATTGCTCCCTTGGAAGTACCGCTGTTCCACTTGTTCCGCGGGTTGTAAGTCCCCGCCGAGGTTAAAAGGTCCTTCTGTTGAACCGCTGGATCCACGTGATCACGGTAAAGCTGCAAAACCTTGGCAGGTTCTGTTGCCGCAAGAAATTGCCAGTATTCAGGCCCTTCACAGGTGAAAGTGACCCGAGAAATTCGCCCATCGGCCAGACGGGTTACACTCCACTCACAATATTCGTCTTGAACATCCCGGCTTCCATCAGCAGTCTTCCAACGCTCTTCATCCGTTACCGCGTCAATTGCCACCAATCGTGGAAACGCGGTCCAGCTTATATCCTGCTCGACAGCATCGGCAGCAAGTGGCGTTCTCGAGGCGTTGAAGAATCGTGGGCGTGGAGCATCAAAGTCGTACACGTCGGGCTGTCCAGCCTTTGCATCATCGAGCTGTTGCGACATCCAGTCACTCCACGCCTCTTGTTGCTGCTGATTGAAGTCCTGCAAGAATCCTGGCGGGTCAAAGCTTGGCATCACACTTTCTCCGGGTCGGGTAAAACATGGGCATCTGCGTCTATGCGCAGAAAAACGGGAATATCCAGGGTACTGGCGATCGGCAGGGTCAGACCGAATTCAGACAGGGGACGCTTACGGAATTGCCGACGTCTGGATTCGGCCAGTTGAAAGATCTCGTCAAAACCATCCTGCGTGCCCAACTTCTCGGTGAGCTTCATCCAATATGTCTCGATCATCGTCGCGAACGATTGTTCCCAGCCTCCAGCATCAACACTCCAAAGCGACAGGAACTCTGCGCCGATAGCGCCTCCGCCATCACGGACAGCCTGCGCGAAGGACGCCTCGTCGGTACCATCCAGCTTCATTCGGTCAGGGAAAAATTGAAGCAGATGTTCTCGTTTTCTGGAAAAGATTGGGTTCTGGAAATCGACCATAAGCAGACAGGCTGCGAGGCGTCGCGATAAGGCGCCCCGTTCAATGAGGCCGGCTAGAATGACACGATCTTCAAGGGGCGGCTCCGGAACGACGAAGGCAAAATCGACATCTCCCGGTACCACCACGCCCCCGTCCTGCCGCTGGACCGCATATTGATTAAGGCAATTCAAATAAAACGATCCCGGAATTTTCAGGCGCTGGATGTTGGCCGGTATGTTCAGTTCTTCGAGCAGGCAGTCCGTATTAACGAAGAACGTCATCGGCAAACGAAGCAACTCGTCAGGACCAAGTGACGCCGACTGTTGAGGAGAGGACGTGAGGTTGACGGTGGTCGTTGTAACGACCTGTCGAAAGAAACTCCGGGCATTTGCGAGGACGCCATCTTGGGCATCGCGGTCGAACCGCGATTTCGTCCAACGGGATGTACCGGAGCGCACGATATGTTCGAGATCCTCCGCCCCTTTGACCTGTGAACTGTGGTAGAGAGTGTCCGATCGTAAAGGATCGTCAGGAGCGAAAATCTCGTCCTGGATTGTCGAGGCTTGGGAGTGCCAGTGAAGCCACGGCACTTTCAGTTCTTTCATGACGGGCGCGCCATTCACATGGCTGTCGAACGGACCGCGCCCCCTTGTTGGTGGTTCCAAAGAGTGCCACGAGTTCCCGGCCCAGGACCATGTTCCATTGCGCCGCTCATAAAAATTATAGGCACCAGCAACCGGATCCCAGGCGAAAACTTGCAAAAAAATGGAGTTTGAATTGAACGGTGGCGCAGTTGATACGAACACCTCCGCGTCTTGTTCCCGGTGACGGGTGACCACCAGCCGAAGGTGGCGATCTAGATCCGCGGTTGAGACCGTCCAAGCAATCTGTCCGCCATCTGCGACCCGATAGATCCGCTGTTCTGGGAGCGCGTCGGTACCGACAATGCTGTCAAGGATTGCCAACAATTCGAGCAGGGTCTTTGGCCGGTGCCCAGGGGCAAGCACCAATTTGGCGAAAGGATCGTTGACTGGCGAAGCTTCCGCTCCAGGATCGAGCAGTGATGCCGTTCCGTCGATCCCTAGGATAAAGCGCGCGACGGCGTCGGGGGGAATGTCGTTCAGCGGATCGGCAAGCCCGTCACGAGACAGGCCAGACGCTCTCCGTTGGTAAGGAAAATTGCGCGTGGGAAATCTTGGAGTGCCGTCAAACGTCATGTTCGTCACCACTGCGTTTTGGTGGTTGGCCAATGAATTCGCTCGTTGCTTTATCCTAGAGGCGGTTTGACGACCCCGATAACACTCGAAAACGCATGAAACTGCCGCCACAACCCTTAAATTAATAGGGGCGACTATTTCTTAGCTAGGCTATCGTTTATGCGGTTTATTAAAATAGTTTTCTCTCCCTCAGATTCAGTATTCACAACCCATTGTAGAAATGCAAGTATAAACCGATAGAGGGATTCCAATTTTATTTCATCCGGCCGGTGCGCATTTTGAAATTTGCGCGACGGTTCGCTGCGACGATTCCTGTAGGACTTCGGCGGAGGGCGCATGATGCGCGAATTCATGAAGATGCTTTTGTCGTGCCAGATTTGCCTAGCAATCCTGACCTTCGCCACGCCCGCACGCTTTGTGCGAGCCCAAGAACTTGAGCAATGTCCGGTGAGCGCTCCAAATGCGCCCACTCCAAAAATCAGCGAAAAAGGGCTTGCCGACGTCTGTATCCCAACCGGGTTCAACGGCAACCCGATCGACTTCTTCGACGACTATTCCTGGCGCGTTTTTCTTGGCCTTGTATGGCCGGCCAAGGATGAAGAGCGTGGGAAGCCGGATCCGGCAGCGGAGCTCGGCGCCTCGGGCAGGCCTGTTGTCTTCGAAACCTTCAAATCGGACTGGGAGGTATTCCAACCCGGAGGTGCCGCACCGTCAGATTGGCTCGAGATTGGGACGAACAATCCTTGCGGCGTCAAACTTGAAAAGGGCGAATTGGTTCTGGCAGCCTTCTCGAAGTTCGAAAACCTCGCCCAAGCTGGATTTGGCAATCTTGTCGGACCTCTTATCGCACAGAACAGGACGTACATCAGGTTCGAAACTGCCTTCAACGAGAACGAGTTTGACAAGATATTCAAGGACAAGCTCTATCTTCGAAGCAATCTGAACAACGTCGTTTTTGACGCTGGTGCTATTGATATAAAAGCATCCTGGCTTGATATGACCGGAATAGGCCATCCCGAACGTTTTTATACGCGGGACGCGTATCTGCTCGATCTCGCTAGCGAAACCTGCTCCAAAAAACGAGTGGGATTGGTAGGCCTGCATATCGTGCAGAAGACCGCCAGCCGGCCCCAGTGGATCTGGTCGTCTTTCGAGCAGGTCGATAATGTTGCGGATCCACACAGCTTGGCTCCTTTGACTTTCAACGCGAACGACGGCGTACCAATGCCGAAGGATGAAAATCCTTACAAATTTCCGCCGCCAGTGGAGACGCCACCGCCCTTCAACGTCGAACGGCTGAAGCCAGTCCATCCGCAAACCGAAAAAACCAACCAAGCCTATCGGGCGTTGCTCGCGAAAAACGGTGGGCCTTGGCAGTTCTATAAACTTGTCGTCACGCAATGGCCGACAACCGCCGGCGATCCATCGCTCGATGGCAGACCCAATCACACCTTTCCCGGACAGGGTACGGACGCCACGAGTTTCGCCAACACAACGATGGAAACCTTCGATCAGAAATCGATTTCCACCGGCTGCATGAACTGTCACACGAGGACCAAAGCGAGCTCGGATTTTCTTTGGTCGCTCAACACACGTGCTTGGCCGTCGGTTTTGGCAGTGGCAACGCAGGTCGCAGCAGGCAGCCCGTCGATCACATCGCTATCGTTGCCACGCACGAGGTCGAAGACGTTATCAGGCGCATTTCCGACCACCAAAAAGCTTTCCATTCCGCAACAGCAGCTCGATGAGTTCCAAGCTTTGAAAGACTTGATGCAGAGCGCAGAAAACCCCTCCGGAAAATGAGGCTTGCGATGCCAATCTCAAATTACGCTCAACTGCAATCGTTCATTTCCGACACCCTGAAGACGCTTGGAGTCGATGCGGAATTTGCGCCGCATGCGGAGTTTTGGAGCAGTCTGAGCTACGAGGAGTTTACACAGGGCAATGTTCCTGGCGTCGGCGGAGGGGTGAGGATTCTGCTTCCCGGCGACGCAGCATCGTCTCAGATAATCCACGCCCTCAAGGGGGAAGGCCAGTTCGCAGGCAATCCGTTCGATCGCATGCCTTCCGGTGGACCATTCATGAGCGACCAGCAGATCGCTGAGATCGCCGGATGGATCAACGCAGGCTGTCCCGAGTTCGACGCGGGTTTGGCCTGACGAGCTTCCGGGGCGCCCCCTTGGGCAACAAAATCAGCCAAAAATCGAACGTGCGGCCAAGACTCAACAGAACACCGAGGAAGCTACGGATGCCGAGTAACACTTCCACTTCCGAACCAACCGCATTGGATTGTAAGGCCGATCCGATCGGGGCTCTCAAAACCATGTTCGTGGATCAGACCATAGGTCCGCGTTTACAGCGAGGCCAAGCACCAGCACGGCGTCCAGTATTCCTCAAGCAGCACGGCGTCGCCCGCGGCCGCTTCGAGCTTCTCGACAGTATGCCCGCCGAATTTCGCGTCGGGCTTTTCGCGAGCGGCACGAGCTTCCCTGCCTGGATAAGGTTTTCGAGCGACACTGTACCGATGCTGCGCGATCTCAAGACGACGGTCGGCGTGGGGATCAAGCTTTTCGACGTTCCTTTGCAAAAGCTGATTGGAAATCCCGCTGATAGGACCTTCGATTTCGTCTTGCAAAATCACGACGTTTTTTTCGTGGATGACGCTGTTGCCATGTGTGAATTCACCAAGGCGAGTTTTGAAGGACACGATCAGGAATATCTCCGCGAGCATCCGACGACCGATCAGATACTTGCGGATATGCAGCATGAGGTCGAAAGCGTGCTCAGCTCCAGTTACTGGAGCGTCCTACCCTACCGTTTCGGAAATGGCCGCCTTGCGAAATACAAGCTTGAAGTCGAATCCGCCCCCGCGAGCGATGGCCCGACAGACAAAGCGGATCCGAACTATCTTGCCGCGGACCTTCATAGCCGCGTTTTGAAGGGCGAGACCCGCTTTCGCTTCCTGATTCAGTTTCAGACCACGGACGCGGAAATGCCGCTCGACCGGGCGACAGTTCGCTGGAGCGAAGAGGTTAGCGCGCCTGTGCAAGTGGCGACGCTCATTATCCCGAGCCAGGACGTCAATGCGCGCGGTCAAAGCGAATACGGGGAGAACCTGGCATTCAATCCGTGGCGCGTCAGTGGTGAACACGAACCACAGGGCAGTGTAGCCGATGCCAGGCGAGTTATATACCAAGCGTCTTCCGAGCTGCGCCGCGCAGTCAACGGGATAGCTGATGGAGAGCCGATCCACGCGCGCGAGGCGGTTTCGTATCCCCAAGCCAAAGATACGGAAATAGTGTCCGCGAAGATCCACCCAGCTATCGGCATCGCTCGGGTGGGCAATTCGCCGGACGAATACTTCATTGGCCCTGAGACCTCTACGCCACTGCCGTCAGTTCCCGGGGATCGGCGTGATGCGACAGGGGCGCTCAAACGCCAGGCGGCTAGGTTCAGGATCTATGGGTATAACAGAGCGGGGGAGGCGGTCGCTGAACTGACGGCTGAAAACGCTCGGATTGAGTGGGGCGTGGAGGTCGCGAACCTAAAGGCCACATGGTATCAGTTCCAAATTGCCCTCGACATACCAGAAGCAGCAACCGCGGATCCTTCGCAAAGACGTAACAAGGATTATCCGGATCGAGCATCGCTGGCGATCCGGCCGAGCAGGCAGACCATTATCGCTCCCGAGCCGACGCCTGCGATCCTTCAGGGAACGTTCGCGGGCCAGAGTGTCTATCTCGGTGAAGCCTTCACAGACGACGACGGCCACCTGATCGTTTTGGGCGGTCATGGAAAAGCCGGTAGTGTCGACGGCGCACAGCTGACGACGTTCGCAAATAATGACGGCTGGTACGATGACGTCTGCGACGGGGCTGTAACCGCCAATGTCACCATCGGAGGCAAGGATCTTCATGTCGATCCTGCCTGGGTCGTCGTCGCGCCCCCCAATTACGCGCCTGACCTCAAAAGTGTCAGGACCTTGTATGACCTTCTGAAAGATGTGTTCATCGATTCAGGTTCCATGAACCTTCCGACGACCGTGTCTTTCGTTCACGATATACTTCCGATTTTCCAGAGACTTGCTGGTCTGCAATGGGTAAATGCCGGGTTCGCTACTGCCTTTGGACACGGCGGTGTTACAGACCTTATGTCTCCCGATTTTATTGGGCGACTGGCCGATCCTTCAGATGCGGCGCTTACGTTTCGCTACGATATATTCAATAGCTTTCGCGACTTCGACAAGGACGGATGGTCTCCATCCGTTTGGCCCTGGCTCTACGGGGATGCGATGGAAATTCCGTTCGCGCAGACCCCACGGCAACACACCATGCTCGCGAAAAATCAGATGTATTGCCTGAAGCAATGGGCCGATGGAAAATTCGAATCCGACCTTCATGGCTCATTGCCCGAACCGGATTCTATCGAGAAACTTGCGCTGGCAGATCGCCCGGCCATGCTGGATCGCGCGGCCCTGGAATTTTGCTTGGCCGACGCATTCCATCCCGGTTGCGAGGTGACGTGGCCAATGCGCCATTCCACGCTCTACATGGCTCCGTTTCGCGTGAAGCATCGACGCAGTGACGAAGTCATCGAGACGACAGGGGACGTTCTGTCGCCTTTTGAGGTGCTGAGATCGAACGGCCCTCTCTATGGTCAGAGGCCTGGATGGTTGACGCGCTGGATGGCGATACCGTGGCACGCCGATACCGCGAGTTGCCGGTCGCAAGCGGACTACGGCCCTGACTATAGTCCTTTTGTCCCGACATTCTGGCCTGCCCGCGTACCCAATCAGGTTCTATCTCAGGCAGACTACTCAATCGTCTCTGATCCCTCACGCACTCGCCAGGAACGCCTTGAGGCATTTAAGAGGCGGACTGACTGGGTCAAAGAAGGACTCGGCGATTCCGACTATCTCACACAGATCCGCGCGATGCTCACCAACTATCCAAGCTTGGGCCTGGTTGAGCTCCGAAAGGGCGTCGAGGGCGATGTTGCTATTCCCGCTGCTGTCTATGTCAGTGATGGCAAGCTACCACAGGCAGCCGGGCCAACACTTCAGGCGACCGTCATCACCGGCGATTTCAAGGAGCGCTTAGGAAATTTCCCCTTCGGTTCGCCAGAATAGACGAACAGGGGATCCTAGCCATGAACGATGTGAATGTAGATTGTCTGGTAATAGGAGCAGGCGTGGCTGGATGCTCGGCCGCGTTGGCACTTTGCGCGCAACACTCAGTCGTAATTATCGATCGTCTTGCAGAGCCAGTGCCGCGCATAGGGGAAACCTTGCCGGCTTCTGCTGAGCGAATGATCCGTCGGTTGACCCTATGGGACGAATTTCTTTCGGACAATCACACCAGGACGCTTGGAAGCATCTCGTGCTGGGGGAGCTCGAGACCGACAATTCGCGACGGCTTTCTCGACCCCTCCGGACTAGGATGGAGCCTCGACCGGATTCGCTTCGAGCGAATGTTTCGCAAGGCGGCAACGCGAAGAGGCGTCCGCATCATTGCCCCCGGGCAAGTCGTGAATCTAGATCGGAACCCGCTGGAATGGATTGCCCAAATTCAGTCGGCAGACGGTCCACAATCTATTGCCGCGCGGTTCGTTATTCTGGCGAACGGTCGCCGCGGCTTCCCGCCAGTGCGGCGAGCCGGGGTCGATCAAATCGCTCACGACAAGCTCGTTTGTCGATACGTTCGAGTTCCACGGGGCGTCCCAGCCCCCTATTCTGCATTCACCGTCACCGAAGCGGTGGAGGAGGGTTGGTGGTATGCAGGAGCAACTGCGGATGGGAGACGAATACTAGCCTACCACACGGATGCCGACATGCCTACGGCACGACGCGCCTGCAGTCGATCGGGCTTCTTGGAAATGTTGAAAGAGACATACCTCCTCGCCTCCTGTGCATCCGACCAGGTTCCTGATGTGGCGAGGGCATCCGCACGGAGTCAAAGTTCGGTAAACTCCTATGGACTTGGCTGGTGTGCCGTCGGGGATGCGACTTGCGCTTTTGACCCACTCTCGTCCCAAGGTTTGTTCCATGCGCTCTTCACTGGAATCAGTGCCGGCGAAGCACTGGCAGATGCGTCTCGCAGAGACGACACCGCGGCATTGGCGAACTACGAAAACACGATACGAGGCATTGTGACCACTTATCGGAGTAACTTAACCGCCTGCTACGCCCTCGAGAAACGCTTTTATCGCAACGAATTCTGGGCGCGGCGCCAGTCGAGCAAAACGAGCTGGAGGTCGGGGAACGGGGCGATGAAGGGAGCGCTAGGCAATGCCGCGTTGCTTTCCTCAAGCGGTCTCCGAGCGACCCCGGCAAGCAGTGAAACGGCACCCGGCGCATTCAACTGATTAAACCGTGGGCCTTTTGGATCGGCAACGAGAGGAAGGAGTGCGACATGGCTAAAAATGCCAAGCAAGCCCTGGGGTATCCGCGACCTTATCGTCGACGTCCTTCTTCGATGGTTGCGGCTGGCCCTACAGGCAACATCAATATTCTTGGTTTGGAAGTCGTCCAATGCATTCAGGATGTCCAGGGCAGCGTCAAGCTCATCGCGAACAAGACGACGGTAGTGAGGGTCTATATCGATTCGACCTCCGTCGGGCGAGCGGGGAAGATCGCCGGCGAGATTGCATGGAACCGTGGCGGAGCGGAAACTTACCTTCCTGGACTGGCGACCGTGAGTGTCACTCCCTCCAAGCCCATGTCGATGGACGGCCAGCGTAACGACATCGCACAGAGCCTGAATTTCATTTTGCCTCCAGAAGCAATTGTATCGGGCGATCTCAACATTCGAATAAGCAGAATATTCCAGCCGGGGGGAGGAGATCTGCCAATTGGGGTTATCTCCAAGGCCGTTACGTTCGCGCCAGCGCCACCCTTGAGAATAAGGGTGATAGGTCTCCGCTACAAAAACGGTACCGCAGACGTCTCGCCCGCGGCGATCCATTTCGCCTACCTAAAGTCGTTCTTGTTGAGAGCCTATCCGATAGCCGAAATTCAATGGTCGCAGATTGTGGTTGACGCCGACTTTAGCGCGCCCTTGAACGAAGCGACTGCGGATCTTGCGAACGCCCAGATCGCAGCTCTTCGAAGTCGCGAAGTCAGCAACGGCGTCGATCCGAGAACTCATTATTTTGGGCTCGTCGATGACGATTCAGGTCGCAATTTTATGCGCGGAAAGGCATTCTCGATCCCAGGTACCGCGCAGCCTGATGTGGTGGCGTCGGGGCCAGCTGGCGTACCGAATGGCTTCGCTGGGGATCATGACGCGTCCTATGCGGATTGGTACGGCGCTCATGAACTCGGTCACACTTTTGGCCGCTACCACCCGGGCTTCCCCCCAGGCCAACAAGACGCAAGTGATCAGACCTTTCCCTATCCGGATGGTTGCATCAGCACTGCGGATGGTCGTTTTGTCGGCTTAGACGTTGGCGATCCAACCCTGGGGCTCCCATTGCAGGCCCTGTCAGGCAGTGATCATCACGATATTATGACATATGCGGACAATCAGTGGATTTCGCCTTATACTTATCAAGCCATTCTCGGGCGCCTTGTTGAAGAAGATGCGCTCATTCCTCCAACCGTATGAGGATGCCGACATGCCCTCGATTGTAACTGGCGATTTTGTCCATGTTGTCGCGACTGTAAACACCAAGGCAACTGAAGGAAAGATTCTCTACGTCAATCCGTCATCGACCACCGTAGAGAGCGATGCTGCTCCTGATCAGCAAGTCAAGCTGATGGTAACGGATGGATCAGGTGAGCAGCTCTATCTGGAGCCAGTCGTGGTTCGCCATTCGTCCTGTGAAGGGGAGGGGAGGGGAGACGTTGGTATGATCCAGGCCGACATCCCCGTAAAGCCTGGGATGTCCTCAATCCTTCTTCTCGTCGATGGTAAGGAAGTGAGCCGATATGATGCCGGCGCGCTCCCTGAAACCAAAAGCGCCGTGACGATGGGCCTTGGAAAGGCAAATGCAGATGCCCCTCATCGTCGTGCGCTGACATTGGCGGAAGCCTCTCAGATCAAGGCGGAACCGGGTATTTCCTATTCGATTCAGGTCAAACCTGACAACAGCAATTACTGGAACACGATCGCTGTCGGTCGCGCCACTCCTGCAATTGAGATCGATCGCAACCAGTTCGCAGGCGCGACGAAGGCCGAAGTCAAGGTTCTCCGTACAACCGGCTTTAGCGAGCAGGTCGTTGCCGAAGAGGTGGTCGATCTGTTCAAGAAATGAAATCCGTCACAGCCAGGCGTAGATCGCGCGGCGGTGGAAACGATCAACGCGTCCCCCAAGCGTATTTTCGTTCGCGAGGAAGAGAACATTGGGTTGTAAGTCCTCACGCCTCAAGCTAAGGGCAAAACAAGATTAGTGCGAAATCGAGCGCTAGCCAAAATCGCCCATGTTTTCGGAGTTTGCTGCCTATCCTGAATAAAAAGTTTTAGGGGGCATGCTATTTGCGCTCCTGTTTTTGGAACGAATATCGATCTCGGCCATCCCTTTCTCGGCTAAACGTACGATTTCGCACTAATCTTGTTGTGACCCCGAATTCGCATTTGAAGGACAAGATCGCGGCCACTGATCTAGGGTGCCGAGATCGGCTTGAAGGACATGATCGGCTGGCGCTGGCGAAGACGATGATGTACCCAAAACTGGAAGGAACGTCGTACCTTTTAGAACTGCTGGATCGGTTGAGCTTGTGATGGATAAAACCGCTGGTGTCGGCCGCGATGGTGACGAAAACGCTCGACGTGACGCCGCAGACACCGCGGCGGATCGTGTTGGAACTCGGCCTGCGGGAAATGCCCGGGAGGGGAGGTTTCGCGCATGGGGTCACATCTAGCGCGCGACTATGTTCCGACTAACTTGGCGATACGACAGAGCGCACAGTGGTGAATCCATAGCTCCATGGACGGTTAGGCTTGTCGAGCTGAACAACCATGCGCTGGTTCGGTGCCCTCAAGGATAGATCTATTACCTCGAGTTCCGGACCGCCATGCAGCCTGCGGAGCAATTCGCCGACAACGAGGCACGCGGCCACGAGGCCGACAAAGGGTGCGCCGACCGTCCGTGTTGCCAACTGAACCAGTCCGCACGCGTCGATGGCGCCGGATTCCAAAAGAGTGTCGTAAGCGCGTCCCTCGCCCTTGGCACGATCTCGATCCAGACCACCCCACTTGGACCTGCTTGTCACGCTGGCCGGGAAACAGTGAATACGAGCGGCAACGTATTCGTCCGGCCCGGCCCCTAGGCCCGCCTCGACTACCAGCTTTAATCCGGCCTCGTCGAGCGCAGCACGGGCTTCGAGATTGTCCACGCCACACAATGCCACCTGCGGATCGTCGTCGGTAAGATGAAGGTCGCCATCGAATTTTCGTTCGACGATACGCGTCTGGAAACCGCGTCCTTCCAACCATTCCGCCATGACGCGGGTCTTTTTCTCGCCAACGCGATCCAAAGTCGTAAGAAGGGAAGTACTATCATTCGCTTCGGTGAGCCTGTCAAAATCCTGAAGGGTAATCTCGACTGCCTCAGGCTGTTCAAAGTCTAACAGAGCCATGGTCCACAAATACGCCTGACCCAGATGTCCGAGACCTATGAGCCAGAGCCTGCTCGGGGCTGCCTGGATCGCGGGAGCGTCGTCACCGCCGTGCCAGTCCAGGGCTCCCGGGTCCCACAGCGACATCCCAACAGTACGATGGCCCGCAAGGACGTAACCGCGCAGGTTCTGAAAGATCTCGCTCATAGCGATCGCCCCGGCCAGGATGGCTCCAAGCGTCGAATCCGCGCGCTCCGAGAGCCGTTCGCATTCGCCGACAGGTCCGACGCCGCCTCGCCAGCCATCAAAAGTAGCAACGAAACACGGTACAGTGACTGTCGTCGGAAGGGTCGCGCTGCCCAGGATGATGGTCGGCGAATCGTCGTGGGGTTTGTCGACCCAGGTTCCGCCGAGCGATGCGACCGCTTGGGACAGCGTGTCGCCCACGCCGGGCAAAGCAACCAAAAGCGGGACATCCAGCGCACCCGCTACATGCACGCCACCGAGCAGGGATCGCCGGCCCGTGTTCACCATCGTAAGCAAGGCGACCTGATGCGCCCGGGATGCTTCGACCTCTGGCCCAGCGATGATATTGACTCGATAGCGCGAAAAAAGGGCATATCCGTCCGCCACCGATGCGACCTCGCCTGTATCGAGCGCCATCTTGACGCCGCGATGAAGATTGTCCGGAGAAATTTGACGAGGGTCGATGGTCATCTGAAGGTTCCCGTTTTGAGGAGGCCACGCGCACTCCAACCACTAAGATTTGTCCACTGGTGATCGCCTTCATACCGGTACATTCCGAGCTGATGGCGCCAGTGCGGGCCACGTGCGAAATTGGGGACGATTAGTGCAATGTGCCCGGATGTCGAGACCATGGGGTTCGTCCGATCCGAATGACTTTGCGCAGGGGAGCCGGGATGGGTGTGAACGTCTGCTATGACTGCAAGCCCGGCTTTTCGGCAGATCGACCACAGGCGGTCGAACGACTCCCCGTAGAGCACGCAAACGCCGGTCGAATATGCGTCAGGGTCGAGTTCGTCGTAGAAAACCCAATGCGACGCGACACGCTTTCCTTTCTCGGATTTTCCGAGCAGAAAGGCGCCCGACTCGTGGCGCTCACCGCCACGGCGATGAAGCTCGGCCAGACCGGCGAGCCAAATCGCCCGAGGGATGACAATCTTGATTCTATCCATGGCGTACTCCGCGGTAGTCTTCTGAACTGAGCAGTTCGTGGACAGCCCGAAGGTATTGGGCGATGCCGTCCTCCGGGCGCCAAATCAGGTCGGCGTGCTCCTGTCGCCAGTTCTCGTGTCCCGCGAAGCTCTCGCGATCGCAGGGGATGTAAAGACAACTGCCGTTCTTCCAATCGGTGCGGAAGATCGCCGGAACCCGGCTAATTCCGGACGGCCACTGGTGAAAGGGGAGAGGGCGATTGTTGCCCGGATCCCAAAGGCAGGCGGTCGGAGCTGCTTGGGGATAGCCGGCGCAGTTCAAGCGCAGGCAATAGCTGTTTGGTGATTGAGGCCGCGGCGCGGCCGCGACCTCAATCAAGACATAGGGCCAAGCCACGTCAATCAGACGCCACCGGCCTGAGTGTTCCCCGAGAAGGAAGGCACCGCCAACCAAATCTGCCATAAGCGAGCGCTGGTCCGGAGACACAAAAGCCACGTTCATGGCACTAGCCCTCTACGCGCTTGCGCGGAACAAGGGTGAATTCCACCGAGCAGGTGCCCTTTGCCACCAAGGTACCGATAGACACGTCCTCATCGGGGCGATGGCTCGTACCAGTGATCTGGAGTACATGCTCGCTAGCGTCGACCGGGGTCATGCCGATTTCTTTCACGAACCAGCGCTTGACGCGGCCCACTGTCGCGGCGGGGTTGAACTTGCGCTGCTCAAGACGTGCGTTGAATGCAACGCTTGCTTCCACGCGCTTGCAACGGTGAAGAATGACGCGATCCTTGTGCTTGACGCCCTGCGCAATCAGCGGAATAGCGGCATCGAGAGGATCTTCCTTCTCTTCAAGAAAGATGAGCGCTTCGTTGCGGATGTCATCCGGCAGGCCGCGCTCAACGGCGGAGCGGATGAGATCAGCAAAGGTTGCAGTGTCTGAAAGTTCAATCAGTTCGATGGTGGAAGAGCCTTCGAACTGGACGAAAAGCGTGATTTTGTTCATTGTTTTGCCTTTTGCGTTGCCGCGGCTCTCTGCCGCACGACATCTACAACCGGCATTTCGCGCCTATCGGAAAAAGCTCCCGGTAATTATTTTGCTGGCGCCGAAAGCCGGACGCCGTCGGCCGCACAAATGAAATAATACGGACACGTCGGACAGCTCCGGTCTGAGGTGACAGGATCGAAGCGCCCTTGCGCAATACCTTCAAAACTGTCCTCGATGTCGCCGGTTATGTCATGATTGACCGCGCCGCCACTTGACCGCTCACCAGTCCACAACGAGACATGCTCGAAGCCAACGCGCGAGCCCGGGTTTTCCCTCGCAACTATCGAATAGATCAGCGCGTCGCGGACTCGCATTTTCTCCTTCTTGGCGAGGCGGCCTGCCTTTAGCCGCTGAATGATGATTCCGGACCCGCTAGACTGGATATTATCGGCGCTGGCCACGACCTTCTTGCCGGCGACGACCAGTCCCAACGCGGTCGGAAGGCCCGGTGCGCCAAGTTCCTTTTGGGCGAGCGCGAGCATTTGCATTGCTGTTCTTTCATAAAGAACGCCATGAGGATGATCGACGGGCCCATGCTCTTGCCAGTTTTCAGAAAACTGCTGGCCCATGCCGCCCCATTCTGACGACGGCGTGGCCTGCAACCACTTTACAGTCGAGCGCACGACCGAGATGAACCGCAGGTATGGCCCGCGCTCGGTTCGGGAGCGCAGCTTTAAAATGTCCTGATAGTAAAATTTGCGCGGACATTCGCCATAGCGTTCGAGTGCTTCGACCGTTATCTCCTCAAGCCCGGTCATGTCGGATTGGAGCCCAGGATAGGGTGAAGCCTGCTTACCCTCCGAAACCCAGGTTGGAGCACTCGGCCTCGGAATCATGTTCTTGATAGGATCCAGAAGCGGAGAGGGATTGGGCCGTGGCTGGCCTCCGTATCTGTTTGATCGCGACAAACTCAATACGTCCTTGGCTCGCGAAAGCGCGACGAAAAATAGGCTTTTCTCCTCCACATCGGTCGTCAGCAATGGATCGCTTTCGATCATCCCAGGCGGTGGTGGGCAAGGATCATATCGATTGTTGGGAGGAAAATGCGATGGGCTAAGGCTCGGAATATGGACGACCGGAAACTCAAGCCCCTTGCTAGCGTGGACTGTCATCAATCGCACGGCGTCGATCCCGGCGGCGGCGGCCGGTAGCCTACGAAATTCCTTTTCCTCATCAAGGATCTCAAGCCTGCGCACGTAGTCCAGGAACGCCCGCTTTGGATCTCCCTTGGCCGAATGGTGCTCAAAGGCAATCTGGAGCAGTTGGTATATCGCGAGTCGGCGCTGCTGAGCGATGACCGTATCTCCGACTAGACCTTGCGCCAAGGCGCCACCTTTATTGAAAAGATAGTCTGCCAGCAGAAAATGTGGGGATGTCTTGAATTCGACGTCGGCAACGTCCGTAGCGAGGCGCTTTAGACCCTCTACACCTTCGTCGGAAAGGCCGCTCGGGTCGATCCCTACCTTGAGCATGGCGAGGAGGCTTTTCTCGCCGCCAGCTGCCCGGTGAAGAACCTCGATGATGTCGGTGGCAGGTATCGCGTATTTTGGCCACTGGCCCACGCGCATCAAGCCAAGGCCATCATGGTCGGCTGTAACAGAAAGAAGTGACAGGAAATCACGAATCTCCGGTCGTTCGAAGAAATCGCCGAAATAAAGGCTGGGAATGCCCGACCGTTCAAGATGGGCGGCCACTCTGACCAGCGTGCCATGCGACCGGGCCAACACTGCATGGTCTCTATAAGCCCCTCCATTGGAGACCTCTTGCTGGATGCGAGCCGCGATACCCTGTTGCTCGGCCTCGCGTGAGGCGGCGACATTGAATTCGACGACCCCTGTGTCAGATCCTCTGTCTGGATGAAGTGGTTTGCTCCCGGACCCTTCTGCGAGATTTAGCGTTCTGCCGAAGGCCTCGAAGATCGACACGATCCGGCCGCCGGAGCGATAGTTCACCTCGAGGTCCGTAGGCTCCGGCGCCTTGAAACGATCTCTGAATTTCGACATGTTGATAGGGGAAGCGCCACGGAAACGGTAGATGGATTGCTTCACGTCGCCGACGACCCACGGCCCATATTCCGGATCAGCCAGTAGCCGCAGAAATTCACCGCTCGCACGGTTCATGTCCTGATATTCGTCGACCAGGACATTGCGGTAGGCTGTGCGGACTTCTTGGGCAATATCCGGCCGTGCCTTGAACAGCTCGATCGGGCGGATGATGAGGTCACCGAAGTCAACCATTCCTCGCTTGCGCAGCGTATCGTCATAGATTGCGTAGACTCGCGCCACCTCGGAGGCTTTCAAGGAGGCATCGGGGTCTGACTCCATCATAGCACTGGCCAGCTCAGCATATCTCGATGGACTACAGATTTCGTCCTTCGCGCGGCTGATCGCAGCAACAATGGACTTGAGACCTCGCAGCGGCTCATGAAGATCGAAATAAAGGTCGAGGTCGAGAGAGGGCATCAGTTCCTCGAGGAGGAACAATTGGTCCGTTCTGGTCGCGAGCTTAGGCGCGTCGTTCGGTCCGATATCGGACCAATACAGGCGCAAGGTCTCCAAGCCAAAAGCGTGAAACGTACCGGTCCAGACGCCAGCGCTTTTATCCCCGATGGTGGCCTGAATTCGCGAGGCAAGATCGAACGCGGAGTCATTCGAGTATGTGAGGGCGAGAATGCTGCTCGGAACCTCCCCCTTGTCGATCAAGTGCGCCACACGGCTAACGAGGGTTCGTGTCTTGCCCGTGCCAGGCCCTGCTCGCACTTGATAAGGACCTGCGGGCGCGGTGATCGCCTTAAGCTGGCTGGCATCGGGATCAGGCTCCTTTCGATGCGGCCGGACAGGTGGGTCGTCAGGCAAAAGGAGCGCATCGGCAAGCTGTTGAAGAACGAGATGTCCCGGCACCTTTAGTTCGTGCGCGATCTGCGCGGCCGTCGTTCCGCCGGCCAGAAACCTGGTCCTGAGCTTGTCGCGCGGAAGAAGAAATTCGCGCCCGAAGAGGTTGGCCTGGGCCTCCCGCCTTTGCTTCGGGCTATAGGCATCGCTTTCACCAACGGCAGATCCCTCTGGCTCGGCGGGCGTCCATTCGTTGATATCGCCGTGAGTGCAGTGCCCCGCCACATCATGAAGGCGGTGATGACCGAACTCATGCGCCAGGCAGAAATTTTCGTCTTCGATTTCAAGATTGTTCGCACAGAGGATTTTGGCAGGTTCCGGATCCTCGGCAGAGACATAGGTGGCCCGTGCCCCATCGAGCAGGATGCTGTCCGGCGAGAGCATCTTGATTGTTACGCTACTCTTTTCCCGCGCACGCAAGATGAGCACTTTCGCCGGAACCAGTTCCCCAGTTTCCCCGGCAAGTTCCTCGTGCCACTGGCGCGCCTGCGAGCGAACCTCATTCCAGCTGGTCATGGTGGTCCAGTTCCTTCATCGATCGAGCGGAGCCACTCGTTTCTGAGCTCCAAAGGCAAGCTTGACGATCTAATGGCGTCCTCGAAGCTCTCGGTCTTTACCTGGGCGCGTCGTTGACTTTTTTGCAGGGCACCCTTCGACGTTGGCCGAGGTGATGCTGCAAGGATGTGCCAGATCTCGGCAGCCGAGGTGCCGAGTGTGGTCGCCAGCATGCTGACGACACGCCTTGGAATGCTGCCGACCACGATGCGAGAGAGGTCCAACTTCATCAGAATTTCCTCGTCCAGACGCACACGATCTGCGAGCGATGCCAGGCTAAGACCTGCGCCCTTGCATAGCTGCGCCAGCGTCGTCGTCTTACCCTCGGCGGCAGGGACGAGGACGGCCTTTGGCTTGCGCGCATGCAGGAGGTTCAGGGCATGGCTGACGCCAATGTTCGCGAAACGTTCCGACCGGGATTCTATGACCTCGTCGTCGCCCATTTCTTCTCGGACCGCCCATTCCGCGAAATAGTCAGAAAGCTCGTCGGCGAATTGCGGATACCGGTCGATCCATTGGACGAGCTGCTGGTGTGTCGGAGTAACCTTCTCTTCCAGGAGAAAGGTCACGATGTCATCGAAGGTCATGGTGGGATCTGTCATCATTGTTCTTCTCCGTAGGCCTCGCGCATCTGGTCTTCAGCGCGTGCGATCCAATATTGGACAGTGCGGCGCTGTTCGGGACGGAAGCCAAAATGGCGCAGTACTGACGGAATATTCGGATCTTCATCATACATCGGCCAGCCGCGCATTTTGCGCAGGACGAACGCCTTGCGATGACGCGGATCGGTCTCCGCCCTCAAAAGTCGGCGGATCAAACCCCGATCCGCCTTCGCGGCCAATAGAGTGTACGGGGTATCATCGGAGGGAATTGCATCGAGGGGATCTGGCCGGTCGCCATGCTTGGACGACATCAGTATCTGGTTCGGTGAAGGGTGGGCCTTGTAGGCGGCAGCCACCTTGTCGGCGAGCTGTTTGACTTTCCCTTTGAAGTCGATCTCGAGATATTCTGAAGTACGTGTGGGGTTTTCGATCACGATGAGCGCCGCGAGCATTTTGGCCAACTCAGCGTCAATCACTTCCAACGTCGTCGGATCGAACACTCTATCCAAATAGCCCAGCACCCTACTGGCTCGCCGGAAAATTTCCGCAAGGAGCGGCCCGAAAACCTGCTCTTCGTCCATGGCGTGACGCGAGAGATAGACAAGTGTCTGAGTTTTCCAACGTTTCGCGTCAGCGAAGACAATCCGTGTCCATTCGGAAACGGGATATTGGATCACTTCCGTGATCTGGCTCTCCACGTCGGCGAAACGGACATAGGGCGCACCGCTCCGTTTGTGCTGGGTCAGCGGGACGGGCCTTTTCAGCGGCCCAGGTTTGCTTGTGACAAGAACGCTCATGCCTTCCTACAACCCCTGGCAGGACCGAATCGGAAAAACTGATCGAAAATATTTTGCCAAGCCGCCGAAAGTGGTCAAGCACCTCAGAATACGTCCCGGCCGAGACTAGATCATCTGTATATCCTGAAATAATGGAGAAGCGCTCTGGTGGTTCTTGATGCTATTGAGGATGATTCTCTCTCGCTTGTCTCGAATGCCCGCATTCGCTTCCCTTTCGAAATAGGGCATTCGAATCGACCGCCCTCAGTTTCTAATAATACGAGCGAAATAATATCTGTGTTTCAGGCAGGGCAGATCTCGCATGCAAAGCCGGGTTCATGCAATCTGTAGTAGGATAATCGGGAATCGGCAAATGCAACTCATTTTCGGCTTAGCAGCGGATGGTCGAGTATATCCAGATTCGTATGATGCGACCGGATCGCTGGATAAAGACATTGTCGGTCCCCTCGGACTGGTCCAGACGCTTGAAACCCAGCTAGGAATGCTTACGCCGAGCATTTCGAAGGCAGTGCGCATTTCGACTTATCTCGCAAAGCTTCGCTCTTGCGGTGGCGATCGTTTCTGGGCCTCATCATTTTCGAAGGATCCCTGGTCTACAGCCAGCACTATCCTCGAATGGCGCGATACGCTGGTGGGCAGTGGGTGGCGTGGTAAGGAGATCGGTAGCAATCGCCTCGATGATCTCGCTGCCGCAGAGGCAGTCGAGCCAACATTGCAGGCGGGCTTGGAAGACCGCGCCATTGCTTTGCTCGACGTCCTCAAGACAAGACCTGGCTTGAGAATTCGTCAACTCGGTTTGGCAGACCGGCGGGATCTTTCGCCGCCACTGTGGGCATGCATCGTTGACGCTCTCGAATCCATCGGGGTCACCATCTTCCAACATGAGCAGCCCGAACTGGCGCAAGAGGGCTCCGACTTGCGAATAGTGCAGCGGGTTCTGTCAGGGGAGCCCGTCCAGCCACTAGCCGGCGACGGCACTTTTACAATGGTGGAAGCCGATACGGAACTCATGGCGGCTGAAACGACCGCCGACTGGTTAGCAGCCTTGCCGTCGGAGGACCTGCGCGGAACCGTCATTCTCGCTTCCGAGGGCGATACAGCGCTCCTGGACCATGCTTTGCGCGCGAGGGGCATTCCAGCTCTCGGGCTCTCCGCCTCATCACCTTGGCGCGGAGCACTGCAGGTTCTTCCTCTGGCTTTTGCCGCCGCGTGGCAGCCATTCGACCCACGCGTGCTTTTGAACCTTTTTCTCCTTCCGCGGCCTCCTGTTGCGGCCTGGGTTGCGCGTCGGCTTGCTCGTGCTCTCAGCGAAGAGCCAGGCGTCGGTGGCCGCGTCTGGAGAGAAGCATGGGCCCAAATCGAGGATCGCCTGCTCGAAATCAATGCGCGATCCGACGCGGATACAGCGCGCCGGAAAACCGACACGACGCTTGCGGAATGGCGCGCATGGACGGAGGTCGGGCGCTTTGCGAGAGGCGAGGGGATGCCACTGTCGGAGGCGATGGCTATCTGCGGGAGAGTGGCCGCTTGGGCGATGCGTTCGGACGGTGGCGAGGGCGACCGCTTGCTGATGGCAGTCTCGAATGCTGCAGCCGCTGTGTCTGACGCCCTGAGCCGCTTGGAGCTCTCGGTCATTCCCGCCCTCCTACTCGAGCGGGTTGTCTTGCAAGTCTTGTCGGAGGGCGTTCCCAATCCGGACCATTTTGCGGAAGCGGGTGCTATCCGTGCCGTCAAGACGCCGGGAGCATTGTGGTCCTCGGCCCAGCGCGTCATCTGGTGGCATTTTGTCGGTCCTGGCGAGAAGATCACCCTCTTACCATGGGACAATGCAGAGCGTGAAACGCTCATGGCAAATGGAGTGGAGATCGACCCGTCACCGGCGATTGCGGGCCGGATCGAAGCCGCCCATAGCAGCGTCATCCGGCGTGCCCTTGGAAGCCTCATTCTCGTGCGCCCGGCGCTTGCGCGCGACGCGCAGACAACCCTTCATCCAATGGCGCATCGTTTGCGTCCTCTTTTGAGGGAAAGCGGATCGGCGATCACCTTCAAGGCGGAACGGTTGCTGCGTGAACCTGATGCCGTGCTCGCCGGCAGGATACTTCCTCGTCAGCTTGTTGAACGGCAAGCGCAGCCGCCAGCAGGGATTCCAGTCTGGGCAATACCGCCGGGAACGACACGCCTCACCGACACCCGTCGTGAGAGCGCGACTTCGTTGACACGGATGTTGAACTGTCAATTGAGCTGGTTCGCCCAGGATATTCTCAATCTTCGGCCGGGTCGTTTTGCAGAAATCCCAGGCACCGACCAGCTCTTCGGAAATCTCGCCCACGAGATCGCTCGCCGACTCCTCCTTCCGGGTGCACCACCCGCCGAAGCCGGTGTCAGGACGGCGGCTATTGGACATTTCGAAAGCCTGCTTCCCGAGATCGCAGCACCGTTGCTCCAGCCCGAACATGCCGGAGAACTCGCGGCCGCTCGCGAAATGGTGCCACGTGCCTTGGAGGCGCTCGTTCGCCTGCTCCATGCTCAAGGTCTGGAGATCGTCGGGTCGGAGCTCGATCGGGAAGGCATCCAGGGGCAGCTCCTGCTTCAGGGCAGACTCGACCTCCTGGTTCGTCGCGGCGACCGGATCGCCGTTCTGGACCTCAAATGGACCCGCTCTGAACGGCGATATAGGGAGGAAGTCGCGTCCGGGCGTGCCATCCAGCTAGCCATCTATCGCGGGCTTTCGGCCAGCGACGGGACGGGTGCTCCGGGGGGCTATTTTCTGCTGCGCCAGCGACGCATAGTAGCCGGTCCGGGCTCCATTCTGACCGGCAATCCTATTGAAGCGGATATAGATGACCTCGCTACGCTTGGGCATGTGACAAACGATTGGCGTCTCTGGCACGATCTCACCACGAAGGGGACGCTGATTGCGGCCGGTTTCCCCGATACCGGTGATCTGCGACCTGCTGGGCTTGCGATTGATGCAGCGAAAGAACCCTGCCGCTTCTGCAATTTGCGCGGCCTCTGTCGCGTCTACGAGGAGCTTGTTTGATGTCGCGACTGACGACCATTACCGCCGCCGCTGGCGCCGGAAAGACGACGAGGATCGTCAATGACATCGCCGACGAGGTTCTGGTGCGTACCCCCGAACAGATCCTTGCGACGACGTTCACCATCAAGGCGGCGGATGAACTTGTCGAACGCGCCCGCGCCAAACTATTTGAGCAAGACAAGGCGGACGCAGCTGCCCAGTTGCTCGGTGCGCGCTTCGGCACTGTTAACGCCGTTTGCAGCCAAATCGTCAGCGAATTTGCCATCGACCTGGGGCGCTCGCCGTCGACCAATGTCATCGGTGAATCCAACATGTCGCTGTTATTCAGCGTGGCCGCGGACGGTGCAATCGCCGCACGTGCCGAAGTCCTGAACGAACTCGCGGACCACTTCGGCTACAATGATCCTCGTGCGCCGGGGACGGGAGAACCGCCTGACTGGCGCCGGTCGGTGCGTAGTATCGTGACCCTCGCGCGGGCAAATGGAATTGAGGCTGACCAGCTAACCTCGTCGGCGCAGCGATCAATTGAGACCTTTCTAGCATGCTTTCCACCTCCTGCGGCAGACGCCGCGGACCTAGACGCAGCACTGGCCAACGCGTTGAAGGATGCCTTTGAAATGCGCCCGGCCATCGTGAGCAGCACGGGAGCGGATTCGGTCGAAACGATCAGAGCGGCGCATGAACGCATTTTACGCGGCGAAACGCTCAGTTGGTCGACTTGGGCGCGTTTGACCAAGGTGAAATGCGCGCCCACCAAAGACGGGCAACCTTATAATCAGGCATTGACCCGTCTTATCGCCGCGGCGGGGCGGCACAGCGAGCATCCGCGGCTCCGGTTCGAATGCGAGCAGTTCATCACGGAGACGTTTGATTGCGCCGCCGAGGCGTTGACCGCTTACCAGGATTGGAAGGCCGAGCGTGGGCTATTGGATTTTACGGATCAGGAAGCTCTCGCGCTAGACATCCTCAAAACACCTCACCTGGCCGCAAGGCTCAAGGAACGCGTCAGCCGTGTCTTCGTCGATGAGTTCCAGGATTCGAGTCCCTTGCAGCTTGCCGTGTTCACACTTCTTGGGGAACTGGTCGATGAGAGCACCTGGGTTGGTGATCCGAAGCAGGCCATCTACGGCTTTCGCGGCGCCGACACCGAGCTGACCCAGGCTGCGTTTCTCGGCGCTGGCGGAAAGCCCGAGGACAATCCGGTCCTGTCCAAATCATGGCGAAGCCGCAAAAGCCTGGTCGACCTTTTCAACGCGATGTTTACGCCGGTCTTCGAACGAATGGGACTGCCGGCGGCGCAGCATGCGTTTTCGGGCGCGGCGCGATCCGACGCTGGCTTTGACATGCCATCGGTCGGCTGGTGGTGGCTGATCGGCAAAGTTGATGAGCAGGCGCAGGCCCTCGCGGAGGGGATCCGGCAATGTCTGGCCGAAGCCGATGAATGGCTTGTTGGAGACGACAAGCGCGATCACAGGCCAATCACGCCAGGTGACATCGCCATTCTCTGCCGTTCCAATACCGATGTCGGACGTTTTGCCCTCGCTCTTAGCCGTGCTGGACTTCCGGTGGCAGTTGAACGATCGGGACTTGCGCGTACACCCCATGTGGAATTCGTGCTCGCCGCATGTCGGCGCGTGGCTGACGCGACGGATCGCCTTGCCCTCGCGGAACTCGCCCGCTTCTTCGCCAATGATTCCGGCTCAGATGCTTGGCTCCAGGCTGCTACCTCTGATGATGCCGACGCAGCGCTCCGGGCAGCCGTGCCGATATCGGATGCGCTTGATAGGCTTGCGGCTCAATTGCTCAATTTCACGCCGGCCGAGCTGGTTGACGCCGTACTCGCGTTACCAGCACTGTTAAGCCATATCGAGAGCTGGGGCGATACCGCTATGCGCTTCGACGACCTCGAGGCCTTGCGCGGCTTCTCGCGTGCCTATGAGGAAGAGTGCGCCGCATCCGGCTCGCCCGCGACCCTGCAGGGACTTCTGCTAGCGCTTGACGGCGCGGAGCCGAAACGGCCCCCGAGCCTTGCCAGCGATGCGATCCAGGTCATGACCTACCACGGATCGAAAGGCCTCGAATGGCCAATGACTATCTTGACCGGACTTTCCTGGGAATCGAAAGCGCGGCTGTTCGAGCCGGTCGCCGAGACGACCGGTGACCTCGATTGGCGCAACCCTCTGGCGGAGCGGTGGATTCGCTTCTGGCCGTGGCCTTATGGTCAAAGCGGAAAAGGCAGCACGATCGATGTGGAAGTCGCGAACTCAGAGACGGGGCGGCGCGCGTTGCAACGCGCTGTCGAGGAAGACACCAGACTTCTCTATGTTGGCGCCACGCGAGCCCGCGACTATCTGATCTTTGCTCCGCCAGCGAAAGGTCCCCTCAATTGGCTGAGCCTGCTCAATGCGCCGGAGGCCGCAGCGCATGTCGTTCCTCCCCAGAGCGACGATAACCAGATCGGTATCGGGAATAGGAATTTCACAATCGACGTAAGGGCTCTGGCGACGAGCGGGGTGGCCGCGGAGCGTGACGCGCCGCCCACCTTCGTTCGAACGCGAACACTCGAATTGCAGGTCCGTCCGCCCTTGTTCCTGAAACCAAGCGAGGCGGAAGGTGGAAGCTGGAAGATCGTCGAAAGGGTTGACCTTGGCGGAAGGCTCCCGATTGACGGGATCGCCGACATTGCAGCGCTAGGCGAAGCGCTCCATTCCATAATCGGCTATGATGATCCAGACCGCGACCGAGGTCAGCGCCTTGCCGACGCGTCGTCTATCCTGACGCGTTGGAACGTGATTGGCTTCAAAGCAGATGATGCGCTTATCGCCAGTGACCGACTAGCAACCTGGCGCCGCGGCCGATGGCCGGTGACCAGGAGCATTGCTGAAGTGCCCGTCACGTCACCCGCAGCCGATCAGCTTCTCAAGGGCCGCATTGATATGCTGGTCGAAACCGGGATTGATTTCGCTATTATCGACCACAAGAGCTTTCCCGGCCGTTTCGAGCTTTGGGAAGAACGAGCCGTTGGCCACGCGCCGCAACTTGCTGCCTATGCAGGTGCGGTGGAATCAATCACCGGACGGCATTGCTCTGAACTCTGGATCCATATGCCCGTAGTTGGCACAATGTTTCGATTGGCTCCAGTGACGCGCGATCCCTGAAAGATAAGCCATGGCCGCCGGCGCAACGCCGGCCAATCTCCTCGAAAGTGTTGAGGTTAAGGTGCAGCAACTTAACGACGTTTTTTGTCAGGCTACGGCTTCCATCGGAGGCCTCTACTTTCATCTACCAGTCCATGGAAGCGATCCTAAATTTCGCGAACGCGTATATTGCTATGAATTGTATCACCAACTTCGGCAGATCTGGCCGTCGGACACTGCGTTCGTGTTGAACGGTGAAGTAGACAAACAAGGACACGCTCTGATCAAGGCAACCGGCGCCCGTCTCGCGTCGCCGGATCTGCTTGTTCACATCCCCGGATCGATGGAAAACAATCATGCCATCATTGAGGTGAAACCTGGTTCTGCGCGGCTTGGCGGCATATGTAAGGATATTCTAACGCTATCTGAATACTGTCGCCTCGTAGGCTACCATCGCGCTATTTACCTGTTCTATGGCGAACTTCCAGAACGTCTGATCACCCGAGCGATCGAGATTGTCACAAAAGTCAACGGGCCGATCACTCCCATAGAGTTGTGGTTCCACCCTCATCCCGGAACACCGGCCGAGCTAGTCGGCACATTGATTCACGGTGACTCTGCGTCCAAGGGCTTTTGAAATGCCTGGGCGCGCTAACGCGTAGGGGAGTTGACTAATC
The DNA here is from genome assembly GCF_012275345.1 of Rhizobium sp. SG570. NCBI lineage: Bacteria > Pseudomonadati > Pseudomonadota > Alphaproteobacteria > Hyphomicrobiales > Rhizobiaceae > Rhizobium > Rhizobium sp. SG570. The sequence goes on along the minus strand of NZ_JAAZQI010000010.1, from coordinate 17,859 downwards.
TTGTCCTGAAAGGGGACAAGCAGATCATCACACGGGGCTTTATGCATGAACAAACAGATCGATCCGCAAGACCGGAACATTAAATCTCTTTTCCAAGACTTTTACCGCGTTCCCGATTATCAGCGGGAGTACGTTTGGGGTGAGACGGACCCTCGCGGTGAGGGTGGCGAAGAGGTCGAACAATTTCTGAGCGACATCTACAACGAGTACCAGAATGCCAGTAAGAACGACGCGCCTGAGTATTTCATCGGGACCGTCGTTGTTTGCCGCGAGGCAGGCGATGTTTTCGACCTCATTGACGGTCAGCAGCGAACCACAACCGCCTATCTCACATTATGCGCGCTCCGCGATAAGCTGGTCGCTTTGAAGGCAGAAGTTCCAGAGGAGCTTCCCGGACAGATCATTTATAGCTCCACCAACTGGCAGGGTGAGACAACGCAAAGTCTAAGACTTGACCTTCAATACGAAGATGCAGGCGACGTCCTCAGAAAGTATGCGGAAGGTGCAGGCACCGACGCCCCCAGCAGTGGGACAAGGTCGATCCGAAATCTCTACAACGCCTATCAGACAATCAAGGAATTCATTGAGACCACGCTTAAGAACGATCCAGCCGAAGTTCGCCGTTTCTACGGCTACTTCACCAACAAGGTGAAGATCATCCGGATCGAAACTCCGACCGTAGCCGTAGCGTTGAAAATATTCGAGACAATCAATGATCGCGGCGTCGGCCTCGACGCCATGGACCTGCTCAAGAATCTTCTTTTCATGAACGCGAGGGGTGAGGAGTTTAGCAAGCTGAAAGCTGTGTGGAAACAGCTCACCGATGCTATCTATCAGGCGAACGAAAAGCCGCTACGGTTCTTGAGGTACTATCTGCTGGCGGCGCATGACGTAGATGGAAGTCTTCGTGAAGACGCGATCTACGATTGGTTTCGGAAGAACGCGGAGCAAACCAATCACGAGAAAAAACCGCTCGTTTTTGCCGGAAAGCTCCTTGACGCTGCCAAGGCGTATGCCCACTTCTCAAAGGGCCTGAACATATCTGGCGAAGAAGAGGCGGGAATCATCAACATCCGTCTCCTCGGCGGAAAGTCCGTAAAACAGCACTTTATTCTCCTGCTTGCTGGTCGCTCGCTGTCCCCTGCGACTTTCAGCAAACTTGCCGACGAACTGGAGAAAACCATGTTCGTCTGGCTACTGACCGGCACGTCAGGTAAAGAGTACGAAAGACGTATTATCGAAGCTGCTCATCAGCTCAACAAAATCGGTGATGCGCAGTTCGAACTGTTTTTGGAGAAGACCTTGCGTGCCGAGCGTCAAACGCTGGCCCTTGAATTCCGGAGGACATTGCTTGGTCTGAAGACCTGGCAGCTCCGCAGCTTCCGTCTTCGCTATCTCCTGGCAAAGCTTACGCAGCACATCGACCTACAGGCATACGGCCCGAGTGCATCGCGCGACCGCCTGTCCGACTACACGGCCGGCGGCAACGACATTGAGCACATCTTGGCATCGAATGCTTCTTCCGAGGCTATGGAAGAGTTTGGCGAGGGTGCCGCCGATATTCATATTCGCCAGTGTCTCGGCAACCTGTTACTCATCGAGAAAGCGATCAACAGGGCGCTTCAGAACGGCCGGTATTCCGGAAAAATCGTAGCGTATGAGCAGTCGAAATTTCTGCTAACGAAGTGTCAGGCGGATGCTGCAGCGCACGAGGTGGGCAAGGACGACAGGATTACGGCAACCGTGCGCAAGCTTGAAAGCTGGCAAACTTGGAATGCGGTAGCTGTCACAGAGCGTCAGGAGTTTCTGAGTAAACTGGCGGAGGTCGTCTGGGACATCCCAATGCCTTTAGCATCAAGCAACTGACAAGGAGTATCAGCGGCTGCACGAAGGGTTATGCGCGGACTACCTGACACGACTAAGGTGCTGAGCCAGTGCAGGTAACCAAATGCGATAAAGCGCTTCGAGCCCCACCTGCAGTGCGGGCTGGCCCGTCAAAAATGTCCGGGTTGAATATCGCTCCGTGGGACTCTGTATGCAAATCGTTAGGGCTGCTTGATTACAGGCCGCATCTCTATCAAGATCTGCAGATCTCGACCGTCACGCCAAGACCGGTTGGTCCGTCTCCGGACCCAACCCGGTCATCACAATCAAGCCAACCACTTGGCCTCCCCAACAAATTCGTTTCAGATGGAGTTCGGAATAACAGGGTTGATGGTTCTATTCCCGTTAAGGCGAGACAACTAAGGCTTTGCGCCCCCATTGCGGTCCTTCGGATGCCTAGTCTCCAATTCTAAGAGCAGCCGTTCGTTTCAGTAATCTCTGTTTGTTTCTATAGGTTCATTACGCCCATAATTCTCCGTCAGTGAATGGCAGTTTGTTCAGCCAGATGGAACCGTTGAGGTCCCGCCTAGTCATTGGTCTCCATTGCGCGCTGATTCGAGTCACCCAGCGTTGATGTTGTTTGATTCCTCGTCCCGAAATAGCGCCTGCTTAGGCTGATTCGATTGGATGCGCGGTAATCAAAATAGGTGGTAGGCCGTCTCCGTGATCATTCCAAACCGTCCTAATGCAATAACCGCGGCCATTCGGCATCCCGACAAAGCAGTCAACAACCATCTTCGTTCCGAAGGCATGTTTCTCTACTGAAGCGATAGGATTGCAAGCAGCGTGCTCTCGCATCGTTTCCTTAAATGACTCAATGTCTTCACGTTTGTGGCCAACGCCTTCAAAAAATTTGGCCTTCGCCGCTCCTATTTGATGGTTACTGTTGAGAAGGTAGTCAGCGACCTTATTATCAGCGATGCGAAGGTCTTGGGGGTTCCCAATCCACAATTGCTGGTCTGGTGGCTGCCGAGGCGGGGTGTCATGCATCGATCGGCTCCAGATCACTCCCGAAAACCGTTACTGTCAGGGCCGGGGCAAGCGAAACCTCAACCTCGTATGCATCTCGCGACGGATAGCTATCGACGATGACTCCTTCGGTGCCTGCGGGAATATCGATTCTCGCGGCCGTGAATGCACGCCGCAGCCTGACTAGGGAATGGGCGGCAAACCGATGGCCCGCTCTCCTCTGGATAATGTCCTCAATTTGATGGGGAGCAAACGCTACGTCCCAATCCCAGCGACCGAAGCCACCCGAAGTATTGATTGCCTTGATCCACTCGTCGAGCGCTCGCCTTTTTGCCTTGTCCTGCGGGCTGTCAGTGCCCTTGACTTCCAGCGCCAGCATCGTCCCACCTGTAAGGCGGACGAGGAAATCCGGAACATACCGTCGCCGTGAACCGGCCCACATGTAGTAGATCTGGAAGCCGAGATGATCGTTTTTGGCGTAGGCGATGACGTCGTCGCGCTTCTCGAAGATGTTCGCTGCATGTCCCTCCCAGGATGAATCCCCAACCAGGTGGCTGATATGCGACTTGGTGGTCGGAAAGCACGGTTTGGTGGTGTACCAGGTCCGCATCTGGCCGGTGGCGCCGATCGGGTTTTCCTCGTCGAACACCGGCGTCAGACGTTCCGTGTTCTGCTCGGTCACGTTGCTCAGAACATGCTGAACGACAAGGTCGATGTTCAGTGCGATCAGAATCCGCCGCCGAAGCGGGTCGGAGTGGAACAGCGACGGAATGTCGAGGCGGTCGGAGTCGAGGAACGCCTCGACGATCCTGACCAACTGCGCCGCAAGATACTCGTGGTTACCCGAAAAACCGTGGCCGAGTTCGGCGAAGGCCTTCCGCGCGGCCTGAAAGACGAGACGTTGCAGACGAAAGCCGTCAGGCAGTTTCTCGAGGTCGATGGCTGTCACCTTGCCCATGTCGGTCGCGCCGCCGAGCGCGGGGGCCAATTCAGCGTTGATTGGCGTGCTGGCAGGGTCGAGCACGAGCGGTGTTACCTTGCTCCAGTCCATGGAAAGTTGCGGTCTCACGACCGTTTCAACCCGTAGCACGTTCGGCCAGCGAAGTTCCAGGTGGGCCCGCTCGGGCAGGACTTCAATCTGGGTGGTCGGCTTCGGAGGCGGCGGAGCTTCCCCGCCTTCGCCTGTTTCCGAAATGGAAAGCGGCACACCGAAAACGTTGACGTATTCGGGCAGGAACAGACCATTATCGTCCGTGTCATAGGACACCCGACGCAATCCGCGCCCGACGACCTGTTCGCAGAGCAACTGCGAAGTGAAGGCCCGGAGACCCATGATATGCGTGACGTTCTTGGCGTCCCATCCCTCCGACAGCATCGCAACCGATATAACATTCTGCAGATCCTGTCCGGCCGCACCCCGCTTTCCGACGTTGTCCACGATCTCACGCAGCAGTTCTTCCTTCTTCAGGGCGCGGAACTGCTGGCGGCGGGTCTCGGGGATGGTCGCAGCGTCGATGATTGCCTTCAGTCGCGCCTCGTAATCCTTGTCGGAGGTCGCGGTCTCGCCGATCTCAGCCTTCTCCAGCACCTTGGAATCGACCCGGAGCGTCCGGGTCGGCGCGTGCAATTCCGGCCAGTGCGCATCGCCCTTGTTGAAATAGGTCTCGATGCGGGCTGCGGTTTCGGTGCGGTTGCAGACCGTCAGCATGACCGGCGGGGCATGATGCCCGGCCTCCTGCCATTGCGCCCGGGTTTCCCGCCAGTCGGCGCCGAGCAGCGTATAGGCGTCCTGGACCAGCTTTGGCAGCGCCTCATGCGCTTTGGCCTTGCGGCTCAGATCTTCGGAAACGGTCGGGTCGCGGTAAATGTGGTAGAGTTTCGAGCGCAGCGTCTTCGCATCCGGAACCGCATCGTCCCTGACCACCACGCGCGGAGTCTTCACCAGCCCGGCCTCGATCGCGTCGTTCAGGCCAAAATCCGAGATGATCCAGTCGAACAGCGCCGTATCGGTGCTCTTCTTACCCGTCGGCGCGAAGGGCGTGGCCGACAGGTCGAAGCAGCGCTGGATGCGCCGGGTCTTGTGGATGCGGTCGAGCCCCTCAATCCAGCGCGTTGCCTCGTCGAGGTCGATGCCATGCTCCTCGGCATGCTTCTTGCTAATCTTCACCTCGGGCGGCTTACGATAGGCGTGGTGCGCCTCGTCGTTGATGACGATGATGTCCTTGTGCGCCGCCAGCTTGCCCAGCACGCGCCGTGTGAAGGCCTCGTCGGATTCGCGCCCCTTCTTCACCACCGAGCGGTCCGCTTCCTTCAGCGGCATCAGCGTGTGCCAGTTCTCGATCATCACCTCCGCCTGGTTCAGCTTCTGGCGCAGGGCCTCGGACGGGCACAGGTTGAATTCGTCGTAATAGCTGCCCTCGCTGGGCATCAGCACCCGCAGCCGTTCCTTCACCGTCAGGCCGGGCGCCACAATGAACACGGCGCGGCTGAAATCCTTGTTCCGCTTAGGATAGGTCAGGGCGTTCAGCACCTGCCACGTGATGATCATCGCCATCACCGTGGTCTTGCCCGCGCCCGTCGCCATCTTGTTGCAGAGCCGCTCCCAGACGCCACCATCGCCTGGGATCGCGATGCCCTGTTTATAGGCCTCGGCGCCTTCGACCCACCAGATCAGCGTCTCGATGGCCTCAAGCTGGCAGAAATAGAACGGATGCTGTCGCGCTTCGCGGTCGTGCCAGTGCTCCAACAGTTTGCGGGTGACGATGGTCACGCCGGGCCAGCCGTCTTCGCGCCACTGATCCACGCGGGTGCGGATCGTGTTCACCAGAACCAGCACATCGGTGCGCTTGGTGTTGTTACGCGCGTCAAAGACCTCGTAGCTTGCCGGTCGCCGCTCGGGCTTGATCTCCAGCTTGCCGCCCTTGGCCTCGACCCAATGCTGCGCCGGGCAGACGAAGGGCGAATTGATGATGAGGGACATGGGCTTATCCCTCCAGCGACATGATCTTGAGCGACTCGATCCCGCGGTCGTCCACGATCTTGACCGCGATGCGACGGTTCTCGCCCGCTTCGAAGGGCAGCGAGACGGTGCCGTGGAACTGCTCCAGCATGTCTTCGTCCAGCTCTGCCCTCACGGTCTTGCGCAGGCGGTTCCAGCCGCCCTTCGCATCCGCCATCGGGAAGAACACCTGATGCGGCATCAAGGATCGGTTGTCGTAATCCACGTCAAGCGACCACATGGCGATCTGCTTGGTGCCGCCCGAGACCAGATCGCCCTTGCGCGGATCGAAATAGTCGAAACCGTTGACCTGAACCTCCCACAGCCCGTCCTTGCGCTTGCGCAGGTCCACATCGGGCTGGCCCATCAGCCAGAAGGACTGGTTGGAACTGCGGCCCTTCTTCAAGTCTTCGGTCAAAAGGTCGGTGTTCATCTGCGCCTTGAGCAGCGTTACGCCCGGCCAGTTCACCTCGTCGATGTCCTTCGCGGCCTCCGGGTCGAAGGTGAAGGCGCAGAACAGGATGAATTTGGGTGACGGGCGCAGCGTCTCGGCCTCGGTCAGCGCCAGTTCCACCTGCCGTTGTTCCAGCGCCGCATGTTCGGGGCCGAAGCTGACGACGACACGCTCGCCCGAATCAGTCAGCGATCCGCTGGCGTGGATGTGCTTCAGCCCCGGCAGCGTCTCGAACTCGGCAAAGCGCAGCATGGCGCCGCCCTTGCCGCGCACCCCGGTCTTCAGAAGCTCGTCGCGCCACAGCGCCTGGCGCGAGGTTTCGCCGGAACGGGCGACAGTCTCATTGGCCTCTTGCGGCGGGATGCTGTCGTCCAGCGACAGGACAGTCGGCGCCGGCACCGCCTCGACCGAGAATGGCCCGCAGATGCGCAGCTTGGATCGGTCGATGCGCGGCTTGTCGTAAAGCGTCTCCTGCTCGGCATGGTCGGCGATGGACTGGTCCATCCGGCGCTGCATCGCCTGACGGGCGGCATGGAAGGCGTCGAACGACGTGTGGGCGGGCTCGGGCCAGTCGCCCGGCCAGTCGAAGGGAACCTCCCATTCGTGCAGGGTCTCGCCCTTGGCGAAATCCACCGACTTGCCCTTGCGCACGCCCTGCGTGGGCTTGAGTGGTTTCGGCGGGCTGGCGGTCAGGGCGGTGTTGAGGTCGGCCAGCGCCGCCGCGATCTTTGGGCGGTCTTCGTCCCAGATCATATCGATGTCGGGGTTGTTGGCGATGCTTTTCAGCGTGATATGCGGCACGGTTTCATAGTCGAAACCACCACCGAGCCCCTCATGCGGATAGCGGAGCGCGTAGTAGTCGAAGCTCGCGGTCATCAGCCGCTGCTTGGCCAGCGTGATCGCCACGCGGCTGGTGTCGCAGGTGATCCAGCGCCGCCCCCATTTTTCGGCGACGAAGGCAGTGGTGCCGGAGCCGCAGGTCGGGTCGAGCACCAGATCGCCCGGATCAGTGGTCATCAGAAGGCAGCGTTCGATGACCTTAGCATTGGTCTGAACCACGTAGGTTTTGTCTGCACCATATCCTCCGCTTGCAGTGTCCGTCCAGTTGTTCGAGAAAGGGAAAAACGGGAAATCAATTGTGTATCGGCGAAACGCCAGAGTGGTGCCATAGCTTTCCAATCGTCCGCTACGCTGGAGCTTTGACAGTCCTTCGGAATTCGTCTTCCAGCCACCTTTTCCCGGCTTGAATGTTTGCCCGAACGCATCAAACGGAACGAGAGTAGATTCGCTGCTGGAAGCAGAGGTGAGCGGAGAGCGCCGGTAGACGATCGCAGTCTCAGGCAAAGCGGTCTGATCGCTCTTCTCTGCTTTCGTCATCTTTCGATAGGCGATCTCATCGTGCCGGACGAAATCGTAGTTAACCCATCCGAAGCCCTCGCGCTCCTGATACATGACATTAAACTTGGCAGCGTTTTTATTCCGCGCATACCAGACAATGTAATCGTTGGTGTCAGGAAGAAAGTTTCCTGCCTGACCGGTGGTTTTCCGAAATGAAATAATGCCCAAGAAATTCTCGACGCCGAGAATTTCATCCATCATTTCACGGACGTGGTGCACGTTCTCATCCGAAATCTGCACGAACACCGACCCGCTCTCGGTCAACAATTCCCGCGCCAGCACCAGCCGGTCACGCAGATAGGTGAGATAGGAGTGGATGCCGAGTTCCCAAGTGTCCCGGAACGCCTTGATCATCTCGGGTTCCTGGGTCAGGTCGTCGTCTGACCGGTCCTTCACATCGCGCTTGTTGGTGAAGGGCTGAAAATTCGACCCGTATTTGATGCCATAGGGCGGATCGATGTAGATCATCTGAACCTTGCTGCCCATGCTCTCCTTCGTCAGGAGGGAGTTCATTACCAAGAGGCTGTCCCCCGCCACCAGCCGGTTCGACCAGCCCTTTTCGTGGTGATAGAAATCCAGCGCCTGGCGCAGCGGCAGGTTCTCGAACGGCGCCGCGAACAGGTCCGGCTGCTGCCACTGCGCCGCGGCATTCTTGCCCTTCAGCCGCTTCGCCGCATTGGCGAGGACCGTCGCCGGATCCACACGTTCATGAACATGGAGCGAGACGGTATCGACCTCAAAGCTCGTCCGCTCCGCCTTGCCCGTCCAATTGAGATAGGGCGCCTGCAGCCGCTTCAGCTCCTGCAATGCATCCTTCATCTGCTCGGGATCGTCGCTGGCAAGCGCGTCGTCGATCAGCTTCTCGATCCCCGCGCGCGCAGAGTCGAAGTTCAGCACCGGGTCGAGGTGCGGGTCATAGGCCCAGACCGTCTTGTCGCCATCCGGATCGGTGCCGGCATGGACCATCCCGACCTCGGGGTTGTTCACCCGCGTCTCGCCGTGGCGGTAGGACAGCACCTGCACCGGCCCGTCCGGCCTGCGCGCGACCTTCTTTCCGGCCTTGGCCCGTCGCTGACGCGAGGCGGCCTCTTCAGTGTGGGTCAGTTCGAACCCGTCGTCCTCGTCGCTCTCATCCTCGTCCAGGTCGTCATCCTCATCGTCCGGTTCATCTGTGACACGGAAGATCGACCCGCCACGTCCCTTACCACGCCCCAGCACGCCCTCATCGATCAGCGCATCGCGCGCGGCTATGTAGTCGTCTTCGGCAAGGTCCGGCATGTGCTCGCGCAGCAGCGCTAGCATGGCCCCGTTGCTAATGGTGGAACCATCTTCGGGTGTCAGGGACAGGATCAGATTGGAAATATCGGACATGGGGCCAGGAACTCACGAAACGGTCTTATTTTCCATTACCTATCGCGCCAATAGTCCGTTTGCACGTAGAAATTCAATTTACTTACGCCCGACCGAAGATCAGAAGGCGAGTATGCGAATGGCCGATTCGGCGGAGCTTCAGCGCAGTATCGAGGGTTGTCGCAAATGGCCGCTAAGGGCTCTACGTGGTGCCGTCCCTGTCAACGCAGAACGTCTGCTTTACCCGTTGGCCTCTAAGAAACGGCCTGACAGGTTGCGGCCCCCTTCCGGACAGCTCATAATAGACCAGATGCTTGATCTGGCTCATTTTATTTACCGCCTTGCATCCGAAATTATGGCGGGTCGTTGGTTCATATCCGTTCAAGAGCAACCCAAATGTTGCAGGCGTGAGGTAAACCCAGCTAGCGCCGGCTGGGTAAGGCGTAATCACGACGATGCCCGCAACGCCTTTCGCACTTTCCGTGAGAGCTCATCGACAGTCGCCATCACTCGGTTCACCTGTGACAGCGTGGACATGAGCTCTGGGACATAGCTGACAACGTGATACTCGTTGCTTGCGGAAAGCGTTGCCAGATGCGCCACCGTACGCTTGCGCAGAACAAGGCCAGCTTCAGACGCCAAACGCGTCCGCTCGCCGAGGTCGTGCCGAAAACCGCGGATCGTTGCGGGGTCCACGCCTTTGGCGAGCAAGAATGCATTCAGATAAAGCTCCATCGCATGGAGCGCCAGAAGACGCCGTGGTGCCTGGTTGGGCTTGGACGAGCCCTCGCCAAGCTTGTTGGCTGCGTCTTGGTACTGCATCGCCAAATTTAGAATGCCGCGTACGCCTGCTTTTTTTCCAGGGTATGCAAATCCATTGCATGATTTTGGCCGGCACTTCTCCGCAATGCGGATGAGATCCTTCAGCATCGTCCGCAGCTCGGGCCACGGTGCATCTTCGAACTTCAGGGTGGGATCGTGCATGACGATGAGGCAATGGAGCTTCGCAGTGACTTCTGTCAGCGACGAGGGCCGTGTGATCCACATGACACGTCCGGATATTCCAGCTCGTTCCGCGAGTTCTTGTTCGAGCGCGACTGCGGCACTGTATCCCAATCGCCGATCCGCTTCCTTCCATCGTCTCCGGCGCCGACGAAGTTCGGCTCGGGCCTGAGACAGGTGTTCGGCATCGAGCTGAGAGGCCATTCGTTTGATGTCGGCAAAAGATTGAACCTCGACGGCGCCATCCATTCCAACATTCCGTAGCGTCGCGACCGGCAGACCACCGGCCTCGTCGAGCATTTCCTTTTCCAGCTTTTCTCGAAGACGGGTGGCCCTCACGCGCTGTTGGTGGCACGCATACCAGCGAGGCCACATTTCTCTGACGGGCGTCGGGCCTGGCTCTGTTCGCGGACCGTCAGGATCTTCGATGCGAGAGTTCAATAAGCGCGAAGCGACGGAGAGGAGGTTTCGGCGGTCGATAATGTGCGGCAGGTTTTCTGACGTGCCGCGCTCTGGATTTTCTTTTCTACGCTTAATTGCAGGCAAAGTTCTGCTATTCTCAGAATCAGCCATGATCCAAGCTCCAGATAGCTAGATTGTGGTTAGGCTGGCCGAGGTGGTGCAAACACCAAGGCCAGCCGACAGCAGCTTAGGAGGGTACAGTTGCCGGTGCAATTGAGCAAGAGAAATCACAACAGGGTTGTGAAATGAACGCCATTCAGTGCAAACTAGCCCGTATAGCATTAGGCTGGGGAGTTCGAGAACTTGCGCAGGCAGCAAATGTTTCAACCCAGACAATAAGTCGGTTGGAACGAGGAGAACAATTACGAAATGGCACTGTGGACGGCATAAGGCAGGTGTTGGAAGATGCTGGTATAGAATTCATTCTGGAAGACGGCGATGGCTATGGAATCCGGATCAAGAAGCCGCAATTGCCGCCATCATAGATAACTGACTGTCCCCTTTGCGAGTTTTTGATCTTGCAGGCTGATCAGCTTCATTTTGACAACTATATGTTGTATATCTTGACTGTTTATCTCCGTCCGTTGTCCTAGGACCGAGGACGCTAAGCATTAGCTTTGCTCAAATATCAAAGCCGAAGGCAAATTCTCTGGTGCCGGGGCCAACATGCCTTGGATTTCGACACTTCCGTCACCAGGCACCAATGCCGAGGGCGAGCGGAAATTGGAGCGGACTATTAACAAAATATGCATGGCGAAGGCGGCATTTCAACGTTGGCTATATCGATCGTCAGCAAGATTGCATGGTGGGCACGGAATCTGGCGTCTGCTCTTGAGGTCGAGAGGACGATCTCCACTAATTAAGGGCGCTTATCTAAGGTCGTTTGTTATTTAAAAAAAGTGCCACTTGCTTAAATAGTGGATGGAAATCATACTAAGCATATGTCTGTTTCCAGTCCTAACCCGCGCCTCGGCCATTTTGTCAAAACATCAGCAGCAAGCGAGACAGTGCGGGCGTTTGTGCCTCCGCCATTGCCGCCCGAGCCACCCATCGATGTGCTTTCGCTACTGGAGCGCCTCAGTCTGGCCGAGCGTGCGCTCGGCCGTCTGGATGGTATCACAATGCTGCTCCCGCGCCAGGAGCTGTTCCTTTACATGTATGTGAGAAAAGAAGCAGTTCTTTCCTCGCAGATTGAGGGGACACAGTCGACGCTTTCGGATCTTTTGCGATTTGAAACCGAAGCTCAAGCGGGGCAACCGGTCGATGATATTCGTGAGGTTTCCAACTACGTTGATGCGATGATGTACGGTTTGGAGCGTTTGGAAACGCTGCCAATGTCATTGCGCCTGATCCGAGAGATGCACGCACGACTGCTTCAAAGCGGGCGGGGGGGCACCAAAGATCCCGGAGAATTTCGGCGCTCACAGAATTGGATTGGAGGCACACGACCCGGTAATGCGCTCTTTGTGCCGCCACCCGTGACGGAAATGGCGAGCTGCCTGGATGCGTTCGAGCGCTTTATGCACGATGATCGATCCCGGTTACCGGCATTGATCAAAGCCGGCCTACTACATGTCCAGTTCGAAACGATCCATCCATTTCTCGATGGCAATGGCCGTATAGGTCGCTTGCTTGTGACCTTGTACCTTTGCATGAACGGCGTTCTACGCAAACCACTGCTATACCTCAGTCTTTACCTCAAGGCCCATCGAAGGGAATATTATCGATTACTACAAGAGGTCCGTGAACATGGAAACTGGGAGGCTTGGCTAGACTTCTTCCTGACAGGTGTGGCCGACACTGCCAATCAGGCATTTGGAGCCGCCACTCAGATCGTCGACCTTTTCAAGGAGGACAGGGAGAAAATCACGAGCAAGAGCGACAGAGCTGGATCGGCCCTTCGTATTCATGAGCTCTTTCAGCAAAATCCCTTTCATACAGCAAACCAGATTGTTCAAATGACCGGCCTGTCTGCGCCCACTGTCAACGTGGCACTCGCCGATTTGGAGCGTTTGGGCATTGTCGAGGAGGTGACAGGCCGTAAACGTGGCCGTGTCTTCAGCTATCGCAGATATATCGCAATCCTAAACGAAGGCACTGATCCGCTGCCTGCTACCTGACAAAAATCAGTGGGTTGAAAGTTCTGATCCCTTCAAGACCGCCGTTCGCGACTCTCGTCGGAAAGCTCGTCGGTTATACCATTGATTACCCGGGGCGCTCATGGAGCGACATGTTTTCGGAGCCGGCGATGGAGGCAGACCGTCAAACACTTTGTCAGAAAGAAGCTCGCGCTAACGACGGGTTAGGAGCAGCCTCGGCTGATCAAGATACCCACGCTCTGGCGTCTTCCTACACGAACGCGATTTTCGCATCGGTCAACACCTCGCCGGCACGATTAACATGCTGAATCCCGAGATGGTGATTACAGGCGGTGAAGCCATGCGCTTTGGGCCTGCATTCACTGATGCGATCCAGAGTTCGCTCGGGGAATTCACTTTGGGCAAACTATTGCGGCGATGTCGAAGTCCGGTTCGGCCTCGAGCTCGAACTGACCGAGCGGCTCAAGGTGGAAAACGTCGTCTCCTGCCGCGACGGTTTGGGCGAATATTTCGTAAGCGGGACAGAATTGTTGGCAGTGCCGCCATACTGGACAATTGTGCCATTCCCCATCCTCCATCATAATCTGTGGTTGCGGGCGAGGAGATGCTCGAGGTAAGTAAGGGAACAGCCTTGTGATGAAGATCAATATCGATGGTGGTCGCGTTGCAACGATTGCCTGATAGCCTTACGCCCCTCACTGTGCCGAAACTACGACGGCTGCTCTTCGCCCAGATCCCCTCTGATCTTGCCGATTGGTTGGACTTTGTGGCGCTAAGCGCGCTCGTGGCATTTCAATGGCAGCTTGGACCAGTAGCAGTCGCGAGTTTAACTTTGGCGCTAGCCTTACCGTATGTCGTTCTAGCCCCCGCCGTTGGCGTTCTAGTGGACCGAGCCGATCAGCGAACACTGTTAATTGCGAGTAACGTTATACGCGCTATTTCGACGGCGGCGTTTGTTCTGGCGCCAAATCTGGTAGTACTCCTTGTATGCGTTGTCATTAAATCCAGCGCTGACGCTTTGTTTACGCCCGCAAAGCAAGCTGCAATTCCACTCCTTGCGACCCACGATCGACTGTTGTCGGCAAATAGTCTTAGCCACGTCATCAACCAGCTGACCAAAATTGTCGGCCCGGCGTTGGGTGGAATTTTGACCGTATTCCTCGACTTGCAGCAGATTTTCCTAGTGAATGCTTGCTTGTCGCTCATAGCGGCTTTGATTCTCCTTGGCCTGCCTAGCGGTCTGCGCCCGGATCGGATGGGAGCGGTTCGGGGGAAGTTTGGCCAAGAGTTTATCGACGGCCTAGTTCACATTCGCCGTAGGCCGATCCTTGCCACCTCCATTCTGGCAATGGCCCTCGGCTATTTCCTAATATTCCTGTACGACGGACTCATTGCACTCCTAGTCAAAGAAATTGGATTTTCGAGCGCCTTACTTGGGGCATCCGTGGCATCCGCAGGCGCGGGCGGAGTAATTGGTGCTTTGCTTCTCGGACAATTCTTTGGACAACGTGACCCTTTTCAACTGATGATCGCTTCGGGCCTTGTCGGAGGTCTGCTAATTGCCTTCATGGGACATGTTGGGCGCGGCGATATCGTGATTCCTGCTGCGGCCTTCTGTCTACTTCTATTTGCCACAGGTTTGGCCAGCGCAGGTTTCTTCGTTCCCTATCGAGTGGTGCTACAGAAGGAGACACCACTTGAACTTTTAGGGCGCGTTGCGGCGGTAGGCGAAGGGCTCAGCGCAGCGGCGATGATGGCTGCCCCGCCACTTGGGGCCGGATTAGCGGAGATTGCCGGGGTGGCCGCACCGTATCTGGTTAGTGGCTACGCTACCGCCTGTTTGGCATTTGTGTTGCTCTTTGTACGGCGTCGAGTGAACAATAGGAATGACTTGGTTCCTGATGACTGACGCGGCGAGAGTCGGCACGGAATCGGAGACGGGGAGCTGTAAATTCATGAGATCGATGGTCTGGATGAAGAGGAAACCAGACACGACCGCGTAGCGTGATTTACAAAGCTCGTTGCAAGACCCCAGCCTTGCCTCACATGCGTTGACGGGATCTATGGCCTCGATGAAACATTTCAAAGATGGTGCAAGAACTATCCAAACCTGTCACGATCGCCGCCTGTCTAAGGGAGAGTATCCATGAGGTTCGGTCTTTTTCTTGCCATAACGACGTTGGGAATCGTCGCCGGTAGTGAGGCGCAAGCAGCCGCTGGCCGCGATTATGAAGTCACATATTACAAGGAATACGGGCTCAAGACGCAAGTCGGAACCTTCTACAAGCCGTGCGGCACCGGCACAGCGAGACTGACTGGGCGCCGGACGCCCTATTTTACGAAATCTCAATCGACATGCCTGGGCGGTGGCGGGCACTCGCCAGCGTCGGTCAGTTGCCACTTCACCCAGCCGGGCTGCACGGACGCTCTCGCCCGGGTGATCCCGAAGAAGCCGCGCAAGAAAGTGACCACCGCCAAAACGGTGAGACATCCTAGTTAATCAGCGCCTTGCTGACGGCATCGTCTAGGCCTGGGGTGGCATCGTTAATTTGACGGCAACGAGGGCATCCTTGTCGATCGATATCGCGTCGACGAAGGTCTTGATTGTCTCGTCCAGGCTCGCCCCAGCTTTCGTCCATGTCGCAGCGCTCGTCATTCCCCTCGTACTGACTATGCCGCATGCTTCGCCGGTTTCATCGTCAACGGCGATTTCCAACGTACCAACTGGGATGCTGTCAGGAGCGAGGTAAATGCCGACCGAGTGGAATTGAACTTCAGATCGATCCGCGACTGCCGATATCAATTCCGGTTCTGCCTGGTCTGGAGGCATATCGCTAGGAGGGGACCAATAGTAGAACGGCTCGAAATAGGGATAGTCCAGCAAGGTATGGAGGATCTCGCGTATGCGGTCGAGCTGATCGCGCAAGGCCCGCGACTTCATCATCCCCCTATCCTTGAACCGTTCGTCATAACAGCGAATGTTCACGTGGCGCACGAATTCATGGAGGGCGATCGCATCGGCGCCGCTGATGGTCATGACGTCCGCCTTCGGCTTGGGCTCGTCGCCGTACGGGTCAGCATCGTCTTCCAGATAGATCAAGTCATCCATTGTGGTTCTCCTTCAGGTTCACTCCCTCGTAGGCGCCGATGCCCTTGAGCACGCTTCGGGCTTCGCTAATCCGCCGCCGAAACGCGTCCGATTTGGCGATAGCGCCGTTTCGCTGCCGCTGGTCAAAGACGTCCTCACCGAGGAAAGTGACGAGATCCCTGAAGACCTCCGCGTCGTGGAGCGTGATCGTATAAGCGGTCGTTTGCATGGCGCACGTCTCCGTTCCGCCGGTCAACGGCGGTCTTAACCATGAGAATTCTGGAAAACTCAGGCTTGCTAAGCCTCGTTTGTTCTTATTATGTTCACGTTGAGCGATTGAGTCAAGATGACTCTCGAAATGCTATGGAGACGATATGAAAATCGCCGTTGCCACCATCGCGGCTCTGATCCTTGCCAGTCCGCTCGACGCTGCTCAGGCGGTAACGGCTGAAGTTGGCGTCTGCTTCACGCCTGCAGAGCAGTGCGAGGGCCGGATTGTCGCGGAGATCGATCGAGCCAGATCCGCCATCCGCGTTCAGGCATATGGTTTCACGTCGCTGCCCATCATCCACGCGCTCCAGCGAGCTGCGGTGAGGGGCGTCGAGGTCCTGGCGATCCTCGATAAGGTGAACGAGCGGAAATACTCTGGCGCGACTCTGCTCGAAGCAGCCGGCGTACCGGTTTGGATCGATTTCGAACCGACCATTGCCCATGACAAGATCATCGTGATCGACGGGCATCTGGTGATCGGAGGCTCCTATAATTTCACGGCGGCAGCGCAAAAGCGGAATGCCGAGAATGTCACCTTCACGGATAGTCCGGAGATTGCAAAGCAGTTCTCCGACAATTGGGATAGCCGGCTGAAGGTATCCAGGGCGTTTGAGGGGGCCGTGCGGGGGAATTGATTGATCGTAGCGCAAGGCTGGCCGAGCCAGGCATCCTTTCCAAGCTGTTGATCGGAGCTTCCAGAATAGCCTGTCGCAGCTCATTCGGCGGCCGGCTTTTCGTTTAAACTTAGCTAGATTGCTCAAAGGGCAAGGGCGAGCTGGGGCTGGCTTCCTTCGTCGGCCGTATCGAGGGAGGAAAGCGTCACGCCAAGCAATCGAATCCCCCTCGGAACGGGAAAGATCGGCGACACCAACAAGTCTACGATCTCGGCGATTTCGGCGGCACTGGCGACCGGCGCGGCGACGGTCTTACTCCGTGTGATCTGGGTAAAATCGTCCCACTTCACCTTCAGCGTCACGGTCTTGCCGCGGATGCCATTGGCCTCGCAATAGCGCCAGACCTTGTCGATCAGCGGCTGCAGGCCGGCGCGAGCGGTCTCGAGATCATGAATGTCCTCGCGGAATGTGTCCTCGGCGCCGATCGATTTGCGAATGCGGTCGGGGTTGACCTCGCGCTCGTCGACACCGCGGGCGATCCAGTAGAAATACGGTCCCGACTTGCCAAAATGCTGCTGCAGGAAGGAAAGGTCGCGCGCCTTCAGATCGGCGCCGGTCTCGATCCCGAGTTTTTGCATCTTCTCCGCCGTCGCCGGCCCTACGCCGTGGAATTTCTTGACGGGGAGGGCTTCGACGAAGGCCGGCCCATTCTTCGGGGTAATGACGAAGAGACCGTCCGGCTTGCGCTGGTCGGAGGCCATCTTGGCGAGGAACTTGTTGTAGGAGACGCCGGCCGAGGCGGTGAGGCCAGTCTCGGCCCTGATCCTGGCGCGGATCTGCTCGGCGACCTCGGTCGCGATCTCGATGCCTTTCAGGTTTTCGGTGACGTCGAGATAGGCCTCGTCCAGGGATAGCGGCTCGATCAAAGGTGTATAGTCCGCAAAGATCTCCCGAATCTGCTGCGAGACGGCGCGATAGACGTCGAAGCGATGCGGCACGAAGATCAGCTCAGGGCATTTTCGCTTGGCGGTGACCGAGGGCATGGCCGAATGCACCCCGAATTTGCGTGCCTCGTAGCTCGCCGCGGCGACCACGCCACGCGCTTCCGGATAGCCGACCGCAACCGGCTTGCCTCGAAGCTCGGGATTGTCGCGTTGTTCGACTGAGGCATAGAATGGTAGAGTAGGCGATGAGCGCCTAGCCGCCTCGCAGCGGGTGGTCTCTCATCGCCTCTCGCCGAACCGGACGTGCGCCTTTCGTTACGCATCCGG